>JAYTLR010000022.1:0-22027 GCA_043729195.1 Akkermansia sp.
CGTTTTCCCAGGGGCTGGCGCTCTTCTGCTTGATGCCGAGCGCGATCTTCTCGCGGTCCTTGTCGACGTGCAGGACCATGACTTCGATCTGGTCGTCGATCCGGACCATGTCGCTCGGGTGGTTGATGCGGCCCCAGCTCATGTCGGTGATGTGGAGCAGTCCGTCCATGCCCTGAAGGTCGATGAAGGCACCGAAATCGGTGATGTTCTTCACGATACCTTCGACACGATCGCCGATCTTCACGGAATCGAGGAACTCGGCACGCTGTTCGGCGCGCTCCGCCTCGATCACCTCGCGGCGGCTGAGGACGATGTTTTTCCGGATGTCGTTGACCTTGACGATCTTGAACTCGTAGACGTTGCCCACGTATTCGTTGAGATCCTTGGGCGGGATGATGTCGACCTGGGAGCCGGGCAGGAAGGCTTCGACACCGACGTTGACGGTGAGGCCGCCCTTGACGACCGCCTTGACCTTGCCGCGGACGAGACCGCCGTCCTGGAAGACCTTGACGATCTTTTCCCAGTTCTGCTTGTGGGCGGCTTTCTCCTTCGAGAGGACGACCATGCCCTCGTCGTTTTCGAGGCGCTCGAGGAGCACTTCGACTTCATCGCCGGCTTCGATTTCCTCATCCTCGAACTCGTTCGATGGAATGGCGCCCTCGGACTTGTAGCCGATGTCGACGAGGACGACTTGCGGGCGGATCTCGATGATCGTGCCCTTGACGATGGTTCCTTCGCGGAACTCGCGGAACTTGGCGTCGATGAGATCGCTGAGTTCCTGGTTGGTATTTTCAAGCACTGCGGTGCTCATGTTGGTAGCGGGGTTGGGGTTAGGTTGGTTTGGTTTCGCTTTTCCTTCCGACAAATGCCCCGGTGGAAGAACTGGCGGGCCACGGGGCTCCAACTGCACGCCAGCAAACTGAAAGGTGAAACGGGGCCGCGAAGCTAGGGAGCCGGACCGGCATGGCAAGCCGAAAATCCCCGGTTTTCAGGGAGTTCCGGGGGCGGCGGCGGGACGCGCCTCGATTGACGATTGGCGATTGTTGATTTTCGATTGTTGATGTGACCGAAGCGCCAAATCCTCTACTTCCAATCAAAAATCAACATTCCTCAATCAACAATCGCCAATCCCTCCCGAAGGCGTGTCACACGGCGCTTCCGCTTGGAGCCTACTTCGCGCCAAGCAGCTTCACCATCGCCTGGCCCATCGCTTCGCCGACGTCCATGTAAACTTCGGCCTTGCCGCCGTAGTGGCCGTTGCCGCTCCCACCTTGCGCCATGGGATTGGTATAAATGGTGGCGACGTTGCCTTTGAACTCGGGGTATCTGCCGGAGGTGCCGTCCACGGCGAGATGGGCTTCGAGGATCTTGCCGCCGTTGCCGCCGCCGCCCTTTACGGACTCACCCATCGTGCCGAGCACGAAGGGCGCGCTGGGGGCGTTGAAGTCCTGGCGCAAGGCCTTGATGAGTTGGACCAGATTTTTCTCATAGTGAGCCGCCCAGACTGGATTGCCGGCGTCCTTTTCACCCTGCCAGTAAAAGAAGCCGCTCACCTCGTAGGTCTTCGCCCCGGGGTAGTGCTTCCCGATATCCGCAAGCACCTTCCTGGCATCCGCGGTGTCATCGTCATACTGTTTGCCGGCATACCAGCCCGCCGGTTGATCCCCCTTCAGGGTTATCGTCCCCTCTTTGATGACGGGCGGACTTGGTTCCGTTCCTTTGGCCCATGAATCCGGAGCATCCCGATAGCCCGCATACACTTTCCCCCCTTCTTCAAACCGCGTGCTTCCAGGAGGCAAAAGATGCCAACCAAGGGCGCGGTTGCCGATGCAGCTCTTGAGAATCATCACGGGTGCATCGACCGCATCGCCGACCCGATGTCCGATCCCGAACTCCGGCCCGATGGTGCCGCCCTTGATGCCCAACCACTCGTTATTCATCAACCCGTTTCCCTGCATCATCCGGACGAAGCGCACATCCTTTCGCTCGGACCAGTTGCCGGCCCCGTCCACAAGATAGGGATACTTCATCTTGCTCTTCACCGCATGCTCGAGGGATCCCTCAGGTCCGCCTTTGCCGTCAGCGCTGATCCTGCCGAGGCCGACCATGTTTGACTGGCCCAGCAGGATGAAGACTTTCACGGGTTTGCCCATGTCGGCGGCCCTGCCGTCCGGCTTCGCCATCGGCGGTTCCGCCGCCGAGACGATGGCCGACGGCAGACCGAGTGCCGCAGACACGATGAGTGTTAGAGCAAAAGCACGGCAGGTGATGAGGTTCGGATTCATGGGTGGGATTCTGGAACCGGAAAATCTCCGGATGGGAAGTGCGTGGATAGCCTTACGCCGTAGCAGGGGATCGCTTTCATGGTGCCGAACAATCGCTCCCGACGGCTTGCCAAGCGGCGCATCCCTTTGGAGACCACCGTCCCGCTACCCCGGATTCGTCCCAAAGTCCGCCGCGGGCGGCGGGAAATGCACAATTGCGACTGCCGGGCGGGGGAGCTACCTAGCTTTATCCCGGATGCTCTTGGTGACAGCGACTCTCTCTTTACCTGTCGTTTTCTCCGATGCATCCATCAGCGCACTCAAATCTTTGGTCTTGGCGGGCAGCTCCTCGATCAGCGCCAGATCGCGGCCCAGGTTCTTTTCCAGCTCGGGTGGCGGAGTTGACAGGGTCCCATCCACAACGAGCGCGACGGAGGCTTCACCTCTCAGCGCCTTGGAGTAGGGGCATGTTTGGTGAGCTTGTTCCATGATTCGCTGTGCTTGATCGGGATCCATGCCGGGGAGCAGCGCATGGAGCTCGACGGCTAGGCCGTAAGCCCCCTCCTCATCCTCGACCAAACTCACCATGGCGCGCACGGTGGAACCTTGGATCGGAGTGCCGAGCTTCTTGGCCGCATTGACCAAGGCACCGTGGTAACAAGCGGAATAGGCCCCGGCAAACAAGAGCTCGGGATTGGGTCCGCGGGTTTCAATGCCCGCTTCCAGCGGGTTTCCCAGCGTGATAGACAGCAGTCCGTCGGGTGACATCACCGTCCCGGATCGGCCGCCCTTGGAAATCGCTTCTGAAGTGAATAGTGTTTTCATGGAGATAGAATGATCGATGGGGAGGCGATTACTTCTGGCGCGGTGATTCGAGTTCGTCGCCCGGCGCCTTCCGGCCTTTGCGCATTTCTGTCACGGCGTCCATCAACGTCAGTGCAGCGCTCCTCGCCTCCTCCATGAACGCAGTGTCGCGATCCAGTGCCTCATGGCTGGTGGCGTAGGGTTCGTAATAGCCGATGTAGCGATCAAAGACCGCGGCAGCTCCGGCGGGGACGAGTTCCATGTCGGTCAGCCAATCGTGGAGGTTGCGCCGGAGGCTTTCGATACCCGCTGAATCTCCGTGGGTGATCACTGAGAAGATCCGTCCCTTCAGATGCCGGGGATAGTGCCAGCCTTCGAGCTCGATCGCCTTCGCCTCCGCGGCTTCCTTGCCGTGCGTGCTGGTAGGATCGGGATTGCCGCCATCCGCGCAGACGAGCCGGTCCATCATGAGCTTCAATACGCCCGGTGCCTGATACCAATGGACGGGGGTCACGATCATCACACCATGGGCAGCGACCCAGCGCGGATAGAGCTCATTCATCCAGTCGTGGATCTGGCCCATGTAATGATTGGGATAGCAGGAACACGGCCAGTGGCAGAGCGGCATGGCGGTGGAGACGCACGCTTTGCAAGGGTGAATCTGGCGGCCGTATTCGGAGTTGATCCGGCTCAGATCAAGGAAGTCCACGGTGAAGCCGCTGTTCCTTTCGATGCATTCGCGAACCTTTGTGGTCACCCGGAATGTTTTCGCCATCTCACCGGGGCAGGTTTCATCGGTGCGGGGCGAGGCGGAAATCAGAAGGATGCGCGACTTGCCGCCGTGATCCTCGAAGCGCTGCTGAGCCTCCTGAATGGCCGCTCGCGTTTCCAGCCATTCGAGCGGGAGTTCGTGCTCCGGATCGGCAAACTCCGGCCCGGCCTTCCGCGAGTGCGGGCTTTTGCGGCTGTCGTCGTAAGCCCCCCACGCGATGGCCGTAAGCCGCTCGACTTCTGCTGTCGCAGCGTCGAAAGCAGGGTCCACAAAATGCGCCCGGTAGCGGTGCTCGAACTCCGAGCGCGACAATCGGGTCGAACCTTGACCGGTGCGGACCGTGGGTAATTCGTTGCTCATAGGGGACGCGGGGCGAATGCCGAAGCTGGTGACGGTTATCAGCTGGGGAGATAGGGGAACTGGAGCTGCTGCTTGCGGCAGCGACGACCATTGTATCCTGATCCCGGGACGTGCCCATGGGGTAGAACCCTACCTTTCCAAAAAGAGATGATGCCAATGAGAATTGCCATGTACCGAAAGAGCCTCAGCCGGATCGGCCTTCATCCGACGGCGAGGCCCGCTGAAACTCCTCCGGGGAGCCGGGATTACGCCATGCGGAACCGGTAGCTATTTTCTGTCTGGCCGTTCTTTATCTATTTTTGGTTCGCGAAATCGGCCGCGTCCCAAATCTGGCGGACCCCAATCACATCGCCTGGGTCCCCGCGCCCATTTCACGAGTTCTTCTTTCGAAAACGGAGGGGTCACAGCCAGCCGACCGCCAGCGCTCCCAAGCCTGCTCCGCGGCGACGGGCGCCGTTTTAAAAACTTCCCTTGCCTCCCTGCCGCCCGCCCGCTATCCCCGCCGCCCCGCACGATGCCGGAAAGCCCCGACAGAACCCTCAAACTGGCCATTCCCAAGGGATCCTTGGAAGCGCCGACGCTCGACCTTCTCGCGAAGGCCGGGTACGAGGTCTATGTCTCGTCGCGCGGCCTGCGGCCTTCGTCGAACGACCCGGAGCTGGATCTTTACCTGATCCGCGCCCAGGAAGTCGCCCGCTACATCGACCAGGGCTTCCTCGACTGCGGCATCACCGGCCTCGACTGGGCCAGCGAGTTCGACGGCAGCCTGGTGGATCTCGCCGAGTTGCCCTTTTCCCGGGCTTCCGCGATGCCCACCCGCTGGGTGCTGGTGGTTCCCGAGGACTCGCCGATCCGCAGACCGGAAGATCTTGAAGGCAAGCGGATTGCGACCGAGGGCGTGGCGATCACCGAGCGCTACCTGAAGGCGAAGGGGATCAACGCAGAAGTCGAATTCTCTTGGGGCGCGACCGAAGTGAAGGTGCCGGACCTCGTCGATGCCATCGTCGATGTCACCGAGACCGGATCCTCGATCAAGGCCAACAAGCTGCGGATCGTTGACACCCTGTTGACCTCTTTCCCTCATTTCTACGCCAGCCAGGCCGCCTCGGCGGACCCGTGGAAGCGCCAGAAAATGGAGCGCCTGACCCTGCTGCTGAAGGCCGCGCTGGAAGCTCGCGACAAAGTGGGCTTGAAAATGAATCTTCCGGCGGACAAGTTGCCCGCCCTGCTCGAACTTCTGCCCGCGATGCGCCGGCCGACCGTTTCCCACCTCTCCGAAGAGGGTTGGGTGGCGGTCGAGACGGTCATCTGCGAAAAGGTCGTCCGCGACATCATCCCGACGCTCAAGGAACTCGGTGCCGAAGGCATTATCGAGTATCCGCTGAACAAGATCGTCCCCTGAAATTTTCCATCCACCCGTAACTACCAAGCACCACCATGGGCTCGCTGAAGAAACGCCGTAAGACCAAGATCAACAAGCACAAGCGCAAGAAGCGCATGAAGCAGAACCGCCATAAAAAGCGCCTGCGTTACAAGTCCTAGTGGCTTGCGTGCCACGGGCGTGACCCGTGCTTGAAGTGAAATGTTCTTCCCGACAGGGATCCGGTGATGCCGGGTCCCTGCTTTCGCGTACCGGATTCAACGGTTCAGGAACACGATCCCGCCGTTCAGCCAGGTCGCGTAGGTGACCCAGGCCCAGTAGGGCAGCAGCAGCCGTGCGGCGGTGGTGGAGACCGGCTTGGCAGCGCGGACGGTGAGGCCGATCAAAATTCCCATCGCCACGATGATCCCCAGCGCGGCGGCCGGCTGTTGCAGCGCGAAGAAGACTGGAGACCACGCGAGATTCAACGCAAACTGAACGCTGAAAAGCCGAACCTCGCACCACGCTTTTTTGACGACCAGCAGGCCGCCCGCCCAGCCCATGAGGAGGTAGAGCACCGACCACACCGGGCCGAAGACCCAGGACGGTGGGGTGCCGGGTGTTTTGACGAGGTCGCGGTACCAATCGCTGCTCCCGCCGCCCGCCGATGCAGCACCGGAAAGCCCACCCGCGACGAGGCAGAACAACGCCACGCCCAGCGGCCAGGCCCAGGATCGGATGGAGGCGCTCATTGGGATTCGAGGAGCTCCAGGTCGCGATAAATGATTTCGCGCGCCTTCAACTGGTCCGTCCAGCCAACAGGAAAGGCGTCCGCTCCGTGCCGCGCGCCCATCAGCAGGCCGAGCAGCAATCCCCTCGCGGCCGAATCACCGCCGAGCATCGCATTGGCCGACAGCGCTTCCACCGGATCATCCTCGTGGCAAAGCGCCAACGCCAAGGTGATCGGAAAGGCCCCGGCGATGTCGCAGCCCAGTCCGAGCGCGGCTGCGTGCTCTGCCAGGTCCCCCGAAGTATGGCGTGCCGCCATGAGCCAATCACTCGCGGGCAGCGCCGAATACGGAAAGAACGCGGATTCCTCGAAGGCTTCGGCAAACTCCGCTCCTTCGCCGACCGCGAAGGCCGCGCGGGCGAAAAACTCGGCGGCGTCGACCACCCGGGC
Organism: Akkermansia sp.; assembly: GCA_043729195.1. Lineage (GTDB taxonomy): Bacteria > Verrucomicrobiota > Verrucomicrobiia > Verrucomicrobiales > Akkermansiaceae > Haloferula. Next base: position 6,741 of record JAYTLR010000022.1, read on the forward strand.
ATCGCCATGGGTCAGCGAGGTCTGGGTGCGGGCGGCGGCGACCAGCGGCGTGACGTCGCCATGCACCGCAAACAGCGGCGCGATCCGGGCCGCACCGGCGAGGTCGCTCGAATCCGAAGGCTGCTTTCGACCTTCGACGAAATTCCCGAGGGTCCCGCGCGTTGCCCCGTCGAAATAGCTGCTCTTGTCGTCCCTGATCCGCTCCGCCCACGCCCGCCAGTCCGCAGGCCATGCGGTAAGCGAACCGCCGTGTTCCGCGAGCGAGCCGAGCAGCGTCAGGGTTTGGTCGCCGAGGTGGGTAAAATCACCGGCCGACTTGCCCGGGTGGTATGAACTACGAGGATCGTCGTACTTGCGGATCCCCCCGGGGTAGAGCCCGGCGATTTTTGAAGGGTCGTAAACCCAGTGCGGCCCGAGGGCCAGGGCGTCGCCGAAGAACGAGGGAAGGATGAAGTCGCGGGCGGTCATGGGATCAGTTTTCAAGAACGATGCGGTAGCGGGCCTTGCCGGCGCGCAGATGGTCAAGCGCGGCGTTCACCTCGCTCATCGGGAAGCTTTCGGTCTGCGCGGCGATGCCGTGACGCGCGCAGAAATCGAGCATGTCCATCACCGTGGCGATCGACCCGAGCGGCGATCCGCTGATCCGCTTGCGGCCGCCGATCAATGCGAAGGCCGGCACCGCCACCGGCTCCAGCACCGCACCGACGAAATGCAGCCGTCCGTCCGGAGCGAGCAGCTCGAGGTAGGCGTTCCAGTCGAGCGGGACATTCACGGTGGACAGGATGAAGTCGAAGCTGCCGGCCGCCGATTTCATCGCCGTGCTGTCGCGTGAGTTCAGCACAGCGTGGGCGCCGAGCGCCTTCGCTTCGTCCGCTTTCGAATCGCTGGAGGTGAAAGCGGTGACGTGGCAGCCCCACTTGTTGAGAAACTGCAGCGCCAGGTGCCCCAGCCCGCCGATCCCGATCACACCCACCCGGTGGGTCGGCTTGACCCCGAAATCCGCGATCGGCCCGAACACCGTGATCCCGCCGCAAAACAGCGGCCCGGCTTTCCGCGGATCCACGCCTTCCGGCAGCCGGATGGCCCAGCTCCAGTGGCAGCGCACCCGGTCGGCGAAGCCGCCGTGGCGACCGACGATCGTTTGCTCGGAGTTCGCGCAGAGGTTGTGGCGTCCCGACAGACAAGGGTGGCAATTCATGCAGGATCCCGCAAACCAGCCGAGCCCGACGCGGTCGCCGGCCTTGACGCCTTTCGCGAACTCGCCCACCGCCTCCACAATCCCCACTGCCTCGTGACCGGCGACCAGTGGGAAAACCGAGTTGCCCCACTCGTTGTCGATCATCGAAAGGTCGGAGTGGCAGATCCCGCAGGACTCGATGCGGATCTGCACCTGTTCCGGACCCAGTGGGTCGGGCTGATAGTCGAAGGGCTTGAGAACGGCACCGCGGTCGGCCGCGGCCCAGGCGTGGAAGGTTTCTGACATGCTCTCCCATCCGCCGGTTCCCAGAACTTGGCAAGTCCCCGTTGCCGAGATCGAAGATCAGGCCCCCAAACAAAAAAGCCGCCCGGGCATTACCCGGGCGGCTCTGTAACATGGGAGTTTTTCGATCAGGCGGAAAGAATGCGGCCGCTGCTCAACTGCGAGAGGTGATTCAGCATTTCGCGGGTCTCCTTGCTCCAGTTGCGGATCGCCTTCCGCGAAAGTTCGACACGGTCGGCCATCGCCTTTTCCAGTTCCAGATAGTTGGCGCTGAGACGTTCGCTCAGGGCGTTCATCGCTTCGAGCGCCTTGTCGCGGAGCGGATGGTCGCCGGATTCCTTGAGGCGGGCCAGTTCAAGGTCGGCGCGGCGGCGAGCTTCCGCCATCTCGGCGAGCAGCACCTTGGTGTCCGGCACACGGCGCAGGTCGCTGGCCAGACCGACTTTGGAAAGCAGCCAGATCGACCACTTGGTGGGGTCGAAGTTCCAAGGCTTCACACCGTTCCGATAGTCGTGTTGGAACTCGTGATGGTAGTTGTGATAGCCCTCGCCGAAGGTGACCAGTGACATCACGAAGCTGTCGCGCGCACTACAGCGGGTCGAGTAGGGCTGGTTGCCAATCGTGTGGCAAAGCGAATTGATGAAGAAGGTGCACTGCTGGACCACGAACACGCGGAGCACGCCGGCGATCAGGAAGCCACCGAGGGCACCGGTGGCACCGCCCGCGAAGTAGTAGCCGAGGACGGCGGGAAGCACGAGGCCGACGGCCAGAGCGATCAGCTTGTCCCAGCGGTGCTGCCACATGACCAGCTTGTCGCGGCGGAGATCGTTGACGTTGTCCAGCGGAGGTTCGGGCAGGCGCTTGAAAAGAATCCAGCCGATGTGCGCCCAGAAGAAGCCCTGCGAAATATCGTACGGGTCGTCGTCGTGGTCCGTGTGCTTGTGGTGGCGGCGATGGTCCGAGACCCAGTTGAGCGCGGAGTTCTCGAAGGCGCAGGCCCCGAAGGTTAAGGTGAACAAACGAACCGGCCACTTGGCCTTGAACGAGAGGTGGGAGAAAAGCCGGTGGTAGCCGAGCGTGATGCTCATGCCGGTGGCGATGCAGTAGAAGGCGAACATCCCGCCGAGGAAACCGTGCATCCCGTGCTGCCACAGGTAGATCGGTGCCGCAATCACGGCGAGAAGCGAAATGATGAGCAAGAACCCGGTGTTGATCCAATCAACCCGCTCTAAGGAGAAACGCGATTTCATGTGGAAGAAAAGCCCCGAGGGCGGGGATTTGTAACCCCTCCCAAGCGCTCGGTCAATGACCCAAGCACCCGCATTTGCATTCTTCCGGGCCTCGCGATGCGAAATGCGTGGATTCACAAAGGTCTTCCGCGGGAAAGTTTTTCAAATCGGTGCTTGCCCCACTCCCGCGTCCCGCCATCCTCTCACCCGCGCTCGCCGCCCTGGCAGATTCAAGGCATGGAGGGTCATCAAGTGAATTGCATTCAGTGGTGATTTGAAACCCGGTTCTCGGGAACAGTCGAAGAAGAGACAGTAGGATAGTTCGGGCCACCTGATAGCAATGAGTAACAAGATGTATGTGGGGAACCTCCCCTTCTCCGCCGGCGAAGAAGAACTGAAGGAAGCTTTCGGCGCCTTCGGTCCTGTTAGCGAAGTGAATCTGGTCATGGACCGCGAAACCGGTCGCCCGCGTGGCTTCGCTTTCGTCTCCATGGGTTCCAAAGAAGGCATGGAAGCCGCCATCCGCGGCCTCGATGGCAAGGATTTCGGCGGTCGTAACCTGACCGTCAACGAAGCCCGTCCCCGCGAAGATCGTCCGTCCTTCGGCGGCGGCGGTGGTGGTGGTGGCGAACGTCGCGGCGGTGGCGGCGGTGGTGGCTACGGCGGCGGCGGCGGCGGCGGTGATCGCCGTGGCGGCGGCGGTGGCGGCAAGGGCGGCTACGGCGGCGGTGGTGGCGGCGGCGGTGGTGGTGGCGGCGGCGGTGGCCGTCGCTGGTAATCCCGGCTCCGCCTTCACAAAGGCACTTTAACAAGGCGGATCTCCTCATGGAGGTCCGCCTTTTTCGTGCCCGGTTCTTAACGATCCCGGCGTCAGAAAGCAAAAAACCACTTCCCGGAGGAAGTGGTGAAAAGAATCGCAACCCGTAGGGGAATCGAACCCCTATTGCCAGAATGAAAATCTGGAGTCCTAACCGTTAGACGAACGGGTCTTGCTATCGTGCCGCGTGCGGCGGGCGGAAAGCTAGTCACAGCGGCAGGGGTGACAAGCCAAAATTCGCATGAAAACATCAGGTGCCGCATTTCCGCCATGAGATCGTCTCCGCATGTTGCCCCGCTTGCGGCTTGCCAGCAGGGGTCGGGCTCCTAACCTGCGGCCCCTGTCCGACAACTTCGATCGCCAATGAATACCGCCATTCTCTCCCAAGCCGCCAGCCAGGCCCGCGGCCTCGCCATGGACGCCGTCCACGCCTGCAACTCCGGCCACCTCGGCCTGCCGCTCGGCTGCGCGGAAATCGGCGCCGTCCTTTACAGCGGCTGCCTCCGCCACAACCCCGACGCCCCGAAGTGGCTCAACCGCGACCGCTTCATCCTCTCCGCCGGCCACGGTTCGATGTTCCTCTACTCCTGGCTGCACCTCTCCGGCTACGATCTCCCGCTGTCCGAACTGAAGAACTTCCGCCAGCTCGGCTCCCACACCCCTGGCCACCCGGAGTCCTTTGAAACCGTCGGCGTCGAGGCAACCACCGGCCCGCTCGGCCAGGGCATCGGCAACGCCGTCGGCTTCGCCCTCTCCGGCAAACGCGCCGCGGCCAAGTTCAACACTGCCGAGCACGTGATCTTCGACCAGCATGTCTTCGCCCTCCACGGCGACGGCTGCTTGCAAGAAGGCGTCGCCAAGGAAGCCATCGCCTTCGCCGGTCACAACGGCCTCGATAACCTGATCCTGATCTACGACTCCAACGACGTCACCCTCGACGCGATGGCGGTGCAGACCCAGGGCGAGGACGCGGAAGCCTATTTCACCTCCCAGAAGTGGGACGCCGTGACCATCGACGGCCACGACTTCAACGCCATCGCCGCGGCGATCGCCAAGGCGAAGGCCGACAAGAACGGCCGCCCGAAGGTCATCATCGCCAAGACGCTCATCGGCAAGGGCATCCCGCAGGTCGCCGGCACCGCCGGAGCCCACGGCGAAGGCGGTGCGAAATTCATCGCGGAAGCCCGCGCCGGTCTCGGCCTGCCCGCCGACCAGCACTTCTACGTTTCCGACGAGGTTCGCGCCCACTTCGCCGCGGTGAAAGCCGAGTCGGTGAAGACCTTCGAAGCCTGGCAGGCAACCTACGAAGCCTGGTCCGCCGCCCATCCGGCGCTCGCCGCCGAACTCACCGCCTGCGTCGCCGGTGCCGTGCCGAGCGACCTTTCCGCCAAGATCCCAGCCTTCGCTGCCGATTATAAGGACGCCACCCGCGGTGCCGGCGGCGTGGTCATCCAGGCGGTCGCCAAGGCCGTGCCACAGTTCATCACCGGCTCGGCCGACCTCTACGGCTCGACCAAGAACTACCTCAAGGACGGCGGCGACTACTCCGCGGCCAACCCGCTCGGCCGCAACATCTGGTTCGGCATTCGTGAGCACGCGATGGGCTCGATCTGCAACGGCATCGCCTACGACGGCCTGTTCCGCGCTTCCGGCGCGACCTTCATGGTCTTCGCCGACTACGTTCGCCCGGCGATCCGCCTGGCCGCGCTGTCGAAGCTGCCGGTCACCTACATCTTCACCCACGACTCGGTCGGAGTCGGCGAAGACGGCCCGACCCACCAGCCGGTGGAAACCGTCAGCGGTCTGCGCGTGATCCCAGGCCTTGACGTCATCCGCCCGGCCGATGCCGAGGAGACCGCCGGCGCGTATGTCGCCGCGATGCTCCGGACCGATGGCCCGACCCTGCTCAGCCTGACCCGTCAGGCCGTGCCGCTGATGAACGAGCTGTCCGTCGAAGCCCGCCGCGACGGCGTGCTCCGCGGCGCCTACATCGCGAAAAAGGAAAGCGGCCCGCTGACCCACATCCTGATGTCCTGCGGCTCCGAGCTCCAGCATTGCATCGCCGCCGCCGCGGAACTCGGCGATGGTGTCCGCGTCGTCTCTGTCCCCTGTTTCGAGCGCTTCGACCGCCAGGACCCCGCCTATCAGGAAAGCGTCCTGCCCGCCGCCTGCACCAAGCGCCTCGCCATCGAAGCCGGCGTCTCCGGCCTCTGGTGGAAATACGTCGGCCTCGGCGGCCAGGTCCTCGGCATCGACCGCTTCGGCATCAGCGCTCCCGGCAACACCGTGATGAAGGAGCTCGGCATGACCAAGGACCACGTCGTCACCGCCGCCAAGGCGCTCTAACAAGCCCTGACCTTTCCAAGGCGCGCTTCCCGACCGGGAGGCGCGTCTTTTTTATGACGTCGTCCGCTTGGAGTGTCGCCGTCAAGGCGACATGACGAAGGTCGGGCGGCATCCTGCCGCCCGGACGGCGCTGGCATCGCGACGTGGTGCCCTGACCCTTCCCACCAACAATCATGCCTTTGAGATTTCGCGCATTCTCGCGTTTTTTCGCGGTTCAATCATGCGATGTTTGTAGAGGGGCGCTCTCTTCGATTCGGGGAAGGCACGATGCGCCGCGAATTCACGCGAAGGGACGGGGCGCAGCTGAGGATCGCGACTTCGGGGTAAGAGGTAGCTTGCTCGGGACCGCTCCCCAACCTCGAATCCATTCGTTGTCAGGGAGCGGGGAACAGGTCGCGCGCGAGGCTCCAGATCGCGAGGCCGGCCGGCCATTGGGAAGCGTCACGTTCGTGACAGGTGATCCTCGACTCACCCGGATGGTCGGCCACCATCACGGAGACCTCGATCCGCTCGGACTTGCCACCTTGTTTCACCTTGGCAGGCGCCCCGCTGTGGCGATGGGTCTTGAACAGGGACTGCAACTGCTTGTGCATGGCCGGAATGATTTTCGCTTCGGGTTCGGCCTTCGCCGCGTCGCCGGTCCGGGGATACCACATCGCGCTCAGACTGATCTTGCCGTCATCGGATCGTTGCCAGGAAAGACTGATCGATTCATGGTCCGGCTTGGACGGCATCACGCGGGTGAGCAATAATTTGACCCTGGTGTAGTCCGGTATCGGCCCGACTCCGGGCCGTGGTTCCTTGCCACCCGCCACCGCAAGTAGTTCGGGACGCGCGAGCTTGGATGGAAGTTTCGAACCCACCTCCCGCTCCATGGCATTCCACAATTCCAGCGCCTGATTCCAGCGCCCGGGTTCCGATTTCGGGTAATTGAGCCAGAGTGGCCAATCGGAATTCCCGATCCGGATTTGAAAGCCATCGGGTGACTTCGGCACACTCGTCGAAGCGGCCGGCAGTCCATAGCGGGGCACCAGGCGGGCGGCTTGCGAGAAAAACGAATCCGCGGCCTTGGCATCGAGCTTCACGATTGCGGGGGCGGCATCTGCCGCACCGGAATTTGCGTGAAGCACCGGACCCGCTTCCTCCGCCTCCCCGCTGCCTTCGCCCCATTTCAACTCCATGGACTGCGTGACCCCGCCATCGGTCAGTGAGATGAAAACCGATCCGGCGGGAAACTCGCGGTAGGCGTCGATTTCGACGCCCCGTGCGGCGTGACAACCCAGCAGGTGGCACAAGATGAATGGAATGAGGCGTCTCATGACAGGCGTTATAGAGGGTCTTGAACTCGTAGGTGATCTCGTCCGGAGATTCTTCGACGATGGCGTAGGGTTTGAACATGGGGAATGGGTTCCACGACGAGGGCTGCCACCCGCAACCGGGAGCGCCCCTCCGTAACGGGGTTAAAGGTGGCAGGGAAAAACAAGGTCATTTCGAATCGGGGCGGGCAAACAGTTTTCATCCACCGTCCTCGCTTCGTTCCATCCAGAAAACCTTGAAGGCGGGGTTGGGCTTCCGGGAGCTGCTGAATGTCTGGCATATTTCAGGATGCTCCATGGTGTATTTCATGAGTGCCGTCCCACGGCTGTCCTCACTCCCATCCAAACATCCACGTTGGGAGCTGGATTTCATCGAACCTGCCCGCGTCATAGGCCTCCCAGAATTCCACGACCTGGTGATAGTTGATTTGCTTGAGCGACTTCATGCCCCGCAGGACCACCATGCCGCGGGGACGCCGGTCCATATCCAAGGTGATAGTCTCCAATGGGATATCCTTCAGCGGAGCGAGGTCCCGCACACCACACTTTTTAATATCGAGCCTTTCCAGAGGCATTCCTTGCAGCGCTGACAGGTCGGTGACCTTCGGGCACCCAAGATACAGCTCCTTCAAAGCCAACCCCTTCAAAGGTGAGATGTCGTCGACCTTCGGGCACCCGAGACTCAGGACCTTCAAGGAGGTTCCCCGGAGCGAGGAAAGGTCGTCCAGAATGGAGCTGTCCAACAAGAGTGTGGTGGTCCTTAAATCTTTGAGAGGCGATAGATCGCGGATCTCGCTTTCGCCCAAGATCAGGTGACCCACCTGAAACTCCTTCAAAACCGACAAGTCCTTGATCTCGGAACCATGGAAACCAAGCGACAGGCTGCCATTCTCCGCTACGCCAAGCGAGTGGAAGTAGACGCCGGCTTGCCGGAGTCGCTCCCTGACGGGAGCCTTCGCGTCGTAATCCAACCAGAATTCCTCCGGAGGCTGTCCGTTGATTTTCTTCAGCGACTTCATGCCGCGTAGGATTTCCATCCCCTTGGTCACGGTGTCGGCTTCGAAAACCAGTTTCTCCAACTGCATGCCTTCGAGCGGCGTGAGGTCGGTGATCCTGCCCTCGCCGGTTACGGAAACGTCCAGGGACTTGAGCGGCATGCCCTTAACAAAAGACAGATCGGTCACCGCCGAGACGGCGAGATTCAAGTCTTTCAAGGGCGCACCCTTCAGCGGGGAGAAATCCCGTGCGTCCGTCGCGCCGATCCATGCGTATTCGAGGGGCATGCCCGCCAGCGGCGACAGGTCCTTTACCGGACAGCCAAAGATCACGAGTGTCTTGATGGGCATTCCGGCAAGCGGCGACAGATCCTTAACATTAGATTTCCACAAATTGAGGTCCTCAATGGGCTCTCCACGGATGGACTTCAAATCGACCTGATCCTCGCATAAAACACTGAACGCCAGGGGCTCCGGCGGCTCATCCTGAGCGAGTCCGGTTAAGATCGGGGCCAGCAGCCACGCCGCTCCCACCGTTACGTGGTAAACTGCTGCAAGATACTGAAATCCCAGTTTCATGGACATGTAAGAGCCAATGTGAAAAGCGTACATCTGTCAATTCCAGCATGGATTTCCATCTCTCATCTTTCAGCCTCCAATAACTTAGGGTCCTTGGCGGTTCAACACCCCGCCAAGCTCTTTTCCATCGTCATCCCGCCCCGCGATCCCCATTCTCCCCTCATGAGATCCTGGACCTTCGCCGCCGCCGGCATCGCCCTCCTATTCGCCTCTTGCGCTGGACCAGGTGGCGGGGGTGGCTTGCAGCACGATCAATGGGGTCACCGCCCCGGCCCCAAGGGCTTCCACACCGTGATCATCGACGCCGGCCACGGCGGCAAGGACCCCGGTGCCGTCGCCCACGGGGTGAAGGAAAAGGACCTCGCCCTCGACACGGCCCAGCGCCTCCAGCGCCAGCTCTCCGGCAAGGTCAAGGTGGTGATGATGCGCAAGGGTGACTCGTTCATCGAGCTCGACGACCGCGCGTCCCGCGCCAGTGGCAAGGACGGCACCGTCCTCATCAGCATCCACTACAACTCCAGTAGTTCCGGCATCCGCGGGCCGGAGACCTACTACTGGCGCGTCGATAGCCACGGCCTGGCGACCCGCGTCCAGCGCGCGATGGAATCCGTCGCGCCGGCCGAATCCGGTAACCGCGGCAAGGTCCGCCGACGCCTGCGCCTGACCCGCAATCCCGACGTGCCCTGCATCCTCGCCGAGCTCGGCTACCTCAGCCACTCCGCGGAAGCCCGTCTCTGCGCCGACCCGAATTACCGCGAACGCATGGCCTCCGCTCTTTCCCGCGCCATCCTCGACCAGCAGGCGAACGGCGACGCCGGCACCGGCTCCCTACCGAAGCCGATTTACGCCCCGCCCAGCCGCGCGTCCGATCCCCCGGGCTCGTGAATTTCAGCGCCCGCCTTCGACCCGCTGCTTCACCTCGCGCAGCATCCCGTTGTAGGCGGATTTCCCCATCATCATCGGCTGGCGGACGATCTCCCCATCGACGGTGCCCGCCAACTCAAGGCCGGCCGGATGGGGCTGCCTGCGCATGTTCGTCGCGGGTGAACACGCCGTCGCCATTGCGGTCCAGTCGCTGGAACAGGGGTGCCGGGCCGCGGAACTCTTCTTTGTCCAGCTTGCCGTCGCCGTTCTTGTCGTCCCGCCGGGTCAAGGCTTCCCAAGGAATACCCCGGCGCTGCAATAAACCCGCCGCCACCTCCGCGGCGCTTTCCGTCGCCAGCGCTTCCACCTTTTTCGCACCGTTCTTCAATCGCTCGTCGAAGAACCCGGCGACCATCGCAGCGACCTCCTTCGCTTCGAATGCCGGTCCGCCGTGACCCGCCCCTTGGATCTTGTGATACCGCACGCTCACTCCGGACTTCTTGAGAGCGGCGAAAAGCAGCTCGCTCTGGTTCATCGGGACGGTCGGATCCTTGTCGCCATGCACGATGAGAAACGCGGGATCGTCTTGCGTCACGTAGGTGATGGGATTCACCCGCGCCGCCTTGTCCTTGTTCTCCAAGACGGCACCTCCGATCAACTTCGCTTCGGGCGACTCTGCCTTGGCATGACTCGTATAGCCCGCTGTGGTCACGAACACGGTGAAGTCGGTCGGTCCGTAAAAATCGCACACCGCCTGCACCCGGCTGGAGAGTTCGGTGTTCGCGCCGACATCGAATTCCTTCACCCCGCCGCTGGTGCCGACCAGCGCCGCGAGATGTCCGCCGGCCGAACTTCCCCACACGCCGAAGCGCTCCGGATCCAGCCCGTATTCCTTCGCGTGGCCGCGCAGCCAGCGGATTGCCGCCTTGCAGTCTTCGATCTGTGCTGGAAACACGGCATGGCCGCTGAGCCGGTAGCCGATGCTCACCACCGCGTAGCCACGTTCCAAGTAACCGCCGCGCAGTGGCAGGCACTGCTCTTTGCTACCGGCCGCCCAGCCCCCGCCATGAATCCACAGGATCACCGGCAGCGGCCCGTCGCTCTTCGCGGGCAGATAAAGATCGAGCTTCTGCCGCTCATGCCCGCCCTCGACATAGGCGAGATCCCGGTGGGCCTTCGCCCCGGCCGGCAACGCGGCCCGCGGCCCCTGCTGGGAGAACGCTGGAACCGTTAGAAACAGGACGGCAGCGAAAATCGGAAATGTATTCATCGGAATGGACACTGAAACCGGCCGCACCTTCACGGAGTTGCGTGAAACTTCACGCCTCCGCCCCGGGACCGCGTGCCACCGGCTCGCAGAACGGTCCCGAGAAGCCCGCTGCCCATTGCAGTCCGCATCGCCGCATCACTACCGGGACCGCGGATCTTTAGTCCGCAGTGCGGTCCGTAGAAGCCCGCTGCTTCTCCAAATCGTCAATCACAACCAACCGCCCGCCGCGCCGCCTCAACATCTTCCCCCCCGGCAAATTCACGGCGGGCCCAGCCGCGGGATCGATCAACCCGGCACAACGCGACACTAGCTCCCGCGAAAGATCCGCCACCCCGCAAGTACGAAGGAAATCGTAGATGCACGCCGCCTGCATCGCCTCCGGCAGCGTCCGCAACTGCGGCAGATGCAGCCGCCCCTGCGGATCGACCGCCGCCGCCTTCTCGACCGCCCAGCGCTCGATGTCCCGCAGCTCGGCTGACGCCTTTTCAGCCCGCAACAACGATTCCACCACATCCCGCCGCGCGATCTCCGAAAGCAGCGGGATCACCTCGTTCCGCAAGCGGTTCCGCGCCGCCACCGGCTCGGCGTTGCTCGCGTCCTCCCTCCAAGCCAGCCCCTCCGCCGCCAACCACTCCCGCAACTCCTCACGCCGCGCCCCGAGCAATGGCCGCAGGCATTCCACCGGCCTTCCGGCGAGCAGGAGCACCTGGCGGTCTTTCATCCCTGTTAGAGCCCGGCTCCCCCGCAGCAAATTCCACAAAATCGTCTCCGCCTGATCGTCCGCATGATGCGCCAGCAACAACCGGGCGCAGCGATGCTTCCGCGAACACTCCGCAAAGAACGCATGCCGCGCCTCCCGCGCCGCCGTCTCCATCGACGTACCGCTCGCGTTCATCAACGCCCGCACGTCCGCCCTGCCCGACTCGCCGCGATAGCCCAACGAAGCCGCCAGCTTCTCAACAAAGCGTGCGTCCCCCGCCGACGCCCGCCCGCGCAGCCCGTGGTCGAGATGACAAACCACCACGTCCCGGAATCCATGCCGGTGCAGCAAGTGCTGCAACGCCACCGAATCCGCCCCGCCCGAAATGCCCGCAAGGTAGCGCCGCCGCTTCGGCGCTTCGTGAAACCAGGCAATGTCCGGCAGCGGCACGCGCCATCCATGCCATCGCCGGAGCCAAGTCGGAATCCGAATCTCACGCGGCTTGCCTTCCGCGCCGCCTCGCTCAATTCTGCCTGCCCGTTTGAACACCTCGCCCGACATCCACGCCTTCTTCGACGACGAGCTCTGGCAGGAGCGCTTCGACGACGAGTGCCTGCAAGCAGGCCAGCGCCTCCGGCCGAAGGTCCGCGAACTCATCGCCGAGTGGCCGGACGAAGACAACTTCACCCTCCGCGCCGAAGTCGCCGGTGAGCCCTGCGAAGTCGTGATGTGGCCCTCCGGCGGCGAATGGGACTTTGAAAGCACCTGCTCCTGCGAGGTGCGCACGTTCTGCCCGCACGCCGCAGCCCTGTTCGAAGAGGCCGCCAAACCCAAGAACCTCCCCCGCCTGCTCGACGGCAAGCCGGTCCGCTCCTCGTCCCCCGTCCTCCCCGGGACCGCTGGTCTTCAGACCGGCTCGAATCCCCCCGAAGACACCCCCCACCTCGAACTCCGCCCTACCTTCCACCTCGACGTCGTCCGCGAGGAAACCGGATCAAAAGTCGTCCGCCTCCTCCTCCAGGCACTCAAGATCCCCGACCTCGGCGACTGGGTCGTCGCCCGCCCGCTTGCGATCTACGGCGACCATCGGATTCCCCTCGGCGGCATCCCCGGACCCCGCGAACTCCGCCTCGACACCCCGCAAGGCCCGCTCGTCCTCCGCCGCGACATCGCCGCCGAGATGAACGCCATCATGGCCCTCCAACAAGCCGGCCTCGCCAGCCTCTCCGGCCACTCCCAGTACCGCTTCCTGCTCGGCCTCGAAATCAAAAATCAACAATCCTCAATCAACAACCGGAGCGTAGCGGAGATAGCCGGAGGCAATCGTCAATCATCCGCCCTCTGGTTCCCCAACCCCGCCCACGGCAACCTCCCCGAATTCTGGCCCTGGCTCCGCGCCACCGGCGCGCCCATCCTTGAAAGCCAGAGCTGGACCGTCGCCTTCGCCCCGGAAGTCGGCCATGAGATCATCGACCTCGATCCCGATGGCTTCGTCTATCAGCTCGAGGACGACGGCTCCGGCTGGTTCCACCTCTCGGTCGGCTTCGATGTCGGCGGCAAGCAGCTCGACCTGCTGCCGATCCTCGCCCAGTTGTTAGAGCGCGGTGCCATGGAGTCCTCGCTCGAGTTCCCCGCCGACGGCCACTTCCTCCACCACCTCGAAGACGGCCGCGCCCTGCGCCTCCCTGCCGCCCGCATCCGCCGCATCCTGAAGCAATTCTCCGCCCTGATCGACCCGCGTCGCTTCAAGGGCTCCAAGCTCAAGCTCCACCCGCTCGACGCCGCCGCCATCGCCACCTCCGAAGAACTCGGCATCCAAGCCCCCGAGCGCCTCGCCGAGCTTGCCGCGAAGCTCAGCAACTTCGCCGGCATCGAGAAGATCCCGCAGCCCGCCGGCATCCAAGCCCAGCTCCGCGAGTATCAAACCACCGGCTTCCACTGGATGCAGTTCCTCGCCCGCCACGAACTCCACGGCATCCTCGCCGACGACATGGGCCTCGGCAAAACCCTGCAAACCATCACCCACATCCTCGCCGAAAAGGACAGCGGCCGCTCGCAGGGCAAACCGGTCCTCGTCGTCGCGCCGACCAGCGTGGTCCCGAACTGGCGCGCCGAAGCCCAACGGTTCGCGCCGTCCCTGCGCATCCTCATGTTAGACGGCCCACATCGGAAAAAATACTTCCGCTCCATCCCGTACGCCGACCTCGTCCTGACTTCCTACGCTCTGGTCCAGCGCGACATCGACGCGCTCAAAGGCCACCGCTTCCACCTCGCCGTCCTCGACGAGGCGCAGTACGTGAAAAACCCCGCCGCCAAAGTCGCGCAGGCCGTCTGCCAGCTCGATGCCCGCCACCGCCTCTGCCTTTCCGGCACTCCGGTCGAGAACCACCTCGGCGAACTGTGGAGCCTGATGAAATTCCTCATGCCCGGCTTCCTCGGCGGCCAGGAGGACTTCAACCGCCGCTTCCGCAATCCGATCGAAAAAGACGGCGATGAGGATCGCCGCCTCGCCCTCAAGGCCCGCGTCGCCCCGCTGATCCTCCGCCGCAACAAGACCGAGGTCGCCAAGGAACTCCCCCCAAAAACCATCCTGATCCACCCGGTCGAGCTCAACACCGCGCAGAAGGACCTCTACGAAACCGTCCGCGCGACGATGGACAAGCGGGTCCGCCAGTCGATCGCGATCAAAGGCCTCGAAGGCTCGCGGATGGTTTTCCTCGAAGCCCTGCTCAAGCTCCGCCAGATCTGCTGCGAGCCGAAGCTGCTGAAGTTCGAAGGCGAATCGAAGGTCGAAGCCGACGCCGCCGGCTCCGCCAAGCTCGACTACCTCGCCGACTTGTTAGAGACGCTGATCGAGGAAGGCCGCCGCATCCTGATCTTCTCGCAGTTCACCTCGATGCTCGAAATCATCGAGCGGCTCCTCCAACTACGAAAGACGCCGTACTTGAAACTCACCGGCGAATCCAAGAACCGCGGCGAACTGGTCGAGCGCTTCCAGACCGGCGAGTTCCCGGTCTTCCTCATCTCCCTCAAAGCTGGCGGCACCGGCCTCAACCTCACCGCCGCCGACACCGTCATCCACTACGACCCCTGGTGGAACCCGGCGGTCGAGAACCAGGCCACCGACCGCGCCCACCGCATCGGGCAGACCCAGAGCGTGTGGGTGGTCAAGCTGGTGGCCCAGGGCACGATCGAAGAGCGCATCCTGGCACTGCAGGAACGCAAGGCGGCGCTGGCCGAGAGCATGTACAGCGGGGCCACGGGGCGCAAACAGCCCTTGTTTACCGAGAGTGACCTGGCGGAGTTGCTGCGACCGTTGTCGGCGGGGTGACGGCAATGGAGCCCCGCAAAAAAGCTTCGCATCGTTCTTGATCTGGATTCATAATGAAATCAAAATAGAACATGCTTCCATTATGGATCCAATATGTCCAATATTTCTGTGAAAGATGTGCCTGAGCAATGGGCAGAAGCCCTTCGACAACGGGCTGCGCGCAACCACCGGTCGCTGCAAGGCGAGCTGATGGCCATTCTGGAGCGCGCAGTGCAGGAAACCTCGGAGTCGTTGGCAATGGCACCGCCGCTGCAAAGCCATACCGGGATGGGCAGGGTGGTGGGTTACGGTGCCGGGGGGCATCCCATCATCCGGCGCGGCTGGAAGACGGTTGAGCAAGTCGCCGCCGAGTTGAAGGCC
>JAYTLR010000023.1:0-14757 GCA_043729195.1 Akkermansia sp.
ACTCTCGCCCCTTGAGAAAGCCACCCTGCCGACGGCTGCGATGCCGGGGCGGATGGGGAGCCTTGGGCGCTCGATGAAGCGGCCACCGCGGCGGATCCTTGGGCAGTTCGGCGGGGAGAATGCAGGCGGGCAGGCTTACCATGTGATGAGCCGCACCGCGGGCGGGGAGAAGCTGTTTGGCGAGGTCGAGAAGGAGGCCTTCCGCCGACTGATGTGGCGGATGGCGAAGTTTTCAGGGGTGGAAGTCCTGACCTATGCTCTGATGGACAATCACTTCCACCTTCTCGTGAAAGTCCCGGAGCGGGCGAAGTTCCTGAAGCGCTTCGAGGGGGAGGACGGGGAGGCCAAGCTGCTGGAGCACCTTTCGTTGCTGTATTCCAAGGGCTACATCGCCGGGGTGAAGGCGGAACTGGCGCGGGTGCGGGAGGCGGGGCGCGGGGAGGAGGCCGAGGCGATTTTGGAGACGTTTCGGATGCGCTTCTGCGACCTTTCCTGCTTCGTGAAGGAGCTGAAGGAGCGCTTTTCCCGCTGGTTCAACAAACACCACGCTCGCCGCGGGACGCTGTGGATGGCTCGCTTCAAGAGCGTGGTGGTGGAGGACGGCGAGGCACTGCGAACGATGGCGCTCTACATCGACCTGAACCCGGTGCGAGCGGGGCTGGTGGAGGATCCGAAGGACTACCGGTGGACGGGATATGGGGAGGCCTGCGGTGGTAGCAAGCGGGCGCGGCGGGGGCTTTGCCGGGTGATGGAGGCGCCGCTGGATTCCTGGGAGGAGAGGCGGGGTGCAGGGACGCCGGCGGAGGCTTATCGGTGCTGGTTGTTTGGGGAGGGGTTGGAGGTTGGAAGTCAGGCAGTGGGATCGGGAAAACGGGCGAGCCGCCCGTTCCCCACTTCACTCTCTTCCCCCGCTTCGCGGCGCGGCTTTTCGAAGGAACGGGTGGAAGCAGTGCTGAAGAGCGGAGGGAAACTGTCGCGGGCGGACTTGCTGCTTTGCCGGGTTCGGTGGTTCAGCGACGGAGTGGCGATCGGGAGCAAGGGATTCGTGGAAGGGGTGTTCAACGGGTGCCGGAGCTACTTCGGCGCGAAACGCAAGGACGGCGCGAGGAAGATCCGCGAGGATGCGGCGGGAAGTTTGCATGCCCTCCGGGAATTGAGGGTGAATTCGCTGACTTGATGGGTTCCAGTTCTCAACTTCAGCCTTGGAGACCCGACCGGCCCGGCGAGCCTCGGGGGGGGGCACCTCGGGCTTCTTGAATTTGGAATCTGTTAGGTTCCTGGTTGAAAGGGTTCAGAAAAATGGCCGGAATCCCACGTCGGCTCAGCATCAGGATTATGCTGCGAATCGAAGGATTCAGTCAGCTTCGGGTGCCACTCCTTCCCAGGGGGGCAGTTGAAGATTGAAGTTTCGCTTCGCCATTTCGCCGTCGAAGGTCCGGGAAGTTTGAACAAGGAGTGAATCTCCCGCCGCGGATCCCGATCCGGGGTTGCGCGCTGGTCGCCGCGTCGCGATGCTTGGGGCGTGCGAAGCATCCTCATCACCGGCGGAAACGGGGGCCTCGGCCTCGGGATCGGCCGCTATTTCCTGGAAAACGAGCCGGATGAAAAAGTCTGGCTCGGCGTGCGGTCGAACCGGGCGAACGCCGAAGTCCTCGCGGAGGAATTCGGGGATCGGGTGGCGCTGGTGGACCTCGAGGTGACTTCCAAGGAGAGCTGGGAAGCCGCCGTGGCGACGATCCTCGAAGCCGACGGCCGGCTCGACGTGCTGGTGAACAATGCCGGTCTCCACCGCGACCACCTGCTTGCGGCGATGCCTGACGAGGCGTGGTCATCCGTCATTTCCACCAATCTCGATTCCGTCTTTCTCGGCTGCCGCGCGGTGATCCGGCCGATGATGGCGCAGCGCTTCGGCCGCATCGTGAACATCGCTTCACTCAGTGCCATCCTGCCGCCGCTCGGCCAGACGAACTACGCCGCGGCCAAGGCCGGGGTGGTGGCTCTGACCCAGACGCTGGCGAAGGAGGTCGCTCGCGCCGGTATCACCGTGAATGCCGTGTTGCCGGGCTACATCGCCACCGAGGCGCTGTCCCACATGGACGAAGAAGCCGCCAAGCGGGCCAAGGCGGGCATCCCGATGAGGCGTTTCGGCACCCCGGCCGAGGTGGCCTGCGCGGTGCGGTTTCTCGCTTGCCAGGATGCGGCCTACGTCACAGGTTCCGCCCTGAAAATCGACGGCGGTATTTTCTAACAAGCTCATCATCATGGCCCAAGGCGAGGAACTCCGACAGAAGATCAAGGAAACGATGGTCGAGGAACTGATGCTCGACTTCGACGCGTCGGAAATCGCCAGTGAGACTCCGATCTTCGGGGCCGGCGGCCTCGGGCTGGATTCCGTGGACGCGCTGCAATTGGTCGTCGCCATCGAGAAGCACTTCGGCCTGAAAATCGCCGATGCGGAGAAGGCGAAGGGTGTGCTCCAAAGCGTAGAGACCATTGCCAAGGCGATCGAGGAGAAGCCTTGACCGCAGAACCGCTCCCGGAACGGATTTTGGGACCAGGATGGATAGGATGAATAGGATGGGAATACCGACCACGGCGGCCTCTTTAGAAGAGCCACCCCCATTTCCGTCGCTGCCTTTATCCCATCCATCCCGGTCCAAATTTCAGGACGGCTCTTGCCCCGCCCGGATCCCGGACGAAAGGCGGCGGCAATGAAGAAGTGGCTGCTCTTTGCCGCGAAGCTGGTCTTCACCGTGGCCTGCCTGTGGTGGGCGTTTTCGGGGGAGGATTTCAGCAAGTCCGCCCTCTTGCAGCCCTCGCAACTCCGCTGGGACTGGGTCGCCGGGGGCATCGCGCTCGGCGGACTCACGTATTTCATTTCCGCCGTGCGCTGGTGGATCCTGCTGCGTGCCCAGGGCATCCGGGTCACCATCGCGCGGAGCTTCGAGCTGACCCTGATGGGCGAGATTTTCAATCTGGTGACCGTCGGCGGCGTCGGGGGCGATGCCGCGAAAGTCTTTCTCCTCAACCGCCAGCATCCCGAGCGCAAGCTGGCGGTGACGATGTCGCTGATGGTCGATCACCTGGTCGGCCTGGTCGCGATGTCGCTGCTTTTTTTCGCAGTGACGGCCGGGCGCTTCGATGCGCTGGAAAGCCAGAGCGCGATGGGCAAAGGGGCGATCCATTTTGGCTGGGTATTCTTCGGCGGCGGGCTCGGCTTGATCGCGCTGATGTTCGTCGTGTCCAGCCCCTGGTTCCACAGCCGGATCCACAAGCCCGGGAGGGGGATGAAGTCGGACTTCCTGCGGCGGGTGCCGGAGATCTACGATGTTTATCGTAGGAAGTGGGGCCACGCTCTGTTCGCCCTGCTGGCGAGCGCGCTGATGCTGCCGGTGGAGTATGCGATTTTCTGGTGCGGCTTTCACGCGGTCGGCCATCCGGAGAGCCTCATGACCGTGATCGGTGCGACGCCCGTGGTGGAGGCGATCAGCGCGTTGCCGCTTTCCGTGTCGGGGATCGGGGTGCGGGAAAAGACCTTCGAGATCTTGATGAACGACCTGACGGGAATGCCGGCCGAGGTGGCGATCGGAGGCTCGTTGATCGGCTTCGCGTGCCGGAACCTCATCTGGTCGCTCTGCGGCGGGCTGTTGTTCCTTCGCCCTTCCGACCGCACTTCGATCAAGGCGATCGAGGAAACCACCCGTGAGGAGGCATGAGCGAGGAATCCCACCACTCGCCGGCGGATCCGGGGCTGGCGCTTTGCCTGTCTTCGTCCTTCTTCGGCTACTACGCCCACCTCGGGTTGCTGAGCGCAATGGAGCAGCGGGGCTTGCGGCCGGGAAGGATCGCGGGAGCCTCGGCCGGGGCTTTGGCGGGTGGCTTGTGGGCAGCCGGGCTCCGCGGTGAGGAACTGGCGCGAGTCATCTACGACTTTCATTTCCTCCGCGCCTTCTTCGACCTCGGGGCCTTCCTGCGGCTGCCTGGCATTGTCACCGGCATCGCGGGTGCAGGGCTGCTGTCGGGTGTTCGGATGCGGCGTTATTTGTCGCGGTGCATTGGCGATCGAATGATCGAGGACCTGCGGAGCCCGCGGCTGGAAATCGCGGTGTCGAATCTGACCCGGCAACGCCCGGAGGTCCGGGATTCCGGCCCGTTGAACGAGTTCATGATCGCGAGCTGCTCGATGCCAGTGCTCTTCAAGCCGCAGCGGATCGGCGGGGAGGACTTCCTGGACGGTGGCGTGGCGAACGAGACTCCCTTCGATCATTGGCTGGACGACCCCACGGTCCACACCATCGTGGTGCACCGCATTCGCCACACCTCCGAGATGGGCGGGCTGCCATGGCGGACGCCG
The DNA here is from genome assembly GCA_043729195.1 of Akkermansia sp. Lineage (GTDB taxonomy): Bacteria > Verrucomicrobiota > Verrucomicrobiia > Verrucomicrobiales > Akkermansiaceae > Haloferula. Next base: position 4,355 of record JAYTLR010000023.1, read on the forward strand.
GGCGGGATCCTCGGGGCCTGTCACGGGGTCGCGGCGAACGAACTACACCGCCGCCGTTGCGAGCAGGCGGAGGCTTCGGGCAAGCGGCTCGTGTTTCTGGAGACCGGGCATGAGTGTCCGGGTCTGCTGCACCGGGGGAAGGCGCGCGGGTATTTTGCCGCGGGGGAGAAGACGGGGCGGGAGTGGGGTGGATTGGATTGATCGGTTCGCTGGGGGCTCCACCGGGTGCGCGGAGCCTCCGGCCCGCAGAATGGTCCCTATTGCTTCGCTGGCGGTTGAGGTCCGTATTGCCAAGACTGCCGTCCCCGTGGCTTCTGCGGGGCGGAGGCTCCGCGCACCCGGTGGGCTCCGCCCTGATCAAGTCGCCGGGGCGACTTTTTGGAGGAGGCGGCCGAGGATGAAGGCGGCGAGGGGGATGAGGATAAGAAGCACAAGATGAGGAAGATCGCGCAGGCTTTGTTGGATCAGCGAATTCTCCAGTCCTAGGGCGATGGGAGCCGCGGCGATGAAGTCCACCAACGGAATCCCTGCTAAAAGCGCGGAGACGTAGCGAGGAATCGGCTTCTTGAATCGAGTCAGGCAAAGCGTGAGCCACAATACAAACGGCAGCATTCCGAGGATGCCGAAGACCGGATATTCGCTCATGTAACTGCTCGACATGGCCATGATCGGAACGATCAGCAACGCGAGGGAGATCACTTTCGGGCCTTGGGGCGCATCCGGCATGCCTTCGTAGCGGGCGGAGAGCGACAACCCCACGATGTAAGAGAAGAGGCCGACGGCGAGGATCGAAGGCGTTTGCAGTTTATGGAGTGCGTAGGACCATCCGTCGTAGCCGATGGATTCAAGGTAGGCGACGCCAAGCCACGAGGAGAAGAATCCGAGGAAGTAGAGGCCTGCCCGGCACAAGCCCATGGGGATGACGGCCCACATGGCCTTTTTGTGGAAGTAGGTGTAGGTCGCAATCAGGGCGCAGATGGCGATCGCCGTGTAGCCGCTCATCGGATTCAGCAAGAATCCAGACGCTACGCCGGAAGCAGCGAGAAACAGGGCTGCCAAGAGATAGCTCGCTGGATTGAAAAGCCCTGAGGGCAAAGCACGCTCCGGACGCTTTTCGGCATCCCACTTCCTGTCATACCAGTCATTCGCTAGATTTCCCGCGAAGTACAGGAAGAGCCCGGCGAGGCAGGCCAGACCCATGTGACTCCACGGCATTTGGGAGGCATCCCAGTAGCTGTCGATTTGAATCCACCCCACCATGTACCCCAGCCAAACATTGCTCACCACGCTCGGCGCGTTGGCGATGCGGAGGGTGGCGAGGAGGGCGCGGAGGCGGGACATGGACAGGTGAATTGAAACTAGGTTCCCGGAGGGATCCAAGCGAAAGTAGCCGGGGGTCAAGCGCAGCGACCACCCCCGGACACATGGCACTGGAACTCAAGGCACCCCGACGGGGTGCCAGCGAGGTTCGAGCCACCCGGTGGATCGGGAGCGGCTGCGATCCCTCCGAGAGCGGGATCGTTCGTGGCGTGGGAATCCGGGGGTAGTCGCTGCGCGCGACCCCCGGCTACTTGGGCTGTGATCCTTTCAGGATCCTGGTCGACCGCATCGACAATCTCCTGAATCTCGGCGTCCGGCAATCCGGCATGATTGACGACCCGGGTCGGCGCGACATGAGGCTGGACGATCCACCCGAGGTAGAGCGCGAACACCGCCAAAGCGGCGAGTGCCATCTGTCGCTTTCGGTTCACGGTTGGGCGGAATTTTTCTCCATGTCACCGAGCACCCACCGATACTCCGCGGCGATCTGTTCTTCGACGGGGCGCTGCATTTCGGCGGGGAGGACGCCCCAGGTGTAGGTTTCGATTTCCCAGTGCGAGCAGAGGTCGGGGATCTCTTCGGCGAGCGCCAGGGCGTCGCGGGCGTGCTGGCGGGTGCTGCGCAGCGGCTCGGCGGGGGCGGCGTCGAGGGGGATGTGGAAGTGGACGCGCCATTGCTCGGCATCGCGGCCGTCGGGGGTGTCGAGCGAGGCGAGGCCGTCGGGGAGGTCCGTGAAGCGCTCGATCCGGCCGTCGGGGTGGCGGGCGAGGACCTGGTGGAGGTAGGTCGACTCATCGAAGGCGCTGACCGCTTCGACGGCGTGCGGGACGCGGGGGTCGAGGGCGAGGGCGGAGGAGAGGTGGATCTTGGAAAGACGCAGGCCTTCGTTGCGGAGGGCGGTGAGCGAACTACGAGCTTCCTCGTACTGGAGCGCGAAGTGGCAGCAGTCGTAGTTGATGCCGATGCGGCGCTTGATCTGTTCGTGGTCCGGGGCGGCGTCGAGCAGTCGGTCGAAGAAGCGGAGCGTTTCCTCGGTGTTCTCGAAATGGCCGCGTGGCTCGGGCTCCATGCCGAGGTGGAGGTCGCGGCCGGAGACCTCGCTGAGGGCGTCGAGGAAGCCGGCGAGTTCGATCAGGTGATCGTGGATCATCGCCTCGTCCGCGCCGAATTCCTTGAAGGAGCCGGGCAAGGTGGAGACGGAGCCGTCGATGCCCTCCGGCACCAGTTCGGAGAGGATGGTGAAGAGCTCCTTGGTGTATTCGAGGCGGGCGGGGTCGGCCCAGTCGGGGCGGAAGACGTTGCGCTTCACGCGGGTGCCGTGGAAGTCGCCATAGGGGAAACCGTTGATGGTGAAAACGTAGGCGTTCTCCTCGCCGAGCCAGGTCTTGAACTCGTTGAGTTCCTCGCCGCGCAGGAGTTCGGCAGCGGCCTTGGCGGAGAGGCGGAGGCCGATGGCGAAAGGCTGGCCGGGAGAGACCAGGTCGCGGACTTTCATCGCGTGGGTATCCAGCGCGCGGAAGGTGCTGGTCCAGTCCTCAGCCGGGTGGATGTTCGTGCAGTAGGCGAGGTGGCCGTGGGGAAAGCGCATGGGGGGAGCCTGAAGTTCCCAATGGAAAGTTTGAAGCAGTTTGTGAACGGTATTCGTGTGCTTCCATCTCGCTTCGCCCGGTTGAAGTGCCCAGAAAGACAGGCGCGGGCGCGGAGCCTGCGCGCACCTCGTGACCTCCGCTCGCATCGCCAAAAGGCACTTTTTTGTTCGAGTGAACATCTTTTGTTTGACGCCCCGCTGCCTGCCTGCGACAAGCTCCACGAACTCAGACGAACACCATGGCCAAAACCACCGAAGATCCCTCCGACAAGCTCGCCGACGCCCGCAAACGCAACCTCGACCTCGCCATCTCCAGTATCCAGAAGGAGTTCGGGGAAGCCGCCATCATGCGGATGGGCGACGGCCACCGGGTCGATGTCGACGTCATTCCCACCGGTAACCTGCTGATCGACCGCGCCCTCGGCGTCGGCGGTTTCCCCCGCGGCCGCATCATCGAGGTGTTCGGCCCAGAATCCTCCGGTAAGACGACCCTCACCCTCACCGTGATCGCCCAGGCCCAGAAAAAGGGTGGTCTCGCGGCCTTCATCGACGTCGAGCACGCCCTCGACCCGCAGTATGCGAAAATGCTCGGCGTCAACCTCGACGACCTCCTCGTTTCCCAGCCTTCCTCCGGGGAAGAAGCCCTCCAGATCTGCGAGGCGCTGGTCCGCTCGAACGCGATCGACGTCATCGTGCTCGACTCGGTCGCCGCCCTGGTGACCAAGCAGGAACTCGACGGCGAGATCGGCGATTCTACCGTCGGCGCCCAGGCCCGCTTGATGAGCGCGGCGATGCGCAAGCTGACCAGCTTCATCGCCAAGGCCCGCACCGTCTGCATCTTCACCAACCAGATCCGCGAGAAGATCGGCGTGATGTTCGGCAACCCCGAGACCACCCCCGGCGGCCGCGCGCTGAAGTTCTTCTCCTCCGTCCGCGTCGATATCCGCCGCATCGGCCAGATCAAGGCCTCCGACGGCACCGTCCAAGGCAGCCGGACCAAGATCAAGATCGTAAAGAACAAGGTCGCGCCGCCCTTCACCGAGTGCGAGTTCGACATCATGTACAACGAAGGCATTTCCTCGGTCGGCTCGCTGCTCGACCTCGCCCTCGAGATGGAGCTCATCCAGAAGCGCGGTTCGTGGTTCGCCTACAACGGTGCCCAGCTCGCCCAGGGCCGGGATGCCGCCAAGGAAGCGCTCCGAGCCGACGAGGCCCTCTACACCGAGCTCTCCGACAAGGTCCGCGAGAAGCTGGACGAGGCGAAGAACAAGAAGAAGTAAGCCACGGCCGTATCCGGCTCAGCGCGAGTTCAATTTCGAGTTCGCGTTCGATGGAGCGGTGGTCCCCCGGGGCCGCCGCTTTTCCGTTTATCTCCGCAAATGGTATTTCATGATCCACTTCCACGTCATGAAGCGTCCCGACGCAGGCGGCCAAAGCCCCTTGGACCACGCCTGATCTCTGCCGTCCCGCTAACAACTGAACCCCACCCACAAGCCTCTTAAAATCCCCACCCGACTTCCTTCTTGTCACTTCCTCTTGCTGCGCTAAAAGTTCAGCATGATCGGGAGCCGCAAAACCATCGACCTGAGTGCCGCATATGCAGGTGATATGCAGCACGCCGCAGAAGCACCGCAAATGCGGCGTGCGGCATGATAACACTGTTGTGCCAAAGAAATCCGAATTCAATGAACATCGCTAAGACAATTCTCACGCTGATACTGTTCGCCGTTTGTGCCGCGCGTGGAAATCAGACCGCCCGTGTGGTGTCCGTTGGAGGGGACGTGCCGAAGCCAGGCCCGGTAGACTTCGTAGACGGGGGAATGACGATTGATTCAGCGATGGCGGGTGTAGGCATGGATCTTAGTCCATACTACGCCAGAGAGCGTGTCGACAATGACGGCTCGCGCTGCCCGATCAGGATCGTGGTTTTTCGTCAGGGAGAGAAGACTACCTACGATCCCAGCGTTGATGCAGCCGTGATGCGGGCACTGCCCCTCGAACTCAACGACACTATCGCCGTCACAGACTTCCGCCAGTATCCAAAGAAGATCGAGGCTCGGAGGCAGCGTATTGAGCGGATGATTGAGCTGGGATCGACTGAGATCGTAGATGAGTTCTTGTCACTGGCGACCTTGCATTCCGAATATGATGAGTGGCGCGGTCAAGCTGGTGCTGCTCCCAAAGGCTCGGACGAGCATTTGAAGAAGGAGGCTGCCCGTCTTGTCGAAGGAGGTAAGGGACAAAAGATCCTTGATATTCTCGATTTAAAGCTGAGCGCACTTCAATTAGAAGGACTCGGCAAGGCGCATCCAGCTATCAAGTCGGCTACAAATTTGATCCAGATATTCCGCGATCTCGTCCCCAAATGAAGAGGCACAACAAGTCGTGGGTGAGCAACCGCTCATTAGCTTTTCAGTTTCGGCCCAATTGCTTTCCAATGGCGGCGGTGCCACCACTCTAACGTTGCCTGAAAGATCCCCAGCTAACATGCTCACCAAGACTTTCGTAACCATCACATCGTTTGCGGCACTTCTCGTCTGTATGCTTATGGGCATCTTTTCTGCGGCGGGAGTTTGTGCGATGATATTCGGTTCGGAAGTTTTGGACACGACTCTCGGCGACGCACCTGACCGAACTCATCCTGCCTTCATTCTCTTTATGCTGTTGATGGTTCCCGGTATGATTATTGGGGCTATCTGGGGACTGTTTGGCATTATTTTACCGCTATACAGAAAGTTAAGAATGCCACTTGGCCGTAGCAACGAATCTGCAAGAATATGGTTGCACCGATACGCTACTGGACTCGCAGAATACACAAAACCAACTATCGGCGAACAAGATTCATCCAGCGGCGAGTGACGCTCCAGTTTGAATTCGGGCTTCCATCCCCGCCGCGGATGAGCTAGACGTTGGGCCAAAACAAATGTCTTCTATGTCGCGCACATTTTCTTTTGTATTCGCCCTGATCCTGATCTCAGGCTGCCAGAGCACGACCCTCATTTCCAAGGTCGAAACTATTTCAGGATCATATGGGAATGCGGATTGGATAAGAGGTTCGGACAGCACGAGTTTTTCCAAGCTGGAAGACGTAATTGCACAAGCAGACTACGAGTTCTATTTAGATGAAGATGAACAGCTCGATCCGGTGAATGGTTCCCATAAGACGCCGATTTTACTACCACGAACGATAGAAGACGTGATTGAAGGGCGAAGGGCATTTCCGGGGTTTGTCGTTGTCCAGTTACACAAGCTAGCGCAGATCGACGATGTAGACGCACGAGTCATTCGTGCTAACCAATACTTCTTCGCGCAAGGTGCTGATCGCGTGCTTGTGACAGGCTTCCGTGGATCCGGCCGTCAGATTTACTCCGATAGAATCAAGAAGCCCAACAAGACGAGACACAGCAACCCCTATCAGCCGCCTTGTTTACATGCTCTTCCGTAATTCCAACCTCAACCCCGTGATCGACGTGCGCCCCCGCTGATAGGGTTGCGTGCTCTTTGACCTTAAACGATGAAGACGTTTTATCTTGGCTACACTTGCGCAGCTTATGCTGGCTTTGTCGTCTTTGTTCTCTTCAATATCGTTGGCCATCGCGAACCTCTGGTGTTTGCACTGCTTTTTCTCACAATTTGGCCGTTAGTCGGGATCATGGCGGGCTACGAGCCAATGATTCATATCGAAGCGGAGTATGAACAAAAGAACGGGCAGAAGCCGCCGGCAAGGTGGAAGGGGAGTGTTCGTGATGGCTTGGTCACAGGGTTCGTGGCCTCTCTCATTTCGTTGCTTTGCTTTTGGCAATGGGAGCGGAGCCTGTGGTTTTTGGCGCCCCCGGCCATCGCGGCGCTATTCGGGCCGGCCGCAGGTGCGCAGTTCTCGCTCAGACGCCTCAATAAACTCCCGCCAACAATTCGCGGCTCCTAACGGGCCATATGCTTTTCAATTTCACCTCAACCTCCCTTCATTCGCGCCCGTTGGAGCGCTTTTGACGTTGAAGCGCTGCTCCGCGGAAAACCGAATGCGTTCCATTCCGGGCCACCAAAGCGGTCGCCTTTTCAGAATTCCCGCGCTAGCTTTTGGCATTTGAGCCGAGCGAAGCGAGATGGAAGCACACGAGTAACGTCCACAAGCTGCTTCAAACTTCTCACTTGGAACTTTCCCCGATGACCGGTCCTCCCCGCCTGCTGCTTGGTGCCGCCCTCTTGTTCTGGGGCGGGATGACCGAGCGTGCGGTGCCGGGGCTGGCTTGTGCGCTGCTGATGGAAGGCGCGCACTGGACCCGGGTGCGCTGGGATTTCAAGGAGCGCTCGTTCCTCGTCGGTTGGCGGCTGTCGGTGCTGCTGCTGCTGTTCGCGATGGTGCTGGTGGTGCTCCAAGGCGAGGGCCGGAACGCGATGGCGAAGGTCTTCAGTTGGCTGCCGGTGATCCTGCTGCCGCTCCAGTTCGTCCAGGCCTACGGGCTGTCCCGGACGATGACGATGGGAACCTTTTCGCTGCTGGTCCGCCGCCGCCGCGAGCACTCGATGAAGCACGGCCTGCCGTTCCGCGAGGTGAGCTTCAGTTTCGGCCATGTCTATTTCTGCGCCATCCTGCTGGCCGCCTGCCTGGGCGAGCTGGCGGACAGCGCGGCCTTTTTCCCGGGGCTGCTGATCCTGATCTCGTGGGCGATCGCGGGGGCCGGTTCGTGGAGCTGGAAGAAGGCGGGGCTGGCCTTGCCCTGTGCGTTGGCGGTAACCGCTTTGGGAGCCTGGGGTGGTCAGGTCGGGCTGTCCGCGCTCTACCATTATGTGACCCAGGGTCGATTCGGCGGGGAGGGCGACCCGTCGGCTCGCGAGCGGCAGACTTCGCTGGGCAGCCTGGGCACGATCAAGCAGTCGCCCGAGATCAAATGGCGGCTGATCCCGGAGCAGGGTGACTTGCCGAAGTTGATCCGGGTGGCTTCTTACGCGAAATATGTTACGACGACCTGGCAGTTCAGCGAAGTGCCCGGCGGCGGGAATTTCGCCAAGGATTTCACCACCCCGCGGACCCTCGCCAATCCGGCGAACCCTGCGGACCCGGACGACGAGTTCGTGATCGCTCCGCCCGATCTCGCGGACCTGAACGTGGCGGTCGATCCTGGATTGACGCGATTCCGCCTGCGCGGGGCAGTCCCGCGTGAGGGAACGTTGCTGCCGCTGCCGGCCAATGCGGCGGCGCTCCACCAGTTCGTGTTCGAGGAGTTCGACCGCAATTCCCTGGGGACGTTCAAGTTGAAGCCCTCGCAGCCGGTGATCGATGCCCGGGTGCTGTGGGGCGGGGATTTCGCCACCGAGAAGCCGCCGTGGACCACGGTCGGGGCGCAGCCGGTCAACGGCCGGGAAATCGTGATCCAACCGGACTTGCAGATCCCGCGCATCGAGGCGGCGATGCTGAAGGAAGTGGCGGACGAGATCGGTCTGCGCGAAGGGAAGAGCGTCCCGGAGAAGATCGCGCTGTTGCAGCGCCACTTCTTCGGGAAGTTCCGCTACACCCGCTACAACTCGATCCCAGGTGACATCAAGACTTGGGCGGATCAGGACCGCAAGGTGGCCGGGTATGTCGCGGCGAAGGATCCGACGATGCTCGGCACCTTCCTCCAGTTCACCCGGGCCGGGCACTGCGAATTTTTCGCCACTGCCAGCGCGCTGCTGCTGCGCGAGGCCGGGGTGCCGACGCGTTACGTGTCGGGCTTCGCGGTCATGGAGATCGACCCGGAGTCCGGCGAAGCGCGGGTCCGTGGCACCCACGCCCATGCCTGGTGCCGGGCTTGGGACGAGGCGAACAAGAGCTGGATCGACGTCGATCTGACCCCGCCGGACTGGGTGAATCTGGAGCCCGACCAGGCATCCCGTTTCCAAGAGCTGAGCGACTGGATCCAGCTCCGGCGGGAGAACCTGCTGGTGTGGCGGGACCGCCCCGGGAACATGGCGATCATCACCGCCGTCCTGCTCACGCCGTTGCTGATCGGGCTGGTCTACATCGGGCGGAACCTTTGGCGCTCCCGCAGCCGCGTGGATGCTGGCAAAGATGGCCGCCCGGTGGCAGCGCTGCCGATCACCCCGCTGTCGGCCCTTGAAAAGCCCGCGCGCAAGCTGCTCGGCGAGCGCCCGCCGGGGATGCCGCTCGCGCCGTGGCTCGCCCAGCTTTCGCCGCGTCTGCCCCGCCCTGAGATGCTCGCGGAGGCAATGGACTTGCATCATCGGCTGCGCTTCGATCCGGCGGCCAAGGATCTCGAACTCATGCCGGAATTGCAGCGCCTGGTCGTCGGCCTGCGGCGTGATCTTGCCAGGCGGGGCGTTTGAGCCGTCGCTTCAAGACGAGACAGCGCTTGTGGCGGCAGCGCGCGGAGGATTGGAGTGTCGCTTTCAAAGCGACATGGCGAAGGACGGGCGCTTTCCAAGCGCCTGTCTGCCGCGTGGTGCCCCGGAGTCCGGGCGGCAGGATGCCGCCCGTCCATCGCCATGTCGCCTGCAAGGCGACACTCCGCGGCGGGATGCCGCGGCCAGTTGGCGCCCGCCTCACTTTCCGATTTCCTGCGTCTGGCCGGTTGGCTTGACGTCCAGCTTGGCCGCGCCGGTGGCGGGCTTCACCGGGCCTTGGACCGGCTCCTCTTCCTTCTTCACCTCCGCGGGTTGCGGTGCGAGGTCCGGGCCGGTGCGGATCGCTTGGAAGAGAAGGTTGTAGTTGTGGCGGACCGCCGCCGGGAAGTTCACCCGGCCGGGCTCCACCACCTTCTCGCGCAGCAGCTTTGAAGAAAGATCCGCGGTCAGGTCGGCACCGACTTTCACCGCCGCGCCCACGCCGGGCACCGCGCCGCCGACCGTCCCGCCGGTGCGGATCACGTCGCTGGAAATCGTGCGGCCTTGCAGGGCCAAGTTCGATTGCGCGGAAACGATCGAGCCCTTTTTGTCGATGGTCACCTCCAGCACCGCGTGGTCGTCGCTGGCCAGCCAACCGCGGCGGTTGTCGATCCGCACCGAGGCGAAAATCCCGCCGTCCGGGGTGGGGGTGATCTCGGGCTTGAAGGTCCGGTAACTGGAGCCGGAGAGATCGTAGTCGCAGGCCTCCTTGCCCTTCGCCTGCCAGCCGCCGAGGCTTTTGCCGAAGGCTTCGATATCAAGGCTCACTCCGGCGTGCAGCGTGGAGACGAGGGAAAGGACGAGGGCGATGCGGATCATGGCGGAAGCAAGTTGGACGCGGCGAGGATACCACCGCCGAGACGGAATCCTTCAGTGAAAAATTCACGGGGACGAGGCACGGTGATCGGAGTGTCGCGTTGCAGGCGACATGGCACGGGCGGGCGACATCTTGTTGCCCGATCTCCCTCCGTATCGCGCGGCTGGAAGCCGCACGAGCCATCGCCATGTCGCCTCAAAGGCGACACCTGAACTTTGGCCCGGTTCTTATCTGTTAGGCGGCGGGTCGGTGGCTGGGTTTCCCGGTGGCTGTGGGCTCAGGCGGCGGCGAACAGGG
>JAYTLR010000024.1:0-39466 GCA_043729195.1 Akkermansia sp.
CCGGCAGCCTATCGTGGACTCGAGCCGGTCTGAAGACCGGCGCTCCCGGGGGCAAACGGGCCGCTGGACAAGCGGGAAATCCGCCTCTAGGTTCCGCGCCGACATGAAATTCCTCCTTACTCCCGGCGTCCTGGCTCTCGGCCTCGCCACCCTTATCCCGGCGGCCGCCCAGAACGAAGCCGCCGCGGAGAAGCCTGCCGCGGCTCCTGCCGCTGAAACCGCGACCACCCCTCCGGTCGAAGCAACCGCGACCACCCCTCCGGCCGGTGCCACCGCGACCAGCCCGCCAACCGAGGTTCCCGCCCCGCCGCCGGCCGCCCCGATCGATCCCGCCAAGGTTCGCACCGATTCCTCCTACGGTCTCGGCTTCCGCACCGGTGGCGAGTTCGCCCAGAACTACGGTCAGTTCGGCATTTCCGCCGCCGACATCGAAACCGAATCTTTCATGAAGGGCTTCCTGGCCGCCTTCAAGGGCGACAAACCGGAAGTCTCCGAGGAGAGCCTCAAAGCCGCCATGCAGGCGCTCGGCGAAATGCTTCAGGTTCGCGAGAAGGAAGGTTCTACCAAGAATCTCGAAGCCGGCAAAAAGTTCCTCGAGGAAAACGGCAAGCGCGCAGGCGTGGTCACCACCAAGAGCGGCATGCAGTATGAAGTCCTCGAAAAGGGCGGCGACCAGAAATACGTCGCACCCAAGGAAGGCGAGCCGGAGAAGCAGTTCATGGTGAACTACAAGGGCACCCTGATCGACGGCACCGAATTCGACGCCTCCCCGGAAGGCGAGACCGTGCCGATGGGCATGCAGGTTATCGAAGGCTTCAAGGAAGCCCTTACCACGATGCCGGTCGGCTCCAAGTGGAAGCTCTTCATCCCGAGCGCCATGGCTTATGGCGAGCAGCGCCGCAGCGCCGAGATCGCCCCGAACAGCGTGCTGATTTTCGAACTCAAGCTGGTCGAGATCAAGGACGCCCCGCCGGCACCTCCGGGCGGTGGCAGCGGCCTGCAGTTCCCGATGCCTGAAGGCCAGTAACTCGCACTTCTTTCCCACGGCCCGCGCGGATCCACGATCCCCGCGGGCCTTTTTCTTGGTAGCGGATGGGCTGCGCCCTTCCGGCTGGGGGCGGCGGGCCAGAAGTAACAGGCTACGAATCTCCTTTGAGTTCGCCCCTCACGGTACGACGCAGTCGTTCCACTACTCTTCGAGCAGCACTTTCACCGCTTCATCGCTGCCCTTCCAGCGATCCAACACGCCCTTTTGCTCCACCTGCAGCGAGTCGTCCGGAAGCAGCCGGATATTCTTATGCTTCAGGTTCAGGAAATCGAGGCAGTACTGCTTGCCTCCCCGCAGCAGCAGGATGTTGCGGCCCCCGAAGTCATTGCGTCCCCCCGCTCCGTCGAGCGCCTGAATTACGGTCATGCCTTTCCGAAAGGGTGACTCCCCGCCGCGCCGGATCTGGCCGCCGGTGCTGATCATCGCGGGGCCCTCGTCCTGTTCCTTCCCTTGCAAGGCTTCCACCTCGATCGCCGGCTTCGTGTAGATCCCTTCCGCCCTGTAGGCGGCCTCCGCCGCGCGGGCGAATTGCTCCGGCGTCAACCCGCGGGCGGTGACCAACCGGTCGAGCAAGGGCAGCCGCACCTGGCCGCTGTCGCCGACCCGGTAGGTCCCGTTGACGTTCTGTTGTTCCGCCGCCTCGACCCCGCGCAAGGTGACCTGGATCCCGTCGCCAGGTTCGAGGTCGGCGAGGGCGGGAGCGATCAAGACCATCATCGACAACATTTGGTGTGCTTTCATCGGCTTTAGCTTTGCGGTGCAAAGTAAAAGGAGGCAAGCCAATCTTTCTGCCATCGGGGACATTCCTGCATCCGCAATTCTTTGTCACAATCCCATCCTCCCGCGGCAATGCCTTGTGAAAGCCATGCAAGCCGTCGCCCTATCCCCGCCCCCGATCATGGACCGCAAGCGCTTCACCGAGCTGATCCGGCAGCACCACCTGACCCTGCTGTCCTACGCCCGCGCCCTGGCCGGGTCGGAAGGCACGGCGCGTGAGCTGGTCCAGGACGCCTTCGTCGCCGCGTGGCAGAGCCTCGGGAAATTCGAGGCCACCCGCGACTTTGCGGCGTGGATGCGGGGCATTGTCCGCAACAAATGGCGCGAGCATTGCCGGCTCCATGCCCGCGAGGTCCAGCTCGACGAGGCGGCGCTGTCACGGCTGGAGGAAACGCTCGCGCCCTTTTCATCCGGCGACGCCGAGCTGTTCGCACGTCTCGCCGAGTGCCGCGGCAAGCTGCCGCCGCCGATGGCCGAGGCGCTGCGCGTCACCTACGATGAAGGTCGTAGCAGCGACGAAGCTGCCACCCTGCTTTCCATGAACGCCGCCGCCTTCCGCAAGCGCCTCGAACGCGCCCGCGACGCCCTGCGGCTCTGCCTTTCGAAGAACGACTGAACCCTTTCACCGAACCACTCCCATGAATCCTTCCGAAGATCCGAACAACCGCCTCATTGATTCGCTGCTGAAAGAGCAGGCCCGCCATGGGGCGGATGAAGACCTCTTGCAAGCCATCGAGGATCGCCTCGAAGAATCCACCGCCCGCAGTGCAGGCTCAAACAAATCGTGGAGAGGTCGTTTCCTTGCCGTCGCCGCTTTGACAATGATCGGTGGGATTTTCGCGTGGCATTCTTCGAGGCCCTCGCGACACGCTCCTGTTGAGCTCGCCGTGCTTGAGCGTTCGGAGCCCCGGGCATTGCGTTCACATGAAGCCCCGTCAGTTCCGAGCGAGGACCCGATCATCTCCTTCAATGCTGGCGAAGGGAGCATCGATGTTCCGCCGGCAAACCTCATTGGATCCACACAGCGCCCCGTTCCGCCTCCAACAATCGATGAGACGGAATTTGCCAAGTTAAGCGAAGAAGTCAGGGCTCCGTTCGGCGACGGAGATGATTTCGGAGACGGATGGGGCACAGGCGGTGACGGAGGCGGCGGCGGTGGGTTTGTCCTTCCCGGCGAGTCGGCTGGACTCCCCGCCGGAGAGAGCGAGATCGTCGGGTCGAAACCTCTCCGCCAGAGAGTGACCGTCCCGCCTCCTCCGCTGCCGGGCAAATCGAAAACGGGCCGTCCCGTGGCGGAAGATGCGTCGCGCGAGAACTATGGTCCCCTCGTCGACCAGCCCTGGAGATCCCCGTGGCAGGACGCGCTCTCGACCTTCTCCATCGACGTCGACACCGCCTCCTACACCAATCTCCGGCGCATGATCCTGGAAGGACGACCGGTGCCGGCGGATGCGGTGCGGATCGAAGAGTGCATCAATTATTTCGACTACCGCTACGAGGCCCCGAAGGGCGACAGTCCCTTTGCCGTTCAAGGAACGCTTGCGACCTGCCCATGGCAGCCAAAGCATCTGCTCGCCCGGGTTGCGATCAAGGGACGTGAGATCGATGCGAAGGCCCGCCCCGCGTCGAACCTCGTCTTCCTCATCGACGTTTCCGGTTCGATGCAGGATCCGCTGAAGCTCCCGCTGCTCAAGCGATCGATGCGGGTGCTGCTCGACCAGCTCGACGAGCGCGACCGCCTCGGGATCGTCGTCTATGCCGGCTCCCAGGGCGTGGTGCTGGATCCGACCATTCTCGATGAGCGCGGGCTTTCCGCGGCGATCCAGGCGCTGGAGAAGCTTGAAGCCGGTGGCTCGACCAATGGCGGTGCCGGTATCAAACGCGCCTATGAAATGGCCTCGCAGCACCTCGTCCCCGGCGGCGTGAACCGGGTGATCCTTGCCACCGATGGCGACTTCAACGTTGGCACCACGGGTCAGGGTGACCTGGTTTCGCTGGTGAAGAAAGGCGCTACAAGCGGTGTTAGCTTGAGCGTGATCGGCTTCGGCACCGGGAACCTGAACGACGCGATGCTGGAAGCGATCACCAACGACGGGAACGGCAACTACTTCTACATCGACGGGGATCAGGAAGCGCGACGTGTCTTCTTGCAAAAGCTCACGGGAACGCTGGTGACCATTGCCAAGGATGTGAAAATCCAGGTGGAGTTCAATCCGGGCAAGGTCCAGGCCTACCGCCTGATTGGTTATGCCAACCGGATCCTTCGGCACGAGGATTTCGCCAACGACAAGATCGACGCCGGGGACATCGGCGCGGGTCACACGGTCACGGCCTTCTACGAGATCGTGCCCCCCGGCGTTCCCATGCCGGGGACGGGATCGGTGGATGCCCTGCGCTATCAGAAGCCGGCGGAAAGGGAGGTCGTGGCGAGCGACGACTGGTTCACACTGAAGCTCCGTCACAAGCATCCCGAAGGCGAGGTCAGCTCGCTCGTCGAGACCCCGGTGAAAGGGGAGCCGGTGGCCTGGGAGCAAGCCGGCAACGATTTCCGCTTCGCCTCCGCGGTGGCGCTGTTCGGGATGAAGCTGCGGCAGATGCCGGAGATGGCGGATGTGTCGTGGTCGAAAGTGATGGAGATCGCCCGGCCGGCTCTCGCCGAAGATCCGCAGGAGCAGCGGGCGGGGTTTGTGGAGATGGTCGGCAGGCTTGCACCGGCGATCAATCCGCAGGCCGCCCCCCTGGTGGTTTCAGTTGGAGGCCAGGTGGCACGTCCCGGATTCGTTCCTTTCCGCGAGGGTATGACGGTGGGTGAAGCCATCAGTGCGGCCGGAGGACTCAATGCATTTGCGGGTCAAATTACGCTCTTCCGCAAGGGAAAGCTCTTCAGCTTGAATGCTGGCGCCCCGCGGCATCAGGGCATCCTGATCCAAGCAGGTGACACGCTGCAAGTAGACCCAAAGGGTAGTTTGGATCAACGCGACCGGAGCGATGATTCCGCGATCAAGGAACTTTTGGAGTAGCGGGGTGCATGGGCATCCGACGGACTTCTTTGCTAAAGCCCGGTCTTGGTCCCAACGGGACCGCTCATAAAAGCCCGGCACGGAGTGCCGGGTAGGGTTGGAAGAGAATGCGTGTCCCAACGGGACACCTCATGCGGCTTGCGTAATGAGTTATCCTCCGGCATGCCCCAATCCCTATCGCGCATCCTCATCCATGTGGTGTTCTCGACGAAGAATCGCGAACCCTCCCTTTCAACCGCGGTCCGACCCGCCCTCTTCGGATACCTTGCCGCTGTTGGACGGGACGTCGGGTGCGAAGTCTTCCGTGTCGGCGGTGTGGCCGATCATGTGCATCTTGCCATCGACTTGGGTCGCACGGTCGCCATCGCCGATTTCGTCAAGAAGGTGAAGCAGACCAGTTCCGTGTGGTTGAAGGAACAACCCGGTGGACCGCGCCGTTTCGAGTGGCAGGCGGGCTACGGGTCGTTCTCTGTCGGCCAGTCGCAGTTGAATGCCCTCTTGCGATACATTGACAGGCAAGAAGTGCGTCATCGGAAGGAGACCTTTCAGGAGGAATACCGCGCCCTCCTCGCCCGATATGGGACGACGCCGGATGAGCGGTATGTTTGGGATTGAGACACACGTTCCACGCATGAGGTGTCCCGTTGGGACACGGGGCTGTTTCGCGGTGGACCCGGCACTCCGTGCCGGGCTTTTATGAGTGGTCCCGTTGGGACCGAATGCACGTGGCGCAGCCGACGAAGCCGATGCAGCCGTCGCCTCCGACGAAGTCGACACGACGGACACGACGGAGATAGCCGGGCCGACCGCCCCGCTACTCCAAACAATCCATCAGCGCCGCCAGCACGAGATCCACATTCGCTTGGCTCGCCGAATGCCCCATCAGGCCGATCCGCCAGGCCTTGCCGGCGAAGGGGCCGAGGCCGGCGCCGATCTCGATGCTGTAGTCTTCCAGCAGCTTCGCCCGCACCGCGGCGTCGTCGGCGCCTTCGGGGATGTGGATGCAGTTCAAGGTATGAAGCGAATGCTTCGGCACATAACTGATCCCCATCGACTCCAGCCCGGCGCGCAACCGGCGGTGAAGCCGTGCATGCCTCGCATGGCGGGCTTCGAGGCCCTCCTCCAGCACGATCGTCAGCGCCTCGTGCAAGGCATAGATCATGTTGACCGGCGCGGTGTGGTGATAGGCGCGCTTGCCACTACCCCTGTAGTAGTCCTTGAGCATCGAGATGTCGAAGTACCAGCTCTGCACCTTGGTCTTGCGCTGCTCGGTCACCTCCACCGCCCGCGGCGAGAACGACACGGGCGACAGCCCCGGCGGGCAGGACAGGCACTTCTGGGTGCCGGAGTAAATCGCATCGATACCCCACGCATCGACTTTCAACGGATGCCCGGCCAGCGAGGTCACGGCATCGACAATGAACAGCATCCCGGCGTCGTGCAGGAGCTCCGCCAGTCCCTCGAGCGGCTGAAGCGCGCCGGTGGAAGTTTCCGCATGCACGATGCCCATCGCCTTGGCGTTCGGGTGTCGCTCGATCGCTTCCGCCAGCATTTCGAGCGGGAAGATCTCACCCCACGGGACATCGAGCCGATGCACCGTCACGCCGGCCCGCTCCATCACATCGACCATGCGCGTGCCGAAAACGCCGTTGACGCAGACGATCGCCTCGTCGCCGGGTTCCATCAGATTCGTCACCACGCACTCCATCCCGGCCATGCCGGTGGCGGAGACTGGGAAAGTCAGCGAGTTCTCGGTTTCGAAGACCTTGCGCAGCTTCACGCAGGTCGAGTCCATGATTTCGATGTAACGCGGATCGAGGTGGCCCAGCGTGGGCGAGGCCATGGCGCGCAGGATGCGGGACGGGACGGTGCTCGGGCCGGGGCCCATCAGGATGCGTTCGGGGATGTTCATGAGAGTCATGGATTTCGCGGGAGTTGGTTGGCGAAAGATTGCGCGGTGAGTTCGGCGAAGAGCATCGCGTAGTTCGGCAGCAGCCGGCGTTGGATCAGATCGACTCGTGCCTGGTGCGGGGCGAAGGCGCTCTTCATCGCGTCCATGGTCATCTTCTCGATCTCCACCAGGCTGAGGTTGAAGGTGGTGGCGGCGATCGCCAGTTCTTTCGACATTTCGGTGTCGCTCATCAGCCGGTCGTCGGTGTTGAGGAAGACGCGGAAGCCGGCCCGCTGGAACATTGCGAAGGGATGCTCCGCGAAGCTCGCACAAGCCCCGGTGTGGACATTGCTGGATAGGCACATCTCCAGCGGCACGCGGCGGTCGAGGATGTACTGGGCGAGCCGGCCGAGCTTCAGCGAACCGTCGGGCAGCACCTCGATGTCATTCCGCAGCCGCGTCCCGTGGCCGAGACGATGCGCGCCGCAGAATTGCAGCGCCTGCCAGATCGATTCGGGGCCGAAGGCCTCGCCGGCGTGGATGGTGATGTGAAAGTTCGCACGCTGGATCGCGTGGAAGGCATCGACGTGCTTCTTCGGCGGATGGCCGAATTCTCCGCCCGCGAGGTCGAAGCCGACCACCCCGCGGTCGCGCCAGCGGATCGCGAGCTCGGCGGCTTCGAGGGAATCGGAACGGTCGCGCATCGCACAGAGGATCAGGCCCCACTCGACGCCGGACTTCCGTCGTCCTTCTTCCAATCCGTCGATCACCGCCTCGACCACCTCGTCCTGGCTCAGCCCGCCGCCGGTGTGGAAGACCGGCGCGTAGCGGACCTCGGCATAGACCACGCCGTCCTGCGCCATGTCTTCCAGGAATTCGCAGGCGACGCGGCCGAGGGCATCGCGGGTCTGCATCACGGCGATGGTGTGGGCGAAGCCTTCCAGATACTCCGGCAAGTTCCCGCGCTGGGCACCGCGATGGAACCACGTGGCGAGTTCGTCGGGATCGGCGGTCGGCAGGCCGTCATAGCCCTGCTCGGCCGCCAGCTCAATGATGCTGGCCGGCCGCAGGCCGCCGTCCAGATGCTCGTGGAGCAGGACTTTCGGCAGCCGGCGGAAATCGAGGGCCGCGACCAGGTCCGCCCCGAGTGGCAAGGGGGCCACGGGGAAGAATTCCGGATAGCGGTGTTCGATCATCCGGTCTTTTCTAGCAGATGACGGCCCGCCGTGCGCGGAAAATCTCCGTCCGGAAAATTCCCGCTTGGCATTTCGGCGGCCCCGGCGGTTTCTCCCGCCGTGGATTCCCTTACTCAGGCGGCGCTCGGCGCGGTGATTGGCGAGCTGGTGCTCGGCCGCCAGATCGGCCGGCGTGCCATCGCGTGGGGTGCCCTGTTCGGCACGCTGCCGGACCTCGATGTCATTTTCACTTGGCTGCTGCCGACCGCGTGGGACCTGCGGCTGCACCGGGGCTTTTCGCATTCACTGCTGTTGATGGCCCTGCTGACCTGGGGGCTGGCCAAGCCGCTGGCGAAGAGGTGGAAGAAGGACAAGGTCACGCCGCAGCGGGTCGCGTGGTTCGTCTTTCTCGCATGGAGCACCCATGTGCTGATCGATGTTTTCACGGTGTATGGCACCGGTGTGTTCGATCCCTTTCCCGGGCCGCGGCTGTCGACGGACAATATGTTCATCATCGATCCCATCTTCACCGTCCCGCTGCTGGTCGCGGTGGTCATCGGGCTTTTCGTGAAGCCGAAGGACTGGAAGAAGGGCAGCGGGGTGCGGTCCGCGGCGTGGTGTCTGGGGATCAGCTCTTTTTATGTGATGCTGAGTTTCTGGGCAAAGCATTCGGTCAGCAAGGCGGTCGAGGCCGACCTCGTCCGCCGCGGGATTTCCTGGCAGCGGCGGATGGAGGCACCGACGCCTTTCAACATCATGTTCTGGCGGGTGCTGATCGATCGTCCTGGGGAGATCTGGATCGGCTATCGTTCGATCTTTGATCCCGCGGAACTCCCGGTGCGCTGGACCGTGGTGGCGAAAGGCGAGGAGATCGTCGCGAAGCACGCGGATGCGAGCGAGGTGAAGACCGTGCAGTGGTTTTCCGAAGGCTGGTGGATCGCGCGGAATTCGGCTGACGGCCTGTGGCTGGCGGACTTGCGCTTTGGCGAGGTGCGGAATTGGGATGATCGCGGCGTCGCGCTGCGGCCGTCGTTCGTGTGGACCTACATGCCCGACGGGAAGAAAGACCGGCTACGGCAGCATGGCCCGCAGGCCCGCGGAGCGGGGGAGACCATGCGGCGGATGGGTCGTCGGATTAGCGGGGAGTCCGAGGCGTGGGAGGCAAATCCACGCTTGATCGGGGCCTTCCTGGCCTTGCAGGAGTATCTGCCGGAACAGAAATGATGCCCCAATGAAGAAAAGTCCGGCTTTCTTCGCGGCTTTCTCAGGTGGACTTCTGCGGCACGCGGCGGGCACTGCGGAGGCAGCCGGTGGCGAAGACGGCGGTGAAGAGCAGCAGCAGAAAACCCGCGATCTGGTAGCCGGTATTAATCAACGGATAGACTGTCGTCCCAAGTCGCGGGCTGGACGACCAGAAGCCGGCGAACAAGAGCAGCCACTGGGAGATATAGGTGAATCCGTAAAACGCGAGATAGGCGAATGCAAGTAGCGCCGCCACACCGAAGGCCTTGTGTCCACCGGCAACCCGGATACGCCGGCAGCCGAGCGCCGCGAAGACGATGGCGATGCAGTAGGCAAGTGAAGAGAAGTTGGCGAGGAAGTCCTCGAGGGTGCTGTTCATCGGACGGGCGGGGTGGTGGCGGCGATTTGCTTCGAAAAGCGGGTGATGCCCAGGGCGAGGAAGGCCATGCCGATCCATTCGAAGAGGCTGCAACGGTCAAGCAGCAGTTGTCCTGAACTCCGGCCGGTCCTGTACGGGGTGTCCGGCTCGGGATCGATGAAGCTCGAGGCATTCTGCTCAAACGCATCCCAGCCGAAGATCTCTTCGAACAAGGCGGGGAGCATCAGGAGGATCAGGATGCCGAAGCCGACCGCGGTGGTCACGAGATGAGGGGATGGCGACCGCTTGTGCCACATCAGGCAGCCGGTGAAAGCGAGCGCGTGGACGGCGAACCAGATGAACTCGGGAATCGGCATGACGTGAAGTTGAGGGGTAAGTTAATCCATCGCAAAATCACCGGCCAGCCCGAGCCATGCCTCAAGATCGGCGGCGGCGTCGGCGGTCGCGGTAAGCTTGCGGGCGAGGAGGGGCTGGCCGCGCTGTTCTTCGGCGGCGGCAAGTTCGAGCAGGCGGGCGGTGTAGGCGTCCCGGATGCGGCCGGCTTTGGTGAGAAAGACGCCGTCGAGGGCGTTTTGTTTTTCGAGGCAGCCGCGGGCGATCTTGAGCATGCGTTCGGAAAATTCCGAGTTGGCAGCTTCGGGGAGCTTGCGGGGAACCCGGTTCGCGTCGAGGCGGGCTTTCAAGGCTTCGACGCGCGGCTTCCAGCGGGCGAGGTCGCCCTTGTTGTTGGTGCGCAGCCAGATGTCGAGGGTCCAGACGAAGTTCCGCGCGTTCTCAGCGAGTTCCGCGGCGCGTAGTTTGTCGGCGGCGGCGAGTAACTCGCGTGACTTGGCGAGGATGTCGTCGTGACTTTCGCCGGTGGGCGGCGGGGCGGGAGTGGCGGAGTCGCGGCTCCACTCGATGATGAAGCCGGAGGCTTCCGTGGCGGGGTCGGCGGCGCGCCAACCGGCCCCGGGAACGACAAGAAGAGCCGTGCCTTCGCCGTGAACTGCCGCCGGGTCCCAGCGGGCGAAGGTCCAGGCCTCGCCGGTGTTCCATTTCCATTCGGCATCGTTCAAGGTGGCCCCGAGCCAGACGCCTTTGGGATATTTGTCCGCCGCGGTTTCGCGGTCGATCCAATCGGCCTCGGCTGGGGTCGCGGGGACCATGAGGTGGCCTCCGGCGGCGCTCGCCAATTCACGGGCGTCCGTGGCATGGGTCGAGCGGGAGACGATGAGCAGGCGGCGTTCGCCGTCGCTGATGGTGCCCGGAGGATAAGAGGGCGCGGGGCCGTCGAGCGAGGCCTTGGTGCGGGCCAGCACGGCGCGCAGGCTGGCGGGATTCGAACCGTCAAGTTGCCACTGGATATAAAAAGGATGGCGATCCGCGTCGCTGCGGGCGTGCAAGGTGCCGTCGGCGCGGATGGCCGCGAAGCCGCCGTCACCGGCGGGAGCGGAGGCCATGGGCGAGCCGTCGGTCGAGTGCCATCGGTCGGCATGGGTCCGGCCGCCGATCCAGAGCGACGAACGCGCGGGGTCGGTCGGGGTGGCTGCCGCGAGCTGGCTGGCGAGCCAGCCGAGGTCATCGGACCGGGATGCGAGCGGGAGATGGCCGCCGTAGGCATCGGCAAAGCCGTTGGCCTGCGCCCAGGTCAT
Source organism: Akkermansia sp. (assembly GCA_043729195.1). GTDB lineage: Bacteria > Verrucomicrobiota > Verrucomicrobiia > Verrucomicrobiales > Akkermansiaceae > Haloferula. The sequence continues at coordinate 11,167 of JAYTLR010000024.1, forward strand.
CGGGGTGGTGACGAGGAAGAAGTCGGAATCGCCCCGGCGCAGGGTGCCGAGCGGCATGGTGTCACGCTTGCCGGCGGCAAGTTCCGCGCGGAGGCGGATCAGGGATTGGGCGGGAGTGAGAGGCGCTGGAGAAACGGCGGGAACGGCCGGTGGATCGGCTGGGGGCGGCGATTCCGGATCGGTGGTTGGATCCGAATTGGCGATGGGGTCCTCGATCGGCGGCTCGACGGGCAGCTCTTCGGCCGGCTCCAGCGGGGCGGGAACGACAACAGGCGGTGTCTTGTTCACGGCCGTGGCCCGCCTCTCGTGCTCGCGGGCGGCGAGTGTGCGCTGATACTTCTTCCAGGTGAAAGCAATCGCGAGGATCAGCCCCGCGATGATCACAAGATTGCGGACCAGGGAGACGTTGCCGGACGACGCGCGGGTCCGGCGCTCGCGCTTTGCGGGACGTTCCCGCGGGGCTGCCTTGTCGCTCTTGGAGCGATGGGCGGCGGCGCGTTCCCGGCGGGTCGATTTCTTCATGCGGGGCGGGATTCAGGAGCCGGGGTGCCGGACGCGGCTAACATGGCCCGGCCGGAAGGGGGCGGCGAGTGTTTCGAGCGACGGGAATTCGGGACGGGTCGCATGCGGGGCGGAGAAGGTTCCGGAAATGAGGCGTATTTCGCGAGGTTTTGCAACCGGTGCCCGCCGCCGGGAGTGTGACAGCGGGGAAAACTTCCGCGGCGCGGCGGCGTTAGAAGGGGGATGATCTCGCGGACCTTGTTGACGATGCTGGCCACGGCGCTGCCGCTGGCGGCCCAGTTCCAGCGGGACGAGCCGTATCCGCGGGTTCACGATCCCTCGACGGTGATGGTGGAAGCCGGGGCGAAGTGGTGCCTCGGGACCGGGGACGGATTGAACCTGCTGCGGCAGGAGGCGGACGGCCGGTGGAAGCGGGAGGCACCGTTGTTCCGCGAATACCCGGCGTGGCACAAGGCCGAGGTGCCGGAGAACAAGGGGCATCTGTGGGCGCCGGACCTCATCCGGATCGGCGACAAGTGGTTCGTTTATTACTCGGTCTCGAGCTTCGGTTCGCAGCACTCGGCGATCGGGCTGGTGACCGGGAAGTCGCTCGATCCGAAGTCGAAGGACTACGGCTGGAAGGACGAGGGCGTGATCCTGCGTTCGCGGCGCGGCGACCGCTTCAACGCGATCGACCCGGCGCTGGTGATGGACGGCGGGAAGCTGTGGATGAGCTTCGGGTCGTTCTGGGAAGGGATTTTCCTGGTGGAACTCGATCCGGCGACGGGCCTGAGGAAGGACGACAAGCCGCCGCTGAAGCTGGCGATGTATCCGGAGATCGAGGCGCCGTTCATCCACAGGGAAGGCGACTGGTACTATCTGTTCGTTAACTGGGGAAAGTGCTGCCGCGGGGTGGACAGCACGTATGAGATCCGGGTCGGGCGATCGACGGCGATCACCGGGCCGTATCTCGACAAGAACGGCGACGACTTGAAGGACGGCGGCGGTTCGGCGGTGCTCGCGACGCAGGGCCGTTTCATCGGGCCGGGGCACGCGTCGATCTTCGTGGAGAAGGGCAAGCAGATGCTGGTGCACCATTTCTACGACAAGGAGCGCCGCGGCAGGTCCGACCTGCGGATGCTGCCGCTGGAGTGGAAGGACGGATGGCCGGTGGTGGGGGATTGATTGAGGGAGCGCTGGCTTTAGCCGGCGTGCCTTGGTATGGTTGGGGACCGGGTCCGCCGGCCGAAGCCAGCGCTCCGCCTGCGGCGCTTGTCAGAACTGCCACCCCAGCCCGAGCGTGAAGCCCAGCGCGTCGATGCCCGGATTCGGCGAGGTCTGGCCGCCATTCGAGTGGTGGATGAAGTAGGCCCCGCCGAGCACCGAAAGATTCGGCGCGATCTCCTGCCGGATGCCGAACTGGGAGAACCAGTTCAGCGTGAAGTCCTGGCCCTGGCCTTCCGGTTCGCGGGTCGAATTCGTCCAGCCCACGCCGCCGCCGATCGAGAAGAACAGCGAGGTCTTCTCGTTGGGAAACCAATACTCGATCGAAGGCGCGCCGTTGATCCCGATGTAGTAATCTTCCGGACCTTCGACGATGGACTCCAACAACAGCGAAGCCCGGCTGCGAACCACCAGGCGCGCGCCGTTCTCATCTTCCCACCAGTTCAGCACCACCGGGCTGCGCAGCGTGAACTGGGTCGGCGCGATCTCGTAATCGATGGCCGTGTTGTTGCCGATATTCCAGAGATAACCGGACTCAAGCGTCAGCTCCCAGGCCTCGGCAGGGTGATCAGCGGCAATGGCGGGAGCGGCGAACAGGGCGAGGGCAAGGATGGCTTTCATACGGGTCTTGGTTGGCACTTGGAACTTTCTTGTCCCCCGTAGCCTTGGCGAAGGGGGATCACTTGGAACTTCAAAGGTAGTCCTCCTCCTCTTCCCCCGGCACCGGCGGGATGAGGTCTTCGCGCTGGAGCAGGCGTTTGATGTCGAGGTCTTCGAGCAGGTCTTCCGGGGTGCGCAACACGGTCATCGCGTAGGGCGCGATGCGGTCGGTCTCGGCGACGGCGCAGTGGACCATCGAGGAGACAATGTCGGCATCGTAGAGCTCTTTCTCGAAGATGTTGGTGACGCGGAAGACCAGGCGCTGGCGGTCGAGGTCGAACTCGAAGCCGCCGAGGTTGAGCGACTTGTTGGCGCGGGCGAGCAGCTCTAACAAGTAGGGCTGGTGGTCCTCGTCGAGCGGCAGCGGAATTTCGCCCATCACGGCGAGTGCGTTCATCGGGGTGTAGGCCTGGACCACCATCTCGATCCGGGTGTGGTGGCCGGAAAAGACGGCGCGCAGGACATCGCGGCCCTCGACCAGTTCGCAATGCCAGCTATTGCGACCGAAGGCTTCTTCGACGGAGAGGATTTGGCGGGATGGCGGGCGCATGGGTGGAAAATGAACATCGAACATCGAACGTCCAACATCGAACGTCGAATCAGGAAGGAAAGCGGCCGTGGATGGCTTTGGCCAGAAGTTCGCGCCGGTCCCTGGCGATCGGCGAGAGCGAAAGATGGATGCCGGCGGATTTCTCGGCGGTGAAATGGAGGGTCAGGCGGCGCTTGTCGATCTCCGCGGAGTCGATCTGCTGCCAGGGGATGACCTGCATCGTGGCCTCGGGGCGGAACAGCGGGAAGACTTCCACGCCGATCGGGCTGAGCAGGATGTAAGCGTGCTGGGTGCAGCGCCACGCGAGGCGGATCAAGCCGGCGGCAAGGGCGAGCGGGACGAAGCCCCAGGAGGGGTGGGGGAGCTGCGGGTTCTCGGCGCGGTGGGGCGTCAGCAGGAAAAAAACGAGGCCTGCCATGATGCAGACCGCCGCCGCGATCCAGAAGCCCGCGGCCTGCCCGGCGCGGGTGAAGCGCAGCTCCTTGGCGGGTTCGGCGACGGGCATGAGGGGACGGTGAAGTTCCAAGGGAGAAGTGCCAAGTGCCAAGAGCGGGGCGAGATTCCGCTTGCCGCGAACTGGATTCCGCGTTCTTTGGTCACCGTGCGCGGTTTGCTGACATGGCTGATGGTGCTCGGTGTTCTTGCCGGGCTCTCGTCGCGCGTGCTGGCGGTCGGTCATTTTCACGAACACGATCACGACCACGCGTCCGAACACGGTTCGCCGTGCCACGGCCACGACGAACCGGATCATGATGAGCCCGGAACCGATTGCCCGTCGGATTGTCCGCCGGGCGAGCATCACCACCATCACGCCTGCTGCGGATCGCTGCCGCTGGCGGTCGATGTCGCCGGGGGCTGCCGCCTCCCGCTGCCCGATTCGTTTCTGGTGGGGCTCCAGTCGTTGAGGCAGGTCCCGCCTGACGGGCCGGTGTTCGACTTGGACAAGCCGCCGTTGATCTGAGCGCCCTTTGATCGCGCTCCATCGTGCCCGCGCGGCGCGATGTTTCCTCCGCCCGGGCCCGTTTTGCCCGCGGGGTTCCCCTGTTAGAACCGTCCGTTCCTTGCCCGTGTCCGTGCCCATGGTGGCCGCGGCTCATCCTTTCCTGAAATCATGTCCACCTATCGTTTGTTCGCCTTGCTGGCGTTCGTTTCGACCACCCTGCCGCTGGCCGCCGAGCCCGGCGTGGTGGTCTCGCTCGCCAGCATCGGCGACCGCGTCCGCGCCCAGAATCCCGACCTCGCCGCTGCCCGCCTGCGGATCCGCGAAGCGCTCGGGCGCATGAACCAATCCGGCCGCCTGACGAATCCGGAGCTCGAGGCCGGCTTCAAGCACGATCCCCGGATGCGGGAGCGCAGCTTCGAAATCGGCTTCACCCAGCGCTTCCCGATCACCGGCCGCCTCGCTTTGGAGAAACAGGTCACGCTCACCGAATACAAGGCGTCCGAGGCCGAGGTCCGGGAAGTCGAGCGGCGGATCATCGCCGAGGCCCGCGAGGCGGTGGTGAATGTGCTGGCGATCCGCCAGCGGCGCGAGTTGCTCGGCGAGCAGGCCGGGCTGGCGGGCGAATTCGCCGGCGTGCTCGCCGCCGCGGCGGAGAAGGGCGAGGGATCGGCGCTCGATGCCGGTCAGGCGAAACTCGAAGCCGCCGGGTTGGCGGTCGGGATGCGCCAGCTCGATGCCGCCGAGACCGCGGCCGTCGGCACGTTGAAACCGCTGCTCGGCATCCGGCCGGGTGAGCCGTTGCATGTCGGCGGGACTCTGCCGGCACCGGCGCTGCCCGACGCCGGAGTCGATCCCGCGCGCCGCCCGGATTTCCAAGCCGCCGTGCTGGGTGCCCGCGCCGCCGGCGAGGGCGTGACCTTGGAGCAAGCGAGGCGCTACGACGATGTGGAAGCCGGCCTGTTCGCCGCCGCGGAGCGCACGGAGGATGTGCCGGAAGGCTACGACAAGGAGGCCCTCGTCGGACTGCGCTTCAAGATTCCGCTGCCGCTTTGGAACAAGAACGAAGGGGCGATCGAGGAGGCGCAGGCCCGGAAGGAACGCAAGGAGCTGGAGACCCTCGCGCTCGGCCGCTCGATCCGCCTCGAGGCCGAGGCCGCCCGTGCCGAGATGGCGGAATGGGCCAAGCTGTTAGGCGAGCTGGGCGACAACCTGATGCCGCTCGCCGACCAGCAGTCCGCCGCCGCCGAGGACGCTTTCCGCAAGGGACAAGGCGAACTCCAGGCGGTCTTTCGCTCCCGTGAAAAGCGCCTCGAACTCTCGTCCGCGAGGCTCGACGCCCTGCGTGGCTTCCATCTTGCCCGCGTCCGCTACGAAGCCGCCATCGGCCAACCTTGAATCCGTGACCGTCATGAAATTTTCCATTTTCCCCTATCTCTGCCTCATCACCACATCCGCCTTGGCCGCCGACAAGCCGGCCCGCAACGAAACTTCCGTTGTCCTCGACGCGACCGGCGTGAAGAACCTCGGCGTCGAAACGACCGCCGCCGAGGAAGCCGCCTTTGAGCGCACGGTCTTCGTCCTCGGCGAGATCGAGCACACCTGCGAAAGCCACGCCGTCCTTTCCAGCCGCGTCGCCGGCCGGATCGTGGAGGTTCTCCAGCACGAGGGCGACTTCGTCAAAAAGGGCGAGTTGCTGGTCCGCGTCGAAAGCCGTCAGCCGGGCGACCCGCCGCCGGTGATCGAGCTGAAAGCCCCGGCCGACGGCCTGGTGGTCCGCTCCGAAGCTCACCTCGGCGCGCCGGTCGAGCCGGACAAGGAGCTGATGGAGATTCTCGATCTTTCGACGGTCTGGGTGAACGCGAAGGTGCCGCAGCACCAGGCGTCGCTGCTTGCCGAAGGGCTCGCCGCGAAGATCCGGGTGCCCGCCTTGGGGCCGGACGAGCATGTCGCAACCTTCGTTCGCCTGGGTGTCGGCTCCGACCCGGCGGCGGGCAGTGTTGAAGCGGTCTTCGAGCTGCCGAATCCCGGTAACAAGCTCCGCCCCGGAATGCGCGCCGAGCTTTCGTTGATCGCCTCGAAGCGCGACGAGGTGATGTCTATTCCACGCGATGCGCTGCAAGGCGACCGATCGAACCGCTTCGTCTTCGTCAAGGATTACGAACTCGAGAACACCTTCGTCCGGACACCGGTGAGCGTCGGCGAGATCAGCGGCGAGCGAGTCGAAATCACTGCCGGGCTCTTTCCCGGCGACGAGGTGGTGACTCGCGGCGCCTACGCCCTATCCTTCGCCGGCAAGGGGAGTGCCTCGCTCAAGGAGGCGCTCGATGCCGCCCACGGCCACCCGCACAAGGAGGACGGCACCGAAATGTCCGCCGAGGAAGTCGCGGCTGCTGCCAACGGCGGCGGGGATGACGGACACGACCACGGCCACGGTGCAAGCAGCCCACTCACTCTCTTCCTCGCGATCGCCTGCGGCGTCCTCTTCCTGCTGCTGCTGGTGTCGTCCTTGCGGCGGAAAACTCAACCTTCCTCGGCGTCGTGAAGCAGTCCTTCAACTTTTGCGCTCAAAGGGTCGAGCTCGTTGCAAAGAACAAACCAAAGAAGTTCCCAGTCCACCTGCCAGTAATCATGGACGAGAATGTGGCGCATTCCGGCGATTCGATCCCACGGGATGCTGGGTTCCTTGGCCTTGGTCTCCGGCGTGAGCTTCCAAGATGCTTCACCGACGATCTCGATCTGCTTGAGGTAGAACCAGCGCTTCACCTCGTCGGCATCGTATTCCTCGCGACTGGGCACCATGTGGGTGCGGATCGTGGCGATCGCATCCAGGATGTCCTTCAAGCGTTCGGTATCACTCCTCATACCGGAATGGCATCGGCCAGGATGTTGTCCCGGAGACGGGGTTTCATCAGGGGCTGTTCGGTGATGACATCCACCTTGCAGCCGAGCAGGGCGGTCAGCTTTTCCTTGAATGAGAGAATGAGAAACGGGTCGGTGCCGGGCTGCCGGCGAACGAAGAAATCGACGTCGCTGTCCGTCCGCTCATCGCCGCGCGCGACCGAACCGAAGAGGCGCACGTCCGCCAGTCCGTGCTCCGCTGCCAAGGCCAGGATGGCCTCGCGGTGTTTTGCCACCAAATCGCGCTTTTTCACGGGGAAACCCTAGACCGCTCCTCTTTCATGCTCAATCACCTAATTCGCTTCTCCCTGAAGAACCGCGCGCTGGTCATCGCGGTCGCGCTTCTGGTCCTTTTCATGGGACTCCGCACCGCGACGGAGCTGCCGGTCGAAGTGCTGCCGGACATGACCAAGCCGACCGTCACCGTGCTGACCGAGTCGCCCGGACTCGCGCCGGAGGAGGTCGAAACCCTGGTCACCCGACCGCTCGAGAACGCGCTGTTAGGCGTCGGCGGCCTCGACCGGCTACGCTCGAATTCCGATGTCGGACTGTCACTGGTCTTCGTCGAGTTCGGCTGGGGCACCGACATCTACAAGGCGCGCCAGCTCGTCCAGGAACGCCTGCAATCCGTTAAACTGCCCGAGGGCGCGCGGCCCGGGATGACGCCGGTCTCCTCGTTGATGGGCGAGATCCTGCTGGTCGGCCTGCGCTCGAAGGACGGAGCCATCGCGCCGATGGACCTGCGCACCTTCGCCGAATGGACCATCGCCCGACGCCTGCAAAGCATCCCCGGCGTCGCCGAGGTCCTCGCCATCGGTGGCGGCGTGAAGCAGGTCCACGTCGAGCCCGATCCGCTGAAGCTGCAAGCCGAGGGCGTCACGCTCGCAGAGCTTGAGCAAGCGGTCAGCCTGTCCGCCGGCAATGCCACCAGCGGTTACCTCCAATCCGGCCCGCGCGAAATCATGGTGCGCAATCTCGCGATGACCGCCGATCCCGCCGACATCGCCGCCGCCGCGGTGAAGCGCGACGGCGACCGGATCGTCACCATCGGCGATGTCGCCACCGTGAAGTTCGGCGTCGCCACCATGCGCGGCGACGCGGGCATCTCCTTCGAAGGCGACGAGCAGGAAGCCGCCGGCGTGATCCTCAGCATCGACAAGGCCCCCGGCTTCGACACCTTGAAGCTTTCGGCCGAGATTGAAAAGGCGCTCGATGAACTGCGTCCCAGCCTGGCACCCGGCGTCGAAGTCGGGGTCTTGTTCCGGCAAGGCGATTTCATCGAGAATGCCGTCGGGAATCTCAAGGAAGCCATTCGCGACGGGGCCATCATGGTCACGATCATCCTCTTCCTGTTCCTGCTGAACCTGCGCACCACCTTCATCACCCTGACGGCGATCCCGCTGTCGTTCGCGATCACGCTGCTGACCTTCAAATGGTTCGGCACGGGCGTGAACAGCATGACCCTCGGCGGCATCGCGGTGGCGATCGGGATGGTAGTGGACGACGCCATCGTCGACGTCGAAAACGTCTTCCGCCGCCTGCGCGAGAACGCGTCGCGGGCCGAACCGCGGCCGCGGCTCGAGGTCATCGCCGCGGCGTCGAGCGAGGTGCGCTCGAGCATCCTCTACGCGACCATTCTGATCGTGCTGGTCTTCGTCCCGCTGCTTGGCCTGGCCGGTCTCGAAGGACGGCTTTTCCGCCCCATCGCGATCGCGACCATCGTCAGCATGATCGCCTCCTTCGTGGTGTCACTTACGGTGATTCCCGTACTTTGTTCGCTGTTGCTGAAGCCGAAGGAGGGCAAGGAGCATCGCGACGGTCCGCTGGTCCGTGCGTTGAAGGCATTCACCCGCGCGACCTTCCTGCGGGCGGCGTTCGGCGCGCCCTTGGCGGTGATCGGGGTGGTCGTGATGCTGGTCGTCGCCGCCGGGATGCTCTACCCGGGCATGGGCAAGGAGTTCCTGCCGACCTTCAACGAGGGCAGCGCCACCATTTCCTTCGCCAGCGCGCCGGGCTCCTCGCTCAAACAATCGAATCAAGTCGGGAAGACCGCCGTCGAACTGCTCTTGCAAATCCCCGAGGTCAAATCCGTCGGTCGCCGTGCCGGCCGTGCCGAGCGCGACGACCACGTGATGCCGGTTTCCGTCAACGAGTTCGATGTCGAATTCCACGAAGGAGGCCGCCATCGCGAGGAGGTCTTCGCCGAAATCCGCGAGAAGCTGAAGGGCATCCCGGGGACCTTCGTCAATGTCGGCCAGCCGATCGGCCACCGGCTTTCCCACATGCTCAGCGGCGTCTCGGCGAAGATCGCGGTGAAGATCCACGGCCCCGACCTCGACACCCTGCGCCGGCTCGGCGCGCAGGTGAAGGAAGCCGGCCAGGGAATCCCCGGCCTTACCGACGTCAACCTGGAAGCCCAGGTGCCGATCCCGCAGATCCGGATCGAGGTGAACCGCGAGCGGGCACGCGTCGAGGGCCTTTCCCCGGGGGCGATCAACGAGCAGGTCTCGCTGCTGTTAGGCGGCTCCTTGCTCGGCGAACTGCGTGAGGGTGAGGCGACCGTCGATCTCGTGATGCGCCTGCCCGAAAGCTGGCGGACCTGGCCGGAGAAGATCGGCGAGCTGCTTGTCCAAACGCCCGACGGCCGCCATCTCCCGCTTTCACTGGTTGCCGACGTGCACGAAGTCAACGGGCCGAACGTGATCAACCGCGAGAACGGCCAGCGCCGCATCGTCATCGGTGCGAACACCGGCTCGCGCGATCTCGAATCGCTGGTCAAAGGCTGGCAGCAGGCGGTGGCGGACAAGGTCTCGCTGCCGCAGGGCTACACGCTGCGCTTCGAGGGCGAATACCTCGCGCGGGAGCAGGCGTCGCGGCGGATCATGATCCTGTTCGGCATCGTCATCGGCGTGATCGGCGTCCTTCTAACAGGCTACTTCCGCAGCGTCTCGCTGGCCTTGCAAGTCATGCTCAACCTGCCGCTCGCCCTTGCCGGTGCGCTCGCCCTCACCTGGCGGCTGATCGACAACATCAGCATCGCCACGCTCGTAGGCTTCATCGCCGTCGGCGGAGTCGCCGCGCGGAACGGGATCATGATGATTTCCCACTACCTGCACCTGATGCGGCACGAGGGCGAGGTCTTCGGTGTCGCGCTCATCACCCGCGGCACCCAGGAGCGGTTGGTGCCGGTGCTGATGACCGCGCTTGCCGCCGGCATCGCCTTGATCCCGCTGGTCCTCGCACCGGGCGAGCCCGGCAAGGAGATCCTCCATCCGGTGGCCGTCGCCATCGTCGGCGGCCTCGTTTCCTCGACCCTCCTCGACCTCGTCGTCACCCCCGCCGTCTTCTTCCTGATCGGGAGAAGAGCGGCGGAGAAAGCTTTGCGGCTGGACGCACCGGCCGCCCGTTAGAAACCAATCCCAGAACCAACAACGATATGAAAAAGAAACTGACCCTGATGTTCCTCGCCCTCACCGCCGGCTTTGCCTTCGGCCATGGCGACATCGAGCTCGGCCCCAACAAGGGCCGCATCCTCGAGTTCAGCACCAACGAAACCATGCACGGCGAAGTCACCGAAAAGGACGGCAAGCTGCACATCGCGGTCCTCGACAAGGACATGAAGCCCGTGAAGGTCGAAGCCCAGACGCTGACCGCCACCGCCGGCACCCGCGAGAAGCCGGTGAAGATCGAGATCACCAAGGTGGCGGACGGCTTCACCTTGGCGGCTCCGGCAGAAGGCGAGTGGATCATCATGCAGTATAAAGAGAGCGCCGAGGCGAACGCCATCACCGCCCGTCTCAACTTCAACACCAAGAAGTGCGACCCTTGCGGCCAGCCCGAGTGGCGTTGCGCTTGCGGCGACAAGAAGTAAGCACCGGCCCCGGGCTTTGATAACGTCGTGCCGCTCGCATGCGGCACGACGTCTTTTCGTTTTTCGCTCCGAGCCCGCCCGGTCGCGGCCGAAGCTCGAATCGGTGGTGCCTTGGTGATGCTACCCGACCGTTACCTCCGTGAACCGCATTCAGAACGCTAATGCAATCGGAATGCAGTAAATTCTTGTGCTTCTTCTGACGCCGTGCTCGATTCGGCGCGACATGAAACCTCTCGCAAGCTCCCTCGCCTTCGTCGCCCTTTCATCCGGCTTGGCTTCTGCCGAAGATTTCCTCGCTCCCTTCGAGCACATCCACCTCAGCCAGCGCGGCACGCCCTACGTTCACTCCTTTGGGATCGAACCCGCCTTCACCGGCCGCGACCTGTTCCTCGACCACTCCTTCCGCGAGGGCAATGGCGTTGCGGAACACGAGTCCGAGCTGGAACTCGAATGGGCTTTCACCCGGCGACTCGGCGTGATCATGGAAATCCCTTACATCTGGGAGGACGAGGAGGGCGTCGCCACCGCCTCCGGCTTCGGTGATTTCGCGATCGTGCCGCGCGCCCTTCTCGTCGAAAGCGATTGTTTTCTACTGACCGCGCAGATGGAAGTCGTGCTGCCCACGGGAAGCAGCCGCTTCGGCGGCGAAACCGCCATCGCCCCGGGCGTCGCGATGTGGAACGACCTCGGAAACCGCTGGACGCTCAACACCGGCTTTGCCATCGAGCACGTCTTCGATGAAGACACGACCGAATTCCTTTTCGGATTCGGCGTGGTGAAATCCCTCGGCGGAGAGAGCGGGAGCCACAGCGGACATGAGCACCACGCGCACTCCACCTCCGGCCTGCTTAACCTGCATTTCGAAGTGACCGGCTCCACCGGACTCAACGGTGTCGACAAAGGCGACATCAACCTCGAAGGCCTCGTCGGCATCAGCTACGGCCTCGCCGCGGGGGTGGACATCCGCGCCGGCTACCTGTTCCCCCTCACCTCACCGAAGGACTTCGACCATGGCTTCACCACCGGCGTGATTTTCCATTTTTAGTCGGTGAAGGGGGGAGCAAAGGACGACCACGGCGTCGCCGTAATCCTCCCCCGCCTAATGCTTGCCCGGCTTCGACGCAGGAGCCGCCAGCATGACGCGGTCGGTGTAGGCGATGCCCAGGGCCGAGAGGATGAAAACGGTGTGGATGATGGTTTGCCACATCACCCCCTCGGCGGTGATCGGAGCGCTCGTCGCCAGCGTTTGGGAGGTCGCTTGCGGCAAGCCCAGGCTGCCGGCCGCGATGAAGGTCTTCAGCAAGTGCACCGAGCTGATCCCGATGATCGCCATCGCGAGTTTCACCTTCAGCACGGAGGCGTTCACGTGGCTCAGCCACTCGGGCTGGTCCGGATGATTGTGCAGGCGGAGACGGGAGACGAAGGTTTCGTAACCGCCCACGATCACCATCATCAGTAGGTTTGAGATCATCACCACGTCGATCAGTCCGAGGACAATCAGCATCATCTGCTGCTCCGTGAGGCTCGTGGCCTCCGAGATCAGGTGCCACAGCTCCTTCAGGAAGAGCACCACGTAAACTCCTTGGGCGACGATCAGGCCGAGGTAGAGCGGCAGTTGCAGCCAGCGCGAGCTGAAAATCAATGCGGCGAGCGGGCTGAGGCGGGGAGACTTTTCGTCGGTCATGGGATGGAAAGGACTGTGGCGCGGGCGATGAGATTCGTCGGGCGCACCTTGTCGAAGCGAAAGCCTTCCCTGTCAATGATCGGAATTACCTCGATCCGCCGCTCCGGCAACAGTTTTGCCACTCGCCTCCCGCGCTGCACTCCTGGAACACATCAGGTCGTGTCATCCGCGGCAATGGCGCCGGGTGCGAGAGCAAAGAAGATCAAGGAGGTCGTTTTCATCGGTGTGGGCGGGTTATTTGTCCTGAGAGTCTAGGGCGGCTTTGAGTTTCGCGGCGAGGTCGGCGGCTTTACCGCGGCCCCAGTAGTGGAGGAAGATATAGCGTGGTTCCTCCGTCGTCATGTGATGGTGGATGGCGACGATGTCGATGCCGCCGGAACGCAGGCTCTTGAGCACGGCTTGCAGTTCTCCTTCGAGGCAGGCGAAGTCGCCGTCCACCACGGCATTGTCATCGGCGCCGGCGAAGGCCGCCCAGGTGTTGACGCCCATTTCTTTTCCGACTTCGCAACCGCACGGCATCTTCGCGGTGCGGCCGATGACGAACTTCACCATGCCGTCCTTTTCCTGCGGCTTGCCGCCGAGAATCGCGGTGAGGGCCGCGGCGGAAATGGCACTCTTCTCCGGAATTCCGCCGCCGAAATCCTTGGCCGGCTGCGGAGCGGCGGTGCGGATCTCCTTCACCTTGTCGAGCGCGGCACGCACGCCCTTGGCAAGCGCTTCAGCATCGCCTTCCCCCGCGATGTGCATGAAGTAGGCCTTCGGCTCGTCGTGGAAAAAGTGGTTGTGCAGGGCGGTGACCGAGAGGCCGGAGTCGAGCAAGGTGCTCATCACGGGATTCACCTCGTCCTGGAGCAGCACGAGGTCGCCCATCACCATCGCCTCCTTCTCCTTGCCGTCGGTGAAGGCGGCCCAGGTGGTGAGGCCCATGAAGGCGGGCATCTTCCAGCCGTCCACGGTGATCCCCAGATCGCCGCGCGGGGCGGTGACCTTGAAAACCTTTTCCTCGGCGTTGAAAATGCCGGTCAGGCCGGTCACCTGGTTGATCTTGGCTTGATCGAGCGCGGGCAGAACGCTCGAACCGAGGGCCATCAGCAGCAAAGAGGGAATTGTCGTTTTCATGTTCCCTAGCGATTGCGGGAATGGGGAGGACAGTCGAGACATTTCTTGCAACAGGTCAATCCGCTTTGTAACACCTGTCACGAATGTCCGACATCCCGTGGTTGCTACTCCTTTTCAGCCTGCCCGCCGGCAGCGGCACGGCGCGGGTCGGCGTCTGGCGCAAGCTGAAGAAATCCGGCGCGCTGCCGTTCAAAACCTCCGCCTACCTGCTGCCCAACCGGCCCGAGCTGGTCGAGCGCTTCCAGTGGCTCGCCCAGCAAGTGAAAGACGCCGGCGGCGAGGCTACGCTCGCCTTCGTCATCGAGTTGGAGGGCGTCAGCCGGGAGGGCATGGTCCGCCAGTTCGACGAGGCGCGCGCGGCCGACTACGCGGAGCTATCCGCCGCGCTGAACGACCTGATTTCCCGCCACAAGAAGAAGCCGGACGAGACCCTTTTGCCGGAGTTGGAAAAGATCCGCCGCCGTTTCGACGAGGTCCGGCAGGTGGATTTCTTCGGCTGTCCCGCAGGCGAGAACGTGGCGATGCTCATCGAGCGCGCCGCCGCCTTGCCCGAAAGCCGCAAGCGCGGGAAGGCGTCCGCCGTCCTTTCCGTGAAGCGTTTCGCCGGGAAAACCTGGCTCACGAGACCGCAGCCGGCGATCGACCGCGTCGGCTCGGCGTGGCTGATCCTGCGCTTCATCGATGCCAAGGCGCGTTTCGTTTTTGCCGCGGATCCGGCCGCGCATCCCGGGGCGATTCCTTACGACATGACCGGCGTCGAGTTTACCCACCACGGCGACGATTGCACCTTCGAGACCTTGTTGAAGCGCTTCGATCTGAAGGACCGCACGTTGAAAAAGTTGGCGAGCATGATCCATGACGCGGACCTGGAAGACGGCAAGTTCCAGACCGTGGAGGCCTTCGGGCTTGACCGCGTGTTCAAGGGCTGGGCACGGCTCGGTGTGCCGGACGACGAAATCCTGGCGCGCGGCCTGCCGTGCTTCGATGCCCTTTACCAATACCTGAAACCCCGGCGATGACTCCACCTCCCGTTCCCACTTTCCGCGAAGCGCTGCGCTTCTGGTTCAAGCTCGGCTGGATCAGCTTCGGCGGGCCGGCCGGGCAGATCTCGATCATGCACAAGGAGCTCGTCGAGAAGCGCCGCTGGATCAGTGAGGACCATTTTCTCCACGCGCTGAATTTCTGCATGCTGCTCCCGGGACCGGAAGCGCAGCAGCTCGCGACCTATCTCGGCTGGCGCCTGCACGGCGCGCGTGGCGGGATCGCTGCGGGAGCGCTGTTCGTGATTCCATCGGTGTTCATCCTCTTTGGCCTGAGCTGGCTTTACATGGCGGGTGGCGATGTCGGGTGGATCAAGGGAATCTTCTACGGACTGATGCCCGCGGTCATCGCGATCGTGGTATCGGCGGTGAAACGCATCGGCTCGAAGGCGCTAAAAACCCCGGCGCTGTGGGTGCTCTCGCTGCTCGCCTTCGTCGCGATCTTCTTCTTCATGGTCAATTTCGTGTGGATCATCCTCGGCGCGGCGCTGATCGGGTTTATTGGCGGGAAGAAATTCGCCAGGCAGTTCCCTGCGGGCAAGGGACATGGCAAGGCGGACGTGGGCGACGAGCCCTTTGTCGAGCTTCCGCCGCCCGGCAGGGCGAGCTGGCTGCGGACCATGGTGGTTTCCGCGATCTGTCTCACGCTGTGGTGGCTGCCGGTGCTGGCCTGCGGGATGCTGTTAGGTTGGAAGGGCATCCATTTCCAGGAAGGCCTGTTTTTCAGCAAGGCGGCGCTGGTGACGATCGGCGGCGCTTATGCCGTGCTACCCTACGTCGCGCAGATGGCGGTGGAGCACTACGGCTGGCTCGGCCAGCGGCAGATGATGGCGGGCCTCGGTCTCGCCGAAACGACGCCCGGCCCGCTGATCATGGTGCTGCAATTCGTCGGCTTCGTCGCTGCGTGGCAGAATCCCGGCGACCTGCCGCCGCTCGCCGCCGGGGCGCTCGGCGCGTCGATCACCACCTGGGTGACTTTCCTACCCTGCTTCCTCTTCGTTTTCCTCGGCGCGCCGCACGTCGAGAGTCTGCGCGAGCGCCCGGCGATCTCGACCATGCTCACCGCGATCACCGCCGCGGTGGTCGGCGTGATCCTCAATCTTGCGATCTGGTTCGCCTGGCACGCGCTGCGCCCAGAAGGCGGCGGGATTGACTGGCTCGTCGCGGCGCTGGCCATCGGCGCATGGGTGGCGATGGAACGCTTCAAGGTCGGCGTGATCCCGGTGCTCGCGGCCTGTGCGGCGTGCGGGGTGCTGGCGATGGGATGGGCGGTTTGAAAACGCTGAACTCGTCGGGAATCGGCCGCTTGACCCGCGCCTCATTCGTGTGAGACTCTTCGCTGTGATGAAACGGGTGATTGCCGCATTCCTGTTGGCCTGCCTCGGGATGATGATCCCGCTGGCCGGCTCGCCGTTGCGACTGTGCTTGCTTGAAAACCGCCTGCTGATGGGTGGTTCGGAATGCGGCGCGGAGAAAGATCCGTGCTGCCCGGACTGCGGGGACCATCATGAGGATCCCTGCTGCGTCGAGCTTGAAGAACTTCCGGACGTGCCCGTGCCTCCGACCCCCGACGAGCTGCCGGCGCCTTTGGTGATGGACCTGCCGAAGTTGGCATTCGTCGCGCCGCCGCCGGTGATCACCGATAGTTCCGTCCATCTCGCCGCGACCCCGATCCGCGGCCCCGACACACCCTCCGCGTACTGCGCGCTGCTGGGCGTTTGGAGACTGTAAAGCGGCACCTTGCTGTCGCTGTCGGCTGCCTTTGAGGGTGGCCGTTTTTGTCTGCCCGTGTTCCGGGCGCAACGTCTCCGTTCCATGAAAGCTTCCCTCGACTCCCTGACCCGCTCCGCCTCCGGCGAGGCCAAGCCGCCTCGCCGGATTCCTGCCTGGCTTATTCCCGCCGCCATTCTAACAGGCTTCGCCGTGCTCTTCCTCGCGCTGTTCCGCGACCGCCTGCTGCCCGCACCGACGGTCGAAACCTCGCTCGTCCTCGCGATACCTGGCGGCACTGAGATTCCCGCCGCGGCCGCGACCGGCAACCTGCTCTTCCAAGCCAGCGGCTGGATCGAACCGGATCCGCTGCCGATCAAGGCGACCGCCCTGCTCGACGGCGTGATCGACGCCGTCCACGTGCTCGAAGGTCAGCAGGTCGTGAAGGGCGATCCGCTGGCGAGCTTGGTCGATGCCGACGCGCGGCTCGCCCTCGCGGCCGCCGAGCAGGAACATCGCATGAAGGTCGCCGCACGGGATGCCCAGATCGCCGCCGTTGCTTCGGCGCGGAAGAAGCACGAATCCTCAAAGGCGATCGTCGAAGCGGCGCGCACCCTGCAGCAGGAAGCCGCCGATCAGAACACGCGGATTTCGGACCTCGGCAAAGGGGCGATCTCCGAGTCGGAAATCGTGGTTGCCCGCTTGCGGCTCGACCGCGAGCGCCTCCAGACACTTGCCGCCGAGGCGATGAGCGGCGAGGCGGAGTCGGAAGTCGCGCGGATGGAACTTGAGACGAAAGTGAAGGACGCCGAAGCCGCGGCCGCCGTGGTGGCAGTCGATCAGGCAAAGCTGGCGCTCGCGCGGACCCGCATTCTCTCTCCGATCGATGGCCGCGTGCTCCGCCTGCTCGCCGCGCCGGGCCAGAAGAAGATGCTGGTGATGGACGACATCGACAGCTCGACGATCGCCATCCTCTATCAGCCGGACCAGCTCCAGGTTCGCGTCGATGTCCCGCTGGCCGATGCCGCCGGCCTGAGCGTCGGCCAGCCCGCGAAGATCCGTTGCAGCCTGCTGCCGGATCGGGTCTTCAGCGGCGAGGTCACCCGCATCACCGGCGAGGCCGACCTTCAGCGCAACACGCTCCAGGCGAAGGTCCGCATCCTCGATCCCGCCGATCAACTGCGGCCTGAAATGCTGTGCCGCGTCGAGTTCTTCGGCAACGCCTCGGGAGCCGGCCAGTCCACCGGCTCGCTCGCCACCTGGATCCCGCAAGCCGCTCTAACAGACGGCACCGCGTGGGTCTTCGACCCCGATGCGAAACGCGTCGCCAAGCGCGCGGTGCAAGCCTCCACCGAGACCCGCGACGGCTTCGTCCGCGTCCTCGAAGGCCTGCGCCCCGGTGAGCAAGTCGTCCTTTCCCCGCAAGGCCTGCGCGACGGCCAGCGGGTCAACCCCAAGTCCGCCCGGCCATGAACGACCCGATGATCCAATGCCGCGGCATTTCGAAAAGCTACCGCAAGGGAAGCACGGTGGTGACTCCGCTGGAGAAGCTGGATCTAGACGTCCCGCGCGGTGAATTCCTCGCGCTGATGGGGCCCTCCGGCTCGGGCAAAACCACGCTGCTCAACCTGCTGTCCGGCATCGACTCGCCGACCGAGGGCTCGCTGGTCATCGCCGGCACCGAGCTCGCCAAGCTCTCGCGCCGCGACCTGACGAAATGGCGGGCCGCCCACGTCGGCTATATCTTCCAGCTCTATCATCTGGTGCCGGTGCTGAGCGCGTTCGAGAACGTCGAGCTGCCGCTGCTGCTCGCGCCGATGTCGAAGAAGGACCGCCATGCCCGCGTCACCGCGGCGCTCGAGCTGGTCGGCCTTGCAGATCGGATGCACCACACGCCGTCGGAGCTATCCGGCGGCCAGGAACAACGCGTCGCGATCGCCCGCGCGTTGGTCGCGGATCCCGCCCTGCTGGTCGCCGACGAACCGACCGGCGACCTCGACCGCGAGTCCGCCACCCGCATCCTCGACCTGCTGCGCGAGCTCGCCGCCGACCACGGCAAGACCATCGTCATGGTCACCCACGACCCCCGCGCCGCGGCGGCTGCCCACCGAACGCTTCACCTGGAGAAAGGCCAGCTTCAACAGTCATGAGCCGCGAGAGATATGGAGTGCTGCGGCAGGACGCAGGTTTGGCTACGGGTTCGGCCCGCTGCGTCTGCTGGCCACGGATTGCCTTGCACGATGGTTCGTGTCCGCCGGGAGATCACCGCCTCACCCCAAGCCAAAGCGGTGTCGTGCCACCGCACTCCATAGCATGAACCCCATCCTCAACCTACTACGTCTCTCGTGGACCCAGCTCGTCCGCCACCGGGTGCGCTCGCTGCTCACCGTGCTCGGCGTGGCGTCGGGGATGTTCCTCTTCACCGCGGTCGAGACCCTCCAGCGCTCGCTGGCCAAGGCGACCGAAGAAACCGCGGCCGATACCACGCTGGTCGTTTACCGCCAGAACCGCTTCTGCCCCGCCGCCAGCCGGCTGCCGGAACACTACGCCGACGAGATCCGCCGCATCCCCGGCGTCCGCGACGTGATCCCGGTGCAGATCGTCGTCAACAACTGCGGCGCTTCGCTCGACGTGATCACCTTCCGCGGCGTGCCCGATGACTTGCTGGCGAAGTTCGCACCGGAGATCGAGGTGATCGAAGGCAGCATGGAAGAGTGGCAAAAACGCGGCGACGGTGCCCTGTTAGGCCAGGTCTTCGCCCAGCGCCGCGGGCTGAAACCGGGCGACCGCTTCGATGGCGCGGGCGTGACGGTCACGGTCGCCGGCATCCTGCGCTCGCCCTTCCCGCAGGACAACAACGTCGCCTACGTGAAGCTGCCCTTTCTCCAGCGCGCCTCGAAAGCAGGCCTCGGCGTGGTCACCCAATTCAACGTCCGGGTCAACTCGTCAGCCGACCTCAAGCCCGTCGCGCAGGCAATCGACGAGCGCTTCCACTCCGATGCCGCGCCGACCGACACCCGCCCCGAGAAGGCCTTCTTCGCGGAAACGGCCGCTGAACTGATCGAGCTGATCGGCTTCACCCGCTGGCTCGGCATCGGCGCGGTGCTCGCCGTCACCGCGCTGGTCGCCAACGCCCTGCTGCTCATCGTCCGCGGCCGGGTGAAGGAAAACGCCGTTCTGCGCACCCTCGGCTACCCGGGTCGCGCGATCGCCTGCCTGGTGGTTGGCGAGGGCGGGATGTTAGGCCTGATCGGCGGCATCGCAGGGGTCGGGCTGTCGGCCGCTTTCCTCCGCTGGCAAAGCTTCACCATGGGCAACGAGGGCCAGACGCTCGCGATCCAGCCGGACGCCGCGGTCATCGCCACCGGCATCGTCGCCGCGCTCGCCCTCGGCATCCTCGCCTCGCTGTGGCCCGCGTGGCAGGCCGTCATGCAGCCCATCGTGAAAAACCTCCGCTCCTAGCCATGCTGCCGCTTTCCTACGCCGTGCGGAACCTGTTCCGCTCGAAGGCCCGCCTGCTCCAGACCATCGGCGGCAGCGCGCTGGTCGTGCTGCTGGTGATGGCCGCGGTGGCGATCAACGACGGCATGAAGCGCGTCCTCTCCGCCTCCGGCTCGCCTAACAACGTGATCCTCGTCGGCGCCGGTTCCGAGGAAAGCATCCAGCGCAGCGAGGTCGCCGACCGCGCCGGCGGCATCGCGGAGGCCGCCGTGCCCGGCATATCCGAGGCGCTCGGCGTCCGCGCGGTCTCCAGCGAGATCCACTACATGAGTTATCTCGACCTCGGCGACGGCGAACGCCGCCAAGCGGTCTTCCGGGGCGTCACCCCGCAAGCGCTGCACGTCCACCCGGAAGTCCGGCTCGTCGCCGGAAGCTTCCCGACCGCCGGCCAGCTCATGGCCGGCCGCCTCGCCTGGCGAAAGCTCGGCCTCGCCGAAAGCGACCTGATGCCCGGCCGGCAGGTGGTGCTCGACGGCCAGCCGATGACGATTTCCGGCACCTTCGCCGCGCCCGGCACCGTGCTCGAGTCCGAGCTGTGGGCCACCCTCGGCGACCTCCGCGTGCTGGCGAAGCGCGAGACGATTTCCTGCGTCGTCCTGCGCCTCGACGACCCGGCCGACTTCGCCGAAGCCGACCTGTTCGCGAAACAACGCCTCGACCTCGAACTCAGCGCGCTGCGCGAGAGCGACTACTATGCCCGCCTGAGTTCGTTCTTCAAACCGCTGCGCGTGATGACCTGGATCACCGCCGGCTTGATCGCGGCGGGGGCCGTGTTCGGCGGGATCAACACCCTCTACGCCGCCTTCGCCTCGCGGGTCCGCGAGATGGCCACCTTGCAGGCGATCGGCTTCGGCCGCGGCGCGCTGCTCGCCAGCCTGGTCCAGGAAAGCACGCTCGCCTGCCTCGGCGGCACCTTGCTCGCGTCGATCGCCGCGCTGCTGTTGCTCGACGGCCGCACGGTGCCGTTCTCGATCGGCGCCTTCACCCTGGAGATCGGCCCCGGCGTCGCGCTGACCGGCATCCTCACCGGACTTTTCCTCGGCCTGTTAGGCGCGTTGCCACCGGCCATCCGCTGTCTGAAGCCCGCCTTGCCGGTGGCGCTGAGATCTTCTTGAGAATAGACTGAAATCGAACATCGAACATCGAACATCGAACGCCTAACATTGAACATCGAATGAAGACCATCCAATCCACCATCGCCCTTGCTGCCGCTGCCTGCCTGTTTGCCTCTTGCAAAGAGAAGTCTGCGCCGGCCACCTCGGCCACCACCACCAGCGCTCCGGCCGCCGCTCCGAGCGCCGAGCTCACCGCGATCCTGGCGGCTCCGCCGACCGGGGAGGCCAAGGCCATCCACGTGGTCCGGACCACCGCCAAGCCGGGCGACGAGATCACCATTTCCGGTCGGATCATGGGCAACTCCAAGCCCTTCGTCGATGGCCGCTCGGCGTTCATCCTCGGCGATCCCGAACTGCTCACGCCGTGCAACGAGATCCCCGGCGACAGTTGCGAAACGCCGTGGGACAATTGCTGCGACACCAAGGAAGCCAAAAAGTCCGGTATCGCCACCATCCAGATCACCGGTCCCGACGGTCGCGTGCTGAAGGACGGTCTCGATGGCGTGGGCGGGCTGGTAAAGCTCGCCACCGTCACCGTCACCGGCAAGGTCGCCGAAGGCTCGTCCGCGGATTCGCTGGTCGTGAACGCGACCGCGATCCAGGTGAAATAAGGAGTTGAATAAGGAGTGTCGACCAGTGGTCGACACTCTCCTTATTTCAGCGGCTCCAACTCCACCTTCCGGAATTCCACCTCGGTGCCTTCCGCTTGCAGCGCGATCTTCCCCTTGGTGGCGGTCGCCTTGCTGCCCCGGTTCACCTCGGTGCCGTTGACTTCGACCGTGATGGTGTCGTCCTTGCAGGTGATGATCATCGTGTTCCACTCGCCGAGCGGCTTCTCGGAATTATCGGTCAGGTTCAAGATCCGGCGGGCATCCTTGAGGCCGCCGCCGAACTTCTGGCCTTCCGTCGCCGGCCGCCGTTTTTCCATGTCAGGCACCTCGATGTTCTCCTGGATGCACCAGAAGTCGCCGGCGTGGCCGGACATCATCTGCACTTCGATCGACTGCGGGAACATGTCGTAAAGCGCGCGCGGCTTGGAGGCGTGGACCAGCACGCCGCAGTTGCCGCCGGCTTTCGGGAAGCGGTATTCGACGGTCAGCCGGTAGTTCTCGAATTCCTTCTCGGTGACCAGATGGCCCAGCGGCTTGCCGAGCGAGACCAGTAGGCCGTCGCGCAGGATGAAGCTCGGATCAAGGTCCGGTTTCTTGTCTGCTTCGGTGACGTCGGTGGTCCAGCCGGCGAGGTCCTTGCCATTGAAAAGCTGGACCGGTTCGGCGATGGCGGCGGCCGCGAGGGTCAGTAATAGAGCGAGGGTCGATTTCATGGCAGCGGTTACGGGGTGTGAGTCACTCGTCTTCCTCCGCCCCGAGCGCTTCGTCAAACGCATCCTGAATCTTTTCCACCTCCGCTTCGGGGTAAGGTTGCTTGCCCTCGAAGCCCCACACCACGCCCGGCCAGGCGGGATCGGACGGCGAGCGGCCGACGATGTGGATATGCATCTGCCGCACCTGGTTGCCGATGCACGCGACGTTGAGTTTCTCCGGCTTGAAATGCCCGGCGACGAACTCCGAGACCAGCCGCAGCAGGATCATCACGTCGCCATAGGCGTCTGGCTCGAGCTGGTGGAGGTCTTCGATCCCCTCCTCGACCTCAGGCACCAGGATGAACCAGGGAAAGAGCGCGTTGTTCTTGAGCAGGATGCGGCAGCCGAGTTCGGTGCCGAAATCGTGGCTGCCTGCGGCGAGCCGGGGATGCAGGGTGAAAGACATGCGCCCATGGAAGCGGAGCGGGGCGGGTTTGCAAGTGGCGTGTGGGGAGGGGCGGGCCGGGGAATAGGTCTTATAGGTCCTATATGACCTATGGCCTCGCCGCCCGCGCCTCCACCATCCAAGCTCCCGCGACCCCATGCCTCTCGTCCCGTCTACTTACCGCGCTCCCGCTTTCCTCCGCGGCGGGCATTTGCAGACCATCCATCCGGCCCTGTGCCGGCGCGTACCGCTTGTCACGACCCGCCGCGAACGGCTTGAGCTTCCCGATGGCGACTTCCTCGACCTCGACTGGGCGGGGCAGGGGAGCGGGCGGCTGGCCATCCTCTCGCACGGGCTCGAAGCCAGCTCGAAGGCCCCCTACATCCAGGGCATGGCCGGCGCTCTTCACCGTCGCGGCTGGGACGTGCTGGCGTGGAATTACCGCGGCTGCAGCGGCGAGCCGAACCGCTTGTTGAAGTTCTACCACAGCGGCGCGAGCGACGACCTCCACCATGTCGTCCGCCACGCCCTCGCCGTCAACCCGGCGGCGCGGATCGACCTCGTCGGCTTCAGCCTCGGCGGGAATCTCACCCTTAAATACCTCGGCGAACGCCCGTCGGACCCGCGCCTCCATCGCGCCGCTGCCTTCTCCGTCCCCTGCGACCTCGCCTGCTCATCCAGTCGGCTTTCCGCGCCGACCAACCGCCTCTACATGGACCGCTTCCTGCGCTGCCTGCGGGCGAAGCTGGTCGCCAAACAGCCGCGCTTTCCAGACGACATCGATCTCGCCGGCATCGGACGGGTCCGGAATTTCCGCCAGTTCGACGACCGCTACACCGCGCCGCTCCACGGGTTTCGCGACGCCGCGGACTACTGGGCGCGTAGTAGTTCTCGGCCCTTCCTGCCGCGCATCACCATCCCCTCGCTGCTGGTCAACGCGGCGAACGATCCCTTCCTCGGCCCCGGCTGCTATCCGCGCGAGGAGGCGGTGGCGAGCGAGTTCTTCCACCTGGAAATCCCGGACGACGGCGGGCACTGCGGCTTCTCCTCCGGCGGCCGTGAAACGTGGGCCGAACAGCGGGCGGCGGAGTTTCTCGAGGGCTGATTCTACCAAACGTACCAGTTTTCTGACTGGCGGACTCGTCCCCGTTCGTAGATGGCTCCACCTCCATGAAGAACTCCCTCATTGCCGCCATCCTGTTCTCCGCCGCCGCCAGCAACCTGCACGCGGAAATCCCCGTCAAAACGGGCGATAAAATCGCCTTCCTCGGCGACTCGATCACCCAGCAGGGGAATGGCGGTCCCGGCGGTTACGTCCAGTTGGTCGGCAGCGGCCTCGCGGCGAATGGCGTGAAGGTCGAGATCATCGGTGCCGGCATCAGCGGCCACAAATCCAACCAAATGCTGGAACGCCTCGACCGCGATGTCCTGAGCAAGAAGCCGGACTGGATGACCTTGAGCTGCGGCGTCAACGATGTCTGGCACGGAGCGAAGGGGGTGCTATTGGAGGATTACAAGAAGAACATCACCGCCATCGTTGATCAGGCCCAGGCGGCGGGAGTGAAGGTCATGATCCTGACCTCGACCATGATCCGCGAGGATCAAGCGACTCCTGAGAATCAGAAACTGGTGCCTTACAACGATTTCCTCCGCGCGCTCGCCACGGAAAAGAAATGCCTGCTCGCCGATCTCAACGCCGACATGCAGGCAGCCATCGCCGAAGCCGCCAAGGCCGGTCCGGTCAAGGGCAATGTCCTGACGTCCGATGGCGTCCACATGGCCTATCCCGGCAACGAGATGATGGCCTCCGGCGTGCTCAAGGGCTTCGGGCTTGATGCCGCGGAACTTTCCAAAGCCAAGGAAGCCTGGCTTGAAATTCCGAACACCTCGAATGTCGCTGCGAAACTGGCCCTCACCCGGCGGCAGATGCAACAGTTGGAGAAGCTCGCCGCGGCACGGAAGACCACCGTGAACGCGCTGATTGACGGGGAGTTCGCCAAGATGGTGACGACTCTCTTGGCATCAGAGGCCCCATGACGGCGCGCGGGAAGCGGGATTCTCAGGTCCCCTGAGCATCAATCCATGAGTGCCAGCCGGTGCTTCTCCTCGTAAATTGGCATTCGGGCATTGCCCGGCGTGATGCGTCGGTGTTAGGAAGTTGTTTTCATGGAGATGAAACCGGCCCTTCATTTGACAGCCGGCAAGCTGCACGACGACGCATCGGGTGAGGTCTTCACGTTGCTTGAGCTGAGCGTGATCGGCCGCAGCCGCGAGTCGGCCGTGCCGGTTCCGGACCCGCGCGTATCCCGCCGCCATGCGATGATTCGCCGTCAGGATGACGGGTTCTGGTATTTTGATCTCGGAAGCGTCAACGGCAGCCGAATCAACGGCATGCGTGTGACCACCTCGCGGTTGCTGGCGACCGGTGACATGATTCAAATCGCCGATCACTGCTTCCGCTTTGAGGGGGCGTCCGATCAGGACTCGATGCACGGCCGCAACTCGATCGCGGATCGCACGCTTGCGGACGTGCGCACCCGCACGGTCATTCTGTTGGTCAGCGACATTCAAGGCTTCACCGCCATTTCGGAAAAGCTGTCTCCGGACCAACTCGGGCCGATCATCGGTTCCTGGTATTCGCGGACGGAATCGATCCTCAACCGGCACGGCGCGAACCTGGACAAGTTCATCGGCGACTGCGTGCTCGCTTACTGGCTCGACACGTCGCCGGCCAGCCGCCTTGCGTCGCTCAAGGCAGCCCACGCGATGCGCATGGCCTGCGATGAGGTCCAACAGGAACACCGCGCGGTGCTCGAAACTTTCGGCCTCCGCTTCGGTTCGGGTGCCGCGGTTCACATGGGGCCGGCGGCGTACGGCGCGTTCAGTCCGCGAGAGTTCACGTTGCTGGGCGATGCGGTGAATCTCGCCTTCCGCCTTGAAGCACTGACCCGCACGCTGAATCAACCCGTTCTCGTCAGCGCCGATCTTTTTGCGGACTGGAGCGCGGGTTTGTCGTGTTGCCGTGGTCTCGGATCCCACGCGGTGAAAGGCCGGAACCAGGAAGTGGAAGTGTATGCTCTGGAACGTGATCCGGAGGCCTCGGTTTCCTGAGAATGTGTTGATGCGATATCCACCCCGTCCGATGATCCCATGGAACCTGATTACACACGCCTGCTCAATGCCTCCACGGTTTCCAATAACGGAGATCTCTTCGCCGGCCTCTACGCCGAGTTGAAGAAGATCGCCGCGGGTCGGATGGCGGTGGAGCGCAAGGATCAGTCGCTCAACGCCACCGCGCTGGTCCACGAGGCTTGGTTGCGCCTGCAGAAATCCGCGCCGGAACAATGGCGTGACAGAAAACAATTCTTCGCTGCGGCCGCCGAGGCGATGCGCCGCATCCTGGTGGAAGCCGCCCGCCGCCGGATCGCGGTGAAACGCGGGGGCGGCGAGGCACACGTGCCACTCGATGGGCTGGATTTGCCCGCACCGGTGGCAGACGAACGCCTTCTCGGCATCCACGAAGTGCTCGATGAACTCGAGGCTGAGGACGAAATCAAAGCCCGCATCGTCAAGCTGCGTTTCTTCAGCGGCATGAACTACGACGAGATCGCAGCCCTTCTGGAGGTGAACGAAAAGACCGTTCGTCGGCACTGGGCTCTCGCCAAATTGTGGCTCTACCAGCAAATCGAGGAAAATGGGTAGGTTCCCTGTCCGCTTTTCCGAGCGCATCACGCATGTAGGAATATCATGAACCCCATCGCCAGGGACATCTTCACTCGCGCTCTTGAATTGCCGGAGTCGCAACGCGGTGCGTTTCTGGAGGGTGCTTGCGGCGCAAAAGGGGACCTCCGCCTTGAAGTCCAGCGCATGCTTGTCGATCTTGCCCGCGCTGATTCCTACTTCGGCGATGAGGACGGCGCCACCCTCGGCGCGGAGGAATTCAAGGACAGCTACGCGGAGAAGGAGGGCGACCAGGTGGGCCCCTACAAGCTGCGCCAGCAGATCGGCGAGGGTGGCTTCGGCAGCGTCTGGATGGCCGAGCAGAGCGTGCCGATCTCGCGGATGGTCGCGCTTAAAGTGATAAAGGCGGGGATGGACACGAAACAAGTGCTCGCCCGCTTCGAGGCCGAGCGCCAGGCGCTGGCGATGATGGACCACCCGAACATCGCCAAGGTGCTCGATGCCGGAGCGACCGCCGCCGGCCGGCCCTACTTCGCCATGGAACTGGTGAAAGGCATCCCGATCACAGACTACTGCGACGAGGCCGGACTCGGCACCAAGGAACGCCTCGCCCTCTTCGGCGATGTTTGCTCCGCCATCAACCACGCCCACCAGAAGGGCATCATCCACCGCGACATCAAGCCGTCCAACGTGATGGTCACCCTGCACGGCGACAAGCCGGTGGTGAAGGTGATCGACTTCGGCATCGCCAAGGCCACCCAGGGAAAGCTCACCGACAAGACGCTGTTCACGCGCTTCGAGCAGTTCATTGGCACGCCCGTTTACATGAGCCCCGAGCAGGCGAGCCTCAGCGGGCTGGACATCGACACCCGCAGCGACATCTACGCGCTCGGCATCCTGCTTTACGAACTGCTCGTCGGCAAACCGCCCTTCGATGCGAAGTCCTTGGTCTCCGCCGGTTACGAAGAAATGCGGCGCATCATCCGCGAGGTCGAGCCGGTCAAGCCGTCCTCGCGCCTCGGCACGATCGTGGGCGAGGAGCGCACCTTGCTGGCGAAAGCCCACCGTATCGAGGAAGGGAAGCTCAACAAGCTCGTCGAGCCGGACCTCGACTGGATCGTGATGAAGGCGATCGAGAAGGACCGCTCCCGCCGCTACGAGACGGCCAACGCCTTCGCGCAGGACATCGTGCGTTTCCTTTCCGACGAGCCGGTGACCGCCACCCCTCCAAGCGCGGGTTACCAGTTCCGCAAGTTCGCCCGGCGGAACAAAGCCGCGCTGCGCGTGGCCGCAGCCATCGCCGCCGTTTTGATTGCGGCCACAGCAGTGAGCACCTGGCAGGCGGTGCGGGCGACGAAGGCGGAGGCACTGGCCGCGGAGGAAACCAAGCGCACCAAGGAGGCGCTGGCCGATGCGGAGGCCACCTCGAAGTTCATGACGGACATGTTCACCAGCTCACAGCCCGGCGAGGAGAAGGGCGGGCGCGAGGTGAAGGTGGCCGACGTGCTGGACATCGCCGCGAAGGAGCTGGAGACCAAACTAACCGACCAGCCGGAGCTGCGGGCCAAGCTGCAGGACACCTTGGGCCGGACCTACTATGCCCTCGGTATCTACCGGCCGGCCATCGCGCTGCAGGAACAGGTGCACGACTACCGCCTGAAAACCCACGGCCCGGAGCACCCCGACACGCTCGCCGCGGTGAACGACCTGGCGGCTTACTACTTCGACGCCGGGCGCAGGGACGAGGCGCTCAAGCTGTTCGAGGAGGTGCTGGCGCTGCGTCGCAAGGTGCTCGGCCCGGAGCACCCCGAAACGCTCACGGCGATGAACAACCTGGCGGCTTCCTACTCCGTCGCCGGGCGCAAGGACGAGGCGCTCAAGATGCGCGAGGAGGTGCTGGCGCTTTCCCGCGAGGTGAACGGCCCGGAGCACCCCGTCACGCTGACGGCGATGAACAACCTGACGAGGTCCTACTCCGCCGCCGGGCGCAAGGACGAGGTGCTCAAGCTGCTAGAGGAATTGCTGCCGCTGCGTCGCAAGGTCCTCGGCCCGGAG
>JAYTLR010000025.1:0-1931 GCA_043729195.1 Akkermansia sp.
TCTGGGAAATATTTCCTACCGTCTTGGTCAGAATGCCGAAGTTGAGCAAGCCAAAGCACGGATCAAGGACCTGCCGCAGTGGCAGGATGTGGTGGGTGGGTTCGGCGCTCATATGGAGGCCAATCAGATTGCACTCCAACCCGGTGATTTCCGTCTCGGCCCCATGCTCGAGATCGATGCCGCCAAGGAAACCTTCACAGGCGAAACCGCCACCCCCGAAGCCCTCGCCCTCCTGCGCGGTCAATACCGCAAGGGATTCGAGGTCCCGGAGACAGTCTAGTTCCGCTGACCCATGTCACCTTCCGGACCGATTGAAGCCGGCGCCTCCGCAGGCGACGGACAATTCACTGCCACCCATTGGAGCATGGTGCTGCTGGCCGGGCAGACGCAGGCCCCCCAGGCGGAAGCGGCGCTGGAATCACTCTGTCGCACGTATTGGAATCCTCTTTACGCTTACGTCCGGCGTCAGGGCCACAGCGCTCACGACGCGCAGGACCTGACGCAGGAGTTTTTCGCGCGCCTGCTGGCGAAAAAATACCTGAAACTCGCGACACGGGAACGGGGAAGGTTCCGGTCGTTTCTCCTGAAATCCCTGAAACATTTTCTGGTGAACGAGTGGAAGCGCGGTCAGTCGCAAAAACGTGGCGGCGGGCGGGAAGTGTTCTCCCTCGACGATGAGGCCGCCGAGCAGAGTTATCGACAACAGTCGGCGGACCTGATGGCACCGGAGAGCCTTTACGACAAGCTTTGGGCGATGACGCTGCTGGAACGGGCGATGGAGCGCCTGGGTGCCAGTTATGGCACCACGGGAAGGCGGGAATTGTTCGATCAGTTGAAACCCCTGCTGCTGTCGGAAGGCACGAGTGAAGCCTATCGCAAGACCGCCGGCGCGCTGGAATTGAGCGAAGGCGCAGTGAAAGTGGCGGTCCATCGCCTGAGCAAACGGTTCCGCGAGGCCGTCCGCGCAGAGATCGGGCAAACCGTAGCCACCCCCGCCGAGGTGGATGAGGAACTCCGCTGCCTGATGGCCGCCATGAGCGGATGAACATGACCTGTAACCACCCGCCCGCAATTCTGTAGTAAGGTCCGGAGCGAACTGATATGTGCTCACTGTGAATATGGACGAAACTACCCGCTGCGAGAAATGCGACCTGCCCCTGACCGGCCAGGCGATGAGCGGGATGTGCGCCAATTGCCTGCTCAAGCTGGCGCTGGAGCCGCCGGTCGAGCCAACGGGGATGACGGGCGACGAGGATCCCGCCTCGGAGGAACCGACGGAAGTCCTCTGCTTCGGAGATTACGCACCGGAAGTGGATGCGGCCAGCGGGAGCGCGGCCCCGCAGGAGACGGCCGGATCGCACATCGGGCGCTACACCCTGCAAAAGATCATCGGTAAGGGCGGCTTCGGCACGGTGTGGAGGGCGGAGCAAAACGAGCCGGTGCAGCGGCTCGTGGCACTGAAAATCATCCGCATCGGCATGGATACGCGCGAATTCATCGCGCGCTTCGAACAGGAACGTCAGGCGCTGGCGATGATGGACCACCCCAACATCGCCCGTGTGCTGGACGGCGGCACCACGCCCGGCGGTCGGCCTTACTTCGTCATGGAACTGGTCCCCGGCGTGACGATCACCAAATTCTGCGATCAACAAAAACTCCCGCTGCCCGCCCGGCTGGAGTTGTTCATCGAAGTCTGCCGCGCCATCCAGCACGCCCACCAGAAGGGCATCATCCACCGCGACATCAAGCCCTCCAATGTGATGGTCACCCTGGACGGCGACAAAGCAGTGCCGAAAGTCATTGATTTCGGCATCGCCAAAGCGACGCAGGGAAAGATCACCGAGGAGACGGTCAACACGCGCTTCGAGCAATTCATCGGGACGCCGGTTTACATGTCTCCGGAGCAGGCCGCGATGGTTCTCGACATTGAT
>JAYTLR010000026.1:0-6116 GCA_043729195.1 Akkermansia sp.
CCCTCACGGCGACCCTTTCGACCGCGTCATCGCCGCAACGGCGGTCCATCACAAAGTCCCACTCTTGACTCGGGACAAAGCGCTGAAGCGGTCAAAGGCGGTCGAGACGGTCTGGTGACGGGACGAGCGGATGCTGAAGCGGCAGGAGTAAGGAGCGGGGACACTCCCGTCCCCAGCCCGACCGCGGATCAAATCCGTCGCCATCCATGAAAAACCTCAGATCAGTTATGGATCCATTCCGCCCCTCGTCCGCAGCACGACCAATCTCTGCCCGGCCCTCGTGAAGCCCACATAAAGCCTCCGCGTGTTGTCGCTTCTCAGCTCCGCCCGCTCTTCCTCCGAGAGCCGGGGATCGTCCTCCTTCTCCAGCAAGGAATCCATCCCCAGCAGCATCACCACCGGAGCCTCCAGGCCGGTCGCTGCGTTCAGCGTGGTCACCGTGCAGAGGATCTCCGGAGGTCGCGGTCCGGACTTCGCGTCGTGGACCTTGTCACGGCCGAGCTTGCGTTCGAGCGCTTCCCGCAACGCCCGTTCCTTCGAGCTGTCGGCGTGGATCACGAGCAGGCATCCGGCAGTGAGCCCGCCATGCAGGATCTCAAGCGCCTCGTTCGCCGCGCGGGCGATCTCGTCCTGCGGGTTCGCGACGCGGAAGACCAGCGGGGCCTTGCCTTCTTCGGAGATTCCCGCCAGCACCGCGTTGTCCGGCACGTTGAGGTCCGTTTCGCGACCGTCTTCGCTACGACGTTCCTCATAGAAATCCCGCGCGAAACGCAGGATGGCGCGGGTGTTCCGGTAGGCCCGCGCCAGCTTCGTCGTCCGCCGCCCGCGAACATCGATCCCCGCGGCGATCCACGACTGCCGGCGGCGCAGGAAGCCCTGTGTGGGATCGGCGGCGAGGAACAAGTGGCCACCCGGCTTCAACGCCGCCCGCACCAGCTCGAACCACAGCTTCGCGAAGAACTGCGCTTCATCGATGAAAATAGCGTCGTAGTCCGGCAAGCGGATCGCCTTCTCGATCACCACTTGCCGGTGAAACCGCAGCGCCACGTTGTGCCAGTCGGTCAAGCCGCGGAGGCTCAGCTCGACCTGATAAGCGCGGAACAGCTCCCACAAATCCTCCCGCTGGCCGGCCGTCATCATCGTGCCGCGACCGGCGCGGTCGGCGGCAAGGTATGCGTCCCTTTCGATCAGGCGGTGGTCTTTCATCCAGCCGATCTCATCGACCAGATACGCGCTGGAAAACCGCCGCAGGCCTTTCCGCTCCGTCCGCAGTTCCTCGACCAGCACTGCGGTCTGGTCCGGCCCCCACGGCGTCTCCTTGCTGCCGAAGTCCTGCTTCAAGCCGCGCGCCGCCCATTGGAAGAAGGTCAGGCATTCCAGCTTCGCGCCAGCTTCATCGAGCCGCTTCGAGCGCCTTACGAGTTCGTGTCGCAGCGGCTTGTTGTGGGTGAGGACCAGCACCCGCGCCCGGGGATTCAGCTTCGCCGACAGCAGCGCGCGATAGAGCAGCACCAGCGATTTCCCGCTGCCCGCCACGCCGGTCACCAGCCGGGTTCTGCCGACGGGATCGCGGACCAGATCCTCCTGCTCCGGCAGCAGCTCGAGGTCGTTCTTCACGCACCACTCCTGGTCGAAATCGAGGAAGCCCGCGCCGATTCCGGCGGCGATGTTCCGGTCCGCCGGCCGCCTCGCGTGGAAGTCCGCCGGCACCACCGACTCCGGCGTGAAGAGCGCGCGAAGGTGCAGCAGCCCCGGCTCCGTGAGAGCGCCTTCCGCTAACGCCTGCAGGCGCCGCTCGAAGTGAACCGGGTCCATCTGGTTCAGCCCTAGGTAGCCCGTCGCGTCCTCGCCGCGCAGCAGCACGATCTCATCAATGGTCCGTTCCCCGACGTTGGGAAAGACCACCAGCTTCTTCACCGGCAGCCCGCCCGCGAGCGGCCCGAATTCCGTGCAGGCCAGGCCGACGAAGCGCTCTAACAACTCATTCTCCCGCCGCCCGATATCGTCGGGCACGATGACCTCATCGCCGGAAAAGAAGTCGCTCTGCAAGGCCGACTCCGCCAGCTTGTGCGAGGTTTCCGCGACCTGGATCAGGAAGCCGTAGCGCTCCCGCCAGACGAGGAAGACCTGCGGCCGTCCGCCATCGCCTCCACCCATCGAGAACCACGCGGTAAAATCGTCCGGCAGCTTCTTGAGCACCTTGCGGAACAAATGCACCGGGCTTCCCGGCGTGCCTGGAACCTGATGGGGAATGAGGCGTGCCATGAATTTGAGGCGCTCAGAGATTGATTGCAGCCCGCAAAAGCGAAAGCGCAAGCGCCGCCCTTTCATCATGCGCTTCGCGCCCCTCCAGCCACTCGCGGAAGGCGCGCGAGTGTAGCAGGATCACTTTCGTCCGAGCCCGGGTGACCGCCACGTTGAGCCGCTGTGGCATGACGAGGAAACTGCCCAGGCGATCCATGAACTCACGATCCGATGCCGCGAAGCTCACGATCATCACCTCGCGCTCCTGCCCTTGGAATCGCTCCACGGTATCCACCGCGATCCCGCGTGACCCAGGGTAGCCGCCGAATCGGGCGAAGCGCAGGAGTTTCCTCACCCGCGCCGCCTGAGCCCGGAACGGAACCACCACGCCGATCTCATGGGCCGGGATTCCCCCCTTGAGAATCTCCTCGATCAAGGCCGCCGTATAATCCGCTTCTTCCGCCGAGGACGAGCGGTTCCCTTCATGATCCAGTTCCCGGCGCACCATCGACGGCTCGCGACCTAACAAAGTATCTCGCCCCTCGCCTTTCATCGCGAACCGGTGCCCCGAGATCCCCGCGGCGGACTCCAGATCGCCTTCGTAAAAGCTTTCCGAAGGCCACACGGTCAACGGCCCGTTCAAGCGGTAGGTCGTGTTCAGCATCGTTCGATTGCCGCCCTTCGCCAAACGGGCGAACACCGAGTCCTCCGCCGGATCCTCGATCGGCCGCTGCACCACCGGCGGAAGCTGCCGGTGGTCGCCGAAAAAATAGAACCGCTCCGCCCGGAGCATCGGCATCATCGCGGCCTCCACCCGCATCTGGCTGGTCTCGTCGATCACCGCCACGTCGAACCGCGCCTCCGCCGCCCGCGAAGTGAACAACGACACCGGCGTGATCCCGAGGACATAGGGCCCGGGATGATCCACCAGCCCGGTAGCCGCGAAGTTCGCACGAAACTCGATGTCGTTCGCATCCTGGGGCATGAAGTTCGAAACCTTGTAAACCGGACATGTTACCCGCGGCCGGATCTTGCGCAGCGCATGGTGGATCGCCCGGTGCGTGAAGGCGCAAACCAGCACCCGCTGTCCTTGCTCCACCAGCCGCTCTACCAGTTCCGACAGCGCATGCGTTTTACCGGTGCCGGGCGGGCCTTGCACCAGATGGAAAAGCGGGGTCGAAAGACAGCGCGCGACCGCATCTGCCTGGGAGTCGTCCAGCGGTGCATCCGCCATCCCTTCCTTCGCCTCATCGAAGGCATCCAGATCGCACTCCTCATTTCCCTCACCGTTCAGGACTGGCATTACCAAAGTCCTGCCATGCTCTGACTTCGCCATTTCCTCAAGCGCCTTGAGATAATATCCGGAAAGGTCGAGATGATCCTCATCCAAGGTCCAGCCTTCCCTTTCATCCAACCGTCGTTCGATGCGCACCGTAAGACCCTTATCGGTGAGTCCGAGAAACACCGCCTTGTTCCAGCCGGGTCCGTCGGGGTCGTTTAGGCTCAGACGCACCCGGTCGTCTTCCCGGAAGAACGCGATGTCTTCCTCGGAGGGATGAAAATGCACCAGCCACTCCCCGTCCGACTCCTCCATCTCGGCGACCTCAAGCAACCCGATCGCCCGGCACGAAGCCACCCGTTCACCGAGCGGTCGCTCCCATCGTTTGCGCGCGTTCTCCCAGCCGTGACGCGATTCCGCCCGGATGTTCGACTCCAGATCCATCAAGAATTCCGCAGCTCCAGACATAGGAAAGTCAAGGAACCCTAACAACCGGGGATCAGAGGGAAAGATCCGATTCCAAGACGTTTTGCAACGGCTTCATCCTCGCTCTCCTGAATCGAAAGAATTCGCACCTCGACTCACCCCTTCCTGAACTTCAGCACGTAATTCTCCTTCACCCCTCGATCTTCACTTCCTCCACCAGTGTCAGCCCGGAGTCCTCGATCTCCTTGCGGAACACTTCCTTGCCGGCGCGGACGTGGCCCTTGCAAAGTTGCTCTACAGCCCGGGCTTCGGCGGCATGACCGGCTTCTCCCAGGCCTTGATGCCAGTGAGCTTGACCTTCCGTTTGAAAACCTTATCGCCCGCCGTGATGTAGAGCGTCTTCAAGTCCGGTCCGCCGAAGCAGAGGTTCGACGGGAACCTCGCACCGGGCGGCGGCGGCAAGATCAGGTTCACGCGGCCGGGCTGATCGAGGATCTGCACGCCCATCGCCGTCGCGACCACCAACCAACCATCACGGGTGACCTTCAATCCATCCGCCCGGCTGCGCGGATCCGGATCGGCGGGCGGCAGGTGGAGATGATGGTAGGGCTGCACGTTTGTTAGAGAGCCATCCTTGGCGCGGATCGCCGACCAAACATAGCGGCCGCCGGGATCGGCGATCTCGACCCGGGTCTGGTCCGGCGTCAGCGTGATGCCGTTCACTCCGTTGCAGCGGTCCGTTCCAAGCACCTTCTCTTTGCCCGGCCGAACGATCCACACCGCCTTCTTCTCCGGCTCGGTCGCGTAGATCGTGCCGTCATGCGCGACGACCAGATCATTTGCCTTCAGGTCCCTTGCGTGGACTTTCTCCTGCTTCGTCGCGAGGTCCCACGAGACGATCTCGCCGCTGCCCGCCCGGCAGCCGTAGAGCCGGCCGTCGGGTCCGAAAGCGAGGCCGTTGGTGCCGCGGGTATTCTCGAGGAAGACCGACACCTTACCGTCCGCGGCCACCCGGTGGATCGTGTTCTTCGGGATGTCGGTGAAGTAGATCCCGCCATCCGGAGCCGGCACCGGTCCTTCAGTGAAGCCGTGGCCCTCGCTCACCAGTTGCCATTCCTCGCCGGCGACCAGCATCTCCTTGGCACGACTACGGGAGGCCTCGTAGTTGACCCCGACCGGCTTCGGGAAGTCCTTCCACAGCCAGCGCAGCGCCTGCGGCATGATGGCTCCGCCGTGCTTGTGGGAATGCTGGCCCTCGCCCCAGACGTGCTCGACCTCGTAGCCGGCGAACTTGAGAGCGCGCTCCATCTTCTGATTCTCCATCCACCAGTCACCGCAGTAGATGTCGAGGTCGTTCGTCCCGTCTTGGAGGAAGATCCGCAGCGGCTTCGGCTCGGTCTTGCGGACCAGCGTGGAAAACTCATCACCACCGCGCAGGCCGACGAAGGTGCCGATCATCGAATAGACCCGCCGGAAGGCATCCGGCCGTTGCCAGGCAGCGTTAAAAGCGGCGATCCCACCCGATGAGGCCCCGCAGATCGCGCGGTGGTCGGGGTTGTCGCTGA
Source organism: Akkermansia sp. (assembly GCA_043729195.1). Classification (GTDB taxonomy): domain Bacteria; phylum Verrucomicrobiota; class Verrucomicrobiia; order Verrucomicrobiales; family Akkermansiaceae; genus Haloferula. The sequence goes on from JAYTLR010000026.1 coordinate 5,515, forward strand.
GCGTGTAACTCTTCGCGACGACGGGAATCAGCTCGTCGATCAGGAAGCGGGCGTAGTCGCTACTAAAGGCGTCGTACTCGAAGCTCCGATTGAAGCGCGGCTGGCTTTCGCCATTCGGGGCCGGCACCACGCCGGGATCGACGAAGAGCCCGATCGTCACCGGCATCTCACCCTTCGCGATCAGGTTATCGAAGACGACCGGCACCTTGTTCGCCCCGCCCTCGTTCACATAGCCGCCCCCATCTTGAAAGACCATCAGGCAAGCCGGCTTGGCCGGATCATACTGAGCCGGGACGTGGAGCCAATAAGCCCGCTCGGTGCCGGGGTAAATCTTGCTGCCCTTGAAAGCGTGCTTCGTCGTCACCCCCTTCGGCACGCCCTCCTGCCGGACGGAAGCGGGATCGACGGGATACGGCCCCTCGGCGCGGAGGAGGGAAAGCGGGAGGAGGACGAGGAGGATGGTGAGTTTCATGGGCGGGGAGCGGTACGCGGGGAAGGCGGAGGATCTTTCCGGATGACGGGATTGGAGGCCCGCCATCTGGATTAGCGCGCCTCAAGATTCCACACACGTAAGCGAGATTTCAGCTTTGCGAGATCCGGGA
>JAYTLR010000027.1:0-77761 GCA_043729195.1 Akkermansia sp.
GACCCGCGTCCTCGTCTGCGACAACCTCGCCTTCACCGGCGAGGTCCAGCTCAGCCGGAAGCACACGAGGCACGCCGTCCGGGACCTCCGGCACCTGACCGCCCGCGCCGTCGGGAAGCTCGGGGACCGCTTCAGGCTCCTGGACAGGCGCTTCGCCGCCTACCGCGACGAGCCGATGGCGGACTGGGCCGCCCACGACATCGTCGTGCGCGCGTCGGACTGCAGGGCGATCACGCCGAGCCAGATCCCGCACGTGCTGCGGGAGTGGCGCAGGCCCCGGCACCCGGAGTTCGAGCCGCGGACGGCATGGAGCCTGTTCAACGCCTTCACCGAGGTGCACAAGCGGGGCGGTCCGAACAGCGCGATCGGGCGCGGCGAGGCCCTCCACGGCCTCTTCGACGCCGCTGTCGGGCTGTGCTAGGCCGACACAACAGGGCCATCGCCTTACCCGCGATGGCCTTTCTTCTTAGACTGAGTGCATCAAGGCCCCGCCCGTTTTGGCGGGGCCTTCTGAGGCGGACTATGCCAGCTCGGCGTGCACTCGGCTCTTCACAATTCTGCGAGAAGCTGGATGATTGTTCGCCATGCACCGCCATGGGCAGAAAATGATCTCAATGAATCGATTACTGTAAGGGGCCGATTATCTACAATCAAGGAAGGGCTACCCAGCTGTTGTAGTCGAATAGATAGGCCTTTTGAATTGTGACCCCTGTGGCGACACCGCAGGCTTTCACTGCCGCCTGCCCACCGGCCAGGGTAGCGTAGGCGGTTGAAGTCCAAAGAGTGGTTACCACGGATATTTTTGTGAAGGATGCGGCGGTCAAGGCATCGTAGAATGCCTTTCGCTTTGCATCTGTGGTTGAAGCCGGGAGGTCGAGTGTCATTGCGATATTCATACGTGGCGTAATTTGATAACCAGTGCAATTTGAGCGATAAGATGGAACAGGTCAATTGAGAACCTCGCGGAGTCAGAGGCCACCTCATTTTAGAATCATGCGATTCCTAGCCCGAAGGTGCCATGGAAATTATTCTGAAGCGGCGGCCACCGGCCTGGTGCAAAGGAAGTCACAACATGAATGGGTGGCGGAACAGCGCAAGGGCACCGGCGATCCACGACTATTCGCAGACGCCGCGCTCCCGTGCTTTCGCTCGGCGGTCCTGAGGGTACCTAGCCCTCATCTGCCCTCGGTGGCTAATTCGGGATTGGCGAGTCCCCCCACAACCTGAGCGACATCGGCCTTTGTTCATATTGAACTTGAGGGGCCGCGGAGAGGAATGTCGAGGACTCGGCCGTTCCTCACAACATTTTGTCTCGCTCCCACGGGTGGGCCTACTCCAGCCCCGGCGAGAGGCGGCCCATCGCACGGTCAGCACCATAGCTGTTCCGAGAAGCGGTGCTGGCTGTGTGGAGAGCGCCCCAACAATTCATTACCAAGTTAACTCCTATGCGGACGCGGACAGAGGTCGTGGGCGCTTGAAAGTTGGCCAGTCTGGATAGTGCTATTCTATTCCTTTCTGAGATCCCTTTTTCTTTGCAACAAAATCGATCCACTCATCGACTGATGCAAACCCGGCGGGTATATGCGTCCAACCTTTATCCTCATCCGTAAGCTCAAAATCCTGAATGTAATCCGGCTCAAAAGGCTGCGGTGTGACTTTTCCTAGATAAGCATGAAAGAGGTGGTTAATTTGACAACATTCCACATTGGCGCGAAGCTCAAACCAGCGATCCTCATCGTCGAATCCTTCCTTCTTGAGGGACTCCATCACCCACCCGTAGACCTGGACTTCAGCGTCGTCGATATTCCTGCCTTCTTCTGCGAAGTGCGCCGACGTAAAGTATTGTTGCGGGTCAATTTGAGGGCCAAGTTGCAAGTAGCAATCGTAGACGATCTCCAACAAGCTAAGAAAGTAAAGTCGAGCTCGGCTCAAAACGTCATCATCGCCAAGTTCAACTCCATTGTGTTCGTAATCTCCGAAGTGAAATTTGTGACACCCTTGATAGGAGCTCCGCCCTCGCACGGGATACTCACCCCCATGAAGGTGGGAGTTTCGACTCTCAAGAAAAAATCTCGCGGTCTGGTCTTCTCTTAGCACCTGCTGATGCGGAGCGTACCATTCCTCGAATCCCTCGAGGTGGCCAAACTGCTGGAGTGCAAGCGTTACCGTCCTTGAGGCAGCCAAGAAAGCACTAAAGTAAAAGCCGAATTCATTGACGTCGAAATCACATGCTGCCATCTTCCTTAGAAAGAACTCGGCTTCAGAAATTTTTGCGTCAACTGTATTGAAGTTCTTTGTCATAAAACAATTTATCCGCCTAGCATAAATTTGACTTGCTAAAGCAAGCCACCCGTAACTGCGATCACTCCTGGCTTATGAATTCAATCTCTTCCAAGCGCTTCCGTATGTGTCTCGCTTGCGCCAAGGCCAAGGGAGGAGGAAGCGCCTCGCCAATCATTGAGGAAATCTTTCCAATTCCAAACTTCAGGGGAAACTTATAGGAACGAGGAAAGCCTTGCAAAATCATCGCCTCATAAAGCGTTAGCCCTCGATTCTCCTCGGGATGAAGGAATCTCCCCTTGGAAGGATTATGGCTAAATCGTGTTATGGTTGGCGAAACGCGATCCCACGATATACGCCCGTAAACGTCCCGGAATCCGTTCGGATAATTCCGATGGCATTCTAACACCAAATGTTTAGGTAACTCAAACCTGTTCGCGGCCACGTGCGAAATTCGCTCAATGACCTTATCCGTGAACTTTTGACGCATCCGGTGCATCGGCCGTTTATGGGCAGAACCCGGGGATGGAAGGGCACCGATCGCGTCTCTTACCGTTTTTTTGAGATGCGGCATCGCTTCAGGCATGTCTATTTCTCCAACCCGAGAGCATATTAGAATCATACGCTTTCTTCTTTGGGGAACTCCAAAGTCTTGAGCGTCGAGAACGCCGCTGGCGAATGAATAGCCCAGATTGCCAAGGCCTTCCTTGAAAGATTCTACGCGCGAATCCTTGAGTAGTCGCGGCACGTTCTCTATCAGAACGCATTTAGGAAGAAGCTCTTCGACGAGCCGCATGACTTCAAAAATGAGTTCATTTCGAGGATCTGTCGAGACCTCTCGATTGCGAGTCCTTATAGAAGAGAACCCTTGGCAGGGAGGGCAAGCGGCCAGCAGATCTACATCCCCTTTGGATAGACCAATTTGAGTCAGCACCTCCATGCCTGCCATGGTCCGAACGTCTTCGTAAATAACCGTCTCCGGATGATTCAACGCGTAGGTTTCCCTGGCTTCCGGGCGAATCTCTGCACACGCGAGAACCCGGAAATCAGCATCGCGCAGCCCACGTGTTAGCCCCCCGCAGCCAGAAAAAAGATCAATTGCTGTTCTCATTGGTGAATCAGGGCTTTTCGTCACGCGACTCGCGGATGAAGCGTGGCTGATTTATACCAACCCTGGTTGTCTGACCCCAAAAACGCGATACGATGCGATGAAGGGAAATCTCGCGAAGCCTTCCGATGATCATATGCCCTTGAGGAAGTCGCTCCGTATTCTGAATGCTTAAAACCTTTAGATTGCTGGCTGCTGCAGAAACCAAATAGGTCTTTTTCTGAAATCGAAAGAAAGTCTCTCCGGCTCTTCCAGCGTGGGTGTCAGGGACCGCTGTGGCCGCAACAAACAAGAGACTCTCTGCCCTGAGGCAGTCACACGACTGTGACACACAGACGTAGATGGGGCTTACCTCAGTATCGCCTTCAATCTTGAGTACCGAGCCCCTCCTTATTACATCGACGTCCGCAGACGAACTCCTACTTTCGCAGAATTCCCCAAGCGCCTGGATGCTCTCCCCGAATTTTTTAATGGAATCAAGATGACTTGCATCACGCAGGACCTTTTTGATCAAGGTTGAGGGTCGTGCATCGAGCGGGGTCGTGGCATCCGTGGCAAAGGGAACTATCAAACGAATCTGATCGGCAATTCCCCCCTCGACGGTGGTGACATCGCGAGCAAGCTCCTCCCTATAGCTGGACGCCTTGGGCCAGTCGTTACAGCCGAGCGATTCCGCGCGCATTGACTCGATCAACGGGAAGTCCATCGATTCACCGAGATCCTCCAAAAGGTTCTCTATTACCGCCGCTCCGATGTCTTCCTGAGAGTGGATATTCTCCGCCAAAATGGCTAAATCTGTATCGACAGGCAGATTTGCCAACCATCGAGGACTGCAAGCTTTGACCCGGGAAGCAATCTCAATTGCTGCCCAGTGCAAATAGTCGGGATAGGTAAGCGCGAGCTGATCAAAGATCCTTTCGATCAACAATTCGGCACCTCCGTTGGCCCGGAAATCCGCCTTAGCGAATAGCAATGCGAAAACTCCTTCTGATGTTCGGTAGAAGCTGTCTGCCGTCCTTACGAAGTCCGCTCCAAACTCTCTCTCAAACTCGTCGACCAGTTCCCCGGCTTCGGAAAGCACCACTATGAATCTGCTGCCTCCCGCTCTCACCACCTCTCGTATGATCCTAGCCGAATGCTGTGGATTTTGTGATCCGAGATGCCAGTCCAGAATCACGACATCCGCCTTCAGGGCGAGCTTCTGGCAAACCTCTACGTCGGGCGAGTCTGGAGCATATGGATCGGCTTCTCCAGTAATTTGGGGGAAACCCTTGAGATGGCAAAGAATCTCGCGTGACGCGAATTCGTCCGCGATCGGCTGAAAGAATTGCAAATACGGAGTTCGGGCAGCCGCGTCGGCTGCCGTTGGATTTATTTCATCATCGATCCACAAGACATCCCGACAGTAGGATTTAGCGATTTTCTTCCGCAATTCGGTCGTTGGATTAATTGGCGGCATTATATTTTGGGGCAATAATAAAATTCGCACCATCCAGGGCCCCTAGTTCGGGCTGGGTAGGGCAGGTCAAATCGTATCCTATCCCACGAAGGGCCTCACGCGCAATATATAGCCCAAAGCCCCGTCCATACGGCCGTCGGGAAAACCCCGGTTCAAATATGCGTTCTAGGTCGGTTTCGTTCACACCAGGGCCAGAGTCAGAAATAACTATTGTTTCTCCGGCACCTGAAAATCGAATTTCGGGGCTGTTGGTACCTTTATGTGACCAGTAAAGAGCATTGTGCAGAATATTATGAAGTGCCCCGAGCACGATCGGGCGCTTTACCTCTCTGAGTTCGGTTGCCCGAAAGCTCTTGGTGAAGCGAATAAAATCCTTCAATTCGCATTCCTTGGAGAACCGGTGCCTTAAGAAGGCTTCGATCTCAGCGCCGTTAAGTGATTTTTCCGTGGCCGACCTACGCCGAAGCAGCGGATCGAACAGCCGCAATCGCTCGTCTCTTATGTTGAACGAATCGGATATGAACTTCAGCACCTTCTTTGTCTCCGCATCCGAACCTTTGGACAAAAGCTCGATCGAGCTTCGGATTCCTGTAACTTGCTTTTCATGCTCGTGGGTGGCTGTTTCGAGGACAATGCCAAGCTGGGCCATCTCTACCAAGAATGCGTGTCGTTCCTTTAGCAATTGTATCTCGGAGGCTTGCTCGGAAAGCAGAAGGGTGCTGCTGGTGTTGTTCGTTAAGTTCTTGAGGTCACTGGCCAACCTCCGAAGACGCGGGCCGACACTCCTCTCAAACTCCTCTTGCTGGGCTTGAATTGCCGATTCTAGCTTTCGAGCCAACTCGCCCGTTTTATCTCGAGCTACCTGCTTCGGCGTCACTCCCGCTAATAATTCGGAACGAACCTTGGTTAATTTGCTGATTTGCGCGTCAGCGAACTCATTAAGTTCGCGCTCAAGCGTTTTAGCCTTTTGGATGGCTGGCTCCAATAGCAATTCGATCGAGCGCCGAATCGAACGATCGGCGTCGCCTATGCGAGCCGAAATCTTTTGCTCCTGTTCCTCCACTCCCTTGGCTCTCGTCGCAAGAGCGTGAAGCGCCTTTGTCTGGTTCGCGATCTCTCTGTTTATATTTCGGATTGCCGCCTCCCTCTTGGCGAGATAGTCGTCGACCGAGGAGAGAATGTCGCCTTCAAGAGAAATTCCGGAAGGAGGCTCTCCCGGCGTAGCCCTTAGTTCGTCGGAAAGCCTTGAGAGGGCCAGCAGCTCCTTCTCGCATGCCGAAAAATATGTTCCAGGGAGGGCATTGCTTTCCGAAGCAAAAATTCCACGCAAGGCTTGAACCTGGGTTTTGGCCCTCAACTCGAAATCTCGGAGCCAGGCTTTGTGGACTCGGACCGATGCCAGATAATCCGCTTTTTCCTTATCCAAGCGCGCACGGGCAGCTTCGCTCTCTTTTTTCCTTCTGCGCTCAGCCTTGTCCTGCCTGTCCGCCTTCCGCCCGAAATAAGTGTCTGCCAAGTCAACGAACAGGTCTTCAACCCATAGTCGCAGCCCCCTCCTTGCGCCATTCACTACAAAACCTTCGCGACCAGCCTTCTCCACAAGGTTGGTCTTCTCCTTCGAGGGAATAAATACGCCCCCGAACATCCGTCGGGTTGAGAAATAGTAGCGTCCAGCGTTTTTAAGGCGGCGCTCCTCAAAGCCAGCAAAGTCGCTGTCAATTCCGCCATAGGGTTGGACACGGACATTGTTCAGGTAGATCGAGAATCCACCCGCATGGAGGAGCCGTTTCGTGATTTCGTCGTGTATATCATCAGGGAGCGGAGAGTTTGATTTCTCGCCTTGAACGTATCCAATTTCGATTAGGAACGGACCGGGAGAACTATGCCCCTTTGGTAGGAATTTTAATTGCCTCGAGTAGGTCTGCTTGGGTTGGCCGTAATTTTTTACGTAGCCCTTCGCGAAGCCCTCTTCGGTGACTGTAATCCTGATATGATGGTCGCAATTTTTGAAGTCTTCGGGTTCCCAGTAGCGGTTCGTGCGCAAGAGCGGCTTTCCCGAGAGGCTCACCTGAATTGAGAACTCTCGGTTCGCTGTGTTGTGAAACGGGTCCCAGAAGGTCGAGAAGGCATGGTATGCCTTTAGCCAGTCTGGAGGGTAATCATCGGTCGGGTCGACTTCGCTGCGATTCTTCAAAAAAAGTTCATCGACCTGGTCGCTGGGGGATAGGATGAAGAAGGTGGTTCCGCTGTCCCAGGAAAGCTTAATTGGCTTGAATATTGCTGCTAGAGGGAGTTCAAGGTCGTTCTTCAACTCTTCTCTTGCCAGCCCGTCCCATTTCTCATCAACCAGCATTGCCTGCACCCGCTTACTTCTTCGAAGTTGCCTGAAGAGCGAACTAATATCGTCAATGCTAGGAACCGTCCTGTGCTCACTATAGGGAACAGGAAGGTCCTCAAAGAGCATCGTGGGATGCTGGAAGAGGTTCCAATGAACCAAGCAAAGCGTCCCCCTCTTAGATGGGCCCCGCCCCCATACGGTCCAAAGAAGGGTCATCCTACCAAGCGTTGCTACAGAAAGACGACCAATCCCTTTCTCCCCATAGGTGGGCTGCGAGAGCCACTTTTTCTGTTCGGCGTCGGCAAGCCTGGACCATCCGTCGTCTTGCTTGGTCTTTCCATGACGAGACTCCGTTGCCAGTACCAACCACTTCCCAATTACGTCTTCTGTCCTCATCCCGAGGCCGTCGTCTCTCAGAACGAGGAGCTGCTCCTCTTGCCAAAAATCTACCCAGACATTCCGTGCACCTGCATCGAGGGCATTCTTGAAAAGCTCACCGATTGCAGTGGGGGCATCAGCTATTTGCTGACGCCCCAATAGATCGATTACTCTAGCACGACTACGGAATTTGGCCTCTGCCATGTGACTAAATTACTCTGGGAAACTTGATTTTCGAGGGGCAAGAAATACAGGTTCAAAACTGGAATGTCCAGCCCTGCTTTGAGCTGGAGTGCCCCCATTCTTCGAACCAGCTCCTATGAGAGTTGGGGTTGTCGTTGGTTCGTGCTGTTCCTCTGAGTGGAGGACGGAGGCCGCAGCGGAGGTGGACAGGCGTGACGCGAACTCCGCTGGGTTCAGGTCGCCCAGCGAGGAGTGTGGTCGTCGATGGCTGTATTTGTAGTGGTGTTCCTCGCCCAGCATTTTTTGCCTCCAGCAGGCTGCCGATGACTTCGAGGTTGAGGTAGTCGTCGCGGAAGCCTACCGCCCGTGCTTTTCCCCGCCCTTCTCCTCCAGCCAACCAAGATTAGCTGGAAGCATACCGGGGACGCCACGCGGGACCTGCCGGCCCGCGGGGTCGGAAGGCTCGGCTGCCGGTTCCGACGGCAGGACATGCGGTTCGCAGCCTACCGCGCCGGTCCGATGTAGGACCTGACCCTCCACGAGATTGGCCATCCGATACAATAAAATAGCGGGGGTTACGTGTTTATGCCGCTTCCGCTAGCCGCAAAGGCATTAGGCAACCGGAGAGATTTGTGGCGAGCCGGGCGCAAACCGCACCCTCGTTGGCCCGACCCTTGGTGCTGGCGACCCCTTTCGCGATCCGCTTCAGATCCTCGGGGTTTTTCACCTCATAGTCATTGAGGAGTGCGAAGAGGTACACGGCAATCACCGCAGAGCGCTTGTTGCCGTCTGCCAGCTCATGCTTCTTAACGCATTTGTAGAGCAGGCGGGCCGCGGCATCGAGAAATGAACCCGGCGCAGCGTAATCGTCGGTAGCGGCAACGTATGCGATGCAATCGGAAACCGTCGAAAGCCAAGCCTCTCCAGTTGAGGGGAGAAACTTCTCAATGGGATTGTGGCCCTTCAGGATGGCACCGACGAAGAGTTCAAGGTCCGTCCGGCTAGGATAGACGAACCTAGCCATTGGCGAGCTCTCTCATCACCCCCTCGAAGCGCAACGCAAAATCCTTCGCGCCGCTCTCGATCTTTCGGCGTCGAGAAAGAGGAGCATTCACTACGTGCATCACAGGCTTGGATGGGCGTGTGACAGAGCGCGCCACGAGCCTCCTGGCCCCCGTCGCGCTCGGCTTGATTCCCTTACTTTGGGCGGATTTTTTTTTCATTTCCCCATTCTAACAGAATGGAGTAAGGACATCAATATGCGCGGGAAATTTCAGTCCGACCGAGTCCAACAAACTGGATTGGGCGACAGGTCGCCTTTCAGAACGGACTCACTTGTCAGCCTCCTACAGCTCCGCCACCCGGTTACGAGTCAGCGGTAGCCGACTGTCGCGCCGATTTGGCGCCCCAGATGCGCCAAAATGGCTCTACTCACGGCCAATTTGGCGCCCTGCGTCAATACCACCGCCTAGTCAAGCCCGCTTGTGAATAATTTCACAAGCAATTCTTCGACACAAAAGAATGTCGAAATATCAGGCGTTCCACGGCCCCCCCCAGGGACTAAATTCTTCGCAATGGGTGTTCCTACGAACATTGGCACGAGCCGTGCGAATAGCACGGCAGCAAGGGCTTAGGATCTGAGTGACGTCATGTCGGGTCAGGCCTCCAAGCCGGGTATTCAGCATCTGATCGCCACGGCGGCTAACTCGATAATCGAAACACAGAAACATGGCTAACATCACATTTTATCCACTTGGTAACGCAGATTGCTGCGTGATCAAAACTGACCCAGGCAAAACCCTCGTCTTCGACTACGCGGACGTTAAGAATACGGATGACCGGGAAGACAAGCGAATGCCTCTCCAAGAGGCGGTGCGCAAGGACGTGGGATGGCCTAGTGTCAAAGAAATCGACGTGCTGGCGGTCACTCATGGAGACGACGACCACGTGCGGAATATCTGCGAGACCTTCTACTTGGAATCGAAGTCCGATTGCCAGAGCAGCGACCACATTAAGTTCAAGGATTTGTGGATTCCCGCCTGCCTGCTGACGGAGGTCGGGGCGGAGGATCACACCAAATTGATCAGGCAAGAGGCCCGCCATCGCTTCAAGGCGGGCAAGGGCATTCGCGTCTTCTCGCGTCCAGATGCGCTGCGGGAATGGTGCCGCGAAAATGACATCGACTTTGATGAACGCCAGCACCTGATCACGGATGCAGGACAGCTCGTCCCAAGTTGGGAGAGAGAGACGGAAGGGGTCGAGTTCTTCGTCCACTCGCCTTTCGCGCACCGTCAAGACGACGGACTCATCGACCGCAACGGCAACTGCCTGGTAATGCAAGCCGTCATCCGCGCGGGTGGCCGCGACACCAATTTCCTCATCACCGCGGACTCGATCGCAGAAAACTGGCAAGAGATCGTCCAGATCACCAAGGATCACGGCAACGAAGCCCGGCTGGCTTGGGACCTCCTCAAGATCCCGCACCATTGCAGCTACAAGTCGATGAGCGAGGAAATTGGCGACCCGGACACGGAGCCAACCGAGGAATTCGAGTGGTTGCTGGAACAGGGAGGCGATCGCGGAGCGATCGTTTCCACAAGCAAGCTGATTCCAGAGAAGAGTGATAAGCAACCTCCCCATGCTGAGACTTTCCGCACCTACAAGAAGGCCTCGGAGAGGATCAACGGTAGGATCTACGTGACGATGGAGCATCCCACCAAAGCGAATCCAGATCGCCTCCGGTTCGACGTCAGCGGTGCTGGCCTCGTCCCACCTCAAAAAACCAGTGCCGCGGTTATCCCATCCGTCGTCACCAGCGCTGCGCCCCGAAACGGATGACGCCAGATGATATCGCCTTGATGTTCGATTCCTGCCCTGTCGACCGCCTTGGGAGCATCTACTCCCGGGCGTTCGTCAGCTTTATCGGCGGACCAGACGTCAATAACACGGCTCGCCTGCTTTCATGCCACGTCTCCGACGTTGCTGAAATTGTGGTTTTCGAGATCGACGTCGTACTTCCCCAGCATCCGCAGGCGGATATCCGTGAGCGGGAATTGATAGCCTGTCAGTTTCCGACTCGAAACGATATTGGTCCCATCGTCTGGGCACTGAGACCAGACTTTCCCAAGCTCCCCCACCAGAACCTCTTCGGCAAAAAAAAGCCAAAGTCCCTTTGCCTTAGCGTCACTTCCTGGGACGAGTCCAAACACCTTTGGTCGCCATCGGCATTCCTTGAGTCTATCCGTGGATGGTTGAGCCGCGCAACAACCGGAACTCTCCATGCGCCGGGCCAACCTCGAGAACCCCTGCTGGCAAACCCGCACGGCTACTTGATTCTTCCGTCCAGGGTCAACTTCGATACGTTGGACAAACTCGAGATCTCGGGAGACCACGATTCCTCACCCGTCATCATGTGGGCAAAGAGGGCCGCCCCTAAAGCCGCGCCAGGGAAAGGTAAGTTCAAGCTCATTTGCTTTAGGATGCCAACGCGTGAGCACGGCTTGATTGAAGTACTCCCCGAAAATCTCGCGGAGCTGGAAGAGGTCTGCAGCTCGGCAGGCTTCGACTTGAGGCAGGAACTGATCAACCATTTGAAAAACGAAGCCTCGGCCGGCGACATCTCAACCTCAGAGCTTTCCTTCGAGTTGCTGCTAGTGCTTCACCTTGATGTGACGGGTAAGGAACATCCGGATATTGTCACCCACGAAGAGTGAGCATTCATGATCGGCAAGGCACTAGCCGTCGGTGAAGCACTTGGGATAATTACTTCAATCAACGGGATGGTGGCACCGGCTGCCATTCCCCTTCCGCCCTCTGAGGAGGCGATTGAAAAGATTCAAGTCCTTCCAGTCGCGCTGTTCAGGAAGCTCGACAGGAAGCTCGCACTCGCATCCAATGGACTCGCCGCGCCCTACCCTGCCGTCGCGGTAATCGGCGTCGGTTCTCTGGGATCCAAATGCGTAGAAATTCTGGGGAGACAAGGGCTTGAAAAGGCCGTCCTGATCGACGGTGACCGGCTCTATCCCCACAACACTGCCCGCCATGTATTGCTCGGAAACTCGATCGGGTTCCACAAGGCGCCCACACTGGCGCACTTTCTCGGCATCCAGCACGATTTCGATAATCAGGAGGAAGACTCAGGCTTCACAGCAATCACCGAGAAACTTACTGCTTCGACCAACTCGGAGATCGACGCCGCACTCGCGTCATCCGGATACGTGCTCGATTTTTCGGCGTCGGTCAGCGTCGCGCGCGCTCTCTCTGCATTGGACAATGCTCCGCGATGCTTCTGCGCCTTCCTCACCCCCGGTGCTGACACCTTCTTCATCCATCACGAAGATCGGGAACGAACCATTCGACTCGATTGGCTTGAGGCCATCACTCTCCGAGCGATTGTAGAAACCCAAGAGCTGCAGCACTCCTACACGCGGAACAGCTCCGAAATCTGGTATGGCGGCCCCTGCCGCGAAGTCTCGACCGTCTTACCCAACCAAAAAGTGTCGCTGTTTGCCGTTGCGGCAGCTGGTGTATTCACCAAGCACCATGATTCTCCGCATGCACGGTGTATCGGTTACAATCTCAACCCCGAGACCATGGCTTTGGAGGCCGTTGAGATCGAGCCGACAGCCCCATCTGAAGCAAGGTCGAACGAATGGACGATTCGGTACGACCGCCGACTGGTGGATCAAATGCAGTCGATGCGTGCATTGGCTTTTCCACGTGAGACCGGCGGGGTGCTATTCGGGGTTCTCGACCGCGAGAGGATGTCCTGTTCTGTGGTGATCGCTTCACCCTCGCCATTGGATAGCGAAGCTTGGCCGGATGCCTACATCCGCGGTGCGGAAGGCCTGAAGGATCTTGTGGACCACGTGAAAGAGCTTACGACCGGCCAACTCCAATACGTGGGCGAATGGCATTCTCACCCGCCAGGAAGCTCCAGCCGACCCAGTGAAACCGATCGTGTGGCACTGCGAATCCTTACCGAGATCATGGGACGCGAGGGACTACCCGCTCTCGCCTTCATCGTTGGTGAGGAACGTGAGCCCTGCGTCACCGTTGGATGGTCCCAGTGATTTTGATTCCCGATGAGCAACACCGAAATCCATTTCCTGAACGTCGGCCACGGTGACTGCACCATTATCCGGCATCCCAGTGGTCGGATCACGATGGTCGACATCAACAACGGCAGCGAACTCGATCCTTCGACCAAGGAGGAGTTCGCTGCGGGCAACGTCCTCACCGAGCGCGAAGCGTTCTTCCGGGATCTATTCACGCCCAAAACACCGTCGACAGGCTTCGCAGGCCTTCTCGAATCGCTTGAGCGCTTCGGCCCCAGGGCTGCGGATCTCACAAATCCGATTGAGTATTTTCACAAATACTTCCCGGGCGAACGGATTTTTAGATTCATCCTAACCCATCCCGACATGGATCACATTCGGGGCCTTGCAGCCCTTGTCGAGAGTGGTGTTGCCATCGACAACTTTTGGGACACGGAAAATGAGATCGAAAAATCGAGCTTTTCGAGAGCCGGAGACGAGAAGGATTGGTCGACTTACCAATCGATCAGAAGTGGCAACGCGGGCGTGACAGTTCACCGGCCCGTCCGGCTGAAGACCGGGAAGTATTGGAATCAAGATGATGCTGGAGGCGTCGGCGACGGCATGAACATCCTTGCTCCTACCGCTGAATTGACGGCCGAGGCAAACCTTCGGGGCGATCCAAATGCCCACAGTATCGTCCTCCATTTGAACGCCCATGGAACCCCAGTGTTCTTCGGAGGTGACGCCACCCAAAACATATTGGACGACATCCTGGTAAATTTCGGCGAGAGCTTGCGGGCTGGAATCTACAAGGCAGCCCATCATGGCCGGGACTCCGGCTACCACCTTGGGATCCTGAATGCCATCCAGCCGGAGCACACTATCGTCTCGGTCGGGAAGAAGCCCGAGACAGACGCGCAAAGCAAATACGCTCAGCAGTGCGCGAAATGGAACGGCAAAGTGCTCAGCACCCGGTTCAATGGCGACATCGTGGTGAAAATTACCGAGACCGCCATCTACACCGTGAATGGAGAACCCAGCCGGCTATCACCTAAGGCAATCCCAGCTTTCGACTCAGACGCCTGGCTTCGCAACTTTTTCAACCACTAATGAACTCACCTGTGGATCTCTATTCCCTCAAAGCCCGGATTTTCCCGGCATTCCTATTGTTTTTCCCGTTAGCCCTCGCAGTTACTGCCTGGGCACCTGAAGCCAAATTTCCCGCGATGGCTTTGTTCGGCATCTCGGGAAATTGTGTACTGAGTTTCTTCGTGGCCGAGCGTGTCCGGGACCGCGGCAAGGCTAAGGAACCAAAGCTCTGGGAATCGTGGGGAGGACCGCCAACAACTCAACTCATTCGACACCGAAATCCGGATGTAAGCTCCTACATGAGGAACGGCTGGCGCCAGTCACTGGAAATGCTCATCGGTGGCACCCTGCCCTTAGCGGCCAGCGAATCGAAAGCCCCGGAGAAAGCCGACCAAGCCTACGAAGCTGCAATCTACCGACTCCGCGAACGCACAAGAGAAGTGGATAAGCACCGTCTCGTATTCAAAGAGAACGTAAGCTATGGCTTCCGGCGAAACCTCTGGGCGTTGAAGCCATCAGGAATTGTCCTCGCAATTACTGGCACCCTGGCTTGTGCCACGAAGATCGTCCTCGCGAACTTTTCCAGCGACTGGGTAATCGAACCTCACGCCGTCGTGTCTCTGGTTGCGAGCGTAATGCTTCTGGTCTGGTGGTTGCTGGTGATCACCAAGTCTTGGGTGCGCACCGCAGCTTTCGAATACGCCAAGCGGCTGCTTGGAGCCTCATTTATGCTCGCCGATTCAAAGGCCGAGAAGCGATAAGCCTCTTTCCACCCTAGACCTGCTTTAGCAGCCCGCTCCGCTCGCTATCTTCGGTTTCGGAGGCTAAAGGGAGTATTTCTTGGAGTCACTGCTTGGTATCGCGATGATACACACCGAGAACGAGGAATTGATCTCATGGAGATTGAATCTGACGAATTCGTGATGCTCAGGAAGCGGCGTCTGAGCCGCCATCCGGACGGTTTCTCTCGCCACTTCAAGGTAAGCGCTCAACCGACCCCATCTTGTCCGCTGGATCGTACGCACCGTAGGTTTGCTACATATGGCAAATACGAATGATCTTGCGAAGACTAAAAGGCCCGGGTGCTGGATGCCTTCGACGGCAGCGGGATGAGCGGCAAGGCCTTCGCCGCGCGGTGCGGCGTGAAATAGGCCACGCTTGCCGCGTAGCGATGAATGGCACATTTGAGTGGGCTTAGCTCAAGCCTTTGAGGTTTCCTGGATAGCTTCGGTCTTCGGCGGAGCACACCAGGTCGAAAACGTGCCTCGCGTGGTTGCGAAGCTGTTCGTATGACAAGACCGAAATGAGCCGGTTCATCGATTCCTTCGCACGAATGGCATCGCACTGCTCCATGGTCAGATTATGGCCGATGAGAAGTATGCAGCGTGGATTCTCAAACTTCAGTCGCTTCTGTTCCAACAAATACACTCTCTGACGCTGGCAGAAAACCAAGTAACGCTCCGCCTGATTCCATGCGTCGTTGAACGCAGCACTGAAAGAGCCGTCTGCCCGGAACAACCTCAAGAACGGCTGCTTGAGCTCGACAATGTCGTGGCACTGGTCATACGCCCTCATGGCGGTAAAGTCCGGGATATTCGAATCGTCCATCTTGCCATGGCGCGAGAGAGAGCTGTAATGCGCCCCCAGCATCCACGGCGATGAACTCAAGAGCTCTTGGTAACGCGCCTCTTCGCTGCACCCTTCCTCAAGAACTGCATCCAGCGCATCAAGGGCGTTCTTCATTGCCTGTATCCTGGATTCTCCAGCCCTTCTTTCTGACAGAGCCAATGGCAATCCCATCAGAAGCGTCATCTGCTGTCCCAGAACCTTCTCGAGGTCATAGCTCCGAGGTCCTGAGTCTTTGTGGAGAGGACCAAAGTCGAAGAACAGTGAGCGTTTCCAGTAGAATGATCGAACTACGACCACCGCGGAGGTGTCAGGTATTTCGCACTCCAACTTTACGGACTCCACAGAGCGTATGTCTTTCGTGTAGATCTCTTCGCCAGCCGCGACCGCTCGCGCGGCGATGACCCTGGAAATTAGGGGGAGTTCGTCCACATACGCTCTGCCCTTCAGGTCATCATCGATCGCGATGATCAGATCCGCGATGAAGGGAGGTTGAGGCAGGCCTCCGATCTTCGCGAACAAGGCTTGATGCAGTTGCTCGAGCCTGTCCAGAAGCAGCGGGTCATCCGGTCCGATCAGCTCGCGAAAAATGACCGAAGCTTCCTCCCCTTTCTTCGCAGACGTGAGAAGAAACCCGGCAGACCTTTCAGTGAGCTGGAACTCGATAGGCATCGCTGTCGGCAGAGGTTCTCAAGGGTTTCATGCGGAGGTGCGGGGCCATGCCGCTTCTCAAGCCCGAGCTTCGCGCGACATCGAAGTACCTATGGAGAAATCCACCGGCTGACAATTTTCTATTTCCCACCGTCATGCGAGCAAACAGCCCAAATCAGGGGAGATCCGCAATCCACCTCCCGTCCTTCTTTTCAATCCAAAGCTTCGAGTATCCGTAGTCGGCATGCTCGTGCCTCATCGTGGCGTTGCCAACCATGTGATGAGCAAGCAGGCCGAAAAGATCGGAGTCTGGCACTTCCCAGACGCTTGATAGTGGTCCGTACTCAAAACGGGCGAACATTCGTCTCCGAATGCCCGGCGAATCGCCCCGCTCCATCTCCAAACCCACAATGTAGCCGTAAAACTTCGCCTCCCGCCCAATCACGCCTTCAACCTCCAACGTAGTTTCCATTCGGCGCACCCTATCCAAAAAGGGTTGAGATGTCGAGCTGCCAGTACTGACCGTCGGGATCAGGGCTCTGCTGCGAGGCTAGGAACGCCGGTCCAATTACACGGAGGCCCTTCGTAAGCCTCGACAGGGACAAGACTGGAGCCCTTCCCCTCCTCGTGGCAGCTTGCGTGGTTCGGCCAAGTCGCACCCGGAGAGCTACTCACCGTCCTTTTCTGCGGGGTTCGGCTTTCCAGCCGGAGTCGAATGGTCGCTCTGAGTTCCGTCAGTTCCGTCATCGCGCTTCGAATCTTTAGAAGGTTGAGGTGAAGGTTTGGGGTCGGTGCTGTCTCTGGGAATCACTTCCTTGGTCGCCTTGGTTGTTGCCGCCTTCGGTTCGCTTGTCTCCGATTGATCCGCGGGGGTGATTTTCTGGACCCGTCCCACCTCACGACGTTCAAAATGCTTGGCGCCCTCCAAATCGGATCGATGCTCAGCCCGGATGCTATCGACAAAGTGCGGATCCTTCATAAGTTCCGATGCTACGTTCGCCGCGAGTTTGTCATTGGTTCTCAAAAAGGAGAATGAAAGGACGACAATCAGCATCAAGAGGCCCAAAAAGAAAAAGAATCGGGCGGATTTATAGATTTCAAGTAGGAAATCCACGCGACTATCCCGATCGACCTGGCATCTGAGATAAGAGTTGAAGAGCGACTTCCGAAGGTCGGCTGGCGAAAGCCCGACATCCGCTTGATCGATGGATATTTGCATCTCCGAACGCACGGCAAAGTGCATCGACAGCAGAATGACCACATGCAGTAGGAAGAGTATCGAAAACAACAGGCTCGCTTGCAACGGTCCTCCAATGATCGAGATCTTGGATAAGACCAAACCAGCAGCCGTGAGAACGAAGGAGCTAAGAGTAAGAAGCGTTTTGCATTTTTCCACGACAGTACTTCTGCGTGCCTCGGACTCTTCGAGACGAGATTTGGCCTCGCCAAGGAGGAGGTCGAGGTCTTGCGCGGCCTCGAGGTCACGATCGAAATGTGGGGATGACTTAATTTTGCCGCTTTTGATTTCTTCCCACGAAACCTCACTGCCTAAAAGATGGATGGAGAGGAAAGTTACGAGCGTGCCAAGCCATCGCCTGAAATTGAAGAAGCAGTCTAGGAAACTTCGCCATACCTTTGCCAAGAATTGACACATCGCGGGGAGGATGTCAGTTCCGAGTGAAAAGCGGCGCGCCAAATGACCTAGCGAAGGAATCGCTGATCGACGTTCCAGCGGCAATATCTAACCAAGCCCATTGACCATTGGGATTGATTTCAAAGAAGATCCACTCTCCATCATTTGTTACAGCCATGTCGATAGCTCCAAAGCGCAATCCATAGTGCCTCACGAACTGGAGGATCTTTCGCTCAATTGCTGATGGCAACGTTATGGGTCGGTAAACCACATCCTCCATGTTGTTGCGGCGAATGTCACAACGTTGCTCACCGCTGGATTCAGCGGCATAAAGCTCAACTGCATGGACGTCATTATCAACGATGGTGATGCGCACATCTGAGGACTTCCGGATAAATTGCTGAAATAGCGTTGGGCAATTTTTCAAATCGGAAAGATCCTTTAGGTGGGATTCCGCCACTTGATTGGTATAAATGAGCGTGTCACAGTCTTCGTAAGGGCGCTCTACGTAGCCTGTCGACATTGGTTTTGCGATTATTTTCCCACTGTGTCGTTCGAAGAATTTCCTTAGCTCGACTTCATCCTGTGTCACCAGCGTGTCCGGAATAATGAATCCCAACTTTGATGCAATCGTTAGTTGCTCAAGCTTCCGGGAGGCACCAGTGTTTCGGGCAGGGTGATTCATCCATTTATGGATGGGTATATGGGCAAGGAAGCACTCGACGAATTCCGTCCATTCAAGCCGAGCATAGTTGCCCTCAGGTGAACCGTCGAAAAACGAGGCGGTTAGGCGCTCAGGCCTGCGGTACCAAATGTGCTGAATCTCGTCTGCTTGCAGGACGCGATTGTCGAGCTTCAGCTCCGGGCGACTGTGTTTATATGTTCCAATCAGCCGGGGAACGAGCTCATCCGTATTCAGACGCAGGGTTCCAACTCCTGCATCCTCCAGAATCGGAATAAGAAACGTAGCTGTGGCATCCAGCGAGTTGGTCAGCACGAGGACCATAAAGGGAGAGCTGAATTTCTTCGTGCATCCGGGTCGGTATCCATTCCTTCGGCGCGAATGAGGGTTCGTGTGCAGGTGCCCAACAACGCCTGCCGGCAGGCTGGAAGCGCGACGAAATGAGCCGCAGACTGATCGGAATCTGGAGCTTCGGCTTGGATTCTGGTTGCTGTAATGGTACCCAAAGGAGGCGGGAATTGAAGAGCGCCGTATCCGCCGGCTTCTGGGTCTGGATCTTTCTGCTCTGCCTTGACCGCGGTGCTCGTCATTGTCCCCGCCGTCAAGTCAAGGGAGGTGTAATTCCTGCAAGTTTCTTCAAACCGTAAGAGAAACATCACTAAAGTTTCTGATAGATCTTAGAATGGGAGGGCCCTAGCGGTGTAATTCCACGAATGTGGATCCGAATCTGAAGCTTCTGCCCGCACCTCGGTCACGGTTTTTGTCCCCACGGTGATCGAGGCTTGCTGTCTAGAAGCGCCACTCTGCCTTCGCTCAGTTTGGCTGCCGCCGACGAGCGCCGTAGGAGCCACCGGTTCTTGAAATTGAAGTAGCAATGGTTGCATGGCGCCCAACCCTATGCTGTGAACTATACTCGTCAATCTTACAGTCGAAGGGCTTTGCCATCGGCGGGCCCGCATTGATGGCTCACAGACTACTGGCTCGTTTCAGATGCAGCATCGTTCTCCACCTCGGTGTTCGGGCGTCCCAGATGGACCGCGATCCCATGTATCGTCGAGACAATCGTGTGAAGCATCTGCACGGCTTGAACTACGTGGGGAGCGGCGTTGTCCACGTTAACGAGCGAAAGAGCCACCCCTAGCTCCTCCGAACCCGGAAGGTGGGCGTCACGATGCCTCAAGGCATAGATCCCGTGGAGCGGTCCCATCAGCGTGGAGGCAAGTCCTGTCCCGACGCGGCCCGCCAGAATCCTTTCCAGCATCTTGAGTGTCCCGAGCTTATCCTCCTTCTTCAGCGCAAGGAACGCCTTCATGCCCGCATGATTGAAGGAATCGACGGTCAGCCTCGCGAGATCCTTGGCCAGCGCGAAGAAGCCGTCCTGGTCGCAGGACCGAAACCGGTGAGTCTTCTGCAGGATGTCAGAAATAGCGTCATGCTCCAACAGGATCTGAAATCCAAGCGATTCGGACGAAGCTCTATTGAGAAGCAATAGGCCCTCTCCAAGAAATGCTTCCGGGGCCAGCGTATTGGCCGGCACCGCCTTCACTTGAGAGGCATGAAGCTCCTCGGAGACGCCGCCGTCTGGCGCTACGTTGTAGCCTGCCCATATCCTCTGCTGCCAATCGGGCAGCAGCGCGACGTCCTTGGCATAGACGGTCACGAGGCCGAGCTTGTTGATTCCGAACGTGACCTCGTAGCCGGGTATGACCGAGACCGAGCCTGTGTCCCGGGTGTACCACTTGAGCGAGCCTCCTCTCCGATGGGCCATGGGGGCTATCACCTCCGGCCGGAACCACAGCCATCTGCCGCTGTCGCTGAGCGTCCTGCGGCTTTCCGTCTTTCCTGACGCGTCCACGATGAAGAACGAGGTCGGATCAACCTCGTCACCACGGACTATTGGGCTGGCATCTGAAGGATCGATCCACTCGTCCTTCCATAAGTCACTCGATACACGATGAAGCTTCCGTCCCGCGAATTCCCGCGTCCATGAGCTCATCTCGATATTGTCGTCCGTCGGAGGCCCCATCACCGGGACGTCCTCGTCGGGCTCCACGTCCGTTCTGACGGCACGGAAGACCGCAGCCTGCTCGCCGAACCGCATCCCGCCCCCTTCGTGAATCGCCACGACCCGGCCTTCCCAGCGCAATGTTGGCTCAAGTTCCTGTGCAAGATCCTCGGGCCACGAGAAGTCCGGCGCTGATTCCCTCGTGACCGTCCGTTCCCTGTAGCTTGTCAGGTAGAGGCCCATCCCCCTCGCGCACAGATAGTCACGAAGGTGTTCGGCTCTGATTTCCAGAATGTAAGGCCTTCCGTCCTCGCCCCTTTTGATGCGGGCGACTTCGACATACCCCTCTTCCGGCCTGACCCATGAGTCGCCCTCACGCCATAGCCCCAGAGTCAGGACCAAGTCCTGGTTGAGGTGCCAGAGGTTTCCGGTCAAACCGTCACCCTCTTGGATCAATAGAAGGTTCAGGCCCAGCACCTCCTCGGGATAGCTGCGACTGAACGTCTCCGCAGTGACGTACTTTCCCTCGTCAACCCAGCCGGAGTTGCCGTTACCGAATCCGGAATTCTGCCAGCCCAATTTTAATGCGCTTGCCTTTGACTCCACGGGAAACGCGATCGTCTTGATGCCGGCATACTCATAGCGGTGCCCCTCATAGCCGGACTTGCCCGTCTCGCTGATGACATGGGACATTTTGAGAGGAATCCATACCAAGCTCCCGAATCCGCGCTTTCGAACGTCGCGGAACTCGAACCATTCCTGGTTCTCGTCAGGGCTCGCTGGGTCGGGGCTTTTCATTAGTTTCGATTCTATCAGCGGGCCACCCGGTCGGCAACGTGGCAGAGTGCCATCAGAAAGTGGTACGCTTCTCCCGCGCGGTCCGGCTTGCCGGTAACGCCGCGCATCAACATGAAGGAAGTAAGACTTAGAAGGAAGGCGGTCGAGGAGTTCCGCCGCATCGCGAAGGCGGACTGGGGTCTGGACCTCCCCCACGCCGAGGCGAAGAAGGTCGCGGAGCGCTTCCTGGCGCACCTTGCCAACCTGCCAGCGGACGCGAGGGACGGCTCCGCGCCGCCAGGCGAGAGGTTCGTCCCGGGACCGCCCGCGGAATGCGGGCTCTGTCGCGCCGCAAGGAGGAGCGAGCCGGTCTCGAACACGGAGCACCGCCCCCTCTGCGCCGCGTGCGCGGAGGCGATCGCGGACGGCGCCCGGTAAAGTGACGCACGGAGTGTTTCCTCGAGCAGAGACAGAACAGAGAAAAGCCCCGTCGTCCGAAAGGACGACGGGGCCTTGGGTGCCCGGAGGCTCATGCCAAAAAAATTAAAAACCGCACACGTCGCTGAGGGACGCGTGCGGCCGATGGACGCCATATCTGTTCATAAAGGACACAAGGTCCTCAGATATTGCAATAAGGAGATGATTTAGTACCAAGCTGCCGACTGAGCGCCTCGACCTGTGTCAGAGTGCTCCCTAAATCGGGGATGCTTCAGCAGCTCGCGGAGCACGACCCTTTGGAGGCCGGCATCTAACTGCTGAAAAAACCTCTCAATCGACAGGCAGTCTCCCGAAACGGAGATGCTCAGGGTAACGTTGACGATTCCGCCTTCTCCCAGCGGTGGGGCTGCTGTGTTGTTCATGGGAATATTAGGGCTATTTCACCTTCCAGGGAGCCGCTGCTAACGACTTTCTCCCCTTCCATGCGACACATGCCCAAAATCGGACTTGGTCACAAGCAAGAAACGCCCGCCTCAAAAATTGAAGCGAGCGTTGAGAGATGGAGCCAGCCCGTTAGCAGCAGGCTGGCTCCTAGCACTAATAAGCCAGAACAGAGCCCCATTGCTCCGTCCATCATTGATGCTAACAGAGTTACGGGGCTTGTACAAGCCTCTGGTGAGCGTCCGCACACAAGGCACGGACAATTACTGCATCCCACAACCCCACCAAAAAGGCAACAAAAATGAACGGTGGTGACAAAATAGTGCCAGTGGCTCCCTGCTGAAAAGTCTCCCCACTGGCTGTCCGACCCGTCACCCCTCCATCAGAAAAAGACTGGTGCGCCAAACGAGCCTTATTATTATGCAGCCCTCCTGCCCTCAACTGTGGATAAGGGTCCGCCACAGGTGCGAACTTCGTCCAACAAGGTGCAACCATAAAAACGGCCTCCTGAGGCCCCAAATACCCTTTAAATTCAACGTAGATTTAATATTCGAGACCGACCTCATGCGTCGTTTCGCTGGATGGCGGCTCAACAGGGCCGCGCCGGGTCTGACTACAAAACTGTCGATCCGTCAAAACATGCTACCAAGCACACAGGAGACAACGCGGCTGATGGTTCGATACGGACTGGTTGACATTAAAGAAATCACTGCGTCTCATCCCCGTTCCCGCCCGCTTTTCCGCTTGCGTCCCAGGTCCAACCGTCCTTTCCTGTCTGGTCGCTCCCCGATTTCGGCACGACGGCGACTAGGAAATTTTGACAGACCGTTAAGATTTGCTAACCTACAACCAAGGGAGGTTATCAGTCCTCCTTGAGTTGGCCCTAGTCCCCCTGGTCGGGGACTAGGGCTTTTTAAATGCCTGGCCGGAAGCGGACGTTTCGATCCGAATTGACGTCGGGCGAAGATCAGGCTAAGATCAAACCTTCCCCGATGGCGAAGTTCATTGTGTCCGACCAGGGACGAGCGAAACCGGGAAGGGTCAACTCAGAACCAAATACTGATACACCATGAACTGCATCATGTCGTACCGCCGGGTACACGGATGCTCGATACTTGTCCGAAGGACGGTATCTGGGTTCGCGCTGATCGAGCAGCAGGAGGTCATAGTCAGGAAGGTCAGAACGCTCTACGGCGTGATGGCAGACCTGCAACTGATCGACCTGCACATCGCCACGTGTGGCGACAAGGCTGAGGCCATGGAGGCTGCGCGCCTCCTGGCAAATGGCTAGCAGGGCCCGCTCGCCCCATGCGTGGACGGTCTACCGATCGTCTCCAGACCCCGCGGCGAGAGCCGCGGGGTTTCTTAATTGGACACGCCTTCTTGTACTTCCCCGCCCGCCGCGGTAGCGTCAGGCGCATGGGACATATCGGAGAAGGCGCTCAGGGAGTTCCACGGGATCGCCACGGCCGAGGCCGGCGTCGACGCCACCATGGACCAGGCGCGCGAGGTCGCGGAGTGGTTGCTCTCGCTCGCCGACAACGTCGCGGGGCACAGGCGGTCGGTCCGCGCGATGGAGGAGGGGCTCAGGGAGTTCCCCGACGGCTACCGACTACCGGCGGACTCGGGGTACGGCTGCTGGATCTGCGGAGGCGGCCAGCGGGAGTCCCGGGAGCTGTGGTTCGACAGGACCGGCGTGAAGTGCGAGCCCTGCTACATGATGTTCAGGAAGAGGGCGCTTCCCCTCTCCGTCGCGACCGACAGGGACTCGTGGTACGACGAGTGGGACCTGGTGAACAAGATCGGCTGGAGCAAGCAGCAGGTGCGGTCCATGGCGGCGGCGGGGGAGCTTGTGCCGCGGACCGTCAAGGGAACGGGATTCCGGATTTTCCTCTGCAAGGAGAACCCCTCGCTTCCCTCGCCGAGGCAGGACATGCTATGATTGGAAAGCTGCCTAGCGGGTTTTCCCGCTTTCCGCGCAGGACGCCGTTCGGATGACAGCATTTTACAATGCTTGGGGGCCTCTGGACGGAGGTGCCCTTTGCTTTTCGAGCATGGTAAAATGAGGCACTGCACGAAGGGTCTTCACCCTATCGCAGACGACAGAAAACGTGTGACCACGCAGAGAAAAAGGCCCAATCAATTGGGCCTTTTTCTTCTACCTCTCATGGGATTTTGAAAATTGTCAGGCTCTTTTTCGCTCTGCTGATCGCCACGTAAAGATGGAGTGGCAGGCCGCCATAGTCGCCCAGTTGGGCAATTACGACATGCTCGAACTCAAGCCCCTTCAGTAGAAGAGTTGTGCTTATGCAGCGGTGAGGCGGCCTTCTACCCATCGCACGCTCCTCCGTCCGGATGCTCTTTACCACTTGCTCAAGCGTCCGGCCATCCGCGGCAGACGCCGTCGACAGAACCTTTCGGAAAGTCCGCCAGCTCTCCCGGGATTTGTAGGAGATTCCCGGACACTCCTCGCACGAAGCATGGAACGCGAGAATCGAAGCGATGTCGGGCGCGCGGAGAACTTCTGACATTGCGGCAGAGATCCTCTGATAGTCGGCTCGGCGTGGCCTGGGCGGTCGTCCTTGTACCGTGCGTTCGCACCAGTCCTCGATGTCAGGTGGCAGGCTAGCGATATATTCCTTCGCCATCCTGGTAACACGCTTGAGAACATCAGCCCCGCATCTCCTGGCAATCGCCTCGTCCAGCACCCTGCAATCCTCAACAAGGGATTTGCAGTCGGCATCTTCCATAACCTCGAACCTGTTTCTTGTCTTTCCCGCAAGCTTTCTGCAGCTGCTTCGCTGCTTGGGGAAAATCACGGCGATCGACTCCCGCGGATTATTGTGGGCAAGTTCGTTTAGGTGTCTCAGCACCTCCTGCCAATCGGCATCGAGCTTGAACGTTACCGATGCCGATGCCCCTAAAGATGCCTGCCCTGTTGCTATCCTCTCACGCGAGTCGCTTATCCAAGAACCGAGAAGAGCGTTTGATTCCTTCCATCGGTGAGGCACCGTAAGCTCGCCCAGGTTCGAAAAGTAGGATGTGACCGCGCTCCATTCGATCATCGAGTCGCGGCCTGTCCCGAAATCGAAGATTCCTTGCAGTGGATCTCCTACCACTCTCGTAGGTAGGATTGACGAAAGCGCAGTGACGATCTCATGCTGGATTACGCTGCAGTCTTGGTACTCGTCCACCAACAGTCCTGAGTAGCTCGCGCGGACTATCTCCTGCACGAAGGGTTCCTGGATAAGTCGAACAAAACCCACTTTCACCTCTGACCACTCTTCCGCCGTCGGAGGTCCGGAGACGGACCAGCCAGACGTTTTTGGATACGCTGCCACATAGCCAAAGCAAAACGAGTCGATGGTCTTCAGCGAGAAGCGATCCGGAGGAACGCCCTCCTTTTCCAGGCGTCGCCTAAGCTCGCGGACGCCTGCATTCGTATGAGTCAGTAGCAGCTGGCGCGAAGGAAGCCTTTTTACCGCCTCGACAAGAAGATGGGTCTTGCCGCAGCCCGCGGCAGCAACCACCAAACCGCGCTCCGAAGCCAGGAACTCTTCGATCATGGCGAAACCTCCGCTAGCCATGAAATCAATTCGTCGAGCCCTTGCCTGGTTGGCGTGCCGGCGATCTGGTTGAAGTTTCTGGCCAGCAAGTCGCCCAGGAACTCACCTCCGTCGACGTTCTTGAACCAGCCATACTTGCTGCAGGCCGCCTTTCCCAGTAGCTCCCGATCGGTACTGTCAAAGGAGGAAGGTTGAGGCGTTGCGATGAGCTTCGCTATGGAGGCATCAAACCTCGCCTCGCCAGCAGCGACATCCGATAGCTGATGCGCGATCCCGTGTATCCCATGGATAGCCACAGCGTATGCCAGCATCTCGCCAGTCGCGCCATTTGGCAAATCCGCGAAGAGTCTGGACTCGGTTGCGACGTTGTCAGCCCAAAGGTGGACCGACACGCCCGCAGCGATCAGCGTCGCCTTGTTCGGACTGATCGGCCTGTCAGAGTCGGCCAGTAGAAAGACCCCGTATCCGAGCTTCCTCATTAGGAGGGCAACCTTGGGTGCATCACTTCCTCCACCGGGGACCACGTCCGCGCCGAAGAACATCAGCCCGTGCTCGTTCGACCGGCTGTCCGCAGCAAAGAATCCACGAATGAGGCCGAATTCCGTCGGACCTTCGCCTACAACAATCTTTTTCGCGAAAAGCGCGACGCCGCATTTTCGGATCATGGATCTGAATTCACTCGCCACTGGTCTCGGAAGACCTCGAACGTCTATCTTACCGTTGGCGGACCTGACAAAGTATAGCGATTCCGCATCAAGCTTGATCAACGGCGTGGGAGAATGGGTGGTGAAGATGAGCTGGTTTGGCTTCTGCTCCTCGAAGCATCCCAGATTGCGGAGCACGGCTTCTATGCGGAACGGTTCGAGCCCAGTCTCGATCTCATCCACGAGAACGATCGCATGATCGGTTACAGCCTTCATCTGCATAGCCAGAGCCACCAGACGCTTCGTCCCAAGCCCCTTCTGAAGAAGGGGGATCTTGCCCTGGTAGAGCCCGATCGCTCCTCCACGTGCCAGGAACGAAGACTGGAGGAGTCCGGGAATGAGGTTGTCCATCTCAATACCAAAATCTCGGACGCTGCTCTCGACTTCGCTGGCAGCTGTCTTGAACGCATCGATATCGGCACCATCGAACTCCGCGTTGGCCGCGCGATACACCTCCGGAATATGGGAAGAGGTTCCGCTCTGCTTCATCGTCAGTCGGGAGAGCGCCGAGTTCCGAGTCCATCCCAAATCTGAATCAACACGTTCGGTTAGGCGCACGACCTTAAACAGGCGCCTCTTGCTTCCGAGAGGGCGCTTTTCTCCTGAACCGGCCTGCAGCATGAACCACTCGGGGTCAAGGTCACCCGAAACTCTGAAGTGGATCTCCACCACCCTTTCCAGCCCGTCTCCCGGCTCGTCTTCCAGAATTCCAGCATCCTGATCGTATCCCTTCAACGCCATGCCCAGTTCGTCATCCGAGATGATGGAACTCGCGAGATCTCCGACCACGATGGAGATTTCTATTGGCGCGCTGACGTCCTGGTCGAAGAAGTCAGTGTCGAGGATTTGTAGCCCCCACCCTGGGTAGAGGCAGTATTCTATGGCTGAAAGGATGGTGCTTTTGGTCGAGTCTCCCGGCCCAATCAAACACGCAGTAGAACCACCGAGATTCCACTCGAGTTCTTTGATTCCGCGAAACCTTGATACCTTCAATCGGCGGATCTTCATGGATGCATTCTAGCAGTTAGAACGACTTTGAGAAGTCTCTCACACTGGACCGCTAGACTAAGCGCATAGCCACGCCTCAGCAAGCTCCCTCATCACCTTCTCGAAGTGCATGGCGAAGTCGGTCGAGCTTTCTCAACCCTTCTTCTCCTATCCGTTTCCGTCGCTTCGCCCTTTTGAGCGGCTTTGGGGGGGAGAATCTTCCCTTTCTTTGCCTTTCTCATGCCCGAATTCCAGCAGGCCTGCCGAACGAGCCTTATTCCTACGCGGCCTTCCTCCCCTCGCCTGTGGATAACCCTCCGCCAGCGGTGCGAACTTCGTCCAACAAGGTGCACCAAGCAGGACAGATGGCGAAAATCGCCATTCTAGCCTTATTTTTCAACGTATAAATAGGTTCGAACGGTCCCAATTTCGGAAGGGAGGAAAGTCGGACAGTTCGCACCTATTTTCGTCACGACCCCAAAACTAGACTCCTAGTATTTCCAGTCGAAGCTCGGAGTAGATGGCAGAGTCCGGGGAAACGTGCTTCGCCAATGTCTTCTTGAAGTCGGCCAAGCTGCCACGGAACCTGCAAAGGTTCTTAATGCGTTCCTGCAGGTCGCTGCCCGGAGCCTTGAAGTCCTGTTGCGTGGGATCAGTCACCAAGGTTTCGTATGTGGTACGGTCGAAAGTGTTGCCGACCGAAATTGCGTGCGCACCAAGAACCTCAGGATCGTACAGGTAATTCTCGATCTCCCTCCTGACCAGCATCCGGCGTTCGGGAGAAACCGCGAGAAAATCGGCCCTTTCTGCGTCGGAGATTCCGTCCCTGTCCTTCAGCAGCAGAAGCGCGACGCCGTCGAAGGCCTTGCCGATTACCTTGAGGGCGAGCTCCGCATGCTTCTCCGCGTCGTTCCCGCCGCTAGACACGAACAAAACGTCGTGGAACTCCTCCTGGAAGATCTCGTTGTAGACCGTCGCGTCCAGACCGGCCTCGTCTCCGGTGGCAGTCGGCCTCGGAGTCCCCTCGCAGTACACCACCATCTTTGGCGCCACCAGTCCAGTAAGGTCCTCAAGTGCGGTTTCAAAGACCCGCTGCCAGTTCCGTCTCGTTGGCCGCATCGGGACCATGTTCTGCGCCCCGTTAAAGTAGTCGCGCTCCGAGAAATCAAGTATCTGCGATTTGTCCCTCAGTTCCTCCTGGAGGGCCCGCAGGAACCCGACGCTGTGCGTTGCGACCCAAAGCTGGCAGTTTTCGGGAATGAGCTTCTCGAGCTCGACGAGCAGCTTCCTCTGGATGGCGGTGTTGAGGTGCAACTCCGGCTCGTCGATGCAGAAGACCGTCTCGTTGAACTCTGGCACCTTAATGACGAGGTCCATGACCAGGTCCACGACCTCCTTCTCCCCTGACGACAGGTTTTCGTAGGGAAACCCCTTCGAGGTGCCCTTCTCGAAATACAGCTGACCGCGTCCGGCAGCCACGTTGCCGACATCGTGAATCTTGATTTCAAGGACGCGCTCAAGCACATCGTTGATCCGCCCCATGTACTCCGCTATGATCTCTGCGCCCGTCTTGTCGCGCCTTCCGAGCACCTCCTCGATGATGCTGCCGAGCAGGCGCGGATAATTCTGCGCAAGGCGAATGTCGAGCGCGCTGGAGGAGGTCGGCCGGCTCTGGTCATCGACCATGTCCGGCTGGGCCCGAACCTCCTCAACCTGCAGGCTTGCGGTAAATCGGTAGGCTGTCCTCATGTAGAAGCTCTTCTTCCCGAACGTGGACGTACCGTCCGGCTTGAAGATCGCGATTGCCCTCATGCGCTCGTAGGCCTCCGCGCGCTTCTCGGGCTCCTCGCTGAACGCGGCCTTTGAGAAGTAGCTCGCGGGCATTGCACTATTCGTTCCCTTGTGCTGCTTGGCCATCTCCTCGAACGCATCGAATACGGAGCTCTTCCCTGAGCCGTTCGGTCCTACGATTGCGATAATCTTGGCGGGCTGATCGCCGAGATCGATAGTGAGGTCGTCGAACCTCTTGAAGTCCTTCAGGACAATTTTTGATACGCGCATTGCCCCATTATGAAGAAAGGAGAGCCAAGGAGCAAGCGAGGCTGACCTCCTAGAGTATTGCGTTCGTGGTACGCTTCTCCCGCGCGGTCCGGCTTGCCGGTAACGCCGCGCGAAAACATGAAGGAAGTAAGACTCGGAAGGAAGGCGGTCGAGGAGTTCCGCCGCATCGCGAGGGCGGACTGGGGGCTGGACCTCCCATACGCCGAGGCGAAGAAGGTCGCGGAGCGCTTCCTGGCGCGCCTCGCCAACCTGCCAGCGGACGCAAGGGACGGCTCCGCGCCGCCGGGCGAGAGGTTCGTCCCGGGACCTCCCGCGGAATGCGGGCTCTGCCGCACGGCGAGGAGGAGCGAGCCGGTCTCCATCACGGAGCACGGCCCCCTCTGCGCCGCGTGCGCGGAGGCGATAGCGGACGGCACCCTGCCCGCATACGTCACGAGGGACAGGAACAGGTGGTGCACGACGGGCGACCTGTGCGCGCATATGAAGACGACCCCGGCGAGGATCGCCGCGCTGGTGCGGCACGGGAGGCTGGTGGCGAGGACGGTCCGCAGGACGGGGTTCAGGATCTACGTCGCGGAGGACCAGCCCGGGAATCCGGAACGGAAAACGAAGTGATACAATCAGGAGGCTGATCGGACGGTCCTTACCCTCTCACTGCAGAAGCAGTAACCGAGAAGCATTTTCCAGCTTGGGGGCCTCCGAACGGAGGTCCCCTTTGCGTCGCTTGACGCCTGCTACTAAAAGTATAGTATCTGGACAAAGCTCCCCTTCGGTCCTGGCACCTGTTCCGCCCATCGGGTTGCCCTGGTGCCATGACTGAAAAAAGAACAACCAACCGCAAGTTCGGGCCCCAGGCCATCAGAAAGACAGCGACACTTCTTGGCCTGACCAAGGAACAGATCACAGCGACACTTTCGCAGAGACGCTTCCTAGAGGCATTGTCCAACGAGGACCGGCCGAAGGAGACTCGCACTTTTCTGCGAATCGCTCCCAACCCGACCTGCCGAAGAAGCGCGATCGAGAAATGCGAGAGGCGATTGCAGAATACGAACGGCCGCGTCCGAAACGCGGCCCAGGCTAGAGAGGCGCTCGTCAACTCGATCGGTCTCCCCGACGCCGAGATCGACGCGTTCGTTACGTGCCTGCACTACTGCAAGACCGCCAAGGACTGCCTCAAACTCCTCGGCGTAATTCCGAGAGGAACGTGGCACGAGTGTGCACTTCTTGAGAAGGTTCGCGCGCTCCATCGGGCGGCGCAAATCAAGACGAACGCAGACGCGACCTTTGCACTGGAACAGGTCATCCACCACGGACCGTGGAGCAGGGCGACCTGTTCCATGGCACTGGCCCAAAGGGAGATCGATGACATCGCAGAGACTGACCTCAGGAAGTCGGACACCTGTGCGGCATGCATCGCAATATGGGAGCGCACCAGCGCTCCGAGTCCCCGGGTCAGAAGAAAGATACTGGAGAAGGCCCTGTCGCTAAGCAGCGGCACTGCAGACCTCAAGCAGATATTCCGATGCTGCAGGAGCGACGGCGATCACGGCATTACCCACGAGGTGATGATGGAATCGCTGGAGCAATGCAGCAAGTGACCACGCGACCTTGCCAATCAAAAACGGCCGCCTCCCCACTGGGACGGCGGCCTTTTTCTATGCTAGCTCCTCGAAAGTGAGGAGCTAGCGAATCGGCACCTCGTGGACGAGGCCCTACTCCTCCGCCAGCTCTCTCATCACGTTCTCGAAGCGCGCTGCGAAGTCCTTTGCCCCAGCCACTATGCGGTCGCGCTTCTCGGCCTCCCTGAGCCTCCTCCTCAACCCGTCCTCGCGTCCCTTTTGCCACACATCCAGGCTCCTGACAGGAACGAGTCCTGATCGTTCCGCCTTCCGCAGCTCTGCCTTGAACTCCTTGTCCCCTTTCATGGGACCATTATCCCACGAAGGCGCTCGTCCCTCGGCTTTCCTCTCACGAACGTGTCGAACGAGCCTTATTCCTACGCGGCCTTCCCTCGCTTACCTGTGGATAAGAGTCCGCCACAGGTGCGAACTTCGTCCAACAAGCTGCACCAAGTCGGACAGACACTCACGAAAAGGCCATTCTGGCCTGATGTATCAACGGTTTTTTCAGGTTCGAACGCCGGATTTTGCTCCCGCATCTCCTGGAGGCCATTTATGAGCAAATCCACCCGTTTCGCGTTGGAAATGCTCAGTTTCGTCCCGTCCCACAATAGGTGCGAACTCAAGTCAAGGACGGCCTGCCGCTTTGCCTCAGCGGTCCCGTGCCGGAGGACATTCTCAAGCTCCACGGCCAGGTCGAGGATCTTCGTGGTGTCCTCCTGCCAGTCGTCGCGAAGCGCGAAGCCGCGCTCCTCCCGCTCGAACCCGAGCGCAAGCTCGGCGAGGTCGCTCCGGTATTCCTCGTCGCTCACCTGCCCGGCAAGGTAGAGGTCGCGCAGCCTCTTTCTTTTGGTAGCGTACGCCTTTGCCAACTCCTCCTCCCGCTTTGCCTCCTTCCTGCGGTCGCGCAGCTCCTCGTCCCGCAGTTCCGCAAGATAGCGGACGGCCCAGTCGCGCAGCGGCTTGGAGATCGCCATCTTCCGGGCGATGTTCTCGATGACGAACTCGTCGATCAACTTCTCCTCCACCACCCGCGAGGTCGCGGCCGGGCTCTTCCGATCACGGACCGAATAGTAGTAGGTATAGAAGAGGAAGTGGGGCGACTTGAGCGACAAGATCTCCCGACCGCATGAGGGACACTGCGAACGCCGAAGGTAGGAGAACTTGCGCCTGCAGTCGCAGATCAGCTGCGTCTTGTGCTCCACGCCCAGCGGGTCGCCGGCCGGGGAACGGATCAGCCCGCGGTAGGCCGCGACCTTGGGGGATGCCGCCTTCTTGTCGTAGGGCCGCCGCTGGCCCAGAATCGTCTGGATGCGCTCGTGTTCGTCCTCGGTGATCGCCCTCGGGAGAGTGCGGTCGAGCTCGTAGCGCTGGCCGTCCTTGCCGAAGAAGAACCCGGCATAGACCGGATTAGTCAGCACCGTCGCGTGGATCGTCGAGCGGCTGAGGCCTCGCCCTCCCAGCGTGAGGCGCTTCACGCTCGTGAGACCGATGTCCCGGCCGTAGGCGCAGATCGAACTGAGGCTGCTCTTCCCCTCCAAGAACTTCGCGAATAGCCGCTTCACCTTCCGGAAGCGCGCCCCGTCGACGACCCATACGGAGCTTCCCGACCTGCCGCTTCCCCGAAGGAGGAACCCGGGAGGCGGGTAGCTGCTCGGGAACCCGCGGCGATAGCGCCGCATGATGCCGCTCCGCACGAGCACGCTCTTGTCATCGGAGTCCTTCTTCGACATCGTGAACTCCATCTGGAGCATGAACTTGTCGGTCGGCGTGTTGTAGTAGATTCGCTCCCGGGTGCGGATGTGGTGGAGCTTTCCCTGGTCCATCAGGTAGACGATGGTTCCAGCGTCCACCGGATTGCGTGAGAGTCGATTGGCGTGCCAGCACAGCCAGGAATTGATGTGTCCCTCGTTGGTCCATGCCACGAGCTTCGCGAAGTCACTTCGGCCGGGGTGGAAGGCCGACTGAGATTCCTTGAGTACCTCTTGGTGGATCGCCAGCCCGTCGCGGTCGATCAGCTCTGACAGGTCGTCGATCTGGCGCTGGATGGACTGGATCTGGGAGTCTTCGTACTCGGACGATTTGCGGGTGTAGACACCGTAGCGGAATGCGGCGATTTCGCCTCGTTCATATTGGTTCCGCGGATTCATAGGCAGGATGGAAGCACGGTCGATCCGTGCGGCCATCCCGCGCATCAATCGCCGAATCCCGGAAGCGCCGACTGGACCGGCCGCTCCTCCTCATCTGGGAATGCGGACGGCGGCAGGTCGCGGCCCACCATCCTCATCCGCTCGCGGGTCTTCACGGCCGCGGCGGTGAGATTCAGCAGGAACGAAGCGAGCTCCTCCAGATCGTCCTTCGAAGCGGCTTCCAGTTCCTTGGAAAAGCCGAGTTCGGTGAGAACCCCGCGGAGTGATTCCAATGCTTCGTCGGATAGACGCATGAAGAGCTGAAGGAGCCGTTATACAGCAAACAAGCTCGCTGCGAATTGTACCATATTTCCAGTGGTGTGCCAAGTGGACGCAGGGGAAGTGCGGAGCTCGACAGGCGGACAGACGAAGGTGCGACGCCCGGGAAGGCCCCGCCGCAGCTCACGTGAAGCTAAACGGCGAAGAGATGCTTTACCATGACCAACGCAAGAATCACGACCAGGACGCAACCATAGCGATGGCCGGGAAGGCCTATTTTGAAGTCTGGATCGACCGAGCGCGTGTCGCTCCTGAAATTCCGACATGCCGTACCTTTAACTTAATGCCACACAGAAAGTGCATCCCCATCTTGCAAACACTCACAGCATTCGCTATTGGGCTCCCCTGAATGGGCGATCTCGTGCTACAGCGATCAATCTCCGACTGCGCGGGATTCCTCCGGACGTCGGCGAAAGGCGACCTCTTCGCCTGCCTGGCGGGGGTCGCCGCACTGCCACTCATGTTGTTCGTGTGCCTGCCGCTGGAGCGCCAGGTTCCCCCCGCACTGAGTGCGATCCTGATGCTAATGCTTCTTTCCTTCGGCAGTGCCCACCTTGCCGCGTCACGCGCCAACACGTCCGTAGTTCCCGTTCGTTCGATCCTCCCCTCGGGTGCCAGGCTTGGCGCGAGAATGGGTGCGATCATCTTCTTGGCCGGTGGAGGAATGGTGCTCTTGGCCAGTGTGATCAGAGAGCTGTTTCAAGGCGTTCCCCCAGGCGACTATTCGTGGGTAGTCCCGACAGTCTCTTCGACCTCCGGCATACTCCTCACAGTCTTTCCAACAGTCGCAATCGGCGCCCTTGGTGCCGTGATCGGTATCAGTCGTTCAGGCGCTTTCCAGGATCCGGGCGGACGCGAGGACGCTGCACCGTCCCCGCGTCGCCGGAGCGTCGGAGTCGTCGTCAACGCCGCCGTCGCCACCTTTGTCCTTTGTTTTCTTTCCCCTAGCGTCCTCGCCTTTCTGGCTCGGCGGGTCCCCGCGCCTGCCGTCGTCGCCTCACCCGAGACGGCTAGTCGGCCCGCGTTGCCGAACGGGACCACTGTTCCTGGTCTTCCCCCTGCAAGTCCGCCCCTGCCCCGTTTCAGCTACGAGGTTCCTCCTGGATTCTCCACCATGGAGCCCCAGCGGCTGCAGGTGATCGCCAGCCGACCGATTTCGGGGCTGTTCCCCGGTGCCTTGGCCGCCTATTCCCGCGACGGGAAGGCACTCGCCTTCACCAGCGATCAAGGCGAGGCCTTAACCGCCCGCGACCTCTCCGACGACTCACAGATTGGCATGTTCCGGTCGACGCCTCCGATTCGCGGCATCGCTTGGTCTCCCGACTCAAGGCGGATTTTCTGCATCTGCGATTCTCCCACACCGTTCTGGATCCTCAGTCTTGATGGCCACCCGACAATCCAGCTGCCACTGCGAGCCGAAGCCGTTGCCGGCGCACCCCGCTGGGAGAAAGAACTTGAGGTGCGACTTGTCGAGGGTGAGAGGCAGGTTGGAACGCTCGATCTGGAGTCGTTGAGGTTCGAGAGGGTATACGGAGGCAACCCCAGTTCTCGTTCCGCGCTCGTCGATCCGCTTCCTTCGACGGCGCGCTGCCGGCTGCGCATCCGGCCGCGCCCAGATGTGGCGACCACGCCGCTGGAGACGATGGGATGGCAATGGAACTCGCAGCCTGTGCTATACGCTGCGGATTTGCGTTCGGGGCGTGCCAACCCCATTTTGGTGGAACCCATTCGAGCGGGAGCGGAGATCCTCATCTCGCCCGACGCGTCCAAGGTGGTTGTGATATCCGATCAGGGTTCTCGGGTGAATTATCTCGGCTTCACGGAAGAGGATTCGGACAAGCAGTATGGCGTCACGCTGCCGGACCTTTCATCCGATTTCCTTAGGCGGGTGACATCGCAACGCGAGCTCGCCGCGTTTGTCTACGCGCCCATGGTCAATCCCTTGAACGGGAGGATCGTCGGTCCGGACACTTCGAAAGTCCGAGCCCTCGTGTTTATCGATTCGCAAGATGGTGAAGCCGGAACTTTCGTCGTGGCAGAGAGCTACTTCCCCATCCAATCGAACGACGTGGTCGCCTGTCTTCACGTCTGGGAGAACGGTTCCGCGGTCTTGCTCGTAGGCCGTGAATTGGAGCGCTGGTGGTCCAAAGCGTCACCGGAGACGGCCAAGCCCTCGGAAAGGCGGTTTCCAAGCCGCCGTTGGGGAGTTCCGGAATTCAGACCAAGCCAAGCGGGATTCGAGTTCCTGGGTTATCAGGCTGAATCCATGGCTGTCGGGACCGGAACCGCAGTTCGAAAGGCATATGACGCTGAACCCGTGCGCGAAGAGGAGGCGGAACTGAAAGCGGAGATCGCGGCGGAACGGGATGGGCCCCACGAAAGAATCGAAGACTTTGTTCGGGCGCACCACTCGAAGGTGGCCAAGCACGACGTGGAAGGGTTTGTCGCAGACTATGCTGAGTCCGTCGAGATGGCTGGAAGGGGTGTCGTGACGCCAGATCGCATTCGGAAGGACCAGGCTGACTATCTTCCCCGCTACGACCAGCTTTCCGAAACGGTGATCGGCGAGGTTCTGGCCAAGCGGACCGAGACGGGATGGACCGCCAGCTACACGATCCGGTCCTACGCCATCGTGAAGCGCGACGGGTCGGTATCCGACCGGAAGGTTGCCATCACCTTGGGGCTTCGGGAGACAGCGGGCGGGCAGTTCAAGATTGCCCGCGAACAAGCGAAAGGAGTGAAGTGAGTATGTTCGGGATCTGGGAACTGAAGAACTTGCGGTTGAACTCGAAGTGGCACGTTCTCGTCCAAGATTTCGAGATCTCGACGGACGACTTCTACCTCATGGTCAGGGACGCGGTGGAAGCGAAGCGAGTGCCTGACCTGGAGATCACCGAGATCGAGTTCAGCGAGGGCGGCATCTTCGGGGCCCGGCGGCGATACCTGAGGCTGAGAAGGGAGCGGCTGGTGTTTGACGTGTGTTCCGCGCCCTTCGGAACCTCGTGGTTCTTCTCGTGCCGGTTCGGAGAGATCCCGATGAGCTTGAAACTTTGGGAGGTAGTCGTGATGGCAATACTGGTAAGCTGCGTGCTGCTCGTGCACGTGGCCGTGTTCGGGCTCATCGGCGGTCCCGCGATCTTCCTGCTGAACGGGGCCGCGGTGATTTTCCTGCTCAACTGCCTGACTGCGACTCAGCTCTATGGGGTTGACGCCATCCTTCTCAGGACTCCCGTCGTCGGCGCGTTCCACGAGCGCTACTTCCGCGGCAACTCGTACTTCCGCGACGACACGCGCCAGATGTACCTCCAGACCGTCGACGGCCTCGTGCGCGCGGCAGTGGAGGCCGCGGTCGGCGAGAAAACGCCCGGAGGAGTGAAGTTCACCGAGGAGCACGCCACTACCGGTTGGGGCCTGTGGGGCAGGTTTCTCGAATTGCTGCGACGTCCATGGCCGACCTAGAACACCGGCTAACCGAGCAGTTCTGCGCTTATGAAATGCTGGCAGGAGGCAAGCTCCCGGCACAGCATGGGCTCGTTAGGCCCGAACCACCCTTCGCCCCATTTCCCGGCTATCGATTGAGAGGACCCGCGCAGGCTTCGGATTCGGCTCGCCGACCAGGTATTCTGGGATCGCTTTGGGAAGGAACCCGGCGGCCTGTTCCCGAGATCGATATCGACCCCGATCCGGAGTTCGAGTATCGCGAACACTCGGCCTCTCCCCTGAGTGGGATCCTGGCTCATCTTGAGCCGAAGTCCTCCCTGCGACGGGAGACTTTTGCCCAGTTCGCCGCTGCGATGTCCGGCCTGCCGAGCATGCTCTCGTTCGAGCTGGTCGGTGAGGCGGACAAGGTTGTCGCCCAGTTTGTCGCGGACGACGCCGACGCGCCCTTCGTTCGCAGCATGGCGGTCGCGCAGTTCAAGGGCATCCACTTCTCCATCGAGAAGGATACGCTTTCGGAGTTGCTTCCGGGCGAGGCGCGGATCGGAAGCGGGGTGATGGACTTTGCCCTCAAGACTTACGTTCACTTTCCGCTTACGCTGGCCGGACCTGACCCTTTGACTGGAATCGTCGCCGTCTTGGGAGACCTGCGCTGCGGTGAGAGAGCCGTCGTTCAGACGCTGTTTGAGCCCGTGCGTCACGGCTGGGCGGAGAGTTTGTTGCGAACGGTGCGTCGTCCCAACGGGCAGCCGGTTTTCAGCGACAGTGCCGAGCTGGTTCAAGCCACCGCTCGCAAGCTGTCGGCTCCGCTATTTGCGGTCGTTCTGCGTGCCGCAGCCGTTACCGATAGCGCGGCGCGGACCGGAGAGATCCTTTCCCGGATCGCCGGCTGCCTGGATTGTCTCGGCGGGAATAATCGACTGCAAGCCCGGGAGGGTCCGTCGCTCTCGGACGTGACCGCCCGCCGAACCCGCCGCTTCGGCATGCTCTTGAACGCGGAAGAACTCGCGATCGTAGCCAACCTGCCGTCGGCGGGGAGTCCGAAGCTCTTTCGACCCGTGCTGCGAACGGTGCGCGCGCCGGAGGCCCTCACTTCAGGCCGCGGCGCAAGACTCGGAGTCAACGAGCACTTGGGCGAGGCTCGCAACGTCGTGGTCGCGGACGATGCCCGGCTACGGCACATGCACGTGATTGGCGCGTCGGGCATGGGAAAGTCCACGCTGATGGCCGACATGATCCTCCAAGACATGGAGAACGGAGCCGGCCTCGCGGTGATCGATCCCCACGGCGACCTGATCGAGACCGTAGCCGAGTCGATCCCGCCCCACCGGCTCGACGACGTGATCCTGCTTGATCCTTCGGACGAGGACTTCCCAATCGCCTTCAACATCCTGTCAGCCCATACGGAGCTTGAGAAGGGGCTGCTGGCCTCGGATCTCTGCTCGGTGTTCAGAAGCTTCGCCACGAGCTGGGGCGACCAGATGACCGCGATCCTCAGCAACGCAATCCTCGCGATGCTGGAACACCCCGAGGGAGGGACGCTCGCAGACCTGCGGCGATTCCTGATCGAGAAGCCATACCGAAAGTCGTTTCTCGATTCGGTGGCAGACCCGGAGGTTGTCTACTTCTGGGACAAGCAGTTCCCGCTGCTTTCCGGAAGGCCCGAAGCTTCGGTGGTCACACGGCTCAATGCGTTTCTCAGGCCGAAGCCGATCCGGTTCATGGTCTGCCAGAAAGGGGGCCGGCTTGACTTGGCCAGAGTGATGGACGAGTCGAAGATCCTGCTGGTGCGACTTCCCTTCGGCCTCATGGGCGAAGAGAACGCTCGACTCTTCGGGTCGCTCTTCGTCGCCAAGCTCCACCAGCTGGTCATGGGCCGTCAGGCGCAGCGCGCGGAGGCCCGGAAGCCGTTCTGGCTCTACGTCGACGAGTGCCACTTCTTCATGACGGACTCGATGGCCTCGATCCTCTCTGGGGCGAGGAAGTACGGCATGGGCCTGATTCTCGCCCACCAGGGGATGGCCCAGATCGAGCAGGCAAATGGGGCGGTGGCGGACGCCCTCACCACAAACGCCCATATTCGCGCGTGCTTCAGGCTGGGCGACCGCGATGCCAAGCGGATGGCGGAAGGCTTCTCGAACTTCGAGGCATCGGACCTGGTTTCACTCCCGATCGGTCGCGCCATCGGCCGGGTCGGAGGCGCTGACCAGGACTTCAGCTTCAGGGTCACCCCAAGGCAGGCAGCCGGGACAGCGGGGGGCGGCAGAATGGAGGAGATCCGCACCCGTTCCCGAAGCCTCTATGGTCGTCCGAGGGCCGAGGTTGCGGCTGAGCTCTCTACCACGAAGAGCCACGACGACTTGCCGGAAACCGGCGATGCCCACCCAGCTCCGCAGAAGCCGGTCGTTTCGAGAGCACCGGAGCCTCCGCAAGCACGGCCACCCGCCGAACTCCCAACGGCGCCCGGGCCGGAGGTTTCTGCCGCACCGTCCGCCGTCACCAGGCCCGCCGAGGACGTCGAGGAGTCCTCCAAAGGCGAAAAACTCCACGAGTCCCTGAAGAGGCTGCTCAAGCTGCAGGCGGAAGGCATGAACTTTTCCGTCCTAACCGAAGAGACCGTACCCGGCGGGCGCGTCGACCTCGTCCTCCGGAAGTCGGATCTCAGGATCGCCATCGAGATTTCCGTCGGCAACGACTCGCGATACGAGGCCAAGAACCTGGCGAAATGCCTGCGGGCAGGGTTCGACACGGTTTGCCTCGTCAGCGAGGACCCGTCGAAGCTGGAAGCGGTCCGAGCGAAGGCTGAACGGGCGGAGACCCCGGAAGTATTCTCCAAGCTGGTATTCTGCTCCCCGCGAGAGGCCTTGGAGCTGATCGTCGGCTGGGCGGCTGAAACGGAAAGCACCACCA
Source organism: Akkermansia sp. (assembly GCA_043729195.1). Taxonomy (GTDB): domain Bacteria; phylum Verrucomicrobiota; class Verrucomicrobiia; order Verrucomicrobiales; family Akkermansiaceae; genus Haloferula. The sequence goes on from JAYTLR010000027.1 coordinate 39,881, forward strand.
CCGACAAGTCCGGCTGGAAGGTCACCACCGAGTTCGAGCCGCCGCCCCAGCACGTCATGGAACGCATCCGGCGGGAGGTTGACGAGGCCATCGGAAGGGCGATCCGCCGCAAGAGAAGTAGCGGCAGCGAGCCTGCAGAGGGACTTTGAAAAGGGGCCGAATGCAGTTGCAGTACGCTCCGCACATGTTGTATGGGTGGGAATGCCAAAGACCTCCAACGCACTGCGGGTAGGGATCTGGATTCGCGTCTCGACCGAAGACCAGGCGCAAGGCGACAGCCCGGAGCACCACGAGCGACGCGCACGCGCCTATGCCGAGTCGCGGGACTGGGTGGTCGCCAAGGCCTACAAGCTCGAAGCGGTCAGCGGCAAGTCGGTCAAGGACCACCCCGAGGCCAAGCGGATGCTCAACGACCTGCGAGAGGGACGCATCCAAGCCTTGATCTTCTCGAAGCTTGCGCGCCTCGCCCGCAACACGAAGGAGCTTCTGGACTTCGCGGACACCTTCCAAGAGCACGATGCCGGACTGGTCAGCCTGCAGGAGGCCATCGACACGTCCACGCCTGCCGGACGCTTCTTCTACACGCTGCTCGCCGCGATGGCCCAATGGGAGCGTGAGGAGATTTCCGACCGAGTGGCGGCGTCCGTGCCCATCCGCGCAAAGCTCGGGAAGCCCCTGGGTGGCCAAGCGACGTTCGGCTACCGCTGGCAAGGCAAGGAACTGGTTCCAGACCCGGACGAAGCTCCCGTTCGGCGCAGGCTTCACGAACTCTTCGCGGAGCATCGCCGGCTGCGCACGGTCGCGACCATCCTGAACGATGCAGGCTACCGAACCAGGGCAGGAGCCCCGTTCTCGAAGACGACGGTGCTGCGCCTGCTCAGAGACTCGACCGCAAAGGGTATCAGGATCGCGAACCATACCCGGCTTTCGGCAAACGGGAAAAGGGTGGAGGCGAAGAACCGATCCGAGTGGGTTGAGGTTCCGGTAGAGCCCATCGTCAGCGAGGAACTCTGGAACGAGTGTGCGCGCATCCTTGAGGAGAATGCCCGGCCGGCGAGACGAGCCGGACGAAAGCCGATCCACCTCTTTGCCGGCTTCGCGGCCTGCCAATGCGGGAACAAGCTCTATGTCCGAAGCAACAGCCCCTACTACGCCTGCCGGAGGAAGGGATGCCGGGTGAAGATCGGCGTCGAGGACCTCGAACGCCTCTACCGGGGCGAGCTCACTCGCTACCTCCACACCCGAGGCCAGGTGGAGGGATACCTCAAGCTCGCCGACGAGACCCTCGAAGCGAAGGAGCAGCTGTTGGGCACGCTGAGAAAGGAACACCGTCGAATCGTGGCGGAGGCGGACGGCCTGATCGAGCTGCACCGAAAGGGAGTGCTCGAGGGAGACTCGTTCGAGGACCGCTTCTCGCCCCTCGAGGTTCGCCGCAAGCAGCTCGCCGAGGAGCTGGCTACCGTCGAGGCGGAGGTGGACCTCCTGAAGGTCGAGACGCTGAACGCGGACCACATCCTGAGCGAGACCCGCGACCTGTACTCAAAATGGCCGCGGCTCTCGAAGCCCGAGAAGCGGAGAGTGGTCGAGGCCATCACACGCGAGATCGTGGTCGGGAAAGGCGAGATCACCTTCAAGATGTTCTACTTCCCCCCGCTCCCCCCCTTTGGGAAGCCGTTAAAAAAGGACCGTAACCTGGACCCTTCGGCATGGCGCAGACCGGCGTACCCTTCGGCGAGATCGCTGCCGTGCGCGACTGGATGGGTATTTCCGCGCCGGTCGGAAAACCGGCCGCGGAGCACCCAAAGCGTCCGGTGGAAGGATTCGAATGCCCGAAGTCCGAGGTCAGCGGCCGTCGCTTGTGGGGGCTGTTCGCGGAGCGCTTCCCGGAGGCCGGGGATTTCTTCCGTGATCACTTCGTCCTGAACTACTGCCCGCTGGTCTGGATGAGTGCCACTGGCTCGAATCTGACTCCGGACAAGCTGCCCGTCACCGAGATGGAGCCGGTGGAAAGCGCCTGCCTCGACCATCTCGCGCGGGCGATCGAGCTACTGGATCCCCAGTACTTGATCGGCGTCGGTGCTTTCGCGGAACAGCGACTCAAGGCCGCGGCGGCTCGGACCGGCTCGACTGCCACCCTCGGCCGGGTCCTCCATCCTTCGCCGGCTTCACCCGCTGCCAACCGAGGCTGGGCGGAAGCCGCGGCTAAGCAGTTGGCCCGCCTCGGCATCTCGATCTGAAACTTGGATTCAGTCCTCCGTAGTCAAAAATGAAATGCCTTTACTTCGCACCAGCGACGAGGACCCCCGCGACCAAGGACGTCGCGCCGATCACGTTGCAGACCCACACCGCGATGCGATAAAAAGCTCGCCCTTCTCGGCAGTCAGCAGCAACCCATCGCGAGCGGTTCCTCGAAGTCCACAGCCATGTTAGCTCCTGCCTAACCTTCCGCATGCGGAAAGATCACCGCGAGGCGCTCGATGCCGTTCTTCGAAAACTCCTCCCAGTAGCGCTTCTCAATGTCCTGCGTCTGCGCCCGGCGGTCCTCCTCACTCAGCGTTTCCCAAGCAGCCAAGCCGATCACCCGTGCGAGGTCGCGGTCGGACAAGCGGATCACCAGCTCCTCCCAGAAGACCTCGTTGCGGAACTCGTCGTAGCACTGCTGGAAAAACGAGCCTTCCTGGTATTCGGTCGTCAGGTGGTGGCGTTGCTTCTCCTCGTCAAAATCGACATGCTCGCCGAGCCCGGCATGCTTGGCTTTTTCCAGCACCTTGTCTTCCAGCGCCTCATAGGCCGCCACGCCTTCTTCCGCGCCGGGGCGTTCGTTCCAGGACGCAACCTCGGCGGCCAAACTGACCATTTCGACCAAGGTGCCGAGTTCATCTTCGGTGAAGCGCAAATGCATGTTGGGGCGGCGAGAAAACCACTCCTTCCCGCCACCCGCAAGCCCGCAGCGACTCCGCGCTTGCAGGACCGGCCCGTTTTCGACGAAGGTCCGCCGTCCGCGGCAAAAAGCACGAGTAGCTCAGCGGTAGAGCGGCCCGCTTACACCGGGTTGGTCGGCGGTTCGATCCCGTCCTCGTGTACCAGCCGAAAGTTGCAAGTGGGGGAAGTTCCAAGTCCCAAGTGCCAAGAAAGGCTGCGGATCACATCCGCCGCATCAAGGCCTCCTCCATCGCCCGTTCCACCAGCGCCGCGGCGAAGGCCTCGGTCGCCTTGTCGAGCCGCTGCACCGCCGCCTTCAGAGGATTCGGTAAACCCGCTGCCAAGGCCTCGCGCACCACCTCCGCGGCTTGCTCAATCTCCGTCCGTTCGCTCGCGGAAACGAGGTCTCCGGCATCAGCCAAGGACTGCTCGACCGCGGGCAATAATTCCTCCGCCTTCAATTTCGCCTCGGTGAAAACCCGTTCCGCCATGTCGTCGAAGGCGTATTCGACCGATTCGCCGACCATCTTTTCGACCGCCACGTCATCGACGTCCACCGCCGCGTTGCGGATCTCGACCACCGTGTCGCGGCCGGTGCCAACGTCGCGCGCCAGTACCTCGAGGATGCCGTTTTCATCGATCCGGAACTGCACGCCGACCCGCGCCTGACCTTTCGGCATCGGCGCGAAGGGCACCTCGAAATTCCCCAATTCCCAGTTGTCGCGGGCCATCTCGCGCTCGCCTTGCAGCACCCGCAGCCGCATCGAGACCTGGCCGCTCGCCGCGTTGGTGAACATCTCGCCCGCCTTGCAGGGGATGGTCGTGTTGCGCGGGATGATCACGTTCATCAGCCCGCCGAAAGTCTCCACGCCCAGGCTCAGCGGCGTGACATCGAGCAGCACCATCTTGCGCAGCGTCCCGCCGAGCACCCCGGCCTGGATCGTCGCGCCCAGCGCCACCGCCTCGTCCGGATGCTGCGAAAGATCGGGCTCGCGGCCAAACAACTCCGCCACCGCCGCGCGCACCGCCGGGATCCGCGTGCTGCCGCCGACCAGCACCACCGCATCCAGCTCCGCGACGCTGATCCCGGCATCCGAAAGCGCCTGGCGGCAGCAAGTCAGCGACCGCGCGATGAAGGGCTTCGCCAGCGCTTCCAGATCGGCGCGGCTCAGTTCCGTTTCCAAACTACGAGATCCATCGTAGAACGGCGCACGGAAGGTTTCGCTCTCCCGCTCCGAAAGCGCGCACTTCACCCGCTCCGCCTCCTCGATCAGCCTGACTTTCGCCCCGGCGTCCAGCGTGTCAAAGTCCGCCGCACAGTGCCGCGCCAGTGCCCCGTCAAGGTCGTCGCCGCCCAGCCGCGTGTCACCGCGCGTCGCCAGCACCTGGAACACGCCGTCCTGCATTTCCAACACCGACAGGTCAAAAGTCCCGCCACCTAGATCGTAGACCGCGACCCGCGAGCGATCGCCCAGCTTGTCCAATCCGTAGGCCAGCGCCGCGGCGGTCGGCTCGCTGAGAATCCGCACCACCTCCAGCCCGGCCAGCTCCCCGGCGCGCTTCGTCGCCGCGCGCTGGGCGTCGTTGAAATACGCCGGCACCGTGATCACCGCCTTGCTTGCCTGCCGCTCCAGCCGCATCTCCGCGATCCGCTTGAGCTCCTTCAAGATCTCCGCGCTCACTTCTTCCGGCGTGCGCCCGAGCACCGTTACCCCGCCGTCCGCCGCACGCTCCATCGGCACACAAAACTCCCGCTCCTCGCCATGCCGCCGACCCATCAGCCGCTTCACGCTGGTCACCACCCGGCCGGGCTCGACCATCCGCCGCCGCAGCGCCTTCCGACCGACTTCCACGGCTCCGTCCGCGCCGAACCACACGGCGCTCGGCGTGATCCGACGGCCGTCGGCATCCGCCAACAGGATTGGAAAGCCCGACTCCACCGCACCCACCGCTGAATGCGTGGTCCCCAGATCAATACCCAGAATCAACTCACCGGTCACAGCGATAAGCTTGCCCGCCACTCCCGCAGGGTCAATTCCCGCGGGAACTCCGCGGGGATTACGCGATCACGTAGATTATCAAAGACTCCTTGAATTTCGCTTTGACCTAGCCTTTTATCCCTTCGTCATTTCACCCCGGAACGACACATCCCCCACCCCCATGAAAAAGAACCGCTCCCCCCGCGGCAAACAAGTCGTTGTCGCTTTGCTTGCCCTCACCTTTGGCTCCCTCGCTGCCTACACCGCGAAGGAATTCATCATCGGCAAAGACGGAACCCTTTCCGCCAAACTCGGCCCAGCCTTCAACAAGGTGCTGCTCGGTGCCTCGAAATTCGGCATGGGCCTTGGCGAACTTCACAACGGCGAAAAGGCATCTGCCGGTGCCGTCCCCGAAGGCATGGTCACCGTCGCCCAAGAATCGAAGACCGCCGACTTCCGCCCGTCCGGCATCATCGCCGAAGGAGAGGAAACCTCGCTCCTCGCCAAGGGCAGCAAGGAACTTCGCAAGGTCTCGCGCAAGGCCTTCATCTCCGCCTCCAAGGTCGAGATCTACGCGAAGTGACCCGGCGTCCGGCACCAACATGGCCGGCCGCACAACTTCCCATTTCCTTCCCGGCCGGGCCTGTTAGCCTCCCCGCTAATCCATGGCCCTTCTCACCGATCGAAAGTCCCTCCGCGAATATGACGTCATCATCGTCGGCTCCGGTGCCGGCGGCGGGATGATGGGCATGCTGCTCAGCTTGAACGGCGTCAAGGTGCTGATGCTGGAAGCCGGTCGCAATTACGACCCGGTCAAGGAAACCCCGATGTTCCATACGCCCGAGCAGGCACCCCTGCGCGGCAAGGCGACCCCCGACCGGTCCTTCGGCCACTACGACGCCACCGTCGGCGGCGGCTGGCAGGTCCCCGGCGAGCCCTATGGCGACAAGCCGGGCACCCAGGAAGATTTCTGGTGGTGGCGCCCCCGCATGCTCGGCGGGAGGACCAATCACTGGGGCCGCATCTCGCTGCGCTTCGGCGACTACGATTTCAAGCCGCGCAGCCGCGACGGCCTCGGCTTCGACTGGCCGATCTCCTACACCGAGCTCGCGCCCTACTACGACAAGACCGAGATGATGATCGGTGTCTACGGCTCGAACGAAGGCCTCGAAAACACGCCCGACTCGCCGCCCGGCGTCCTGCAAGCCCCGCCGAAACCACGGGCCGGCGAGATGCTCGCCAAGAAGCACTGCCGTGGGCTCGGCATCCCGGTCATCCCGATCCACCGCGCGGTGCTTAGCGAACGGATGGACGGCCCCACGCTGGCCGCGAAGCTCTTTCCGAACAACCCGCTCGCCCGCAAACTGGTCGCCGCCGACATGTCGGCCCGCGCCGCTTGCTTCTGGGCCACCGATTGCGGCCGCGGCTGCTCCATCCGCGCGAATTTCCAAAGCACCACCGTCTTGCTGCCACCCGCCCTCGCCAGCGGCAACCTCGACATCATCACCGACGCAATGGTCCGCGAGGTCCTCACCGATGCCACCGGCAAGGCGACCGGCGTCCACTACGTCGACAAGCTCACCCGCGTCGACTCGATCGCCAAAGCGAAAGTCGTCATCCTCAGCGCCAGCACCTGCGAGACCGCGAGGATTCTTCTCAATTCGAAAACCCCGCTCTTCCCGAACGGGCTCGCCAACAGCAGCGGCCAGGTCGGCAAGAACCTCACCGACAGCGTCGGCTCCTGGCTCGGCGCCCACATTCCCTCGATGGAAGGCCTGCCGCCGTACAACGAAGACGGGGCTGGCGGCAATCATGTCTACACCCCGTGGTGGAACTACAAGACCCAGGAAAAGCTCGGCTTCGCCCGCGGCTACCACATCGAGATCGGCGGCGGCCGCGGCATGCCCGGCATGAGCAGCCTCGGCATCCTCAATGCCACCTCGCCCGGCATCTACGGCAAGAAACTCAAAGAGGAAGCCCGTCGCTACTACGGCGCATCCATGGGCTTCGCCGGCCGCGGCGAGATGATCCCGAACGAGCACTGCTACTGCGAGATCGACCCCGACCGCGTCGACCAGTGGGGCATCCCGATCCTGCGCTTCCATTGGAAATGGTCCGACCACGAGATCAACCAAGCCACCCACATGCAGAACACCTTCGCCGACATCATCCACGCGATGGGCGGCAAGGCCACGCCGCGCCCCGGCCGCGAGGCGCTGAACAAGCCCGGCGAGATCATCCACGAGGCCGGCACCGCCCGCATGGGGAACGATGCGAAAGACTCCGTCGTCAATTCCTTCGGCCAGACTTGGGACGTGAAAAACCTCTTCCTGATGGACGCCTCCGTGCTGCCGTCGAACCCCGACAAAAACCTCACCCTCACCGTCATGGCCCTCGCCTGGCGCTCCGCCGACTACCTGCTGGCGGAGATGAAGAGCGGCAACCTCTGAATCGAGATCACCCGACGCCATGAACGACTCCACCGTCTCCCGCCGCGATCTCTTCAAGCTGATCGCCGCCGCCAGCGCCACCGGCGCGCTGGTCCCGACCCATCTGGCGGCTGCTCCACCGCCGCTGACCCGGAACTTCAAGAACATCCTCAGCGATCCCGACTACTCGAACCCGGCCGCTCCCTGGGATAAGCCGCTGGTCGAAACCGAGCTCGCCACCCTCGCGGTGCTGGTCGACCTCATCCTGCCGGCCGATGACCTCTCGCCCGCCGCCTCCGCGATCGGCGTGCACGATTTCCTCAACGAATGGGCCGGCGCGCCCTACCCGGAGAACCGCGCCGATTGCGAGATCCTCCGCGGCGGCCTGGCCTGGCTCAATACGCATGCCTTCCAGCTCCACGGCAAAAGCTTCACCGCCCTCGACGCCGCGCAGCAGACCGCGATCCTCGACCACATCTGCGACCCTGCGAAGTCCGCGCCAGAACTGGCCATCGGCACCCGCTTCTTCACCAAGCTGCGGATGCTCACGCTCGGTGGCTACTATTCGCATAGTAGCACTTGGAAGAGCCTTGGATACGTCGGCAACGCCCCGATCGCGGGTCCCTATCCCGGCGTCCCGGCGGAGGTGATCAAGATCCTGGGACTTGAAGGGGAGATCTGAAACGGTGCGGACGCCTCAGGATCCCGCGGAAGGGTCGCTGGCTTCGCTTACCGCAGCCGGCTACATTGATCAGCCGGCGCAGAACCAGTTGCGCCAGACCGGGCTCACGCCTCCGGCAATACCGGGGCGTCGCTGGCGGGTGCTGGCTCGGCATCACTGGCGGGTTCGGCGGGCTCTGCCGCTTCATCCGCCGTGGCCGATCCACCCTCGAGCTTGCGCTTCCGCTTTTCTTCCTTCTTGGCCTTCTTATCCAGCTCGCGCCGGCGCTTTTCGAAACTGTAGTTGGGCGTCGCCATGGTCTTGTGGGCGCACCATGGCAGCTACCGGCCCCGCGGGCGAGCAGGGAATCCAGCGAACACGGAATCGCTGGCAGCAATGCCCGCAATTCCATGAGCCCGCTGCCCCTCAGGGGACCGTCGTGGTGACGATCCGGGTGAAAAGCGTGGTGGCGGACCCGGTCACATCGGCATAGACGGTGACTTCGTTGCCGATGAGGTCCGTTTCAAAATCGACGATCGTCCCGGCGGTGTTGGCCTCCCCGGTGGACTTCCATTCCGCGAGATCGGTCGACCATTGGTAGTCGTAATCGAGATCACCGGCCGGATTGGGGTTCAGCGGGTGGGTGAAAATGACCGAACCGGGCGAACCTTCGATCATTACAACGCCGGTCGAGAAGACGTCCGGCGCGGTGCCGAAGATGTTCTCCAAAGCGTTGGCGATGCCGTCCCGATCCGCGTCACCTTCCATGCTGGTGTCAGCTCCCACTTCAAAGGCGAAGCCGAGCATCCACGTGACAAAGCTATCGTCCGGAGGAGTGGAGAGCGCGACGTTGTCGATGCTCAGCGAGGAGCCGAAGGTGGCACCGCACTCGAAGGTGACGGTTTCAAACTTCTCGTTCGCCGCATCTTCGAAGGCGAGCAGGTCGGCGGAGGTCGTGTAGGTGACTCCATCCGTCGAGAAACCAATCGTGTACTTCCGACCGGCCAGACCGAATTGCCTGCCGATGACCCTGAGGTAATAGGGGGTCTCTGGAACGATGTTGAGACCGCTGAGCGCTGGAATGAAGGAGTCCGTATCGAAGACCTGGATGGAATCCGTGCCGCCCGGGCTGGTGACGAGGCGGATCGTCACGAGATCCCCGCCGTTGTCGCCTTCCATCCGGATCCGGTGGGCTTGGCTTGCACTTCCAATCTGAAAGGCGAAGTCGGTTTGGAAATTCTCCATCGCCACGGCCGGGGTGGGAGCGAAGTCCTGGAGAATTCCTTGCGTTGGCGCAAGATTCACGGCCGCGGCTCCGCCGCCGTCAGGCAGGAAAGGTGCGACCGCGGAAGGCGCGCCGGTCGGAGTCCAGCCGACCGGAAACACGCCGCTTCCAGTCGCGGCTTCGAAGTCCCCGTTGGCGAGCCCGTTTACGGTGGGGACCACGGTGTAGTCCACCACAAGTCTCGCATCCCGCGCCGAAGTGGCCGCACGATCGCTGCTGATGGAAATGAATTTTGTCGGCGGGGTGTCGGTTGTCAGGATGAAGTTGATCGAGTTCGCGAGATGGCCGGCGATGAAGGTTTTCAGCAGGCTGCTTGAAAGCGTGATCGTGGCGTCCTGGTTGTTGGACGTCGCGTCCCAGGTGATGGACTGGGAACCGAGAACTGACCCGACGGTGCCGCCCGGGGTGGTATCCCCGCTGGCCGGAGAATTCCAACTGTTGTTCGTAGGAACGAAGGCAAACCCGTATTGGTTGACGATCACGTTCAGGGTAGCGGCGTTGCCCTGAGCCTCGAAGACTTTCAGGCTTGCGGAGTTGATGATCAGGTTGGCGAAATTGCCGCCGCCGATGGTGTTGACATCGTTGACGATGGCGGCCACGTCGAACTTGACCATACCACGGAAATTGTTGGTTCCGCCGCTGCTACCGACGATGAACCGGTTTCCGGGATCCTCGTTCCAGTTCTGGCTCGCATTCGAAGCAGAGTCGTTCCGGATGAAGGTGTCTCCGGTGACGGTGGTATCCAGCGTGGCCGCACACAGCGGGGCGGCGGTGAGGAGGAGGAGGGTTAACGTGCGTTTCATGGAAGTAGGAGGTTCACGAACTCTGGCGCGGAACGCTAGGAGGCGAATCCGCTGATGGGAAGCCAAGATACGCGGCCCGCGCAGACAGACACCGGTCGCAGCACCGCTCACTCAACGTCGGATCGTATGAGGAAGCGGCAGAACCTGAAGCGCGCGAAAGAACCCTCCCGGCCTCCCCGTCCCTTCGTTGACTTGGCAAACCTCCGCCCCCAGCTTCCATCCATGACTCTCACCGGGAAAACCCAGCGCCTCCTGATCGCCAGCCTTTCGCTCGCGACCACCGCCTTCGCCGCGGAGCCCTCTTGGCCGCAATTCCGCGGACCTACCGGCCAGGGCATCGCCCAAGGCAAAGGCCCGCTGAAGTGGAGCAAGGACCAGGGCATCGACTGGAAAGTCGCGATGCCCGCCAGCGGCTGGTCGTCACCCGTCATCGCCAGCGGCAAGATCGTTCTCACCGGCGCGCGGAAAGACGGCGACGCCACCGTGCTGAGCGCCTTCGCCCTCGATGCCAAGACCGGCGACACCCTCTGGAGCGTCGATCTTTTCAAACCCGGCGCCGCGGAGACCGCCGCGATGCACGCGAAGAACAGCCTCGCCAGTTCCACCCCGGTCATCGGCGACGACGGCATCGTCTATATCCACTTCGGCCAAATGGGCACCGCCGCGCTGCAGCTCGCCGACGGCAAGACCGTCTGGAAAAAGCAGATCGCCTACAAACCGATGCACGGCAACGGCAGTTCGCCCGTGCTGGTCGGCGACCTGCTCGTGGTCAACGCCGACGCGGAGGTCGATCCCACCATCCTCGCCCTCCGCCGGAAAGACGGCTCGATCGCCTGGCGCACCCCGCGCCAACAGCCGGTCCGCAGCTACTTCTCCTTCAGCACGCCGCTGGTCGTCGAAAACAACGGCCGCACCGAAATCCTCAGCCCCGGCAGCGGGCTCATCGGCGCCTATGCTCCCGACGACGGCCGCCTGCTGTGGAAGGTCACCTACGGCGAAGGCTACTCGGTCGTCCCGCGTCCGGTCGCGGCCGATGGCATGCTCTTCGTCGCTACCGGCTACAATATCCCCAAGCTGCTCGGCATCCGCCTCGGCAAGGCGGAGGGCGACGTGACCAAGACCCACCAGGTCTGGGAGGCCACCCGCCGGATGCCCAAGACCCCGTCGATGCTCGCGACCAACGGCCAGGTCATCACCCTCGACGACACCGGGACCCTCAGCGGGCTCGATGCCAAGACCGGCAAGTCCGTCTGGAACCACAAGCTCCCCGGCAATTTCTCCGCCTCCCCCATCCTCTCCGGCAAGGTTCTCTACGCCCCCACCGAAGACGGCGTCGTGTATGTCGTCCAAGTCTCGCCCGGGGGTGCCGAGATCCTCTTCGAATTCGACACCGCCGAACGCACCCTCGCCTCCCCCGTCTTGCTCGATGGCGCCCTCTATCTCCGCACCGACGAGCACCTGTGGAAGATAGTTGAGAGTCGATAGTTGATGGTTGATAGTTCAGGATCCGCGCTTGCCATTGGCTATGGTTCGCTTGCCACTTGCGTCGAAACCAAGCCTCACTTGCCAAACAACCACTCATCCATCCCCAAGGCGGTCTTTTCAAACTCTCAACCATCAACCCTGGACTCTCAACTTGCCTTTGAACCGCCGCCATGGAAGCCCTCACCTCTTCGCTCATCTCCGCCGCCCTCGCCTTCGCGCTTTCCTCGTGTGTCGGCGGTAAATACTCCCGCGGTTTCGACCAGGCCGTCGCTGCCATGCCCCGCCCGGCCGCGAAGCCCGACGGCCCGTGGAAGGGCTCTTGGAAAAGCAATGTCAACGGCCATATCGGACCGCTCTGGTGCATCGTCCAGCCGACCCCGGAGCGCCCCGGCTTCTACGACTTCCGCTACCGCGCCGGCTGGGGGCTCGTGAAATTCGGCGACTACACCCACACCGTCCCCGCCCGCCCCGCTGCCGATGGCTCCCTTCAACTCTCCGGCGAAATGGTCCTGCCCGGCGGATTCGGCAACTACCGGGTCGAAGGCAAACTCACCCGCGACGCCTTCAGTGCCACCTACAAGTCCGCCGCCGACCAAGGCACGATGACCCTGCGGCGGCCGGAGAAGGCGGAGTGATGGGAGATTTTCTTCTGCCACGAGTGCCCTATGAGCCCGTCATCGTCGTGGATTCACCGGCCTCCGCCACCCGCCAGGAGTTTCAGATCCGGAAACCACTGCCGGAGGTAGCCGCGGTCGATGGCGGCCAGGCGATCGGCCTGGATCCGGGCATGGGCGGCGATGAGAAAGTCCGGGATCAGATGCTCGCGGGGTCCGCCCGCCTGACGATAGCGGTGAAAGGTCTGCCCGGCGAGGTAGGCGGAATCAGGTGAGAAATCATCAAAGCGGAGCTGAATACCTTCGAAGTCCTGAACGGCCGCATCGCTCGAAGGGTATCCGCCCGAACATTCGGCGAACACCACGGGACAGATCACCAGCGGGCCCTCGGTCGCCGCCAGCGTCAAGCGGTCGCGCCAGATTTCCCATCCGGGCTGGCGCCTCAGCAACTGGATCAGGACGGAGGAATCGAGGGCCGTGATCATCGTAGCTCCGTGGAGAGCGGGCTTTCCACAGGTCCGCGGAGTTGATCGAGAATTTCGCCCGTTTCCAATCCGGGCCACGGATCCTCCCAGTTCTTCCCGAACTCATCCCAAGCCTCCGGCGCGATGGCTTTGCTGGCTTTCAGAAACGGCGCGGTCTCGTCAAACTCAAGGACATCCCCAGCCTTGAGATGGAGGCGGCTACGGATCTGCACCGGAATCGTGATTTGGCCTTTGCTGGTAAGGGTTGCTTTCACGACCTACAAGTAAGGAGGTTTAGTAAGGAAATCAAGGGTGTAAAAAGCTGACGGGCGAAATTCGTGGCTTCCAACTGCAACGTTGTGCCAGACGCTTACCCGCTGGGTGCTTGGGCGACCCTGAGATTGCAGTTGTAACGAGATTCGTCCGAATGTTGGAGTCATGGGACATCCGCACGGGCCGGGAATCGATCCGCCCACGCGGCGAAGAAAGTGATGCGATGAAAGGCTCCACAACCAGAAAGGAAATCACATCGTCAAAGAGGGAGATCCTGCTCTCGAGTTTGAAGGCCCGTTTTGAGAAATACCCGAAGCGTCACGAGGGGCTCGCGTGGTCCACGGTGCAGACGCGCTTGGAAGCCCGGCCGGAGAAGCTGTGGTCGCTGACGGAGATGGAGGCCACGGGCGGCGAGCCGGATGTGACTGGCTGCGACCCGAAGACCGGAGAGCTGATCTTCATCGACTGCTCGCCCGAAACGCCGAAAGGCCGCACGAGCGTTTGCTACGATCGCGAAGGGTGGGAATCGCGGAAAGAGCATCGGCCGAAGGACACCGCGATGGACATGGCGGCGGCGATGGGCATCGAACTGCTGACGGAAGAGGAATACCGCGGGCTCCAGCAACTCGGGGAGTTCGACTTGAAGACCTCGAGCTGGGTCAAGACCCCGCCCGACATCCGCAAGCTCGGCGGCGCGCTGTTCGGCGACCGCCGCTTCGGCCATGTCTTCATCTACCACAACGGCGCGCAGTCCTACTACGCGGCCCGGGCTTTCCGCGGGGTGCTGAGGGTGTGAAATCAGAGCTCCTTGATCCAGATATTGGCGAAGTCGATGTGGCTGCCGTGATGCTGGAGGGCGATCTTGCCTTTGGCGGCCACGCCGGGGAGTTGGGCATTCTCGATGACGGTCTGGCCGTTGAGGGTGACGGTGAGCTGGTCACCCTTCATCGTGATCATCGTGCGGTTCCACTCGCCGACCGGCTTGTCGGCTTTCGCCTTCGGGGTGACGCCGGCGACGACCGCGGCGGGTTGTGACTTGTCGGTGCGGTAGCCATAAACCTCGCCGGAGCCGCAGGGCCAGTTCCAGAGGTTGACCTGGCTCTTCGAACTGCCGCGGAGATAGATGCCGCTGTCGAGTTCCTGCACTTCGACCTGCCGGCCGGTTTCCTTGCCGTCGAAGCCGATCACCGGCCGCTTCATCAGCGGGCCGGGAGCCGCCCAGCGCCAGTCGAAGACCAAGGTCATGTCGCCGTATTCCTTCTCCGACCAGAGGTCCTTGGCCTTGCCGTCGTATTTGAGGATCCCGTTGACCGGCTTCCAGCTTTCAAGGTCGGCAGGCTGGTGGGTCCATCCGGCCAGGGTGCTGCCGTCGAAAATCTTGGTGAAGCCGCCCTGCTTCGCGCCTTCATCGTTCGCGGCGGGTGGGAACTCGGTGATCTTGATGTTGCGGAAAGAGACCGCATCGCCATGGCCGCAGAAGCCGATGTGGCCGGAGCGGCGCTTGGCGCCCTCGTGCTTGGGGAATTTCGCGTTGAGCTCGCTGAGCTTGGCCTCGGTGATGACGGTGCCGTTCACGGTCACCTGGATGTCGTCGCCATTGACCAGGATGCGTTCGCTGTTCCACTCGCCCACCGGCTTGAGCGGGGCCTTCTTGGCGACCACCATCGTATAGATCGAGCCGTGGAACTGGTAAGGCTTGAGGGTCTTGTATTGCTCCGCGGTGTCATCGAGCACCTGCACTTCCATGCCGACGTAGGCGGCGTCGCCGGTGCCGGGATAGTGGATGCCGATGCCGTTGTTCCCGCCGGGCGGGAGCTTGAATTCGAAGTCGAAAGCGTAGTTCGAGTAGATGCCTTCGGTGACGAGGTTACTGCCCTTCGGCGTGCAGGTGATGGCACCGTCCTCGACGATGTAGCCGGTGCCTTTCCAGCCGGTGAGGTCCTTGCCGTTGAACAACGGGACGGGCGCGAGTTCGGCCGTGGCGGCGAGGGGGATGAGGCAGGTGAAAATAACGGTGGATCTCATGAGATGGAACTTTACGGGTGGTTTCGGGGGATTTCACCGCCAAGACGCCAAGTGCGCCAAGTTTTTCGAGCGGTGGATGTTTGATGAAGGATCGAATTCAAGACTCCAAGGACCCTTAACTTGGCGATCTTGGCGTCTTGGCGGTTCAACTTTCTCCGATTTAAAGGTCGATGGTTTTCCCGGTGCGGAAGCTTTCGTCGGCGGCCGCCACGATGCGCATCGAGGCGATGGCGTCGTCCATGTGGTCGGTCAGGTCGCTGTCCTCGAGGATGGCCTTGAGGAAAAACTCCTGCTCGCGGTGGCAGAGGCCGTCGTGGTCGGGCTCGTCGTGCAGGGCGATCCGTTCGTCGGGCTTCGCGAAGTTGCCGGCGGCATCGAGCTGCGAGTGGTGGAGCTTCAGCGACTGGGTCTGGGTGTGGGCGTCGACGTTCGAGCTCTGGCCTTCCGCCGCGGCCTTGTCGGCGACGATGGAGACGCAGCCTTTCGGGCCGACGACGTCTTTCACGAAGAAAGCGACTTCGCTCATCATCGGGCCCCAGCCGGCTTCATACCAGCCGACCGAGCCGTCAGCGAAGGTGACCTGCAGCGCGCCGTAGTTGACCATGCCCTCTGGCAGCTCGTCGCTGAGCCGGGCACCGATGCCCGACACGCGGACCGGCTTCGAGCGGGTCATCTGGCACATGACATCGACGTAGTGGACGCCGCAGTCGACGATCGGCGAGATCGACGCCATCAGGTTCTTGTGGATCCGCCAGTTGTCGCCGAAGGACTGCTGGTTGAGGTTCATCCGCATGACCAGCGGCTTGCCGAGGGTCTGGGCCATCTCGATGAACTTGATCCAGCTCGGATGGTGGCGGAGGATGTAGCCGATGACGAGTTTCTTCCCGGTGGCTTTGGCCTTGGCGACGATGCTTTCCGCCGCGGCGACGTTCTCGGCGAGCGGCTTCTCGATGAAGACATGGCAGCCGGCGTCGAAGGCGGCCTCGGCGTAGGGGCCGTGGGTGTCGGGGTAGGTCGAAATACTGACCGCGTCCGGCTTGGTGGCCGCGAGCGCTTCGTAATAGTCGGCGAATTCCGCATAGCCGCCGCCGAGTTCGGCATTGAGCTTGCCTCGGCCTTCCGGCGAGCGGGTGACGATCCCGCAGATCTTGAAGCCGGGAATGCGATGGTAGGCGAGGGCGTGGGAGCGACCCATGTGGCCGGCTCCGACACAGAGGACGCGGATAGGATTCTGCATGATCGGGGCGGTAAAACGAGGTGAAGTGACGGGATGTTTCAAATTTCGCCGAAGGTCGATGACCGAAGGCGAGCGTGCGATCGCCGGAAGATGCCGGATTACCGTCAGATGGGAAGCTTTGTCCGGGGGCTATCGTCGACAGGGTTCCTAGGGGGCAACCGGGGACCGTGGCCGGAAAATGGACCAGTCTCTCCGTCTGGCCATTCGACCACCGATGCGAGGCGGACGTCATCGCCGAAAACTTCATTGGCGGCTTGCCAGCGTTCGAGATACTCGAGCGGTGTCGCCGGAAAAAACTCAATGACCGTGCGGGCGCGAGGATGCTCGGAGCGGAGATCGACGACCGGAAGATGCTTGAGACGCGGGACCAGTCCGAAGGCCGGTGGAATGGTGATTTTGATGGCGGATCTACTCGCCAAGTCCAGCTCTACGATGTGTTCCGAGCCTTGGACGCCTTCTAGACTCTGGTAACTGTCTGAAGACCGGATCAGGATCCCAAGTTCGCGAGCGAGATCATGCGCATGTCGGGCTTGGTTTTGGATTTCACCAGGTCCGGGTTCTTCATCGCATCAGCCGTGGTACGGACAAAGCTCGCGTAATCGCTCGATGAAGGTCTCAAGCGAATCGGCTGATCCGCTGAAGCCATCGCATGGGCGGACGGCGCTTTTTTTTCGGAACTCACAACAGCCGGAGGATACCGCGAGCCTTTGCCGAGTCAAGCAGGCCGGACGCCTCCCTAACGTCTCCAGGATGAAGCGCAAGACGCCACCTTTGCCAAGTTCTGGAAACGGAGGCCTGGTCCCTTTTCCCCGGGCTTGAAAACGCTACGACGCCTCTTAGGATTGCCCGCATGACGGTTTTCGCCCGACTACTGGCCATGGGAACTGCGCTCGTCTTCCTCGGGGGCTGTGCGAGCCGCAGTGAATTCATCCCGGACGGATCGACGACGACGGTGGGCATGCCGGCCGAGTTGTCGGACCGCGAGCGGAATCATGTCGGCGAGCTGGATGCCGCGCTCCGCCGAGAAGGCTATCAGCCGGTGCGCCACGGGGCGGGTGAGCTTGAGCTCGAATTCCGGATCTCCGAGGGGCCGATCAACACCAGCACGTCGATCGAGCTGCGCGACGGCCGGACCGTGCTGGCGGAAGGCCGCGGCCGCGGGGCGGGGATGCCGATGATCGGCCGCGACAAGATCGCGGAGCGCTCCTTTCAGCAGGCCTTCGGGGAGTTCGAGGCTGCGCTGCCCGGCGCGGCGGCGGCCAGGATGTCCGGCGGGGACGCGGGTGGGGAAGAGATGGAATATGTGTATTGAGCGGTCCCACGTGTGATACAACCGCTGCAGCGCAAAACGCAGAGGAACTCGCAACGCGAACGATGGGTCCAACTTTGGACACCGCTCACGGCTTCACATATCACCCAGCGGAGCCTTCAAGCCCTCGGCAACGGCGAGCCCGTTCTGATTCCCATCGAAGGAAAGAAATTCCTTCGCATCCAGATCGATGGCGGTGGCGACATGGAGGATATCGAAACCGCGGTGCCCGCCGGCAAAGGTGCGCATTTTCGAGATTCGCTCACCGGTGACGAGGATGTTGGTCATGTCGATTTCCACAACCGTCACGAGACCGTCGCGGATGTCATCGCCAAAGTCGGCAAGCATTTTATCCGCGTCACGGATCGGATAACCGACCTGCGGGTTCTTGCTGTGGCGGGATGCCTGGAAGCGGACGGATTGACGGAACTCCCAGATCAACAGGCGTGTGACGTGCAAGGGTTCCGACATTTCCGCGCGGTGGGTCAAGGCACGTTCGGAATTGTCCTGACTGCGATAGAGGGCGCACAGGAACGAGGTGTCCGGGTAAGCGATCAACTGTGGTCCCCGAGTTCGGCCTCCCGCATTTCCCTCACCTCCGCCGCAGTGAAAACCCGGTCGTCCCAGGTTTCCTTCATCCGCCGGCGGTGGGCATCCGCATCAAATTGGCGGACGGTCACCGGACCCGGCGGACAAAGACGGGCGACCGGCTTGCCGTGCTTGGTGATTTCAATCTCCTGCCCATCGGCGAGCCAAGCTTCCACCTTGCCGAAATCGTAGCGTAAATCCCTCACCGTCAAAGATTGCATCGTTGTGATGTTTTGTTTCATCACAATCTAGCGTTCCGGTGTTGGCCGTCAAGTCCGCTGCCAAATGGGTTTCAGCGGAAGCGAATCTCAGAGGGAATTTCAGAGGGACGGGAATTTCAGAGGGACCGGTAGAATTTTAGGCTCCCATCGGTTGACGGCGAAACTCCTCGGTCACCTGCTCAACTCCTGCATCGCCGCCACCCCATCGCGTTTGGACGCAGCGCGCTTGCAGCGGGCCGAATATTCTATGTTTGCAAGCCGGATTCGCGGGGCCGCTGGTCACCGCCGGATGCACCGGCTTGCAAGGGTTTTGCGCGAACTAGATTTGGCTCTCCAGGAACCAGGCCCGGCGGAGATCTTCGGAGATGAACAATGCGGTCTCAGTCATTCCGTCGTTCACCCGCACATATCGCCGGAGTTCGCCCTTCACCCCGTCGGGCTGGAATTCCCTGATCCATGACGGATCGCGGTCACCGGCAGGCTGGAACTTTCCCCTCCGGATGAGATCATCGTGATCCTCGGGATCCAGTTGGAACTCGATGAAGACGCTACCACCCGCAAACGCCATCGTGCCAGTCGCCTTGACCTGCTCGACAGACCGGGGAAGGGGCGAACACACGAAAGACTCGAAAACCCGTCGGGGATCCTCTTTGGAAAAGACGCGCGGAGTAAGTGCCGTTTTGATCGCATAAGCGAAAAGCGCCGCGATCGCGACGGCGATGAGGAACACGACGAGGCAGCCTTTGTGTTTCATGATTTCACGTGATGTGCGGCGAGCTGCATGAGATGGATGGAAGTAAAGGGCGTCAGCGGTGTCACTTTCCGCCTCCCGCTTCGACTTGATTCGCGCGGGTGCCCCATGTCGGTTGCAAGGACTCGTCGGAAGCACCATCGAAGCGGCTGAGGAAATACTTGGCTTTGAACTGCTGCAACGACTCGGGTTGGCCGTCCATGGCGAGCACCATCATCTCCTTGCAGAAATGGTAGTCGGAGTAATACCAGTTTCCATCCGACGCCCGTGCGATGAAGATGTCGTGGATCTTCGGGTCCTCCTTGTGGCATTGGGCGCGATACGCCAGCCATGAAGCATCGCCGCAAATGATGGTATCGGCCGTGAGCCATTCGGGTTCCGCGGTGTCGAAGTCGCCGCGCGGCTGCGGGATCTCGCCGAAGCGCTTTTTGAGGTGATCCGGGTCCTTCAGATCGTTGGTGATCGCGAGAATGGCGGCATCCTTCCACAAGCGGCGTTCGGGAAAATAATGCACGCCACGGCCCTTCTTCGCGGCGATGAAGTAGGCTCCGGCACCAAGGCAGAGGATCACAAGAAGAATGACCGCGAGCTTTCGCATCTTGCTTCAGGGTGATCGGGGGTTGGTCATCCTGCAATTCACCGTTTTCCAATGCCTCCCTGTCCGGATGTCAGACGACCACCTGATCTTGGATCGCGGTGATCTTTACCCGGGAGTCAGGACCGTGATCAAAAGACCGGACGGCGATCTCCTGACGGAGTGGTGTCGGAAGGCTTCGTCGCCAGCAGGCTGGCGACGGAGAGCGGCAGCAGGCTGCACGCAGTCCATGGGCTACGCCGGTGACGATGGCTCACGACAGGAGTGTCGCGGCTCCTTATCAAAAAGGCCGCCGCGGTTTCCCGGGGCGGCCATTGGATGGATGGAGCTTTGCCGGACGATCACTCGCCGGCAGGCTTTTCTTCAGCAGGCTTTTCTTCGGCGGCCGGGGCCTCGGCGACTGGAGCGGGAGCCGGGGCGGCGGGTTTGGCTTCCTTGGCCTGGGCGGCGATCTTGGCGACGTCGGCGGCGGGCAGGATGACGGGCGAGACCTGCAACTGGCCGTTGCGGGCGGAGCCGCCCTTCGGGTGGCGGAGGACGGAGATGCCGAGCAGCTTGCCGCTGGCGAGGAAGACCGGGCAACCGATGGCGTCGGTGTTGACGCGGTAGAACATGCGGGGACGGACGGTCAGGCCGGAAATCTCGGTGGTGAGCAGGCTGGGCTCGCGGTTGAGGGACTCGTCGAGGCGGCCGAGGGCGATGCACTCGTCGAGCAGCGCGCCGGGCGCGGAGTCGGCGAGGTCGATGGCTTTGAACTCGACGCCCTTGGCTTCCTCACTGTCGCTGCGGACCTTGATGAAGGCGAGGCCGAGGTCCTCGTCCTTCATGACGAGGTCGGCGGGGACTTCGGAGCCGTCGGCGGTGATGACCTTGATCTCCTTGAACTCGGAGCTGGCCTTGAGCTTGATCGGGCCCATCGCGGTGTTGACCGTCTGGCCGTCGACCATCGACGACTTGTCGAGACCGCCGAGGGCGGTGACGATGAGGCCGGAAGCATCGATGACGGTGCCGGTAACCTCGCTCTTCTCCTCCTTGTCCTGGGCGGCGAGCATGGTCTTGATCTGAGCGGGCACTTCGCCTTCCGCACCCATGGTGGTCTTGGCCAGCACGGAGAGCCAGACGACGGCGTCCTTGTGGGAATCGGAGAGCTTCCTCGCGGTCTCCCGCAGTTCGGCGGTGGAAGCGGAGGCGAAAGCGGTGGTGGCCGCGAGGGCGAGGGTCAGGTGGCGGATCATGGTGGACGGATGAGGATTGATGATTGTCGATTGAGGATTGTTGATTGCTGATTTTTAGAATTACCAGCGGGGTTCGATTTCGAGGAACTGGGTGCGGGGGCCGCGGCGGATGCCGAAGACGACGCTGCGGGGCTTGGCTTCGGCGAGGGCGGCGAGCTTGGTTTTGAGAGCTTCGATCTCGTTCACCGGGCTGCCGTCGATGGTGAGGATGATGTCGTCCGGTGCAAGCCCGCCGAGGGCGGCCCAACCGCTGGGCTCGACCTTGAGGACGGACAGGCCGGCGGGTTCTTCGCCCTGCTGTTCCTTGGCCTGGTCGCGTTGGGCGGCGGAAAGCTGGCGGGCGGTGAACTCGAAGAGGACGTCCTTGTATTCGAGCAGCTCGCTATCGTCGATCGGCCGCGGGGCGAGGGCGACCGACCAGGTCTGCGGCTGGCCGTCGCGCATGCCGGTGAGCTCGAGGGTGGAGTCGACCGGATAGGCGAGGATGAGTTCGGGGAAGACCTCGGAGTCTTCCGGGCGGCGGGCGTTGATCACCTTGCCGTCGAGCTTGAGCAGCAGGTCGCCTTCCTTGAGCCCGGCCTTGGAGGCGGGGGAATCCGGGGCGAGGCCGATGACGCGGACACCTTTCTTGCCGGCGATACCGAGGGCACTGGCGAGCTCGTCGGTGATGACCTGGGTCGCGGCGCCCGTCCAAGCTTTCTCAGCGAGGCGGGGCTTCACGGGGTCCTTGGCCGGGCCGACCTTGACGACGGTGGCGAGCTGCTGGTTGGAGCGCTCGAACTCGACGAGCAGCGGCTTGGGCTCGGTGAGGCCCTTGGTAAATTCGGCGGTGACGGCTTCGAGTCCGGCGCGGTTTTTGACCGGCTTGCCGCCGACGCGGATGATGACGTCGGAGCCGCGGAGGGGCGGCTTGGCTTCGGAGGACGCACCGCCGCTGCGGACGGTATCGACGAGCACGCCGTCCTTGGTATCGCGGAATTTTTCAAGGGCGGAGACCTTGGTGAAATCGCGGACGGTGAGGCCCCACTCGCGGAGTTCGTTTTCCTTCGCCATGTTCGGCTCGCGGACGACGGTGGTCATTTCCCAGGTCTGCGGCTTGCCGTCGCGGAAACCTGTTAGAGTCACCTTGGTGTCGGGAGCGGTGCCGAGGACCATCGCGTTGAAGATCGGCAGGTCTTCCGCGGCGTGGCTGTCGGGCAGCGCGGTGCCTTGATAGGTGGTGATGAAGTCGCCGGGCTCGATGCCCGCCTGGTCGGCCGGGCTGTCTTTCCAGACGGAGGAAACGAGCGCGCCTTTCTGATCGGCCATGCTGCGGAGGAGCGGCTGGACTTCGACCCCGATCCAACTGCGGGTGATGCTGCCCTTTTCAATGAGTTCGGCGGCGACTTTCTTGGCGAGATTGGACGGGATGGCGCCGCCGAGGCTGGCGATGCCGACTTCGTTGACGCCGATGATTTCGCCGGCCGGATTGACCAGCGGGCCGCCGGAATTGCCGCCGTAGATCACGGCGTCGTGACCGATCCAGCGGACGAGTTCGCCGACTTTTTCGCCGTCGAGGGTGAGGCCGATCTGGTGGCGCGGGACGATCATCGCGGTATTGGCGACGATGCCGCGGGTGACCGACTGCGAGAGGCCGCCGGGGCTGCCCATGGCGTAAACGATGTCGCCGACCTTGAGCTGGTCGGAGTCGCCGAAGGTCGCGATGGCGAGCGGCTGGTCCTTGAAGCGGCGGGTCGAGAGGTCAAGCTTGAGAATGGCGAGGTCGGAGAGGGCGTCGGTGCCGACCAGGGTGGCATCCACCTCGTCGTGATTGGAAAGCGTGCAGACGAAGCGGGTGCCGCGGCCGGCGACGTGGTGGTTGGTCAGGACGTGGCCGTCGGCGGAGATGATGGCGCCGCTGCCGCTGCCCTGCATTTTCTTCATGCGGCCTTCCGAGCCTTCTTCCATCACCACGTAGATGCGGACGAGGGCGGGGTAGACTTTCTTGATGGCGTCGCTGACTTCGGCGGAAATCGGCGGCGCAGTGACCTCGGCGAGGAGCGGCTGGAAGGTCGAAAGGGCGAGGACGAGGAGGCCGGAGCGGCAGGTTCGGGAAATCATGACGGGAATGCGGGGCGCGCGGGGAAGCGGTGGGGGCTGTCTTCCTTGTTCAACTTTCCCTGCGTGCGGGGTGGGACCGGATTTTTACCGCAGTCAGCACCAGCCCGGCGGCCAGGCCGAGGCCGATGAAATTGGCGATCAGGTCCACCGCGTCATCGGCTTGGAAATCCTGGAGCTGAAGATTCGGCACGACCTCGGACAAGCCCGCGAGGAGGGCGGCGAGATGCCATGACACCCGAAGCCCCGCCAAGGTGAACAGGGCCAGCCCGACTCCGCAAAACGCGGCGACGTGGGCGAATCGCCAGTCGTGGTCGATTTTGCGGAAGAGCTTCGCCATTCCGTGATCGGATCTGGATTCGGGAGGCGCGGGTGAAGGGTTGAATGCCGTGGGAATCGGTGGCGGCGCGAGCGGCGTGGCGGGGCTTACGGATGCGGGGAGAGCCGGGATTTCTTGACCTAACAGAAATCCGCCGGGGAACGGTCGTGGGTGAAAATGTCGATCCGCAGATGGGCGGCCGGCGCGGAGTGCTCGAAACGGAACTGCCACAGCAACCCGCTGAGCACGGCAAGCAGCAGTCCGGCAAGAACGAGAAGCAGGCGGCGGCGCGTCACGTCCCGGAGGCTAGCGGTCTCCCGGACCGGTGCGATGGAAAAGCCGGGAAGAGGATGAGGACGGTTCGGCCGATGGATTGCCGTCATTCGCGACTGTGTCCGACTTTTCCGGGCGCGGCTACTTGCTCTCCTTGTAGGTTGTTTGGATCACCAGCGGATCGCCGGACTTGCCGAACGCGTGCACGACCAGCTCGCGCTTACCCTTGCGGAAGGTGAGCTGGAGCGTGACGTTGTCGTTGAAGTTCATGGACGAGCGGCTGGAGGAATCGAGCGAAAGCCGGGTGGCCTCGTCTTCGAAGAACTTCGAGATGTCCTCACTGCCATCGGTGGTCTGCGCGGTGATGATGCCGAGGATCCGCGAACGATCTTCGTCGTGGAAGACGGCGCGTTCTTCCGTGGCTCCCGGATAGCGCGGGACCCAGGCGGGGATCTTCGAGAGGTCGCCCGGTAAGGGCGGGAGCAGGGTGCCGGCGGCGTCTTTGAAGGGAATCTTGCCCTGGCCGACCTCCGGGTAGCCGAGGGTGATGGTTTCTCCATTGGCTTTCAGGCGGAGGGTCATCCGGCCGGCCGCGTCGTCCATGGCGACCTTCTCGAGGTCGGGATGCCGGGCGACCATGTTCTCCGCGGCAGCCTTGCCGGGATTCGCGGTGAGTTCCGAGGCCATCTGGATGCCCTTCTTTGCACAGGTGCCGACCAGCAGTGCCCCGGCGACCACGGCGAGCAAGGCGAGTCCGCCGCAGCCGATGCCCGCCCAGGCGAGCGGCGGCAGGCCTTTCTTTTTTGCGGCCTCGGGGAACTGGGGAGGTGGTGTCATCGTCCCGGTAAGCTCCGTGAAATGCGGGGGGACCGCAAGTTCAGGCGCGCATCGAGCTGAGAATGCCGGCGAGGCGGACACCTTGAATTTTCGGAATCGATTCCGGATTTACAAGGCAAGGGCCGCCGCTTTGACGATCCTTGTCAATCTCTGGAGCCTCAGGCCGTGCACATTTCCCTCAGTCCCGAACTGGAGAATGCGGTGAAGGCCAAGGTCTCGTCCGGTCTCTACAACAACGCCAGCGAGGTCGTTCGCGAGGCGCTCCGGCAATCGCTTGCCCGGGATCAGGAAAACCAGTGGATCGCCCGCGAAGCCGCCATCGGATTCGCCCAACTGGAAGCAGGCCAAACGGTGGAAGTCCGGTCGGAACAGCACTTCATCGACCTCGTCCGCGGCGGCGCATGAAGCTTGTCGTCACCGGAGGTTCTTGAGGTGGTCCGGGTCCTGCATTCCGCGATGGATTTCAAGCGCCAGCTTCCGCCGGGGATTTGAAAATCGGATTCGAGATGCTTGGAAAGATGGATCTCATGCTGAATCCTAGAACAGGGGGACAGGCGACCCGCGCCATCGCGCGTTGGCGGTTGGCCGTAGGAAAATCTCCGTGATGCCCGCTCAGCGGATAGCGGGAGATCGGATGCGGACGACGGAGCGCCAGATTTCGATGGTGTCGGGTGTTGTTGAATGAAGCTCGTTCGAGGCTGTTGGAAGAAAAGCAAGCCGATGATTCCTGCGAGGGCTCCTACCAGAAAGCTTAGAGCGGGTTTCATGCGTCGCTTTCCAGTCGGCCGTGCGTCGATCGTGTGACGGACGGGGTATCTCCCGCGTCTACTACATCTGTGAGAAGGACTTGAGAACCTTGGACCATGAGGAACCTTGGCTCGCCAGCACCTGCCGAAGCAAGACGGAAGCTTGGCGAAGCGCTCTGCAGGGGTGATGGCGCTTGCGTGAGTCCAGCGGGTTTCTGAACCAAGGGGTGCCGGTCAACGGGACAGGCAGCTTTGGTTGGCTGCTCTTCAGACTTCGCGGATCTTGCCGACGGACTTGACTGATCGTCCATGGATATTCCACGCAATTCGGGATGGACTATGAGTCATGGTTAAACGTGATTCTGTTCTCGCTGCCCTCGGGCGGAACGTCCGCCAAGCACGGGAGAAGGGGGAACTCACCCAGGAAAAACTCGCCGAATTCTCGGGGCTCGATTCTACCTACATCAGCGGAATCGAGAGGGGTTTGAGGAACCCGGGAATCAAGAATGTCGCGAGGATCGCCAAGGCGCTTGGACTCACCATGGCCGAACGCTGCAAGGGGGTGGAGGCTTCTCTTGGCGACGGCTCAACGTTGGAGGCGTGCCGTCCGAGAAGGCGAGAAAGGGGACGCTTTATGCTGGGGTTGCCGCGAATTGCGATGCCTCGAGGCGGCACGTGTCACGCATCGAGCCAGCGAGGATGAAAAGGCGCGGCTCGACGGAAAAAAGGAACACGCGATAGAGTTGATAAACATCGCGTCGCGCAACAGACACCCCAACCTCTCGCCGGGTGGCAAAAAATGGGGTTAGCGGGCCGAAGCGCGTCGTCTTTACTTCAATAAGCCGGTCGGTGCCATTCGCTTCGAAAGAGGCAATATCATAGCCCAGTCCATCGCCGCGCGACTCCGCGACATGCTCGACGCGTTCCGCAAGTTTCTTCTTCCCGGCACGCCATAACCGTTGGCGCTCAAAACGCATGATCATTTCCTCACCAGCACGGCCCAGTGAGCGATTGCGGGCTTCAATTTCCAGATAGTTCCGCCGCACCACTCGGCCATCCGGCTTGAATGACCTTTTCGCGGCTGCGTCGTCCG
The DNA here is from genome assembly GCA_043729195.1 of Akkermansia sp. Lineage (GTDB taxonomy): Bacteria > Verrucomicrobiota > Verrucomicrobiia > Verrucomicrobiales > Akkermansiaceae > Haloferula. The sequence continues at coordinate 66,122 of JAYTLR010000027.1, forward strand.
CATTCTCGACTTTTGGCCGCGGGACGAGCTTTGGTAACACGTCCACGCCGTCGGGCATCAACTTTTCAGGGCCTTCTACCACATTCGCAACTGTCGAACGCAAGGAAGTTGCAGCCTCCAATCGCTGCTCGACTACCTCGAAAAGCAGCCGCTGATACCGGTTGAGAGGTTTGTATCCGGCGATGTAGGGAAAACCTAGCGCCAGCATCACGGCACTGATGTTCTGATGCTTCTTTTCCACGGAACCGCGCGACCTGCCGTTGAGCAAGGCGCAGAGGGCCCGGTTGCGTTCAGCTTTGTTGAAGGGCTCACCGCGAAGCTCCAACGCCAACATTTGCAAATAGTCCCCGACGATCACTTCGACTTCTTCACGAGACCAGACGTCCGATTCACGTTCTTGCATGAGCGCCATGGAACGAAGCTCAAGGGTTGTGAGTCGAGTTCTTTCCCTCGGTGCCATTTCTTAACCGCCGGGTGAAATTTTCCGAAATTTTCTTCCAGGAAAGCATCGGGAAAGCCCGTTTTCGGCAGGGTGATGAGTCACCAAAATGAACAGTCCGATTCTGCCGCCATCTTTGCCTGCGCGCTTTCACTTTGGCGCGAGTGCATGAGGCGTTCCCAAGCCGGGAAAAACGTAAACTTGAGCGAGTGCTACAACGGCGGCGATGAATTCATGCGCGTGATCATGCGCGTCGGAACACGATTCGAAAGCTGGGCGAGCTGCCACGTCCAGTTCGAGAATCTGGAGCATTGCTGGCCCTATTTCTTGGAAGAGAAGTTCGGAGAGGTCTGTGTCGGGCTGAAAGACGTGACGTCGCTTGATGGGTTTTGTGACGAGGATTGTCTTGTCGTCGGGCTACGTTTGGGGTTGCCAGTCAAGGCTGGCGGTTCTCTTCCGGTCCCCGTGGACGAGAGCGCAGGAAATCCCGTCTTGGACTCAGAGTTCCGACGCTACAGAATCCAAACGTTGCGGGAATCCAGTGAAGGCAACATCGAGCCGTTCATCAGGATCGATGACCCGTTCGACGGGAACTACGGGCCGCGATTCTTTGGCGTCTACGGTGTGTGCTCCGACGGGATGCTCGAACACATTTCCAGTTTTGACACCTATTCCGAAGCCGTGAGGTTTGTCAGGAAACTGGCACCGGGCATCCAATTCCCGGAAATGCCGACTTCTGTGAGCATTTGAATTGTCGATGACCGAGGGTGAGCTGGTTGCCGGGCATCCGGGTTTATGTCGCCGACTTCCGCGGCATTGAGATCAAGTGCAAGGGGGTGAAGGAGGGTCGCTTCACAAACTCGACAAAAATCAATCTGTTTCAAGCAGGTCCCACTTGGAAGACGCCGGCAACCACTAAAGAGCGGATTCGCATGCTGGGAAAACCCGGAGTCGAAGGCCTTTATTCGTGCTACTCCCAACTCAGCGTGACGCCGAATAATCTCGGGCTGTTGCTCGATGTCCTGAGCGAGCAGAGCAAGATTGATCTCCGCAAGCATGCGGAGGCCTTGGGGTATTGGACGTTTGACCAGCTGGGGAAGCGGCTTGCCGAGAAACACTCGCGGACAGCGTTCGTGAAAGCCAAGACCCGGGGAACAAAAGCGAAGACGCAATTTTCGTACGAGGAGTTCGTCTATTGCGATCACCCCAGCATCGACCGGTTCATGGATCTGGTCGCGCAGCGCAACATCGTCTTTGAATTCACCATGTCGGAAAAAGCGGATGGGACCGTTCGGAACCACGGGTATCCGTGGCGGTTGGTCCGCGACGAGTTTCTTGATCAGTTGTTCTCGTTTCAGATCAAGCTCAGGTAGCCACCGATTCCCACCATGCGGGCGCAACGAGCTTTCACCGCGCTACGAACCGGCCCGGTAAGTCACTTTGTCCTTTTCGTCGTTCGAGATGACCTTGCCGGAGTAGACAACGCGCTGGGCATGTGATCGGGGCATTTGGTTGAAGACTTCGGAGCCGGGAAGCCGGGTCGGTAATCCTCCTATGAGCCCCGGAATCCGCCTTTCCAGCCAGCTCCGGGCGGCGGCGGTCTTCACCGCGCAGGCCCAGATGGTGACGACGTGCGAGCCGAGGGCGAGGAGGGCGGCTTCGGTGCGGGCGTCGCGGGCGCGGTTGCCTTCGATCTTCTGCTTCCACCAGTCGTGGCGGGACCGGGGGAGCCGGAAGTCCGGGCAGTGTTCGTGGCCGTGCCAGAAGCAGCCGTGGACGAAGACGACGGTGCGGAATTTCGGCAGGACGATGTCGGGCCGGCCGGGCAGCAGGCGGTTCTTCGGGCCGGCGACGGTGAAGCGGTAGCCGAGCCGGTGAAGCATCGAGCGGACGAGCCGCTCCGGCCGGGTGTCACGACCGCGGATGCGGGACATGACTTCGGAGCGCTTTTCCGGGGTGAAGACGTCGGCAGTGGGACAAGCAAGCCTGGAACCCGGCCGCAGGCCATGAAAAGCCCGGGGCTGAGCGAGCGGGCGGAGGAGCGAAGAGATCGAACCGCGGAGGCGCGGAGGTCGCGGAGAGAACGGGGAGGGGGAGAGGTCGTGGTGGTGCTTTTGCAGCGAAAAGCCATGGGCGAGACGTCATCGCTAGACCCTGCCATCCGCCCTTCCGGAATTCCGGAGATTTCGCGTCCATTCGCGTTTTTCGCGGTTCGGGTTTTGAGAGGCGGCGATTCCGCAGGTGTTTCCCCGGCTTGCGACCGCTCCCGTGGGCCGCTAGCCTCCGCGCCATGAGTTTCGCTACCCAACGACCGCCGAGTGAAGACCCGGCGGACTGCCATCTCCGCAGCCGGGAGCGGGTGATGGGGGCGCACGGGCGATGAATGGGCATGGCTGAAGATTTTCCAGATTCCTCCGCAGCGTTCCTTCTCTATCAGACGGAAGACGGCAAGCAGCGCATCGAATGCAGGATGGCGGATGAAACGCTGTGGTTGTCACTCAATCAAATAGCCTCGCTTTTTGATCGTGATAAATCGGTGATTTCCAAGCATTTGAAGAGCATCTTCGAAGAGGGGGAGATCGTGCGGGAGTCAGTTGTTGCACGGAATGCAACAACTGCCGCTGACGGGAAGACCTACCAGGTGGAGTATTACCGGTTGGAGGCGGTGCTGGCCGTGGGGTTCCGCGTTCGCTCGGCTCGTGGCACGCAGTTCCGCCAGTGGGCCACGACACAGCTCCAGGAATTCCTCACCCAGGGCTTCCTCATGGACGATGAGCGGATGAAGAATCCGGATCAGAGCGTCTATTTCGAGCGGGTCCTGGGCCGAATCCGGGACATCCGCTCTTCGGAGAAGGTCTTCTGGCGCAAGGTCTGCGATATCTACGCCACCAGCATCGACTATGATCCGAAGCACGAGGTGGCGGAGAGGTTCTTCGCCACCATTCAGAACAAGATGCACTGGGCCACCCACGGACAGACCGCCGCCGAGGTCATTTTCCACCGTGCGGATGCCACGCAGCCCCACATGGGCCTGACGGTTTTTCCAGGGGGCGCTCCGAAAAAGTCCGACGTTTCAGTGGCCAAGAATTACCTGAACGAGGAGGAACTCGGACTGTTGAACCGGATCGTCACCGCCTATTTGGAATTCGCGGAAATCCAGGCGCTTCGCCGCCGCCCGATGCGGATGGTGGATTGGATTTTCAAGCTCGATGATTTCCTGAAACTCGGAGACCATGAGTTGCTGACCCACGCGGGGAAGATCAGCGCGGAGCAGGCGAAGGAAAAAGCCGAGACGGAATACGCGACCTACCGCCGAATGATCGACCAACAACCCAGCGAAGTGGATCACCACCTCGCCGAGGCCCTCCGAAAGCTGGAGGATCTGGATCAAAGACGCAGTTGAGCCCTGCGAAGAGTTCGCCGGGATAGTGCGCCACCGACAAGCTGGGCGAGGCGGTGGATCACATGGGAACCACGAACCGAGCGGAAGATGAAACGGTGGATCGGCGGCGCTCGGTTGCGGCGGAATGATCCGGTGGACGCGGAATCCATTTCGGATCGGATTTCGTCCATTTCGTTCCTTTCGTTGTTCCCCTCTCCGGGGCTTTTCAAATGAGGCCGGAGCCGGGCGGACGAGGGAAGGGATCGAACCCTTCCTTGCGATCCGACTTCGCCGAAGCTTCGGGGGACAGGCGGCTATGGAGGGCACAGTGTCGTCAGGTGCATTCCATCCGAGGAACGGAAAATTCTTCCGGACGAATCGACATACCGGGACCCATGGTCGAGGAAGCAGATCGCATCGTGGGATTCACGCTCATATTCCGCAGTCAACCGTCCACTGTGCGGATCAACGATGCTGACAAACGAGCGTTCCCACGAATCGAGAACGACCACGCGGTCTTCATCGAAAGCGACCTGGATGCAATTCGACTCCCGGCCCCGGGGGATATAGCTGGAAATCAAATGACCCCGACGATCCAGAATTCGAACTCCCTCTTCCCCTTCGGCAAGGGCGATCAAATCTCCGCCGAACGCAACGTCGATCAGCGAAGAATGAACCACGACCGCTGACCCCACCTCCCGCTTCGCTCCATTCAGAATCCGCACGACATCGTCACAGTCCTGAACAAGCATGAGAGAGTCCGAGGGGTGCAAGTGGAGCCGATCTCCCGGTTCAGTCTGCCATTTCGTGCTTCCGTCGTGCGCGCTCAATTCTGCAACTCCGGAGACCATGCCGGGCTCGTCCCAACGATCTTCGCCGGGCCCCTCAAGGGTCAGAAACACGGAGTGAGGAAAACTTCCCGAGAGAGCGATCTTCTGGATCCCGATCAGGTCGGCCCGATGCCAGATCACCCGGTTTTCCGCATAGTCAAAGCAAGTGATCCCATCTTCCCAGATTCCAGCGTAAACCCGCTGGTTCACCGGATCGATGATATGCAGATCTTCCCCGCCTGAAAATCCCGGTTTCACCGAGGCGATGGGCAACGGCGAATCACTTTTCCATATCGTGATCGCCTCATCGTCGAGGGACGCGCCGAAATGCCCGGTGTCGAATGAGGCTCTTATATCGCTGAGATGCATGATTTTTCCTAAGGGGGATGGGTTTGTGATTTCGCAGTGTCCCGGGAGAGGCTAACCATCGATGCCTGCGAAGCTGGCGGTCACCCCCGCAGACCTCCGGCTTCATGAATCTCGATCCGGTTGCCGAAGGGATCCCGTATGAAAAAGCGCTTCCAGGGGGCGGGCCGGCCATCGTCGATTTCGATGCCGGCGGCATCCAATCGGGCCTTCAAGCCATCCACATCCGCGCACTCCAGGCCGAAATGCCGCTGGGTGTCGGGTTCACGATCCTGCCTGTCGACCGACAGGTGAAGGTCGAGACCACCCGCATCAAACCAGACCCCGCCCCGGGCCCGAAAAGGCTCCGGTTTGGGAATCTCCTGCAATCCGAGCTGCGCGCCGTAGAAAGCCCGGGCGAGGTCTTCGCAACCTTCCGGCATGGTGACGTTGATGTGGGAGAGTCGCATCGGCTTCCGATGGGGGTTTTTTAATCTCGTTGTGACTGGCAAATCGCCCCGATGAATTATTCCCGCAAGAGCACCCCGAGGTGCCGGTAGCGGGCCAAGTCCGCGAAATCGGCGTGTTCGTAAATCGGCCCGCTTCCAAAGAAACCCGCCCTCAAGGCGTGATCCCCGAGACCTTCGACTTCAAGACGGTAAAGGGTTTCGTTCGGGTTTTTCGAGAAACCGACGGTTTCCCCCCCGCGGCCATGGTTGCCGAGCTGATGGCCGATCACGGCGGCCGCTGCGAGCCCGCGGGGACGGCCGAGCAGATCCACCAGCTGGCTGCGCATCGACGCGTACTCCTTGGCCAACCGGTCGCCGGCCGGGGCAATGCGGATCGTCGCGAATCGACGGCGCTCGCTACGACCCGGACGGTCGTCCGGCCGCTCTTCATTGGAGATCACGGTCGCGAGGTCCAACTCGGCGGCGGTGAAGGCTTTGAAATACGTGCCGAAGATCGCCTCGACGCCGGCGAACTCGCGGGCGTCGAGCTCCAGCAGCTCCTGCATTTCCGGCGTGAATTCCCCGCTGTCGGGATCGATCGCCATGATCGAGATCGACTCGACCAGGGCCGGCGGGACGCGAAGGAATGCCGTGTTTCCGCAAGCAGGAGTTCGATCCGGACGATCGCCGGCTTCTGAAGAGGATGGAGTGGAACCTTCAGCCGCCGTACTCCCGCGGATGGGCGGACCGGCAGGTGAAGATTCCGCCGCGGTCGTGCCCGGCGCGGCGCGGAACAAGTGCAGCGAAACCACAAAAGCGGCCGCCCCGACGCCTAACAGGAGGAGGAACGATCTCATCGGCCGAGCGGGTTCCTTCCCTGGTTGTTGACCGCCGGATCCACCTTGAGAAAGTCGAAGCGACCGCCACCCCGCCACACGCTGTGATGGATGGCTGAATCCCCGGGTTTTCCCCCGACGGGGCGTTCGACGAAATGGAATCCCAACAGATCCGAGGAGCCTGCCCTCATGTCCAAAGTCGTAAGGTTACCGGTGAATTCCAACGTCACCTCCAGGTCCTCGCCATATTCCTTCCTGAGTTGTCGCTCCATCGCGAACCTCACCAGGTCCCTCTCGGCTTCCGACAACTCTTTCGGCAAGGCACGGACCACTTCATCGACGTGAGCGTGGATCGCTTCATCCCCCAAGGCTGGAATGTGAAGCGTCTGATTCTCCTTCATCACGAGATCGTCGATTCCAGAGATCTGCTGGAGTTGCGCGGCCCGCATCGCCTGACCCGCCGCCCGCGCCAATGCGTCACCTTGAGTGAGATCCAACTTCAGCAGCCGGTGAAGCTGCTCGCTCCCCGCGGTGAGCCGGCAGTGCTCCATCCAGGTTTCCGGAATCGCCATCCACTCTCCCGGCCCCTCGGATTCGCGGGTCGGGTGGCGGCTGCGGCGGGCCGATGACGGGGCTGCCGGCTCCGTGGTTGGAGAGGCCCGGGCGTGCTTGCCGGAGGGCGATTTCGTTTCAATTCCCGGCCTCGCGGCGGCAGCTGATTCCGAGCGTGCCACCCAGTAAGCGGCACCCACCGCGCAGCCGAGCGTCCCGAGCCACCGGGCCGGCCATCTGGTGAAATAGGAATTCTTTAAGGAGGCACTGATTCACGCATCACACGATTTGGGTGCCACGGGTGTCAAGACGGAGACCGTCGCTGGGACGACACGTGATCCACTGCGCCAGCAGGCTGGCGGAAGAAAGCGGCAGCAGGCTGCCCGCAGTCCATGGGGCTGCGTCACGTCCAATCCAGCACGACCTTCCCCGACTGCCCGGACATCATCGTCTCGAAGCCAGTCTTGAACTCGGCGACCGGGAAGCGGTGGGTGATGACCGGCGAGATATCGAGACCGGCGCGGACCATGCTGCTCATCTTGTACCAGGTCTCGAACATCTCCCGGCCGTAAATGCCTTTCAGGACCAGGCCCTTGAAGATGACCTTGTCCCAGTCGATGGCGACTTTGTCGGGGAAGATCCCGAGCAGGGAAACTTTCGCGCCGTTGGAGGTGTGGTTGAGGATGTCGTTGAGGCCGGACGGGTGGCCGGACATTTCGAGGGCGACGTCGAAGCCTTCCTTCATGCCGAGCGACTTCATGGCATCGCCGACCGATTCCTCGGCGACGTTCACGGTGCGGGTGGCGCCGAGCTTTTCGGCGAGCTTGAGACGCCAGGGATTGACGTCGGTGACGACCACGTGGCGGGCCCCGGCGAAGCGGGCGACGGCCGCGGCCATGCAGCCGATCGGGCCGGCACCGGTGATCAGGACGTCCTCGGCAACGAGGTCCCAGGACAGCGCGGTGTGGACGGCGTTGCCGAGCGGATCGAAGCAGGAAATCACTTCCTCCGGGATGGCGGGATCGACCTTGTAAACGTTGCGGTAGGGGATGGAGAGGTATTCGGCGAAGGCGCCGGGGCGGTTGACGCCGACGCCCAAAGTGTTCGGGCACAGGTGCTGGCGGCCGGCGAGGCAGTTGCGGCAGCGGCCGCAGACGATGTGGCCTTCGCCGGAGACGAGCTCGCCGGGGACGAGATCGGTGACGCCGGAGCCGACCGCTTCGACCACGCCGCAGAACTCGTGGCCGACGTGCATTGGAACCGGGATCGTGCGCTGGGCCCAGGCGTCCCATTTCCAGATGTGGACGTCGGTGCCGCAGATCGAGGTCTTCTTGATCTTGATCAGCACGTCCATCGGCCCGACTTCGGGCATCGGGACGTCCATCATTTCGAGACCGGGACCGGCGGTGGCTTTGACGAGCGCTTTCATATGGTTCGGATGCGGGACTGAGGGAGCATCACCGGGTTCCGCGGGCTAGGGGAATTTCGAATCGGACGAAAAAGTGACTAATTCCGGCGATCCGGGGATCGGAATCGGTCCAAGCCCTGCTCGAGGTAGCGCCAGCACAGCCAGGCCGCGCCCCAGGAAGCGAGGAAGAAGGCAAGGAGCTGGAGGGCTAGCTTTTCATCGCCGGGTGCTACGGGAACTTGAGGGTTGGAGATTTCGCCAGGATCCCCTTAGCCTTCCCGCATGCCGCATTGGGAAGCCCTTCACATCGAGCGATTCCGCCGCTTGGAGAACCTGCGGCTCGATGACCTGGGCACCGTCAACCTGCTTGTCGGGAAGAACAACAGCGGCAAAACCTCGGTTTTGGAGGCGCTCGCGATCGCCAGCCATCCCACCAGCGCTCTGCAATGGATCGACGTCGGGCGCGAACGGGAGTTGAAATCGGCGCGGACTCCCCTGCTCGAGGTGCTCGGATGGTTCTTCCCGCATCAACGTCCCCGAGAGAATGGTTTCGAGGGCACGTCGGCGCTAAGCGGCAACCTTTCCGGAGGCGGCAAGGTGAGTATCCGGGCGGAGTACAAAGAGTTCCGGCAGGTCAAGATGACTCCCGAGCCCGAAGAGGGAGCGGAATTTGCCGAGGACGAGTTTTCCGACTTCGCGGCGACTTTGGAAATCTCAGTTGAGAAGGAACCCTGCGATTTGTTGGAAGGGTTCATGCAAGCTTTTCCGGTGATCTACGAGTTCAGCGGAAAGAGCTTCAAAGACGTCGGTTCTGCTGCCCGCCTGCTTCCCTGCCAGTTCATTTCCCCGGTTTCCCATCGCACAAGCCGCCACCTTCTCGCGGGTGTCGATCAGGTGCTTGAGGAGCGCCTGAAGCCACAGATTGTCGGGTTGCTGCAAAAGCTTGCACCGGACGTGCAGGACATCGAGATCCGCTCACCCCAAGGACGGGGCTCCGTCATCCAGCTTTACCACGAAGGCATCGGCCACGTGCCTCTTGCGGTCGAAGGAGATGGGATGCGCCGAGCATTGGCCTTTGCATCGGCGGCCTCGCTGGCACGGAACGGTGTTTTGCTGGTGGACGAAATTGAAACGGCGCTGCATCCGGAGGCACTCGCTGGGATTTTCCGATTCCTCGTCCATGTCTGTCGTGAGACGGGGATCCAGCTTTTCGTAACGACCCACAGTCTGGAAGCAGTGGATGCGATGCTCGCCAGCATGGCCGATGACCTCGGGGATTTGGTCGCTTATCGCCTTCCAGAGCGCGGCAGCGGTGTTCCGACCAAGCGCTTCGGAGGGCAAACCCTCCATGACCTGCGAAACGAAGGAGGCCTTGACCTGCGCTGAGCCATGACGACAAAGACGCTTCTGCTGTTGGTCGAGGGGCCTCACGATCTGGAGTTCTGCGCACGGCTTCTCAAGTGTTTTGCCTTCGGCAGGATCCAAAGACATGAGGCGCTTCAAAGGGGCTATCCGTTCTGGACTCGTCTGGTCCCCGAGCGCTGGCCGCAAAAGGGTGACTTGCTTGCAAGACATCCGGTTCCCATGTTTTTCGCCAATCCAAGCGGCCAGTCGGTTGCCATCATCAATGCCGTGGGTCTTTCGAAGCTGGCGATGCGGCTGGGGATCGACCTTGCCGGTTTGAACAACCTGCCGGATGCCGTCGCGATATTGCTGGATGCCGACGACGGTGATCCCCGGCAGCGGCATCTGCGCTTGCTGGCTGAGATGGCGGGTCGCCCAGAGCCCGAGGTGCAGCAGCTGCAGTTTCCGCCAGAACCGGGACAAGTAGCAGCAGGAACTCCGCGCTGCGGTGTTTTCGTCATGCCTGACAATCACTCGACCGGGACCCTTGAAGATTTGCTTCTCGAGGCGGGCTCGGCCGCATATCCGGAATTGAATGCGGCCGCCGAAGGCTATGTCCGGAGCGTCCAGACGCTATCTGAACTGTCCCCGGAGGACTTAACGGAGCTGCGGAAACCGGCAGGGTTGAAGAAGGCGACGGTCGCCGCCATGTCCAGCATCCTGAAGCCCGGAAAAGCGATTCAAGTATCCATTCAGGACAACCGATGGCTGGAGGAGAATTCGCTCGCGCTCCCGCGAATCGCCGAAGTCACCCGGTTTTTCCGATCGTTGTTAGAATAAGGCGAACGTCCTGCCGGCTGCGCTGATGGAGATCCGGCGGATATGAAAGAGCCGAGGTCAGGGCTCGCGCGCACTTGTTCTTAGGATCTTGCTCTCAATCGGTCCAAGCCCTGCTCCAAGTAGCGCCAACACAGCCAGGCCGCACCCCAGGAAGCGAGGAAGAAGACGAGGAGCTGGAGGGCCAGCGGGACGCCGGGCCGCCAGAGCCAAGGGAGAGCCATCCCGAGGAACAGCGGCATGGGAGTGTGGAAGAGATAGAGGCCGTAGCTGAGCTTGCCGAAATGCTGGGCGGCGGGGTGCTCTAACACGTTCGCGATGGGTCGCGGCAGACCGGCAAGGCTGGCGGAGATGAGACCGGCGAAAACGACGGAGACGAGGGTCTGCTGGAAATGGCAAAGGCCGGGGACGGTGCGGTCGGATTCATCGAGCACGTAGAGCACGACGTAAGGGACGAAGGCGAGCCACGCAGCGATGGACAGCCGGCGGTCGCCCGCTTTCAGTCCGCGGTCCATCGCCCAGGCGAGCAGGGCACCGGCACCGAGGTAGTCGAGCGCGCAGGTGGTGATCGCGCCGGGGTGGTGGATCTGCGAGAAATAGACCGGGATCAGCGCGCGGGAGAGCGGGGCGAGGGCGATGGTGCCGAGGATGACCGGCGCGAGCCAACGGCGCGGGGTGAAGTAGATCAGCAGCGGCCACAGCAGGTAGAACTGCTGCTGGATCGCCAGCGTCCAGTAGTGCGCGGTGCCGGAGGGCCAGCCGGGCATCAGGGCGATGTGGAAGTTCACCGTGTGGCTGAGGTAGATCAGCGGGTGCTCGCGGATGTCGGGTGCGCCGACCAGCCACGCGAAGAGCATCGCGACGTAGCAGGGAACGAGGATCCGCAGCGCGCGGCGCTTCTGGAAGTGGCGGTAGGCCGTGCCTCGCCAGGAACTGCCGGATGCCTCGCCGGCCGACTTTTCACGCAGCAGGATCCGCGTGATGAGGAAGCCGGTGAGGGTGAGGAAGAAGTAGAGGCCGATCTCGAAGGGCAGCGCGCCGCGCCATTCGCGCGGGGCCCAGTGCAACCACATCACGCCGAGCACGGCAAAGGCGCGCCAACCGTCGAGCTGGGTGTTTCGCGGGGTGGACAAGACCGCGGCAGGCTGGATTCCGGCGCGGCGGCTTTACAGGAAATTCTCCCCGCAGGGAGCCGGGGGGCCGGGGGGGCCGGGGGGG
>JAYTLR010000028.1:0-20895 GCA_043729195.1 Akkermansia sp.
GCCGGCAAAATGCCATGACTGGAGAGCCGGATGCGGGAGATCCGCACGTCCGGTTCGGAGGGGGGAGCGGGGCGAGAGCCCCGTTCCTACCTCTATCCGCTCCGGACACTCCGCACCCCGTCCACTTTCCCGTTTCCCTCCCGCCCGATAGGTGCCAGCTTCCTAACAAGCTCATGAAACTCAAATTCTGCGGTGCCGCCGGCACCACCACCGGATCCCAGCACCTGCTCGAAGTCAACGGCACCCGCATCCTCCTCGACTGCGGCCTCTATCAGGGACACCGCCAGGAAAGCTACGAGGTCAACTGCTGCTTCCCGCACTTCGACCCCCGCGAAATCGACATCGTGGTCCTCTCCCACGCCCACATCGACCACAGCGGCAATCTCCCGAACCTCTGCAAGCAGGGCTTCAGCGGCAACATCTACGCCACTTTCGCCACCCGCGACCTCTGCCAGATCATGCTGGCAGACAGCGCGCATATCCAAGAGCAGGACACCGAATGGCTCAACAAGGACCGCGCCAAAGACAACTTGCCGCCCGTCCAACCACTCTATCTCGAGGAAGACGCCGAGCGCTGCCTGCGCCAGTTCATCAGCATCGGCTACGAGCGCCCGATGCCGCTCTGCGACGGCGTGACGCTGACCTTCTACGACGCCGGCCACATCCTCGGTGCCGCCCAGGTGCTGCTCGAAATCATCGACAGGGAAGACGGCAACAAGAAGAAGCGCTTCCTCTTCTCCGGCGACGTCGGCCGCGGCGGCAACGAAATCCTGCGCGATCCCGTCGCGGTGCCGGACGTCGATCTCGTCCTGATGGAAAGCACCTACGGCGGCCGCGAGCACGAGCTGCCGACCGGGGCCACCGATGCCTTCGGCGCGATCCTTGAAGAAGCCCTCAAGCGCGGCGGCAAGGTGATGATCCCCGCTTTCGCCGTCGAGCGCACCCAGCAGCTCCTCTACGTCCTCAACCAGCTCTTCCACACCGGCAAGCTTCGCCGCGTGCCGGTCTACGTCGACAGCCCGCTCGCCGTGAACGCCACCGAGATCTTCCGCATCCACCCGGAATGCTTCAACGAAACCGTTTACCGCTTCCTCTTCGATGAGAACGATCCCTTCATCTTCGAAGGCCTCCACCTCGTCCGTGCGGTGACCGAATCGAAACGACTCAACGACTCGAACAACGGCCCCTGTATCATCATTTCCGCCTCCGGCATGTGCGAAGCCGGCCGCATCCGCCACCACCTCAAGAACGGCCTCGGTGACCCCAAGAACACCGTCCTCTTCGTCGGCTACTGCGCCGACAACACCCTCGGCCGCGCCATCCGCGACGGCCGCAAAACGGTCAACATCTTCGGCAAGCCGGTTCAGGTCAGGGCAAACATCGAAACCATCGACTCGTTCTCCGGCCACGCCGACCATTCGGAGCTCCTCGATTGGTTCGGCCGCATGACCGGCCCGAAAAAGCGCGTCTGGCTGGTCCACGGCGAGCCCGACCGATCTAATGCCCTGCGCGCCGCGCTGGACGACGAGCACGGCGGTGCGGTCGACGTCGCGGTGCTGGGCGAAACGGTCGAGATCTAGCCGGGTTGACAGCTTCCTAGCGTATCTATATTTTGTAGCCATGACGACGGCGAAGATCTTCCAGCACGGCGGCAGTCAGGCGGTCCGCATCCCGAAGGCGTTCCGCTTCGATGGCTCCGAGGTCAGCATCGAGCGCCACGGCGACGAGGTCATCCTCAAGCCCATCCCCGCGCCGTGCTTCGGGAGTTTTTCGGAGATTGCCGCCTACCTGGCCTCGAAACACCCTGGCCCCGGCGATTTCCCCGAGCCACCCGCAAGACCGGCGAAGCACGACCGCCCGGCTCCTGAATTCTAAGCCGGCGATCCTCGTGACCATCTCCTACCTCCTCGATTCCAGCGCCTGCATCCCGATCCTCCGCAACCAAGCGGGCCTCGCCGGACTTCCCGCGCCCGCAATCACCGGCATCCCCGTGATCGTGGCCGCAGAGCTTTGGACCGGGGTAAAGAAGAACCTGAAAACTCACCCTCACCACGGCCCGCGATTGGAGACCTTCCTTTCGCTGTTCCACCTCGCAGATTTCGATCTCGCGGCGGCCATCCACTACGCTGAGATCCGCGCGATACTGGAAGCAAAGGGGACGCCCATCGGCCCGCTCGATCTTCTCATCGCCGCGCAGGCCCGCGCACTCGGCGCGACCCTCGTCACCGCGAACGTCCGGGAGTTCAAGCGAGTCAAAGGCCTCAAGGTTCAAATGTGGAAAGCACCCAAAAAGTAACTGTGCCTCAGCACACTTACCCTCCGGCAACATTCGACCCGATCCATCCGTAACCACCCATGCTCATGAAAACTCTCGCACTCACCTTCGCCTTCGCCGCCACCGCCCTCGCCGCCGACCCGCCAACCCCGACCGTCCTGCCCATCGGTTCACCGGTGCCGGAGTTCGAACTCCCGGGAATCGACGGCAAGAAGCACAAGCTCGCCGATTTCTCCACCGCCAAGGCTCTCTGCCTGATCTTCACCTGCAACCATTGCCCGGACGCCATCGCCGCCGCCGGCCGGATGCAGGAAATCCACATGGCTTACAAGGACAAGGGCGTCGCGGTCGTAGCCATCAACAGCAGCAACCCGGCCGGCCTGCGCCCCGATGAACTCGGCTACGGAGCCTTCGGCGATTGCTTCGAGGAAATGACGCCCTTCGCCAAGGACTACGGCTGGACCTTTCCCTACCTCTACGACGGTGAGACCCAGACGCTGAGCATGGCCTGCGGTGCCCAGTCCACTCCCCACGTTTTCCTCTTCGGCGCCGACCGCAAGCTGGCCTACACCGGCCGCATGGACGATGCCGCCCGGAAATCAGGCCCGGTTGAAAAGAGCTACCTCCGCGACGCGCTCGACTCCGTCCTCGCCGGCAAGCCGGTCGCCACCCCGACCACCCGTTCCTTCGGCTGTTCGACCAAGTGGGCCTGGAAGAAGGACCAGGTCTCCGCCGACCAAAAGGCGTGGGAAGCCAAGCCGGTGACCGTCGGCAAGCTCGACGTCGAGACCGCGAAAAAGCTCCGCGCCAACGCCTCCGGCAACATCCGCCTGATCAACTTCTGGTCCACCACCTGCGGCCCCTGCATCGCCGAGTTCCCGGAACTGGTCGACACCTACCGCCGCTTCCAAAACCGCTCCTTTGACATGGTCACCATCAGCCTCGACCCCGTCAGCGACGAAGCCAAGGTCCTGAAGTTTCTCGAAAAGCAGCATGCCGCACTGTCCAAGCGGACCGAGCCGGCCGTCGAAAAAGAAGGTCGCACGACCAACAACTACCTCTTCGCCGGCGAGAATCCCGACCTGCTCGCCGAGGCGATCGACCCCGAGTGGACCGGAGCCCAACCACACACGGTGTTGATCTCTCCCAAAGGCGAGATCCTCTGGCGCCACAGCGACCGCATCGACGTCGTCGAACTGCGGCGCCAGATCGTGAAGGCGCTCGAAGGGCTGCCGTGACCTCGGTCCATGGACTGCAACGGCCTGCTGTCGCTTTGTTGCCACAGCCTGCTGTGGAGTCAGGACCGGACTCGTCAGCAGGCTGACGACAGGAAATCAGCAGCGGGCTGCCGCACAGCTTTCAGCAAACACCCCAGAAATCCTCGCCCTCGACATACCCCGCCTG
The DNA here is from genome assembly GCA_043729195.1 of Akkermansia sp. Taxonomy (GTDB): domain Bacteria; phylum Verrucomicrobiota; class Verrucomicrobiia; order Verrucomicrobiales; family Akkermansiaceae; genus Haloferula. The sequence goes on from JAYTLR010000028.1 coordinate 3,680, forward strand.
CTCCGCCAACCCGGCCACTTCCTCCCGCCCGCCGGGCACACCGACCGCCGAAAGCAGCACGGCTTCCCGCCAGCGGCAGCCGAACTGGTCAAGCCCCGCCACCTCCGCGCCGTGGATCGTCTCCCCGATCCGCCTCGGATGGACGTCGAAGAACCCGCGCACCGCGACGCCCTTCGCCTGAAGCTCGATCGCCAGCGTTTTCCCGATCGGCCCCGCACCCGCGATCACCACGCCGCGCTGCTTCACCGACGGCATTCGCGACAGGAAATGTGCGCGCATCCGGTGTCGGCAGGCATCGCCGTAGCGCGGATCGCTCCGCGTCAGCCGCCCCGGTGAATCCCGCCACTCGAGGAGGGTCTCCGTCGTTTTCGCGAAGACCGCACCCCGCTCCAGCATTCGCAAATACAGGTCGTGGTCCTCCGCCCACGGCACGTCCCGATAGCCACCCGCGTCCTCGACTGCCTCCCTGCGCATCAGCGAGCTCGGATGAACCATCGGATTCTCGATGAAGCGCGCGTTGGCGATCTGCGCGGGCTCCATGAGCGTGTTCACCCAGTCCACATGCCGGACCATCCCGTCGCCGAGCGGCGAAAAGATCGCAACCGCACAGCCGATCACGTCCAACTCCGGTCTCTCACCAGCCATCGCCCACTGCCGGTTCAAGCGCTCTGGATGGCTCACGTCGTCGGCGTCCATCCGCGCCAGCCATCCGGTCGTCGCCGCCCGGCCCGCCGTAATTGAAGCCCCCACCACACCCGGCGGGCCCTCGTTTGAAAGGAGTCGCACCCGGGGATCTCCACCTGCCTTTTCCCGCAGCACCTCCGCCGATCCATCGGTGGAATGGTCATCCACCGCCAGCAATTCCCAGTCGCGGAAAGTCTGGGCGAGCACGCTGGCCAACGCCTCGGGTAAGGTCGCCGCCGCGTTGCGGAACGGCATCACGATGGAGACTTGTGGCGGCATCATTCGCCCAGGCCGCGGGCGAAGGCTCCGGACTCATCGAAGACGATCAGCATCGGCCGGCAGCAGACCTCGCAGTCATAATCATACTCCGCCGGCAATTCCTCAGGGGGCGGCATCACCACTTCAAAGCTCTCGAAACAGGTCGGGCACTGCACCGGCACGGTGTTCATGCAAGAAAACTAGCGGTAAATCGTGCAAATCGCCAGTTTGACCTTCGGAATTTTAGTGTTAGAAAAATCCACCGGGGAGTTTCCCCGGTGATCAAACAACCCCATTACCATCACCATGAAAATCCATCAGTTCCTGATCGCAGCGGCCCTCCCCTTCGCGTTCGCCTCCTGCAGCGAGAAGGCCGACAAGGCCACAAAAGAAGTCAATGCCGCCGCGGCCGATGCCGTGGACAAGGTCAAAGACGCGGCTGCGGACGCCAAAGCCGATGCCACCGCCGAGCTCGACAAGGCCAAGGACGCCGCCGCTGCCGAGGTCGACCAGGCCAAGGATGCCGCCGTCGATGCCGTCGACAAGGCGAAGGATGCCGCGGCCGACACGCTTCAGGACGCGGCCGACAAGCTCAAAGAAGAAGAGTGATTCCCATCCCTTCCCGCCCCGCGGCGCCTTCCCGGCGCGGCGGGGCTTTTTCATGGCCTGGCCCTGCGGGGCCTCTTCCGTTTCCCCGCTTGCAAAGCCCGTCCCGGCGCAAGACAGTCACGCCGTCCGAAACGACAACCCTTTTCCCATGAAATCCAGCATCGCTTGGCTCGCTTTTATCGCCTCCATCGGCCTCGCCCAAGCCCAGGGTCCCGCCCCGGCACCCGTCGTGCCAGCAGGTGCCTTCGAGGTGAATGCGATCGCGGCCAAGGTCAACGGCCGGGTGATCACCAAGAGCAAGGTCGGGTTCATGCTCTCCCCGATCTTTGCCCAGATCGCCGCCCAGTACCCGCGTCGGGGCCCGGAATTCGAACGCTTGGTTCTGGAAGCCCGCGAGAAGATTCTGCAGGAACTGATCGACCGCGAGATCATCATCTCCGAGTTCAAAGAAATGGAGAAAAAGGGGGCGAATCTTCCCGAACACGTGATCGACAAGGAGATCAAGCGGCAGATCCTCTCCAACTATGGCGGCGACGACCAGCGCTTCCAGGAAGAACTCAAGCGCGCCCGGATGAGCACCGACGGCTATCGCAAGATGACCCGCGAACAGTTGATCGTCCAAGCCATGCGGGCCGAGCACTTCGCCGACGCCCCGCCACCGCTCCCCGGTGAGGTCGCGAAAGAATACGCGGAGATGAAAGACAAGATCCGCGACACCACGAAGGACAAGATCACCTTCTACAAGATCTTCCTGCCCCGTCAGGACGCCCAGAACCCGCTCGCGAACCCTGACAGCCAACTCGCGCTGGCCGAACAACTTGTCGCCGAGATCAAGGCCGGATCCGACATCGCGGAACTCGCGAAGAAACATTCCCGCGACGCTTTCGCCGACAAGGGCGGCTTCCAGGAGAACCTTCCGCGCACCGACCTCGCCACTGAATTCGCGGCGATCATCTTCGCGGGAAAGGAGGGCGACATCCTCGGCCCGCTCGAGGACCCGGCAGGTTTCACCGTCGTCAAGATCGTTGACATCATCCCCGGTCCGACACCAGCGCTCACGGGTGACATCCGCGAAATGGTCGAGGAACGCGTCCGCACGAAGAAGAATTCGGTCGCCTACGAGAACTGGATCGCCAAAAAGCGCAAGAGCGCGGTGATCGTCCGCAATCTCTGAACCCGCAGGCCAACTGATGCCGCGCATCCTCATCACCTTGGGGGACCCCGCCGGCATCGGTCCGGAAGTCGTTACCAAGGCCCTCGCCTCCGGCCTGCTCCCGGCTGGCTTCGATTTTCAGGTCCTAGGCGATTCGGCCCACGGAAGGCCCGGGTCACCCGATGCCCGCTCGGCGACATCAGCTCTTGAGTCACTTGAAGCATCTGTTCGAATTCTGAAAGCCGACCCCGACGCCGTCGCGGTGGTCACCGCTCCAGTCTCCAAAGCGAACCTGCAGAACTCCGGATTCCCGTTTCCGGGACAAACGGAATTTTTCGCAGAACGCTTTGGTGTTCAGGATTTCGCAATGTGCCTTAGCGGCCGTCGATTGAGTGTCGGACTCGCGACGATCCACATTCCCCTAACGAGCGTTTCAAATGAGCTGACATTCGAGCGGATCGTCTCGACCGGCCGACTACTGGCCAGCTTTGCCCGCCGCCGTTTCCGTCGCGAGCCACGGATTGCCGTGGCTGGCTTGAATCCGCATGCCGGTGAAGGCGGTCGTTTCGGCGACGAGGAAGCCCGGGTCATTTCTCCAGCCATCGAAGCTCTGAACCGGGAAATGCCCGGAGTCTTTTCCGGGCCCCACGTTCCCGACGCCATTTTCCGCCAAGCCGCCGAGGGGGAGTTTGACGCGGTCCTGGCCATGTATCACGACCAAGGCCTCATCCCGCTTAAGCTTCTGGATTTCGACACCGGGGTCAATGTCACCCTTGGCCTCCCGAAACCCCGGACCAGTCCGGACCACGGCACGGCTTTCGACATCGCGGGAAAGGACATCGCCCGGCCCGACTCGATGATCCACGCCATCCGCCTCGCCTGCGAACTTGCCTGACCCTGCCATGCTCTACGACACGACCCCCGATGTGATCCGCAAGGCCCTCCGCGGGCTGGACATGGCTCCCTCCCAAGCGGCCGCGCTTTGCGGCCTGCCGGAGCGCGAGGTTCTAGCCGCCAGCCGCGGACCTGTCAGCGGCGAGATCCTGGAAGCCCTTGCCCCAGCCCTCGGACTTGATGGCAAGGCACTGGCCGGGCTCCCTGACTACCAGCCTCCCTCGGTGGATCTCGATGAAATCGATCGTTTCGAACTGCCGTTTGACAGCGAGACGGTGAACGCCTGGATGCTCGATAGCAGCAAGTATGGCAATCTCTTGTTCGACGCGGGCTGCGGCGGATCGGAAGAGCTTCGATCGCGTCTCGAACGCATGGGGATTCGATCCCTCCACGCGCTGATCACCCATTCGCACGAGGACCATGTCGGAGGGTTTCACGCAATCCAGCAGATGATCCTCTCTCTGAAGGGACCCGGGATTCTTCAGCCCGGTGATCAACTTTGCTATGAGTCTTTGTCCGTTCTTGTGATCGGCCTGCCCGGTCATTGCCCCGGAGCACTAGGCTATGTCGTGAGCGGCCTGAAAGCCCCGGTCTGCGTCACCGGCGACGCCCTCTTCGCGGGCTCGATCGGCGGCTGCGCCCCCGGCGAACCTTACCGGCTGGCTTTGGAATCGCTCCGGAAGGAAGTGATGACGCTCCCCGACGAGACCCTCCTGCTCCCGGGTCACGGCCCGGCCACGACAGTTGGCAGCGAGCGCAAAGCGAATCCATTTCTCGCACGGCCGATGTAGCGGCCGTCTATGACCGCCGCACTTTGTAAAGAAGCCACCGTCAATGCCAGACACACCTGCCGCATCGAACAAGCCCCGCAGGCGCTTCTTTCAGTCACCGGCGGTCGCAGACCGCCGCTACACCCCGTATTGCTACCTCCGCGGCCGCAAACTCATCACCAGCCGGAGGATGGCCAGCGGCAGCAGCGAAATCCCGACCGCCGCGGCAGCGACTTTCCAGCCAGGATAAACGCGGGACCGATCCGCCGAGAGCCCGTCGAGAGCCTCCCGCACCACCTGCTGCTGCGTGACATAAAACCACTCCCGGGCCCCGAAATCGGTGCCGGGCCTGCGGCCCGCGACCTCGCCGAACTCGGTGTGCACCGGACCGGGACAAAGCGCCATCACCCGGATGCCGTGTTCACGGACCTCGATCCGGAGCGCTTCGGAAAAGCTGCTGACATACGCCTTGGTCGCGGCATAGACCGCGAAATCCGGGATCGGCAGCAGGCTGGCCAGCGAGCTCACGTTGAGGATCGACCCGCTCCGCCGCTCGATCATCGTCGGTAGCAGCGCGTGGGTCAGGTGGGTCAGTGCCTCGACGTTTAGCCGGAGCATCGCTTCCACCTTCATCCAGTCGGACGTCACAAACTCGCCGTAATCGCCCATGCCGGCATTGTTGACCAGCAGGTCGGGAACCAAGCCCTTGGAAAGCAAATGGCCCACGGCCTGCAAGCGGGCGGACGGATCGGTCAGATCCGCCTCCAGCGGCAGGACGCGCAGGCCTTCATGATCCCGCTCCAGTTCCCCGGCCAGTTCCACCAGCCTTTCCGCCCGGCGGGCGATCAGCACCAGTGTCCCGCAGCGCGGGGCGAGTTGTCGGGAAAACTCGGCTCCGATGCCGGCGGAAGCGCCGGTTACCAAAGCACAGGAGTAGCGGGTCGGCGGCACCACCTCAGGAAGCGAGTTCGGCCTGTGGCTGCTGGACATGGACGATCCGCAGCGGCAAGCGCATCAGCAGCTCGCCATCGCAGCCGAGGTCGACCGAGTAGATGCCGGCATTCGCGAAGCGGAGGCCCTGCAGGTTCAAAATCACGTTGCGGGTAAGGAACGGCGCGCCGGAGGGGAGCTGGACTTCGAACTCCGGTTCGATCGGCATGTTCTGAGGATCGAGCGGCTCGCCGTCCTCGTTGATGATGTTGATCGAAAGCTTGTGGCGACCGGAATCTTCCTGCGTGAAGCAGAAGCGCAGGGCCAGGCTGCACGAAGGATGCACCACGGGGAGCGCCCGTGCGGCGAGGGTGTCGAAGGTGCCGGAGATCACCAGCTTGCCGTTGTAGTCGGCGGCGAAGTCACAGAGGGTTGCAATTTGAATGTCCATGGTGGGATGGTTCTTGGGTCGTTCGAAGTAATCCCCCGTCGTCGGAGGCGCGGGGTATTTGGCGGCAAAGCGGAGCCGCGTCCAGTCCCGAAAACGTGACGCTGCCGTTACTCTTCGGGAATTTCGTCCGGATCAACTGGCAAGGCCCGCGGAACTTCTTCCGCCGCAGGCTCTTCCTCCACTTCGCCGGTCTCCAGCATCTCGACTTCCTGTGCGCGCAACACGCCTTCCTCCGGCGTTGCTTCGCCGTCCGCCCCTTCGGCCGGGACTTCTTCCTCGTCGACGATTTCCAGTGCCTTGGGCGCCGGTGCGAGGATCTCCTTGAACTCCTTTTTCAAGGGCTCGAAGAACGACTTCACGATCGGGGCCGCATTCTTGCCTCCGCTCGGGTTTTCGCCGGGACGGCCTTCATAAACCGCGGCGAAAGCGAAGCGGGGTTCGTCGTAGGGTAGGAACCCGGCGAACCAAGCCAGGTTGGTCTTGCTCGATATCTTCCACTGGGCCGTCCCGGTCTTGCCGCAAAGTTCCGTGAAGCTCAGCTCCGCGGAGCGACCGGTGCCGCCCTCGACCACCCGCCTCATTCCTTCGCGCACCACCTGGATCGCATCCGCATCGATCCCCAGCCAATTCCGACGTTCCGGGACGGCCTGGCGGATCACCCGTCCGAAGGGGTCCTGCACCTGGTGGACCAGATGTAGCTTCGGCAGCACCCCGCCGTTGGCGATCCCTGCCATGGCCTGCGCGACCTGAAGCGGGGACACTTCAAGGAACCCCTGGCCGATCGACAGGTTGAAGGCATCCCCGTCCATGAAGCGGCGCTTTTGGACCGACAACATCCATTCATTCGTCGGCAGGAATCCCGAGGTCTCTCCGATCAGGTCGAGGCCGGTCTTTTCACCGAATCCAAAGCGCCGCGCGGTCCCGAGGAACGCGTTCGAACCCAGCCGCATGCCGATCTTGCCGAACCAGATGTTGTTCGACGAAGCGAGCGCCGACTTCACGTTGATCGCCCCTCCCGCCTTCTTGTTATGGTTGTTAAAGGTATGACCGCCCAAAGTGATGGAGGCCGGACAATCGATGGCGGTGTTCTCGTTGATTTCCCCGTCGTTGAGCGCTGTCAACGCCACGATCGGCTTGAAGCAGGAGCCCGGCGGGTAGGCCGACTGGAAAGCACGGCCGTAGAGCGGTGTCGAGGGATCGTCCTTGAGCGCATCGTATTCCTTGGTGCCGATCCCCGGGATGAACTGGTTGAGGTCAAAGGACGGCCGGGAAGCCATCACCAGCACCTCGCCCGTGTTCACGTCGATCAGCACGAAGGCCCCGCGCCGGGCCTTGTCGCGCAGCACTTCCTCGGCGTGCTTCTGCCATTCGAGATTCAGCGTGGTGACCACCGCGCCACCCGGGCGGGGGCGCCTGACCTGGTCTTTCAACAACTCGCGTCCTTGCTCGTCGTAGAGCAGCTTCTTCATCCCGGGTTGGCCGGTCAGCTCCTTGTTGAAAAGCGCCTCGAAGCCCGCGCGTCCTTCGGTTTCCTCCCACAGCGGCTCGTTGAAATTAATCGGGCCGGTCGGCAGTTTCCCGACGCTGCCAGTGTAGCCGATGATGTGGGCGGCCAGTTCTCCTTCCGGATAGTAGCGCTGATAGACCGGGTGAAGGATCAAGCCACTGCTCAGCCCTCCTTCGATCTTTTCTTTCTGCTCCTTGCCGATGTGGGTGGAGATCAACAACGGCAACCAGCGACGGTCGTTGTAATGATTCCAAAGTTCGTCGTCGGTCGGTTCGTTGACCGTCGGATACAGCCCCTTGGCGGTCGCCAGATGCCCGCGCGCCCACTTGATCACGAAGTCCCGGTCCGCCTTCTCAAACTGCCGGAATTGCAAAGCGAGCTGCCATGCCACGCGGCTCTGGGCAAGCGGGGCACCGTTCCGGTCAAGGATTGGCCCGCGCGGCCCGGGAATCGCGAGCGTGATGGTCCGCGCGTCCTTGCGGGTGAAAATCGAACCGTCGCCGGCAGTTCCGCCGACGGCCGGAGTGGACGGCAGTGACGCGAGGTCCTGCGCCGGGGCGACGGAAACCGCGAGGATCCCGGATATGAAGGTGGCGATGGGCTTACTCACGGAAAGTAGAGGCAAGAACTATGCCCGAATTCAGAGCAAGGCAACGCTCAATCCGATGCCGGACCGTCCCAATCCGCCGGGTCGCTGCCGATGCTTCGCACAATTTCCGCCGAAAGGAAAATGAACTCGTCCTGCCGCTTCTCCGCCGGATCCAGATGGAACTTCAGCGTCTTCCCAATATCCGCTATTCACCCCCGCCGCCCCAGTACAGACTTCACCGACATGGAATGGAACACCGTCGCACTCCTGATCCTCCTGGCCCTGTTCGCCCTGTGGAAACTCGATTTCATCGCCACGATCCTCAATCTCAAGGCCCTCTCTCCGGAACTTCCCCGGGAATTCACCAATGCCTTCGACGCGGACCGCTACGCCCGGTCTCAAGCCTACACCCGCGAGTCCGCCCGCTTTGAAATCATCCACTCGACGTTCTCGCTGACCACCCTGCTGATCTTCTGGACCCTCGGTGGCTTCGGTTGGCTCGACCAGTTCGCCCGCGGCCTGATCTCCGGAGAAATCCCGGCCGGGCTGGTTTTCCTCGGGCTTCTTTTCGTGGGCCACACCCTGCTTCATCTGCCCTTCTCGATCTACGATACCTTCGTGATCGAGGAGAAGTTCGGCTTCAACAAAACCACGCCGAAAACCTTCGTCATCGACCAATTGAAAGGCCTCCTGCTCGCCGCCGCGCTCGGACTGCCGCTGGTCGCCGGGCTGCTGTGGATCTTTGGTAAAGTCCCTCACGCCTGGCTCTGGGCCTGGGGCTTCTTCGTCACTTTCCAGCTCTTCCTCACCTGGCTCGCCCCCACCTTGATCCTGCCATTGTTCAACAAGTTCACGCCCATGCCCGACGGCCCGCTGCGCCAAGCGATCCACGCCGTGGCCACGAAATGCGGCTTCCCGCTCGGCGAGATCTCGGTGATGGACGGCTCCAAGCGCTCGACCAAGGCCAACGCCTTCTTCACCGGCTTCGGCAAGAGCAAGAAGATCGCGCTCTACGACACCTTGATCGAAGAACAGACACAGGACGAGATCGTCGCCGTGCTGGCCCACGAGATCGGCCACTTCAAGCTCCGCCACATCGTGCAACGACTCGCCGTCTCGGTCGTCCAGGCCGGCGCGCTGTTCTTCCTGCTCGGTCTGGTGATCGACGGCGGTAAATTCTCACGCGACCTGTTCGACGCCTTCGGGGTGGAGAAGATTTCCCCGCACGTCGGCTTGGTGCTCTTCGGCCTGCTTTTCGCACCCGCCAGCCGTCTGTTAGGCATCGCCGCCGCCGCCTGGTCGCGCAAGCACGAGTTCGAGGCGGATGCCTTCGCCGCCCGGGCCACCGGTAACCCTGAGTCGCTCGTCACCGCCTTGAAAAAACTCTCCGCCAAGAACCTCTCCAACCTGACGCCCCATCCCTTCCGCGTCTTCCTCGACTACTCCCACCCGCCGGTGCTCGTCCGCATCCATGCGCTTCGGACTCAGACCGATCCCGGCAGGGATCGCAGCGCCGGTAGCCGGGGGTAGAACGAGGAACGAGCGACACCCCCGGACCATCCCGCCCAGATACAACGCTCCCCGAAGGGGTGCCAGCCATGACCGCCTTCACCGATACCGCCCGGCTGCGATCCCATTCGGGATCGAAAGCAATGCAGTCCACCGAAATCCGGGGGTGTTCGCTTCGCTCAACCCCCGGCTACCTGGGCTATGATCCCTCAGGGATCAAAGGATTTTCCTAATCTCCCAATCTCCAATTCCCCAATCACCTAATCGCCTAATCTCCTAATCTCTTCTCATATGTACTCCGCCGACCCCACCCGCTACGACACCCGGATGCCCTACCGCCGCTGCGGCGACTCCGGCCTTTTGCTCCCTGAAATCTCCCTCGGCTGCTGGCATAACTTCGGCCACGTCGACGACCAGCACGAGGCCCGCGCCATTTTGCGCCGCGCCTTCGACCGCGGCATCACTCACTTCGACCTCGCCAACAACTACGGCCCGCCGGCCGGCAGCGCCGAGGAGAACGTCGGCCGCTTCCTCGCGGAAGACTTCGCCGCCCACCGCGACGAACTGATCATTTCCTCCAAGGCCGGCCACGACATGTGGCAAGGCCCCTACGGCGAATGGGGTTCGCGCAAGCACGTCCTCGCCTCGCTCGACCAGTCGCTCAAGCGTCTGCGCCTCGACTACGTGGACATCTTCTACTCCCACCGCCCCGACAAGAATACACGGCTGGAGGAAACCATGTCAGCCCTCGCCACCGCGGTGAATTCCGGCCGAGCGCTTTACGTCGGCCTTTCGAAATACCCGCCGAAAATGCTCAAGCAGGCGGTCAAAATCCTCAAGGACATGGGGATCCGCTGCCTGATCTATCAGCCTCCTTATTCCATCCTCAACCGCTGGCCGGAAGCCGAAGGTATTCACGATTGGCTCGAGGAAAAAGGCATCGGATCCATCGTCTTCAGCCCGCTCGCCCAAGGCATGCTCACCGGCAAATACGTCGATGGCATCCCCGACGGCTCCCGCGCCGCCCGCAGCGAGGGCTTCCTACAAGCGTCGCAGGTCGAAGCCCAGCTCGAGAAAATCCGCGCCCTCCACCAGCTCGCCGGCGAGCGCGGTCTCAGCCTCCAGCACCTCGCGCTGCGCTGGGTGCTCAGCCAACGCGCCGTCACCTCCGCCATCATCGGCGCGCGCACCGTCGCACAGCTCGATGACTCCCTCGCCGCCCTTCAATCGCCGGCGCTCGATGAGGAGACTCTTGATATCATCGATGCCATCTCGCCCGCAGTGAAGAAGGAAGACGCGGAGGGCTAGATTCATCCCCGCGATAGACAGCAAAGCATCTCCGGCATCCGATCCCGGGAGGGATCCCAGCACCGGTAGCCGGGGGTCGAGCGGGAGCGATACCCCCGGGTATACCAACTTCCGACACACGCAGGTTTGATGTTCCCATTTACCAAGCTTCTCGACTTTCATCCCCTTCGTTGTTCCTATCTCGGTAATTAGGGTGAAATCGCGCCAAACGCCGCACCTTCCCGCCGTTCACGGGGTTTCACCCGGATCATGAAACCGGGCATCGTGCTGCTGCTGCTGTTTGCCAGCCATTGGGTCGCGCTGGGCCAGACCGCCGATCCTCCGATTGACTGGCCGAAGGCGAAAGAACTCCACCAGCGCGAGCAACGCGGCGAGCCGCTGAGCGCGGAGGAACAACAGTACCTCGACCGTGCCAAGGCGGCGCGCAAAGGCAGTGACCATCGCGGCGACGCCGGTCCCGCCAGTCAGCGCAAGGCACCCGATTCCCTCAAACCGCTTACCGACATGTCTGCCGGCGACCGCTATGAAGGCGAGGACGGCGGCCTGTACGGCAACGGCAACAACCAGCCACCCGATGCGCTCCAACAAGCCGCCACCGAGACCCTTTCCCATGTCCAAGCGCTCGACGCCGCGGGAGAACCCTCCGCCAGCGGCCGGATCGCGTTCGTATCCATCAGCATGTCGAACGCCACCCAGGAGTTCTCACGCTTCAAGCAAATCGCCGACGCCGACCCGCGCAAATTCACGAAGCTCACCATTGTCGATTGCGCCCAGGGCGGCCAGGCCATGGCGCAGTGGGCTGTTCCGGATGGCCGCCCGTGGCAGGAGGCGATGAACCGCATCGGGCGCGCCGGCGTCACCCCGCGGCAAGTGCAGGTCGTCTGGATCAAGCTCGCCAACGTCCGGCCCACCGGCCCGATGGCCGGGCACCTCGCCAAGCTCGAAGCCGACACCATCGCCGTGCTCCACCTCGCAAAATCCCGCTTTCCCAATTTGCGCGTCGCCTACCTCGGCAGTCGTATCTGGGCCGGCAACGCCACCGGCAACCTCAACCCCGAGCCATACGCTTACGAAAGCGCCTTCGCCGTCCGCCACCTCATCCAGCGGCAACTGCGGGCGGACGCGGCGCTCGCGCCTGACAAGTCCCCGCTGCTCCTCTGGGGGCCCTACCTGTGGGCCGAAGGCGAAAAGGGCCGCCAATTCGACGACCTGCGATATGTCAAAGACGACTTCCGCGCCGACGGCGTCCACCCGAGTGAATCCGGCCGCGACAAGGTCGCCCGGCAACTCCTGGAATTCTTCGCGGGCAACCCGCTGGCCAAGGGGTGGTTTACCGGCACGTGACGTCCTTCATTTCCCCGTGAACCAGTATCCGTGGAGGTAAAAGACCTCCCGCGCCAGGAAGCTCACCTTCGCCCCAAAGGAACGATAACGCGAAGTCGGCGTCGGCGAGGTGACCGCATCGATCCCGATGTCCGCCGCCATCGAGGCAGCGCGCTTGAGGTGCAGGGGATCGCTCACGATCACCGCCGTCCGCAAGCCATTCGCCTCCATCACCCGCTTGGCCTCCTGTAAATTCTGCCCGGTTGTCCGGGAAACGTCTTCCGTCAGGATCGCGGCAGCCGGCACCCCGGCCGCCAGCGCATAAGTCCGCGCCACCGCACTCTCGGACTTGTCCGCCGCAGTGACCCGCCCGCCGGTGAAAAGAAGATATTCCACCGTGCCGGAGCGATGCAGGCCGATCGCATGGTTGATGCGCTCCGCGAAGACCGGCGACGGTTTGTTTCCGTAAGCCGCCGCGCCCAGCACGATCGCGCAGTCCGATGGCTTCGCGCGGTCTTGCCCGCCGAACACCGAGATCCAGACCGCCACCGCGGCAAGCCAGATTCCCACCGCAAGGAGCGCAATCCCGACCCTCTTCCGCCAGCGGCGGATCCATCCCTGTTTCACTCCTTCAGCCACAACTTCTTCGCGGAGTAATCCAACACCGCCGCGTGGTCCACGAAAAACTGCCCGCCGACCACGCCGTCGATCTGTTCCAGCACGTTCTTCGGGAAATGCTCCAGCGTCAGCACATAACATTCGGGCGGCGCGAAGCTTCCGCTATCGTTGCCGAAGGTCTTCGGCTGCACTGTCCCGATCACCGCGTTCCCGCCCGCCGGTCCTTGCGCCGGGACCGCCTTCATCGTGAGTTCGAATTTCTCCAGCGACGCCTGCTTGATCAGCGGAATGGATGCCCCGTTATCCACCAGAAACTTCCCCTGCTTGCCGTTGATCGAAGCCACCACGAACATCTCGTTGGTCCCGGATTCGATGGTCAGCGCGAAATAGCCCTTGGCCGCCAGCACATCGCCCAGATCGACTCCCTTCAGCCGTTCCGCCTTCGCCGCCGGATCCTCCCAGGTTTTCACGAAAAGCTGGTCGCCGCTCGACAGCGAGTTGATCGCCACCTTCACGGTCTTGCCGTCCTTCAGCTTCAGCTCCACCTGGGTGTCGGTCCGCGACACGATTTCCGCGTCGATCTTCTTGCCGTTCTTGCCGGTGAACTCGCGAGCAGGGAGCAAGCCGGTCAGCAACACCATCACCACTAACGCACTCTTCATGGCTCGGGATAGGGACACGGGAGCTTTCCGTTGTCAACGCCCCGGACGACCCACCAGGTCCAAACCACCCGCCCGGCTGGCGGTCTCTCTCGATTTACTCTCGCCGCGTTTCACCCTTCCCCGCCGCCTGTTCGATGAACCTTTTCGGGTGGAGCTGAGCAAGAACTGGAGAGATCGCGGCGGCCGGGGTCTTGCCGTTGCGGAGCGAGAGCAAGATGTCACTCCAAGCATTTTGCCTTTCCGTAAATGCGGCCCACTCTCACTGCCGATGCTTCGTCCGCTGGTGATCTCCGTTGCCCTGTTCGCCCTCGCCGACGCGCAGACGGTCACGCATCGCTGGTCCTTTAATTCCACCGGTGCGACACCGAACGGCACCGTTCTCGCCGACAGCATCACCGCCGCTCCTTGCACCGTCGTCGGGGCCGGTGCCACCCGCAATGGAAGCGCGCTGACCCTTCCCGGGACGACCAATGGCAACTTCGGGGCCACGACCATCTCCGCTTACCTCGATCTCCCGAACGGCATCCTTTCCTCCAAGACGAACCTCACCCTCGAAATCTGGGCCATCGTCGTTTCCGCGAAATCCTGGCAGCGGCTTTTCGACTTCGGTCGGATGAACACGTCCGGCACCGGCGAAATCTCCAACACCGCCGGAGCCCCGGGCGCAGGGACGGCGTCGAGCGACAACCTGATGCTCTCCGTCTCCGCGAACAATGGCGTTCTCAACGACCAGCGATTCGCCGCCCGCCTCGATGGAGCAGCCGAACTCGGCGTCAACAACTCGATCGCGACCAGCACCGGCGTCCAATACCACTACGTCACCACCTTCCAGGCCGGAGTCGGCGCGAACCCGGCCACCGGCGGCCGCCTGACTTGGTATCGCAACGGCGTCCAGATCGCCACGCTCGACACGAATTTCCGCCTCAATCAGATCGAGGACGTTAACAACTGGCTCGGCCGCTCGCAGTATTCCGGCGACTCGAATGCCAACATCACTTACAACGAAGTCCGTCTTTACGATCACGCGCTGAGCGCGGGCCAAATCTCTGCCAACAGCACTGCCGGGCCGAACACGAACTTCCCGGCTCCCACGGTGGCGGCCGATGCCGTGACCCTCCTCCATGGCAACAAGGCGAGGATCCGGGTCCTCGCCAACGACTCCGGCGAGATCGTCCCCTCGACGCTCGTCGTAACCCAGGCCCCCGCCTCCGGCATCGCGACCGTGGCTTCGGACGGTTCCATTCTTTACTCCCACACCACCGGCACGCCGGCGGCGGACAGCTTCACCTACCGCGTCGCCAATTCCAGCGGCCAGACCGCCACCGGCACCGTCACGATCACCTTTTCCAACGCGCTGAAGATCCCCGCGCCCGGGCTCAACGTCCCCGCCAACCCGCCACCCACCGCCTCCTCGCTGGTCAACGCCCTCGGCACCCTTACCTTCGACCAACCGCTCTGCCTCGCCACCCCGCCCGGCGAAACCCAGCGGCTGTTCGTTTGCGAAAAGCCCGGCGTCATCCGTGTCGTGCCCGATGTCACCGCGACGAACCCGACCTCCAGTGTCTTCTTCGACCTCGCCGCCTCGGTCAATGCGCGTTCCGCCGAGGACTTCGTGCCCGACCCCTTCGGCGAGTCCGGCCTGCTCAGCCTCGCCTTCCACCCGACCTACGCGACCAACCGCCAGTTCTACGTCTTCTACACCGTCAGCAAGACCACCGGCGGCAACTTCCAGCGCGTCAGTCGCTTCAATGCACAAGCCGGCAACCCGAACCTCGCCGACACCGCTTCCGAGCAAATCCTTATCGAGCAGCGTGACGATGCATCCAACCACAACGGCGGCGACATGCACTTCGGGCCCGATGGTTATCTCTATATCTCCGTCGGCGACGAGGGGAATGCCAACGACTCCCTCAACAACAGCCAGACCATCAACCAGGACCTCTTTTCCGGGATCCTCCGCATCGATGTCGACAAGAAGCCGGGGAACATCGAGCCGACCAACCACGCTTCAGTCCCCAAGGTCTCAAGCATCGCCCGTTTCTCCATCCCGCTCGACAATCCCTTCGTCCACACCTCGCTCAACGGCAATTGGAACGGCACCTACAACGGAGCCAACGTCAGCCAGACCACCGTCCGCCGCGAGTTCTGGGCGACCGGCCTGCGGAACCCGTGGCGCATGAGCTTTGACCCCGCCACCGGCGCGCTTTGGTGCGCAGATGTCGGCCAG
The DNA here is from genome assembly GCA_043729195.1 of Akkermansia sp. Classification (GTDB taxonomy): domain Bacteria; phylum Verrucomicrobiota; class Verrucomicrobiia; order Verrucomicrobiales; family Akkermansiaceae; genus Haloferula. The sequence continues at coordinate 19,172 of JAYTLR010000028.1, forward strand.
AACGCCTACGAGGAAGTCGACATTATCACCCGCGGCGGGAACTACGGCTGGGCCTTCCGCGAAGCCGCTCACAACGGCGCGAAAAGCGCTTCCGCCCCGGCCAACTTCGACACGCTCTACCACGTCCCCCCCGTCCACGAGTATCCGCGCGGCGACGGCTACTCGGTCACCGGCGGCCGGGTTTATCGCGGCACCCGCATCGGCACGTTGGCCGGAAAGTATATCTTCGCTGACTACGGCACCGGTAACATCTGGTCGGTGAATCTCGACGGCACCAGTCGCCAGCGCCTCCTCGGCGAAGCCGGCATCGCGGCCTTCGGCAGCGATCCCTCGAACCAGGACCTGCTGCTCGCGGATATCGGCGACGGCATCGTCCGCCGTCTTGTCACCACCACCAGCCCCGGCGTCTTCCCCACCAGCCTTTCCGCCACCGGCCTCTTCGCTGACCTCACGGACCTCTCGCCAGGACCCGGCCTTGTCCCCTATCAAGTCAACCTTCCCTTCTGGAGCGATCACGCGATCAAGTCCCGCTGGTTCGTCGTCCCGAACGGCTCCTCGCAGTTCACGTGGTCAGAGGAAAACCCGTGGACCCTCCCCACCGGCACCATCTGGGTGAAGCACTTCGACATCGAACTGCAGCGCGGCGTCTCCGCCAGCAAGAAGCGGATCGAGACCCGCCTGCTGGTTAAGAATGCGGGCGGTGCCTACGGCGTCAGCTACCGGTGGAACGAAGCCGGCACCGAGGCCACGCTGGTCGAAGACGGCGGCGAGAATTTCCCCCTCGCCATCACCGAGGGCGGCAACCCCGTCCCGCAAACCTGGCGCATCCCCAGCCGCGCCGAGTGCATGGTCTGCCACACCCCGCAAGCCGGCCACGCGCTGTCGTTCAATACCCGCCAGCTCAATCTCACCGGCAGCATGAACGGCTTCGGCGGCAACCAGCTCTCGACCCTCTTCAGCCAGGGCTTTTTCTCGAACAACCCCGGCTCGCCGAACCTCCTGCCCCGCCACATCGGCCCGACCGAAAGCGCCTACTCCATCGAAGCCCGCGTCCGCTCCTACCTCGCCGTCAATTGCGCCTATTGCCACAAGTCCGGCGGCACCGCCCCCGCCTCCTGGGACGGCCGCGCCGAGCTCACCCTGACCCAGACCGCCCTCGTCAACGGCAGCGCCACCAACATCGGTAGCCTCCCGCTCGGAAAGCTCGTCGTCCCCGGCTCGACCGCGAATTCCATCCTCCTCCACCGCGCCGCTGCCACCGGCGGCTTCACCCGCATGCCGCCCCTCGGCAGCAACGTGATCGACACCGCCAATGTGGCCCTGCTCACCACTTGGATCAACGGCGAGCTCGCCACCCGCCAGACCTACGATGCTTGGCGCAATGCGAACTTCGAACCCGACAACGATCCCGCTGGAGCTCCCGGCCAGGACCCCGACGGCGACGGCATTTCCAACCAAGACGAATTCCTCGCCGCCACCGATCCCCACAACGGCTCCAGCGCCCTCCGTCCGCAAATCTCCGGTAATCCCCACAAACTCCGCTTCCCCGTCCCCGCGAACCGCTCGTTCCGCATCGACACCTCGACAACCCTCGGCCAGTGGACCCCCTGGGACATCCCCGGCAACCAAGGCCTCCCCGTCGCCGGCGGCCTGATCGAGTTCGTCCTCCCCCCCGCCGATCCGCAGCGCTTTTTCCGGGTGGAGTTGCTGGAAAACTAGTCGTG
>JAYTLR010000029.1:0-1748 GCA_043729195.1 Akkermansia sp.
CATCTCACTGCCCGGAATGTTCTCCGCCACGGGCACCCGCGGCAGCTTCACGATACCGCACTCGATGGCGTCCATGAGGGAGAAGTCGCTCATGGTCCACGGGAACAAGGTGCCCTCGACATAACCCGACCCGCTGAGGAAGAACGGGGTGGCGGAAAGGTCGATGACGCGGGTGACGCCGAGCTTGCGGTTCACGGCTTCCAGGCCGGAAATCCAGAGGCGTGCTGCTTCCTTGTTCTTCTCGGCCTCCTTCCTCTCGTCGCCCTTGAGATCCTCGTCATCTTCGTCCGGCTTGGCTTTTTCCCGGTAGCAGTGGTGCGCCTCGTCGTTGAGCACGAGGACGTTTTTCATGCCCATGAGATCGGGCATGACGCGTTGAATCATCTGGCCCTCGGTCTCGGCGGTTTCCAGGTCTTCGCCCGTGCGGCCTTTGAGGATATGTCCTCGGTGCTCCGATGTGACAAATCCGGGGAATCCGGGGGAGATGACAGCGTCGAGAAATCGGCCGGTGAGCATATCTCCACCGGTGAGGTCTTTGATGCGGCTCTCCGCCCACCGCGACCCCTCCGCGGTTTCCGAGCCGACCACCAGTCGAGCGCCGGCTAGTCTCGCGACTTCGTTGGTGGGCTCACTTCCATTCTGGCTGGCTGTGAACAGGCTTTGCGGAGCGCGTTGTCCGTAATCCCCCAGCAACGCCTGAATTTAGTGGCACCATAACGGCACCAATCCAATCCAATGAATCCAGAACTTTTTGTAAGTCCCTCTCCAAGAGGAAGCCGGCAGACGGGTTCGAACCGACGACCTGCTGATTACAAATCAGCTGCTCTACCAACTGAGCTATACCGGCAAATACCTAACAATCGATGAGTTGCGAGTAATTTTCAGATCCTGAATCCCTCCTGTTGGGGAGTGTCTATATCGTTACTCATCGAACGGCGTTTACTATGCCCGGATCGAAACGACCGGCAAGGGAATCCGCCGTAGTCTGGAAACCTCAGACCGTGATGTGGCGAAGCGCGCCCGCTCTCTGCGCTGCGAGACGTGTTCAGTTGTGGCTCGCGGGATACCAAGAGAGCGTGCGCGGAATGGCGCGCCGCTCCTGGGGCCTACTTCTTCGGGATCTCGTTGAGCGTGTAGTAGGCGACGGGGTGCAGCAGGGGCTGGCCGGTGGCGGATCTCACGCCGTCGAGATGCAGCTCGTGGATGTGGCCTTTCGTGAGCGGGTCGATGGTGAGGCGCACGGATTTCTTGTCGGCGGCCACGGTGGCGGCGGTGATCTTCGGCGTCACTTCGTCCACCTCGGGGCTGCCGTATTCGGCGCCGTAGATGTAGGTGAACTCGCGCATCGTGTAGCTGGCTGGATTGCCGGCGGTGGCGGGATCAACGGGCAGCGTGAAGGTGAGATTGAAGCCGTCGGGCTTCGCGTGCATTTCGTGGATCTCGAAGGGCACCTTGCCGGTCCAGTCCACGCGCTCGAAGCAGAACGGCTTGCCGCCTTTCGCGCCCCAGCCGCGATCGCTGCCACCGGCGAAGATCTGGCCGTGTGCGTCGTCCATGCGACCGCCGATGAGGCCGCTCTTGAAGCCTTTGAGGAATGGGATGACGACGCCCTGTTTGACGCCGTTCACCTCCTCGAGATACACGCGCGCGATGTTCGAGTGGCTCTGGTCGGCGACGAAGAGCTGCTTTTGAAACGGCCCGAACTTCCCCCCGCTCTCGTCGCACACGATGAAGGACGCCGAGTTGCC
>JAYTLR010000030.1:0-2312 GCA_043729195.1 Akkermansia sp.
AAGGCCGGGGAAGATTGCCAGCGGCAGCAGGTGGAGCAGCGTTCGATCACCGGCATGGAAGTGCGCCATGCGGTGCTCCGCACAAAGCTGAATCGCCGCAGCTACCTCCAGCTTCGACGGGCAGGTTTCCGACGCGCGAGATGAGGTCTTGTCATCCACACCGCCGCTTGGCAGAACGCCGTCTCGAAAGAACGTCCTGCAATCGCCGGCAGGGCGATCCTGGTTCCGGGTTTTCTGCTCCAATCATCGAAACGCCAACGCACCCACCCCCAGCCTGACCTCACCATGCACACCATCCTCGTGACCGGAGATTTTCTCGTGGACCATTACATCTACGAAGGGCAGCGCCACCACTTCGGAGACCGGACAAGCCGGGGAGTCTGTGTGAAGGAGGAACTGGGAGGCGCCGCCCTGATCCACCGCTTGCTGGTGGATCAGGGCGGGCTCGGGAGCGGCATGGAAAAGCCTGCTCGCTGTGGACGAAGCGGCGGCTCTCCGCATGATGCTGCGCGACCGTCACGATGCGCGTGCCCTCGATCAGCCGTTCGCCGCGTATGCGTTCTGGCGGCCTTATCCCGTCCGGGGAAAGAGCAGGGAGGCGCGCTGGCGCGTGGCGGAGGCGATGGGCTTCGGCGGCGGTCCGTCCGCCGCCGGGCAGTGGCCGTGGGAACCGGCCAGGGAGTTGCCATCGGCTCCCGGGGTGCTGGTGATCTCGGATGGCGGCATGGGGTCATGGGGTTCCGCTCGCGGATGAACGTCGCACGCTGGGGGGTGCCGGTGAAGGATCAGCGGCTGCTGGAACTCTCCCGCGAAGCCGGCCTGTCCGCGGGCACCGCGGAGCAGGGTGGTTCGCCGCCGCCGGTCGGGGAGCCGGGGTGGATTGTGTTGAAAATGTCCGCTCCCGTGGGGCAGGGCGATCTTTGGCGGGAACTGTCGCAGTTTCACGCGGAGCGGCTGATCGTCGTGGTGTCCGCCTCTGAACTCCGGCGTGCCGATGTGCGTCTGGGCACCGCCCTTTCGTGGGAGCAGACTCTGGAAGAGCTGCACTTCGCGTTGCGCCACCATCCCGGGATGCAGTCGCTGACGAAGTGCCGCCACCTCATCGTCTCGTTCGGCAGCGAGGGCGCGGTGTGGTTCCGCAACGACGGCGGCCCAAACCTGACGGCGACCGTTCTTTTCGACCCGGAACATGTCGAGGGAGAACACGGCTGTGACATCGAGGGCAGCGTCTATGGCCATCTCTCGTGCCTTTCCGCGACCGTGGCGGCGGAGGTCGCCTCCGCGCCCGGCGATCCCGATCTCGAAGCGGCGATGCGCAGCGGCCTCGCGACCATGCGGCATCTGCGTGAGCACGGGCACGGGGCAGCCTCCGAGCCTGGCGCAGGATTCCCCGCGAAGTCCCTGGCCGAGGCGGCGCGTGGCGATGGCGGCGCCCCGCTGCAATCGCGTTCCTTCCCGTGTGACGAGGCGTCGTGTCCGGTGCGTCCCGGCTGGAGCCTGCTCGCCTTGCATGAAGCCCCTTCCGCGACCAGCTCCGGTGTGCCGCTCCATGGCATCGCCCGCCGTGTCCTGATCCAGGGCCCCCGCGCGCTTCGGGCCCCGACGCTCAGGGTCGGAGCGTTCTTCACCGCGGATCGCGGCGAGATCGAGGCCCTCCGCAGCCTGCGGCAGTTGGTGCGCCGGTATGTGGGCGACCGGAAGGCGGACAAGCCGCTCTCCATCGGTGTCTTCGGCCCGCCCGGCGCAGGGAAGTCCTTTGCCGTGAAGCAACTCGCAAAGGATCTGCTCGGCGACCGGCTCGGCTGGATCGAGTTCAATCTCTCCCAGTTCAACGATGCCGCCGACCTCATCGGCGCCCTCCACCAGGTGCGGGACAGGATTCTCGAAGGAAAGATGCCCGTCGCGTTCTTCGATGAGTTCGACTCCCAGAGTTTCAAGTGGCTGAAATTCCTCCTCGCCCCGATGCAGGACGGGCGTTTTCAAGAGGGCCAGCTCAGCCATCCCGTCGGGCAGTGTCTCTTCATTTTCGCGGGCGGCACGAGCCACACCTTCGAGGCCTTCGCGGCAAAGGGGGTGCGGTCCGACGACGATGAAGACAGCAGGAAGGCGGACGATTTTGTGCTGGCAAAGGGACCCGACTTCGCGAGCCGGCTCGACGGCAAGCTCAACGTCATCGGCCCGAATCCGCGGCCTGCCCAGGCGTCCTCCCCGGCCGACATCTTCTATCCCGTGCGCCGCGCGCTTTTCATCCGGAGCAATCTCAGATGCTCCGACACGGAGCGGCTCGCCATCCAGCCCGGCCTGGCCACCGC
>JAYTLR010000031.1:0-67972 GCA_043729195.1 Akkermansia sp.
CCTGGCTGGAATTCAACCAGCGGGTCCTCAACGAAGCCCTTCGCGAAGACCTGCCGCTGCTGGAGCGGGTGAAATTCCTCGCGATCTCCGCGTCGAATCTCGACGAGTTCTTCCAAGTCCGTGTCGGCAGCCTGATCCTCCTGCGCCGCAGTGGCCGTAAAAATCCGGACCCTTCCGGGATGACGCCCTCCCAGCAGCTTTTCGCGATCCGCCGCCGCGTGCAGCGGATGCTCGACGACCAGTACCGCCTCTTCAACACCGTCCTCTGCAGTGCGCTGGGCGAGTCCGGCATCCGCCTGCTCGACTGCAAGCACCTCACCACCGCCCAAGCCAACCAAGTCGCCGCCGCCTTTCATGACTTGATCTCGCCACTGCTGACTCCCTTGGCCGTGGTGATGGGCGAAGAACCACCGCTCGTTCCCGCGCTGCAGCTCATCGTCGCCTGCCGCATTTCCGACAGCGACACGGGAGCCACCCGCCACGCCTTGATCCCGGTTCCCGAAGGCCTTGGCCGCCGGATCCCGGTGAGCGATGGCAGCGAAGGCGTCGCCTTCGTGCTGATCGAAGAAGTCGTCGCGCGCCACGCCGACGAACTTTTCCCCGGCGAGGAAGTCGAAGCCACCGCTTGCTTCCGCGTCACCCGCAATGGCGACATCGCCGTGCAGGAAGACGACGCCAGCGACCTCGCCGGCGAAATGGAAGACGTGCTCGCTGCCCGTAAGCTGTCCGACACCGTTCGCCTCGAACTACCCGCCAGCCTCCCGCGCGACCTCGCAAAAGTCATCCAAGACGTCTGCCACACCAGCTCCGAGCAGATCCACCGCATCGCCGGCCCGCTCGCGCTGTCTGGCTTCATGGACCTCGCCTTCCTCCCCGGCTTCGGCCACCTGCGCGACGAGGACTGGCCCGCCCAGCCCTCGCCGGACCTCGCGCCGGGCGACTCGATCTTCGACGCGATCAGCCGCCGCGACCTGATGTTGCATCACCCCTACGAAAGCTTCGAGCCGGTGATGCGGCTGATCGAGGAAGCCGCCGATGACCCGCAAGTCGTCTCGATCAAGCAGGTCCTCTACCGCACCGCGCGCCAATCCCGGATCATCGACGCCCTGATCCGCGCCGCGGAAAACGGCAAGGCCGTCACCGTGCTGGTCGAGCTCAAAGCCCGCTTCGACGAGGCCCGCAACCTGCTCCGCGCCGAGGAACTCCAGCGCGCCGGGGCCCAGATCGTTTACGGCGTGAAAGGCCTCAAGACCCACGCCAAGATCTGCCTCGTCGTCCGGCGCGAGGAAGGCCGACTGCGCCGCTACGTCCACCTCGGCACCGGCAACTACAACGAGGCCACCGCCCGCCTTTACACCGACATCTCGCTGCTCACCTGCCGCCCCGAATACGGCTCCGACGCCTCGCTGTTCTTCAACGCCGTCACCGGCCGTTCGAAGCTGCTGCGCTTCCAGCGCCTCGTCCCCGCCCCCACCGCGATGAAGCCGCGGCTGCTCGACCTCATCGCTTCCGAAGCCGAGCGTGCGCGCCAAGGCGAGCCCGCCCGAATCATCGCCAAGGTCAACTCGCTCCAAGACCCCGACATCATCGCCGCCCTCTACCAGGCCTCGAAGGCCGGCGTCGAAATCCAGCTCAACATCCGCGGCATCTGCTGCCTGAAAACCGGAGACCCGAAGCACTCGAAGAACATCCGCGTGATCTCGGTGATCGACCGCTACCTCGAACATACCCGCGTCTTCTACTTCCACCAAGGCGGCGACCCCGGCATCTTCATCGCCTCCGCCGACTGGATGGGCCGCAACCTCGAGCGCCGCGTCGAGCTGATGATCCCGGTCGAAGACAGCCGCGCCCGCCGCCGCATCCTCCGCTTGTTAGAGGCTTTCTTCCAGGACAACACTCAGGCCTCCAAGATCCTTTCCGACGGCACCTCCGAGCGCCTGAAGCCCGCCCCCGGCGAAAAGAAATTCCGCGCCCAGGAGCACTTCTTCAAGGAAGCCCGCCGCACCGCCAAAGCCCGCGAACAAGAACGCGCCATGACCTTCGAACCGCACGTGCCGAAGTAGCACAACTTTGCAAGTTGTGCGGATGGGCGTCCGCACCCCACCCAAAACCTCGCCCTCATCCCACCCGCAAGGAGATCATGGCCCCGCCAGCGCAATCCAAACTGCGAGCCTTCCGATGCCTGGTCGCTTCGGCACTTTCGCTCGCGTTATCATCCTGCTCCAGCGACCCAAGCGGACCGACCATGGAAGGAAAGCGGATCTCCCGCCTGACGATTCACCAGGAAGGCTCAAAGGCCGTCGATGAAGCACGGCTCCGCGGCCACATCGCTTCGAAGGAAGGCTCCACTTACAACAGCGACCAGATCGACACCGACATCAAGTCGCTCTACGAAAGCGGGCTTGTCGAAGACATCCGCTTCCAAGCGGAACCGGATGGAGACAAGGTTGAAGTGATCGCGGTAGCAACCCTGCACCCACCCATCGGTCCCGGTGTTGGCTTTGTCGGCAACTCCATCTTTTCTGATCAGAAGTTGGCCAAGGCGACGCAGATCAAGCCCGGCGAGAAGGCGACGCCCAAGACGGTCGCCCGTGCATGCCGAAACATCACCGCATTCTACCGCCAACACGGCCACAAGGCCACGGTGACAACCCGCGGCGTCGATCACGATGGCCCCGGAACGGAATTCATTTTCGTCATCCAAGAGCATTCCGTCTCAAAGCCTTGAAGCGGTGCGGTCTCCTTCCCAACAACCCGCAGGTGCTCGACCAATGGGGCAAGCGCTTCCACGTCGATGGCGACGCGAAGAACGACATGCCCCGTCAGACGGGCGGCTCGAAAACGCGGACGCGCCCTTCTTCCACAATCCAGAGAGCCCCTTCGAAGGGCTGCGTCTCCAAGGCGCGGGCCAAAGTCGCGAGCAAGCGATGGAGGGCTTCCTCGCTCATCCGTGCGGGGCCGCGAAGAACCGCAATTCCATGATATTGGGAAGGGGGGAACCTGAACGGGTAGCGAAATCCAGGTCCAAAGTCACGATTCCCCGGACATCAGACAGGCACCGGGCGGCCACCTCTTCGTCCGTGGCGCAGCACAAGTCCTGCGCAGGAACGGTGCAAACATCATCCCCGGCTTGCGTCAGCAAATCTCTGCCGCGCAGACCGAGGTCCTCATCCAGCTTGAGCTTCATGCGACGGGCTCCAAGGCGACCGGCACGAAGCGTTCATGAGACATGGCGGAACCGTAGGCGATGCAAGCGTGGATGTCTTGCACGGTGATCTGCGGGTAATGGGAGCCGATGATCTCTTGCGGAGCGAGGCCATCCGCAAGGAGGTCGAGCACCATGGAAACCCAGATGCGATGCCCACGGATACAAGGACGGCCACCGCAGCGGGCGGGATCGATCCAGATGTGGGCGTGCAGATCTTCGGTGGTCATGGCCCAATTCTAGGGGACTCCGGGTCCGATTGCAAAGACAGATGCGACCACCCTTGGCCATCGAATCGTCTGACCCGATCTCCATGAAGGCCTGTCCGAACCCGGACAGTCCTTTTCTTGCGGTGGCAGACGCGGGCGTGAACGATACCTCGCCGAAGTAGGACCTTTCATCGCCTTCCTCTCCGCCGGTCACCGCCCCATCGCTGAAATACCGCACCTTGCAGCGCAGGTCGTGGTGCTCATTTCCGCCCCATGAGTTTGAGCATGGCATCCGCACACTCGTCCCCGAGGCGGAGGAAGAAGCGCCCGCTGCCGTCGTAGTGGTAGCCGAGATTGCTACCGTGCAGACGCCACTGCATGTCCGCCTCCGCTACCTCGGCAGGGTTGCCATTGGCTTGCACCGCGTCCTTGCGCATCCGCCAGATTGCGACCTCGGGGGTCGTCAACGGCCAGCTTTCCACCGCCGCCACGGTTCCGGTGAGTGCCGGGGATTTCGCGGCCTGGCGCTGGGCGTTGGCGACGTGGTTGGCCATGGCTTCCTCGGGGAAGGCGGGCGTTCCAAGCACGCCGATCACGAAGGGCATCTTCGGCTGCTTCACCTCTTTCCTGAGATCCTGAATGAAATGCACCATGTTGCTGCTGTAGCTCCCGTGGAATTCGGGATCGAACTGGTCGTTGAATCCCTGGAACCAAAGTCCTCCCGCCACTTCGAAGCCCGCCGCCGGATCATATCCGGGATGATATGCCTTGGGGTCGGCCAGGACCTTGCGGACGAAGCCGATCATCTCGTTCCAGTAGAACCCCGCTGCATCCTGCTTGGGCATCTCGCCGGGATTGGGCAGGCGCTTGGCACCCAGTTCCTTGCTCCTTGCATTCAGCTCCGCAAGTTTCGCCTGCTCCGCCGCTTGTTGATCCTTGGGCAGCTTGGCGATCTTCGCCTGCACGCTGCGCTTCTCGTTCTCAGTCGCCTTCCAGTCCCGGTCGATCTTTGCCATGGCCGCCGGCGTGCCGCCGCTGGCGAGGTACTGATCCCACGCGGCCTTCCTCTTCTTCCAGTTCTCCACCTGTTGCTTCTCGTTGGCCGTCTGCCGGTAGGGCCCGGCGGACGGGGGGCGGAAGTCATAGTGCAGGGACTTCCCGCCCCACGCGGTTTTGATGATCAGGACCGGCTGGTCGAGCCGCTTTTCCAGCAGGATCCCGAACGCGTATTCGGGGCCGAAGGCCGTCGGCCTCGCCCCATAACCGGTGCTGAGCGGGCCGGTGGCCATCCCCGGCTGGGCCGCACGGTTCACCCCGCCGTAGGCCGCGATGAACGTTTGCTTGCCGGTCGGGAGACTGAGCTTCGATTGCCATGCATCCGCCAGTTCCACGGGGTCTTTGATGCTCTTCACCACGGCGGCTGTCTCGATGACGTTTTGATCGGTGAGACCCGGAGCGAAAATCGCGGCCAGCTCTTGATCGCGGGCCACGCGGGCGGCATCGGTCTGGCGCTTCTTGAAAACCTCGTAGCGCTCGGCGCGCACCTTCTCCACCTCGGCATCCAGCGCCTTCTGAACGAGCGGGCCGAGATCTCGGGGCGATAACTTTGCGTTGGCCGGATCCTTGGCAAGCGCCTCCCGGATGGACGCCTCCGACTTGACCCGGATCTCACGCGGCAGCCCTGCGGTGAGCATGGCCCACTCCTCCTTGGTCGGCACGTAGAGTGGCTTGGGTGCATACGCGAGGGTGGAAACCTCCGCGTGGCCTTGCATGTTCGATTGTCCTGCGAGGACAAAGACCAGCAACTTCTTGCCGCCCGGCGCGGCGCTGAGACTGGTGCCGGCGAGCAATGCCGCTACCGCCGTCGCGGAGATCAGATTCAGGGCGCTTCGATGGAATTTCATGTCACGATCAGGGGTTTGTCCGGAACGCGGAAGGCGGCGAGTGCCTTTCATCGGAGGACTGCCCGGATGCGGCACGATGGCAGGGAGCTTCTTCAAAACACGGGAAGCGAGCTCATGGGGATCTGCGAAACTTTCTATTCCCGCCACGTGCGATCGGGTGCGATCATAACGCGCATGAACAATGCATCGCGCGTCCTATCCATGGCTCTTTGCTTGATGGCCATCTCCCTTGGCGAGACGGTGTATTTCAACGGCAAGGACGCGAAGGCCGGCTACTACCTTGTGCCGGAGAACGTGCCGAAGGATGCCACGAAGATGTGGGTGGCGGTGGACGTGCATGGCGCCGGCGGGCTGCGCGGGGAGGACCGGGGAAAGGATCTGATGCAACTGCTAGGACCGGAACCGCTTATTGTGATCGTGCCATCGTTCACCGACGGTTACCAGGCGGGGGACGGGAAGTGGGCGAAACAGCTCATCGAGAATTTCAAGGAAGTGGCGAAGAAGTATCAGGTTCATGACAAAATGTTCGTCCATGGCCATTCCGGTGGCGGGCAGTTCGCACATCGTTTTGCCTTCGCGGAGCCGGGATACGTGATCGGCATCTCCGCCCATTCGTCGGGTTCCTGGGCCTGTGCGGGCGGCCATGGGAAGATCAACAAACGGGCGAAGAATATCCCCTTCGCCATCTCGTGCGGCGAAAAGGACACCGCTCTTTCGACCCCGGATTCCGCGCACACAAGAATTGCGTGGTACAAGCTTTTCGAGGCGGAGATGAAAAAAGAGGGCTTCGATGTCGATGGTCGCACGTGGCCAGGTGCCGGCCACGGCGTATCTCTGAAGCTTATAGGTGAGCAGTTGAGGAAGTGTTTCCTGAAGGCGACATCACCTTGAGAGTGCATGGATTGACGGGAGGCCACCGCCATCACGGACCTCCGGACCCATGACGGGATCGAAGCCACCCGCCCGCCCGACACGCACCCCGCTCACAGCTTGCCCCAGACCCGCTCCATCACCGCGTAGCCGGCCGGATCGTGCTTCTGCAATTCGGCGCGAACGAAGGGGTAGAAGTCGTTGCGGTAGAAATACGCCTCGGTGGCTTCCGCGAAGTATTCCTTGTGGTTGGTCGTGGCGTAGTGACGGACGGTCTCGCCATTAAAGAGCAGGACCTTTTCGTAGATCCCCTCCTTCATCCCGGTCTCGTAGGCTTTGAGGATTTCAGCTTCGTCAAATCCGAGGATCTGGTCGTGATACGCGTGGGCCAGCTCGTGCAGGATCACCGCGGGATGTTTGAGCATCTGCCCGCGCGACAACAGGGCCGCCGCCTGGGTGACGTGGACCTTCTTCGCCAGCGCTGGATCGTAGCCCTGGGCCGTCAACCACTGCTCGCTGGGGTGATACTGCATCGCCTGGAGCTCGGGATGGGAGTGGTCGATCCGGATCTCCAGCTTGCGCAGGTCGGCAAGCTGCATCTCGGGCATCAAGATCGCGATCCGCTGCAAGTGGTTGGCCAGCATCTTGAGCGCCTGCGCCCCCTCTTCCTTATGGGCGCCGCTCACCAGTTGCGTATCGGCATGCACGGTCCAGCCCTCGATCTCGAGCTTCACGGTCTCGACCCAGCCGACCTTCTTCTTCGTCGCTTCGAGGGGGGCCTCCTTGGCACCCTCGTCCGCGGTCAATGCACCCGCCGCGAGGAGAACCGCCAACAACAGGCAAGGCAAACCGAGCGCATGCCGGGATCGAAGCAGTAAAGATGTCATGGAAAAGCTGGTAGCAACGCTGGATGGGGTTGGCGAGGCCGGAGTCGTCCCCCCGCGGAATCCCATGTAACATTCCCGCCGCCACGTGGTAGAAGGCGGGCGGACCATGCCCGCGCCCGATTCACCGCCGACTCTTTTTGCCACCACCCGCTGGACCCTCGTCCAGGACGCGGCCCGTGGCGGGGACCACGGAGCCGTCGCGGCGCTCGGCGCGCTGTTCGCCACCTACTGGCAGCCGCTTTACCGCTACGCCCGGCGGAAGGGGAAATCGAAGGAAGACGCCGAGGACCTGGTGCAAGGCTTCCTCGTTCATCTTCTAACAGCCGATGCCCTCCGCGACATCGACCGCGCGAAAGGCCGCTTCCGATCCTTCCTGCTCGCCTCCTTCCAGCACTGGATGATCAACGACTGGAAGCACGCCTCACGCGACAAGCGCGGCGGCGGGATCGCCCCGCTGTCCTTCGATTGGGAAAGCGCCGAAAGCGGCCTCAAGCTGGAGGTCGCCGACGAGCGCAGCCCCGACCGGATCTACGACCGCGAATGGGCCGTCGCCCTGCTCGACAAGGTCCTGCGCGACCTCGAAGCACTCGCTCGCGAGGAAGGCGGAGCCGAACAGTTCGAGCGGCTCAAGCCCTGCCTCACCGCCGATTCCAGCCGCATCGGCTACGCCGCCATCGCCGCCGAACTCGGCATGAGCGAAGGCGCCCTGCGCGTCGCCGTCCACCGCCTGCGCAAGCGTTACCGCCACCTGCTCACCGATGAGATCGCCCGAACCCTGTCCTCGCCCGAAGCGGTCGAAGAAGAAATGCAGTCGCTCTTCGCCGCCCTCGCCGGGTGAAACTTTCTCCGTAACGATTTCCTCCCCACGCTTTTGAGGAAGGCAGACCACCGATCATGACTACTCCCACCTGCCCCGACTGCGGCACCGCGCTGCCCGCCGATTCCCCGCAGTCGCTCTGCCCCGCCTGCCTGCTGCGCCAGGCGTTGGCCTCGCGGACGGTGGTGAACGGCGATGCCCGGAGTTCAGCTCCGCCGCCGACCCCGGAGGAAATCGCGGACAAGTTCCCGCAGTTCGAAATCCTCGAATGCCTCGGCCGCGGCGGGATGGGTGTGGTTTACAAGGCCCGCCAGAAATCGCTCAACCGCCTGGTCGCGATCAAGATCCTCGCCCCGGACCGAGAGCACGAACCGCGTTTCGCCGAACGCTTCGCCCACGAAGCCGAGTTGCTCGCCCGGCTCAACCACCCGCACATCGTCACCATCCACGACTTTGGCGAGACCGGCGGCCTGTTCTACCTCGTGATGGAGTTCGTCGACGGCGTGAACCTGCGCGACCTGCTGCGCGACGGGAAGCTCGAGCCCAAGCAGGCTCTCGCCATCGTCCCGCCGATCTGCGAGGCGCTCCAATACGCCCACGACAAGGGCATCGTCCACCGCGACATCAAGCCGGAGAACCTCCTGTTAGACCGCGAGGGCCGGATCAAGATTGCCGACTTCGGCATCGCCGCGCTGATGGGGGCCGAGGGCGAGAACTCCGGCACGCCGCCTTACATGGCCCCCGAGCAAGGCGGCGACCGCACGGGTATCGACCACCGCGCCGACCTCTACGCGCTCGGCGTGGTGCTTTACGAAATGCTCACCGGTGAGCGACCCGGCAAGGACCTCATCGCGCCCTCGCGCAAGGTCCAGATCGACGTCCGGCTCGACGAGATGGTGCTGCGCGCCCTCGAAAAGGAACCCGAACGCCGCTATCAAACCGCCGGGGAGTTCCGCACCGTGGTGGAGACTTTTCAATCCACCGCACCCGCTCCCGCTGCCATCCCACCCCTGCCCGCCGGAGCCACCCCAACCCCTGGCCCGTTCCGCCGCTTCTGGTGGCTCTTCCTCGTGATGCCGCCGGTTTTCGTCCTTTTGGCCCTCGGTCTTGGCTTCATCTGGACGTATGTCGCACCGAAGGTTTACGAGGCCCGCACCGTCGTCCAGGTCCTCCCACCCACCGGAATGACCCACCCGGCGGATTGGATGACCTGGGCCGAGGCCCTTCGCTCCAACGAATCGCTCGAGCAGGTCAGCGAGCGACTCGGTCTCGTTCAACGCTGGATGCTGCCCGAAGAGCGCGTGGTTGCGAAGCTTCGACCTCTCGTCCAAGTCAGCCGGATTCCCGGCACCGACCTTCTTGAACTAAGCATCCGCCACACCGATCCCACCGAGGCCGCTGCCATTGCCAATCAACTGGTCGCCGACGATGTCGAAACACACGAAAACCGCACGAGTAATCAGCGTGAACCCTACCCCATCATCGTGCATGAGAAGGCCGTCCCTCCCCGGATTCCGGTGTCGCCGAATGCTCCGCGCGTCCTGGCGATCTCGGCAGCCGCCGGCTTCCTGCTCTCCCCGCTCGCGGCACTGCTCTTGATCCTCAAACTGGGGCGCTCGCCACGCGGGCCGACTCCGCCTACGAATGCGCGACCCGGCGGCTTCGCCCGGTTCTTGTTTCTGTTCGCGACGCTGGCCTCCGTCATGGGCCTGCTGGGCGTGGTCGCCGGATGGATCTCGAGCCGCCTGATGCCGGACGGATCCGGGTCTAACACCTTGATCCGTGACATGGCCTTGGCCGGAATCGCGCTTTCGCCGCTCGCAGCCCTGGTCGCGATGTATTTCCAACGCCGCCGTTCACCTGGAGCCTACGATCCGGCATCGAAGTCGCGGATGTGGTGGATCGTGGTTTCCCAACTGGCCATGGTCATCCTCGTGGGCCTTGGCAAGTCATGGCTGATTCCAGCGAACGCGTCCGACGCCGGGACTGACGGGAAAGTCCTGATCGGCCGGGCGAAGTTCGACTTCGAAATCCCGCAGGCCCACACTGGGTGGGGCGCGGAGCTGCCGGTCTTCGAAGGGGAAACCTCCCGCTGGTTTCCCTCGAGCGGACAGTCGGTCCAGCTCAAGGACGGCCGCACTTTGCATTTCAGAGTGCTCACCATGGCCCCCGTCAATGCACGACCCAGGATGGTCGTTGGCATTTCCGAGAATGGCAGCGATTGGACCAGTGAAAGCGTGGAAATGGGGCCGTCACGCGGCAAAGCCACCATCGGTCTCGATCATGGCGCGACCGCCACCCTCCACTGGACCCCCGGCACCGACTCAGTCCCCGGACCCACCCCGGTCTCCGGAACACCCGCGAACTGGATCTTCATCGTGGCAGGCATCGTCGTTCTGCTCCTGCTGGTAGGCGGAATCATGATCATCGCCCGGCTCGCCAGGTCCAAACAATCCGGGGGCGGCAAGGCGCTTGGCATCGGCTGCACGGTGCTACTGCTTGCCGGTGTTTTGCTGGGCTTGGTCCCTGTCGCTCTGATCTTCTTCTACCGGGCCATGCAGATGGAGAATCAGAGCGCCCAACGCATGAGGCAATCCCAGGCCAAGGCGGAATTCGAAGCTCAGGCGGAAAGGGGCTCCTTGCGAAAGCCGGGATCCATTCCTAGCCCCAAGGCCACGACGATCACCCTTACCGTCCACGGTGCCGTCGCCCGGCCCGGTCCCTACACCTTGCGCCCCGACGCCACCCTCCTCGACGCCCTCGCCGCGGCCGGCGGCTGGACGGACGACGCGAAGCTCGACGAAATCTTCATCAACTTCAACGGCAAGGGCTCGGCCTACGACCTCCGCAAGATCCTCGATGGCCGCGATCCCAACCCGGCCCTCGCCACCGGCCACAACGTCTTCGTCGCCCGCCGCAAGCCCTGACCCTTCGCAACCATGAACCTCGCCTATCCCATCCAAGCGATCCTCCTCTACCTCTCGCTCCTCTTTGCCCCTGCCGATACCCAGCGTATCAATCTCAGTGGCGTGGATTTCTCCGGCGTATTGATCCGCGATGCTTCCGGTTGGAACCTCACGGGGCCTGATGTCAACAAAGCCCTGTCCATTGAAGGCACCCGCCTCATTGATGAGGTCGGCGGCGAACAGGGATCCATCGACCTCAAGGCGTATGTTTCCAAAGCCGCGGGTCATGATTGGGAAAAGGAACCCAAGCTAACCCTCCCGGATGACGTGAAAGCCGACGCCTTCGTCATCGAAAAGACGCCGGACGGCTTCAAACTCCGCAACAACCGCGGCACCGAAGGGATCTACAACTACACCATCTACTATGTCAGGAAGGACCCGGCCGGCGGACCGACCTGCAACGTCCTCGGCGCCGTGAAACAGCCCGGCATCATCGCGCTCCAGGAGGGCGATACCCTGCGCTCCGTCCTCCTCAAAGCCGGTGGGCCCGCAGGCAAGATCACGCCGCACAGCGTCTACCTGCTGAGCGGGAAGCCCGGCCAGAAACTATCCCAGCGCGAAGGCTTCAACCTCGCCTCCGTGCTCGAAGGCCGCACCGGAAACCCGGTGATCCGCGACCGCGACACGCTCTACATCGAGCCCACCGTCCTGCTCGAACTTGCCCGCGACGACTCGCTCGCTGTCGATGGAAGCGCTTGCTCCGACGCCGACCTTCCCGCCCGCCTCCGCGACCGCGTCGAAACCGGCGTCCGCAGCGCCACCCTCCACGCGCATCGCGACACGCCGCACGATCGCAACAAGACCCTCTTCGACGCCTGCATTGCGGCCGGCATCCCGGCCGAGCGGCTGAAGCTCGACAGTGCCGCCGTGCCGGACTGATCACGATTGGGAGAGATCTGGAGAACAATGAAACAAGCGAAACGAACGAAAGTTAGCAAACCCAGGACCGACCTTCATGGCGTTCACACGCCTTCGCGACCGGAGTGTCGCGTTGCAGGCGACATGGCAATGGTCGAGCGGCATCCTGCCGCACGACAAAATCCGCAACGACAGGCGGCAAAATGCCGCCCGTCCGTTGCCATGTCGCTTTGAAAGCGACACTCCAATCGGCCGCTTTGAATGCGACTCGCCATTCATTCGAAAGCGACACCGCATTCAGTTGCAGGTCCTTCTCCGCGCCATCACTTCGCCAACCGCTCGATCGTCACCTCACCCGCGCCTAACAGATCCCGCAGGCGCATCCGTAACGACGATTCCACCACATCCAGCAACCCGCTGCGCCGCGCTTCCGCCCGCATCTGGTTCTGCAGCTCGAGCAGCAACAGCGACCGGTCCTCCGGCGTGATGTTGTTCGCCCAGCCGTCCTTTTCGCTGATCGGCTTGTAGTCGATCAACTCCACCGACAGAACCTCCGGCTCGGGGAAGCGGGCCAGCGGCTTGCCGTCGACCATCGATAGCGAAACACCCGGCGTCAGCTTGTAGCCAACCTTCACCTTGAACTCACCCCGCACGATCAGCCGCTTGGTCCCGGCGGGGAAATAGTGGAGCACAAAGGCCTCGTTCTCGAAGCTCCGGGTCGCCGACATCTTCATTTCCACCAGCGCCAGCTCCGAAATCTGGGCCGTCTCGCTGATCTCCGCGCGGCCCTCTACGATCCGAGTCTCCGAGCCGGTGATCGCGCCGAGCACCTTCTCCAGCCCCGAAACCGTCCCGCCCACCCCGCGCTCGAAAGTCCGGACGCCCAGCCAGCCGAGCAGCAGGATCGTGATCAGCACGGCCACCCAGCGCAGGGTTTTCCAAAGTTCCGGGCTCGCGGTCATCTGCGGCACGATACGTCCCGACCGCCACGCGACAAGCCGGATCACCATCGACAAGGAGCACTGAGTCTCGAACTCCTCGCTCTTATCCTTGGCGAACTTGGCGTCTTGGCGGTTCAATCCTCCGCCGCCTCCCCCCCGCGTATTTCCCAAATCGGTGTTTGGCATTTCCCGCCGCTTCGCTTGGAGTCGCGCCAGCCACCTTCCGAACTGTGAAAGCCCACGAACTCTACACCGCCGCCGATCCCGCCCTGGTCACCCAAATGCTCGACTGGTTCCGCGACAACGACCGCAACGTCTACAAGTCCGCCGTCTCGACACTGGCCCAAAGCAGGAAGCTCCGTCTTGTCTTCATCCAGAAGAAACCCCTTGCCGAGCAGTATGCCTGGATTCTCAAGACCCTCCGCGGTCGTCAGGCCGACACCATCGGCGAACACCTGCTGCAAGCCTGGTTCATGGCGGGGAACCAGGCGATGCTGGCAAGATTCTGTGACATCATGGGCATCGCGCACGATGGCAAGGGCTCCGTCACCGGCGACCTGCCGCAACAGATCGACGCCGCCAAGCTCGATCAAGCAGTTGACCTGCTGGTCGGCGAGTTCGATCCCAAGCGGGTGGCGCTCTACCTCCACGTCTTCAACCTCCAGACTGCCGGCGGCTGGGACAACCTGACCGGCAAGCTCGCGGCCGACCCGCGGCTTGCGCTCGCCTGAGCCAGTCGTCGCAAGTCTCAGCGCTCCGGCGTCCGCAATAACGGATCGTCCGGAGCCACCGCGGCCAGCTTGGCGCGAGCGGCGACATACTGGGCGCGGAATTTTTCGCTGAGCGACTCCATCCGCTTCACCTTGTCCGCCCAGGTCTCCAGGCTTCCTGGCACGGAGCGGGTCCGACTGTTGCGGGCCTCGGCCTGGGCGCGGGAAAGTTCACTCTCTGCCTTTTGGAGATAGCGCAAGGCCTCGCTGACGTCACGGCGAAGACCGGCGAGCTTTTTCTCGGCATCGTTCTTGGCGAGCTCCTTCGAAGACACCCCGTCTTCGGCCGGTTTCCCGGCCGGCGGGACTACGACCAGCTCCGGGGCCGTTGCCGCAGCCGGGACTTCTTTCGCCTGCTCTTCCAGATGCCATTGGAAGCGCTCTTGCCACGATTCGTCGAGATCGTCGGGCCGCAGCCGCGAAATACCCTGCGAATGTTTGAACTCCACCCCCTCCGCGGTGACCCGAGTCACGGTGACCTTGGAATACGCCCGGCCGCCGCGTGACCGCAGCTCGGGAAGTTCTTCGCCGACCGCCGCCAACCGCACCTGCTTGCGGTACTGATCGCGATACCCGCGGAACGCGTCGTCCGCGGCGAGCAGTCCGGCCTCCTGATCCTTGAGTTGTTGGCGAAGGTCTGCCAGATGGCGGCCGCTCTCCCTGGCACGGTCCGCCGCCGCCAGCAATTCATCCGGCTGCTTCTCCAAGGGCTGGACCTTCTTTTTCCAAAGCTCCTCCGATGCCTCCACCCGGGCCTCCAGCTTCGCGATCTGCCGCTTGCCCTCATTGAGGCTTTCTTCAAGCGCGGCCTTGCCGCTGGAGAACTTGAAGCGCTTGTCGGCGAGCAGGGAAAAAAAGATGCCCGCGAAGACGAGGACAATGATTCCCACCAGAAACCCCACGGTCCCCGATTGCTCGTTGGAGTCTCCAATCATTACGGGGTGGGAGCCTCGGATTTCTTGGCTTCCAGCTCTTTCTTGATCTTCGCGATCTCGACTTTGATCGTCTCCACCTCTCGCTTCAGGAGGGTAATGTCGCGCTTTGCATCGCGTACCTTGCGCTCGTTCGCCGGTATCGAGTCTAGGCTTGCCTTGGCAGCACGCTCTTGCCTCCGGAGTTCCTCCCTCATTTGCGGTGCCCTGCTGACACCACTTCTCTTGGATTCCTCGTTCGCTACAGCGATGCGCATGCGGTCCACGGTCGCCTGGTTGCGCATCTCGTTCGTCTTCGCAGCTTGGATCGCCGCGTTCGATTTCTCGATCTGCTCTTCGAGTTCCCGCACTTGGTCGAGCTTGCCCTGGGCCTTCTGGGCGAGGGTGGCGATGGCCACGTTGTCCGAGTGGATTGCGAAGCCTGTATTGGTCGCGTTGGCGTCCTCCTCGGTCAATTTCTTGTCGAACTGGAACCGGTTCTGCAATTCCGTCGGCAGATCCTCACAAGGGATCAGCTTCATCCCGTTTTGATGGGCGATATCGACTCCCTTGTGGGTGATCTTGCGGATGGAAACCTTTGCGAAAAGCTCGCCGCCGACCGTCTTCAGCTCGTCGAACTTCTCGCCGACCGCCGCCGCCCATTCGGAGGCGCGGTAGTCGTCGCGGTACTTTGCCCACGCCTCGTCGGCAGCCGCCACGGCAGCCTCGGCCTCGGCCTTGGTCGCGGTCAATTCGGCCAGACGCTTCGCGCCGTTTTCAGCGCGCAGCTTCAGGTCATCGGCTTCCTTCGCCACTTCCTTGAAGCGCTTGGCGTCCTCGATCCGGTCCTTGTAGTTCGCGATCTGGATCTTGTGCGTCTCGATCAGCGTTCCCTGGTCGCGAATCACGGCTTGGATCGTCTTCTGGCCGCCTTGCAGCCCCTCGTCGAAGACGAACATGTAAAGCGTGCCAAAGCCCACGAGGACGAACATGGCAAGCAAGGTGCCGATGACTCCGGGTCCTCGGCTGCTGGTGAGAAGGTCGGAAAATCCCATGATGATGGTGGTTGGCGGGATGTCAGGTTCAGCGGACGACGTATTTGCGGCGATAGGCCTCGTGCTGCTTCTCGAGGTCGGCCTTCTGCCGCTGCAGCGACTCGATCTCGGCCTCGAGGCCGGCCACATCAGCCCGGTTGGTCTCGGCATCCTGCTTCAACTGCGCCACCTCGGCGCTCCGGTCCTTTGGTACCTGTTCCAACTTCTCGTCCAGAATCGCCAACTCGCCTTCGAGCTTGCTGATTTCCACTTTCTGCTCTTCCCGCTGCCGGACCAGCTCGGGATCGTCACTGCACGAACTGAAGACGAGACAAAACACGAACACGCCGGTAGGGCGCAACTGACGAAGCGGGGAGGGAGTCATGGGAAGGTAAAGGAATTGATAGGGCGCCGGGTAACCACCGGAGAAGAGGGGCAACGGCTTGCGCTCGGGGTGTAGCTCCAGTTGCTGCTGGCCACCCGGATGTTCGGATAGGAACGGACGGCGTACGGTGACGGCGTGCCATACGAATAGCCCGGCCGGTAGTAGGAGTAGCGGCTGCGGGAGTAAGAGGAGGGATACCACGTCGTGTAGCGCTCGCGCCCCATCTCGCGCGGTTCGTCCCGCAGGCGGGTGCTTGCCGACGCCACGGAAGCAACGACCGGCTGAGGCCTCGGCCGAGCGGCCTCGGCTGCCAGCAACTCGGCTTCCCTCGACTTTTCCCGGTCGTTCGAAACGGCCACCCGCTCGTCCACCCAGCTATCATAGGCCCGGGCGATCGCGTTTTCTTCCTGAAGAGCCTCCCCGGCAATTCCGGGATCGATGCCGAACAAGCCTTGCTGCGCGGAGGTCAGCTCCGACGCCGCCAGTCGGGCGCTGCCGGTCGCGTGGCGGAACTCGATCCCGACCTCGGTCACCCGGGTGATCACCACTTCATTGAAAGTCCGTCCGCGCCCTCCCGCCAACTCGTCATAGGAGCGCCCGACGGACTGCGAGCGAAGAGCTTGGAGCACTTCCAAGCGCTCACGCTCGACCTGCGCGGTGCGCTCAGCCAACTCGCTTTTCAAAATCCCGGCCTTTTCCTTGAGGACAGCGCGCAGCGCGACGTCCTGATCCAGCCCGGCACTGCGCTCGGCCCATTCGCCGTCGCGGTTCTCAACTTTGGCGAGGCGAAGCTGCATCAGCTCCACCTGATGCGCCAGCTTGACCCGATCGGCCTCAAGTCGGAGCCATTCCGGGTCCATCCGGGCCTCGGATTTGTCCCGGCAGCCGGGCAATGCCAGCGCCGCCAGCATCGGCACAACTAACCAACTTGGACAAGTTGTTGTTTTCATTTCAATGACAGCAACAAGAGCGGCTGCAAAATGCAAGATGATTCCTTTGGTGTGGCGAAAGTGCCTGATACTTGCCAAGAACCTCCCGACCGGTCTGAACCGCCATCCCCCCGAAGGCCCGTGGCGAAGTGACCGAATTCCGACTTGTATGACAGATTGAATCTCTGCACAACCCGCCCGCCCGCCATGCCTACCCGCGTTCTACTCACCACCTGCAGTTTCCAGGACACCCCCGGACCCCACCACGCCCAATTGGAGAGCCAAGGCTTTGAAGTCGTCCGCGAACGCGGCCCGCTCAGCGAGGCCCGGATGTTGGAGCTGGCCGGCGAGTTCGACGCCTTTCTCTGCGGCGACGACTCGATCACCCGCGCGGTCATTGAGAAAAGCCTGCCCCGCCTGAAGGTCATCTCGAAATACGGCATTGGCCTCGATAAGATCGACGTCGCCACCACCAAGGAATTCGGCATCCCCGTCCTCTTCACCCCCGGCGTCAACCACACCACCGTCGCCGAGCACACCTTCTGCCTGCTCCTCGCGATGCAGAAAAACCTGGTCGAGACGGTCAATGCGACCCGCCAAGGCAAGTGGCTGCGGATCACCGGCCACGAACTCTGGCGCAAGCGCATCGGCCTGATCGGCATGGGCCGCATCGGCCAGGAAATGGCCCGCCGCGCCCACGGCTTCGACATGGAGATCCACGGCTTCGGCAACTTCTGGCCGGACGAAATCGCCGCGCAATACGGGGTAATCCGCCATGACACGGTCGAGTCGCTCTTCGCCGCGGTCGATATCGTCAGCCCGCACACCAAGCTCAACGCCGCGACCCATCATCTCATCAACCGCGATCGTCTCGCCCTGATGCCTGAAGGCTCCTACGTCGTGAACACCGGCCGCGGCGAACTTGCCGACTCCGCCGCCATTCTCCAGGCCCTCGATTCCGGCCGCCTCGCCGGCTACGGCACCGACGTGATGGAAGAAGAACCCCCGCCGGCCGACCACCCGCTGCTGCTGCACCCGAAGGTCATTGTCACCGCCCACATCGGCTCCCGCACCTTCGAAAGCGTCCCCCGCCAGGCCAAGAAGTCCCTCGACAACCTCCTCAACTTCCTCAACGGCACCCGCCCCATCGCCTGCGCCAACGGCGTCATCCCCTCCGACGAATAAGTCTTTTCCTGGTTCATTCACTTCTTCCCCTGCTCACTGATCACTGATCACTCGGCACTTCCTCTTCCCACCATGTCCTTAACATTACGCACCCCCGCCTCCTGCCAGTTCGACATCATCTCGCTGGGTGAAATCATGCTCCGCCTCGATCCCGGCGACGGCCGCGTCCGCACCACCCGCCAGTTCACCGCCTGGGAAGGCGGCGGCGAATACAACGTCGCCCGCGGCCTCCGCCGCTGCTTCGGCAAGCGCGCCGCCGTGGTCACCGCCTTTGCTGAAAACGACATCGGCCGCTTGATCGAGGACTTCATCCTGCAAGGCGGCGTTGATACCCGCTTCGTCCAGTGGAAGCCCTTCGACGGGATCGGCCGCAACATCCGCAACGGCCTGAATTTCACCGAGCGCGGCTTCGGCATCCGCGGTGCCAAGGGCACCCCCGACCGCGGCCTCACCGCCGCCAGCCAGATGAAGCCCGGCGATGTCGATTGGGACGATGTCTTCGGCAAGCACGGCGCGCGCTGGTTTCACACCGGCGGCATCTTCGCCGCGCTCTCGGAAACCACCGCCGAACTCACCATCGAAGCCTGCAAGAAGGCCAAGGAATACGGCACCATCGTCGCCTATGACCTCAACTACCGCCCGTCCCTCTGGAAGTCGATCGGCGGCCAGGCCAAGGCCCAGGAGGTCAACCGCGAGATCGCCAAATACGTCGATGTGATGATCGGCAACGAGGAGGACTTCACCGCTTCCCTCGGCTTCGAAGTCGCCGGCGTCAGCGAACATATCACCGGGATCGAGGTCGATAACTTCAAGAACATGATCGAGCGCGCGGTGCAGGACTTCCCGAACTTCCAGGTCGTCGCCACCACCCTGCGCGACGTCCACAGCGCGACCATCAACGACTGGGGCGCGATCTGCTGGCACGCCGGCGAGTTCCACGAGGCGACCCACCGGCCGAAACTCGAAATCTACGACCGCGTCGGCGGCGGCGATTCCTTCGCCTCCGGCCTGGCCTACGGCTTCATGGAGTTCAACGACGCCAAGCTGGCCGTGGAATACGGGGCGGCCCACGGCGCCCTCGCCATGACCACCCCCGGCGACACCACCATGGCCACGGTCGACGAGGTGAAGAAGCTGGTCGGCGGCGGTTCGGCGCGGGTGGACCGGTGAGGGAGTATTGCGTTGATCGGCGTGTCGCCGACGTGATCGGAGTGTCGCATTCAAGGCGACATAACGATGGTCGAGCGGCATCCTGCCGCTCGATCCCGCCCATGCACAGACAGGCGGCAAAATGCCGCCCGTCCGCTGCCATGTCGCCTTCAAGGCGACACTCCAATCGCGACACTCCTCACGCATCCTCATTTTCAATCTTGACAGGAATAGTTCATTTGAACACTCATGTCGACACCATGGACCCCACCCTCCATTTCTACGATCCCTCCCGCGTCACCCGCACGACCACCAGCCGGCTCCCGCATCTGGACCAAGCGGAAGCCGTCTATTTTCTGACCTTCCGTCTCGCCGACTCGGTTCCCGCGGACGCACTAAGCTCCTACGTCACGGAACGCGACCAATGGCTCGCCTCCCACCCTCCGCGCCCGTGGCCGCCGGAGATCGAGCAGGAATTCCACCGCAAGTTCACCGGCCGCTTCGAGCGCTGGCTCGACCGGGGCTACGGCTCCTGCCTGCTTCAAGATCCGGCGGATGCACGGGTCGTCGCGGACACGCTGATGCATTTCGAAGGCGAGCGAAGCCGGCTGCACGCCTGGGTCGTGATGCCGAATCATGTCCATGTCCTGGTCAGCCTGATCGGTGAGGAGAAGCTCGCGAAACTTCTCGCATCTTGGAAAGGCTACACGTCCCGCCAGATCAACCTGCGCCGGGGAAACTCCGGCACCTTGTGGCAGAAGACCTATTTCGATCGCATCGTAAGGGATGAGGAACACTTCGCCCGGTGTGCGCGATACATCCGCAACAACCCCGTGAAGGCGAAGCTCACTCCCGGCCATTACCTCCACGGCGAAAGCGACTTCGTCCGGCGGATCCTCTGACCGGAGCGCCAAGTCGCGGTGCCAGAGTGGAGCCTCGCTCAAGCGGAGTGTCGCTTTCAAAGCGACATAACGACGGTCGAGCCGCATCCTGCCGCTCGTTCCGGGCCCCTGGAAGGGACCCGTCCGTTGCCATGTCGCCTTCAAGGCGACACTCCGATCCACCATTCCACTTGCCGTATCGCTCCCCTCTGCTGCTAGAGTCCGCGCCCGCATGGATCAATTCCTCACTGTCACGGTCTCCTTGATCGCCGTGTTCGCCGCCGCCGCCGTCGCCTGGCGCGCGGGCCGGGCGAGCGTGGCCGCGAAGGAGGCACCCGCGCTGCCGGTGGCGGAATTGGAGACGAAGTCCGAACCCGCGGAGGAAGCACCCGAAGCCCCCAAAGCCAAGTCCTTCCACGACCTCGCATCCGATCTCGACGAGGCCTGGAGCAAGTCCCCCACCCTCGATGCCTTCCGCGAATCCGACGCCTTGAAAACCGCCCTGGCCGCCGCGACCACTTTCCCGGAGTCCGACCTGCTCGGCTACGCCCGCCGCGGCAGCGGCACGGTGGCCATTCTCGCGCTGGAAATCCTCGCCCGCCGGGAGGAACGCGATCACCCCGCCTTCGAGCAGGTTCTCGGCGCGCGCATCGATTCCGAAGACAGCAGCGAGCGCGAACATGCCTTCGAACTGCTCCACCACAGTGCCCGCGGGCCGGTGGTCCCGGTCGTGATGAAGGTCCTCCACTCGAACCTGTGGAAGTGGGACGACGCGGAAGAATCCACCCAGTTCGGCCGCTTCCTCACCCTGCGCCGCGATGCCGGGGAAACGCCGTCGTTCGGCACGCCGATGCCGAAGCTCGACTCCTCCGACAAGCGCAATCTCGAGGACATCTTCCGCCGCCTGCCCGACGATCTCGTCCAGCCGCTGCGCGACGAAGTGAAGTCCGTCGCCGCCAATCCGGCCGCCTCGGCGAAGTTCCTCGCCGGCTTCGCCCGCATCCTCGATCCGGTCGGCGACACGCTGGAAGACGGCAGCCCGCTCGTCGTCACGCCGGAGCTCGCCCGGGCCGCCGAACGGCTCGAGGCGATGCTGCTCGGCGGCGAAGGTTCCGCCATCCGCTGCCCGCTGCTGGTCGGCGAGGAAGGCTGCGGGAAATCCGCGCTGCTGCGGCTCGTGGCACGCCGTTTGCAAGACGCCGGCTTCACCGTGTTCGAGGCATCGGGACCGGACATCGTCTCCGGCCAGTGCTACCTCGGCGATCTCGAAAAGCGCGTCCGTGGCATGCTCCGCGCCATGGAAAAGGACCGCTTCGTTTGGCTCGTCCCATCGATGGCCGAACTGATCCCCGCCGGCCGCACCCGCAACAGCGAGACCGGCGTGTTCGACCTGGTGCTGCCGCGACTGCTCGCCGGAAAGGTCCGCGTGATGGGCGAAATCCGGCCCGGCGTGCTCGACAAGATCGCCACCGAAGCCCCGCGCTTGCCGTCCGCGATGACCCTGGTCCGCATCCAGCCGCCGGGCGAAGCGGAGACGCTCGAACTCGCCGGCACGTGGATTGAAAAGCACCCCGGCCATCGCGGCGCGACCTTGAAGGCGAACCCCGCCCAGCTCGCCGAGGCGTCGAAGCTCGCCGCCCAGTTCTTCCCCGGCCCCGCGCTGCCCGGCCGGCTCTTCGGCCTGGTCCGCGCCGCCTTGCACCGCGCCGCGGAGACCGGCGGCGGCGCGCGACCGCTGGACCGCGAGTTATTGTTAGAAAGCATCGCCGGCACCACCGGCATGCCAATCGAGATGCTCGACGACTCGCGCCGGCTCGATCTCGACCTCGTCCGCGAGCTCTTTTCACGCACCGTCATGGGCCAACCGGAAGCGGTCGACGCCCTCGTCTCGCGCCTCGCCATGATGAAGGCGGGCCTGACCGATCCCACCCGGCCGCAGGGCGTGTTCCTCTTCGCCGGACCCACCGGCACCGGCAAAACGGAGCTCGCGAAAACGTTGGCGGCCTATCTCTTCGGCGCGCCCGACCGGATGCTGCGGATCGACATGAGCGAACTGCAAAGCGGCAACCTCCCGCGCCTCACCGGCCCACAAAACTCGCTCGCCAGCCAGATCCGCCAGCAGCCGTTCTCCGTCGTTTTGTTAGACGAGTTCGAGAAAGCCGACAGCAGCACCTGGGACCTCTTCCTCCAGGTCTTCGACGACGGTCGGCTGACCGACACCGCCGGCAACACCGCCGACTTCCGCCACGCCATCATCATCCTGACCTCCAACCTCGGTGCCAGGGTCGCGCAAGGCGTGCCGCTCGGCTTCGGCGCGGGCACCAGCGACGACTTCCGGCCGGACGAGATCGAAAAGGCCATCGCCCAGGTCTTCCGCCCGGAGTTCGTCAACCGCCTCGACCGCGTGCTGTGCTTCCGCCCGCTGTCGCGCGAAACAATGCGCGCCATCCTTTCCGCCCAACTCCGCAAGGCGACCACCCGCCGCGGCTTGCGGCAGCGGCCGTGGTCGCTGGACTTCGACTCAAGCGCGACCGAGTTTTTGTTAGAGCAAGGCTTCTCCCCCACCCTCGGCGCGCGGCCGCTGCAGCGGGCGATCGACCGGCACCTGTTAGGCCCGCTGGCGGAGGCGATCGTCCGCGGCGAATTCGGCGACGGCGAGGACCTGGTCTTCCTCTACGAAAAGGACGGTCGCCTGCGTTGGGACCTCGCCTCCGCCAGCGCCGCGGCGGAAACGACCGCCAGCCCGGCGGACGAGGAACTGCCCGCGCTCTCACTCCGCCGCCTGGTGCTCGGGCCGACCGGCAGCCGCGAGGAGATCCAGTCGCTGCAAGCCCGCCTCGGCGACCTTGCCGGCTTGATCGAGCTCGATGCCTTCCACGAACGCCGCGCCGCGATCTTCGAAACGATGGCCGCCGACGGTTTCTGGACGGATCCCGGCCGCTTCGCCGTGCTCGAGGAGGCGGAATACATCGACCGCATCGAGTCCGCCGTCGCCGCCGCCCGGCAAACCCTGCACCGCCTTTCTTCCAATCCGCCCTCGCCGGTTCCGCTGCGGGCGCTCATTTCCAAGATGGCGCTTCGCGTTCATCTGTTAGAACGGGCCTGGCCGGATGTCGCCGAAGGCAAGCGCTCCGCCGCATGGATCGCCCTGCGCCCGCTCGACGGCTCCCCGAAGTCCGCCGCACTCGCGGCCACGCTGGCCGGCATGATCGAGCAATGGGCCGAAGCCCGCGGAATGCACAGCGATGCCTTGAAAGTCCCCGGCTGGTCCCGGGCCTGGGCGATCGAAGGCTTCGCGGCGCTGCGGATTCTCGAGGACGAATGCGGCATTCACATCGGCGAGGAAGGCGGCCTCGGCGAAACCGCGCGGGTCGAGATCGTCACCGCGTCCCAGGCGCCCGAGCCCGCCTCGATGCTCGCCGCGAACGCGATCGCCGATGCCTTGGAAGCCGCCCGCAGCGGCGAAATCGTCCGCCGCTATCAGGAGCGCCCGACGCCGCTGGTCCGCGACCGCCGCAAGGGCTTCCGCACCGGCCGCCTCGATCTCGTGCTGGCCGGCCACTTCGATCTGATGGATGCCTGAGCGGAGTGTCGCCTTGAAGGCGACATGACGATGGACGGACGGCATCTTGCCGCCCGGTCCCAGGCTCCTGGAAAGAGCCCGTCCATCGCTATGTCGCGCCTTCAAGGCGACACTCCAATCACGGCGGATCCGGCACCGCGACGCGAAAGAACTCCCCTGCCTCGCCCGGGGTCCCTGGCGCGGTCACCTTCTCGTAGCGGCCGGCACCCAGCCGGTCGCGAAACCGGGCAAACCGGGGCCACTGCCGCCGCTCGGGGTTGAAGCGGGACCCTGCATTGCCCCCGTCCCCGGCCTTGCATCGGGTGCCGACTCATGGCATTCGCGGAACGTGAAACGGACATTCGGGATCTTACTGGCTTCGCTTTTCGGCCTGACCAGCCTCCAGGCGAACTTTACCCCGGCGGCCTGGCAAAGCACCGCGCTGGATTTCGCGGCAGGAACCAGCAACAACTGGTATTTTTACCCGGACGACCTCGGAAATCCACGAATCCTGACCAAGGCGACCACATCGGGGACCACCGCGGCCGCCCGCAAGATCCTCACCGGCGGGCCACCGTCATGGACCGCAGGAGCCTCGGCCACGATGACCCTGATCAGCAAGCAGGGCATCTTCGTGCCCACCTCGGGCGGCGGCGGATTCCTGGTTGCCCCGCACAACGTTGCGAACGTCAAAGCAGCGCTTTTCGACAATAGTGGCGGCCACGTTGTCGAAACCGCCGACACCAATGCCGGAACCTACACTGGCATTAGCGCCGAGCTGGACTCCACGGGCAGGCTTCATCTCGGCTACATCTCCAACGGCAACACCCTCTGCTACGCCCGCCGCAACGCTGCGGGCGGATGGATCTTCACTTCGCTGAATCTCGGGTCGGGATCCGTGATCCACGACACCGCCGTCGTCCCGATCACCACGACGGACGTGAATCTCTACTACTGTGCAACCGCCGGCGGAGTAACGACCCTGTGGCGCGCAAAACCTGGAATTCCTCAGCCCCAGAACCAGCTCTTGATCCAGTGGAGTTCCAATCCCCTGGTCAATGTGGAGAATTTCGTCGGCCAGACCCTTCGCGGCGCGCGGGTTGGCAGCGTCGGCCGACTCTATTACTTCGGCAGCAACAACAGCTCTTCCTGGACCTTCAAGCTCTACAACAACCTCGGCACCAAGACCGATCTCGAAACCGCCGGCAACGTGAGCCCGAAGAGCATCCGCGTCGCTTTCGGACCCGATGGCAAACAGCGGGTCGCCTGGTACAACGCCACTTCGAAGAAAATCCATTACCTCAAGCCGCTCGCCTCAGGGGTCGATCTCCCTGTCCCCGCGGGCCAGCCAGTGGCCCTGACCGGAACCCTTGCGGATCCCGACCTCCTCGGCCTCCACTTCGGACCGGATGGCACTCCTTACATCCTCTACCGGCGCGACCTGAACGAAGGCTTGGTCGCCTTCCCCAACGACAACTTCGACACCAACGGCAACGGGCGCCCGCAAATCCTCGACACGGCCTTCAACTCGAACCAAGCCGGCCTTGAAGTCCTGCCGGTCCAGCCGGCGGTTCTCGGCGTCGCAAACTCCGCGAACCGCTTCAAGATCCGCTTCCCGACCATCGGGACGGCAAATACCAACGGGCTCGGCGGAATCCAGACCAGCACGGAGAACCTGCTCTACAAGGTGGAACTTTCGCCCGACCTCGTGACCTGGACGCCAATCAACGCCGGCACAAACATCACCTACACCGCGACCTCGTTTAGCGGCACCCTGAAGACCTTCGTCGGCGTGATCAACGAAACCGCGCCAGGCGCTTTTCCGAAGCGCTTCGCCCGGCTGAATGTGACGCGGCTCAACTATCCCTATTGAGGAACCGCCGCACAAATCCTTGTCTCCGACTGTTTTCATTGAACGCGAGGCCCTCCGGCGCTGTCGGTAGGGATAGGCGCGGCGGAAGCCCGAACGGACCGGAACTCTGGGGGGAGAGATGGTCAAAGACGGCTTCCGCCAATCCATCACATCCAACCCGCCGGGCGCGGTGTCTCTCCGGAGCCCCCCCGGCGGTGAGGACTAGTGGAGTTCGCGACGCCGCGGCGCATCAAGAACCGTCTCGGTCGTCTCGATCCCTGGATGCTCATCCGAGTTCATCCCGTTCATCTGCGGTTGCACCTCTTCCCCTCCCACGGCGCACCAAAGTCGGCAAGCCGCCACGAAAAAGCCCCCTCCCGGCGGACCGAAAGAAGGGGAACAGGCGTTCCAGGGTTATGGCCCGGCTAGCTTGAGGACCTCCACCTTCACGGACACGATGCCGTTCGAGTAAAAGCCAAGACGCTGGGCGACGCCTTCGGTCACATCGATCACCCGGCCCTTGGTGAATGGGCCACGGTCGTTGATGCGGACCACTTCGGTCTTGCCATTGGCAAGGTTGGTGACGCGCACTTTGGTCCCCATGGGCAGGGTCTTGTGAGCGGCGGTCGCTGCATGATTGCAGAGACGCTCACCGCTCGCGGTGCGGGTTCCGCCATTACAGCGGATGCCATACCAGGAAGCCTTGCCGTGCTGGACGGCAGACACTTTCCAGTCCGTCGGAGCCGGAGTGGTCCGGCTCGTGGCGGTGGCCTGCGTGGCGCAGGATGGCAGTAACAAGGCTCCGGCGATGGCCAGGGCCACGGATTTCAGGTTCCGGGTCATGGTTGCTTGTCGGTGGTTGACTCCCCACGCACGGCGCGGGGAGGGGGACGGGTGGGATAATGCCTAGGAATCCCCGCCGCAAGCCCAAACGGGCAAAGGCCGTTTTGGCGGTATTTCAGCAAAATCAGGGGCTGGAGCGGTTGTAATTAAGACACCTTTACTTTTTTATCGCCATTTCGGCCCCTGATTTGCTATCCGCACTACAGGATGAGCACTTGGTTCCCTTCCAGCCGCGACCGCTTTACGCCCCCGGATTTCACCTTCCTCAGCAGCGTGCTGTCGCCGGGAGGGGAGCGTCGACACCTGTGGACCCTCTGGGAAGATCCGGACGCGCTGCGGGAAATGCTCGATCTCAAGGAAGTCCTGCGCGCCCTGCTCGACTCCACCTCCGCCCTCAGCGTTTCGCCCGCCTTCTACTTCTACGTCTTGGTCCGCCACTCGTTCCTCGACGCCGGCATCACCGATCCCGGCATGGCCGACTACGTCGCCGGGGTGATGGTCCAGCGGCTGGCCAGCGATACCGGCGATCCGCTGCGGAGCCTGCCAGCCGGACTGACCCACGCCGCGGACTTCGTCGCGATCCTGGAATCGGCCCACGGCCGGATGCGTTTCCACCTTCAGCTCGAGGCCGGCAACCAGTTCCTCGTCCTCACCGGCCTGTTCCCCGGCTTCCTCACCCGCCGCTGCCAGCGCCGCGGCGCGCCCGGCGTGGAGTTTTACGAAGACTTCGCCCGCCGCGCCTTCCGCGACGCCGCTGACAGCCGCTGCGCCCCCCAGGACGCCCCGCGCCGCCTGTTCGGCGAACTGGCGGAATCCCTGCCAACCGCCCGCCTGTCACTCAACAAGATGGCCGAAGAGTTCGTGTTCCTCGGGGATTGAAAAATCGGAAATCAACAATCCTCAATCTGTCCTTCGTAGCCCTTCGGCGAAGTAGGATCGGCAATCGTCAATCTTTCGTGGAAATCCGCGCCCTCCAAGACCAGCCGCCCTTCACGACCAAGGACGGCTCGACGATCCGCAGCCTCCTCGACCTGTCGAACGCCCCGGTTTCCAAGCAGAGCCTGGCCGAGGCGACCATCCCCGCCGGCGGCTCGACCCAGCGTCACTGGCATCGGGACAGCGAGGAATTCTATTTCCTGCTCGAAGGCCGCGGCTTGATGGAGATCGACGGCTCCGAGCGCGAAGTCGGCCCGGGCGACGCCATCCTGATCCCCGCCGGTGTCTGGCACCAGATCACCGCCACCGATCCCCTGCGCTTCCTCTGCTGCTGCGCCCCGCCCTACCGGCATGAGGACACCTTCTTCGAGTAGGCCAGCCAAGCAGACCCGGACGATTCCCGCCGTTGCAAAATCCACCGATTCTCCCATGAGCGGCGCACTTGCTTGCACGACGCCATCCCGATAGACGGCAGGTGTGGAAACCAAACGACCGAATTTCATCCCGAAGTCCTGGGAGCTCCCGGAATCGATCCTCAAGCGCCTCGGCGATGCCGCCGGCCGCCAGCGCATGATGGACGAGGACGGCCACCTGCTCCTCATCCTCCACCAGGCCCCGGAGCCCGAGGACGCCGAAGTCCGCAAGCCGGCCCTCTTCTGGTGCCCGCCGTCTGGGGAATGGAAAAGCTCGCCCGAAGGTGGCGGGCTGGCCGCGCTCGACACCCACGTGGAAACCTACCGCAAGAACATCCTCGCCCAGGATGCCGCGGTCGAAGCCGCCACGACCCCACGCCAGTACTTCGACGTGATGAAGCACGTCAATCCGCTGCACCGCTCGACCCGCAACCTGATGGCGGTGATGCAGGAAGCCCGCGAGGTTCGGCCGGAGGAACGACGGCTGATCAACTTCCGCGACCGCGCCGCGGAACTGGAACGCGCGATCGACCTGGTCGCCAACGACGCGAAGTCCGGCATGGACTTCGCCCTCGCGGAAAACACCGAGGAGCAATCGCGCTTCGCCCATCAAGCCAACATCGAGGCCCGCCGGCTGAACCGCCTCGTCTCGTTCTTCCTCCCGCTCGCCACCTTGGTCGCCGTCTTCGGCATGAGCCCGCCGGTGGAAGTCCTCAAGATGCCCGGCTTCTGGCTGGTCATCATCGCCGGCATCCTCGCCGGGCTGGTCATCCAGATCGTGCCGAGGAAAAGGAATTAGGGAATTAAGGAATTGGGGAATTGGGGTTCTCAACCCGGGAGCGCTGCGGTACCCCTTAATCTCCAATCACTCAATTGCTCAATCGCCTAATTCCTCAATCGCCTAGTTCCTCAATCCCTTTTCCTTTGCGAAATGGATTCGCGCAGGCATTGGCGCCGATCCATGCCATCCTCCGCCGTGCACCTCCTCCTCACCGGCGCCAATGGATACATCGGCCTGCGGCTGCTGCCCGCCTTGCTCGACGCCGGCCACCGGGTCACCGCCATCGTCCGCGACCGCCGGCGCTTTCCCGAAAGCGACTTCGCCGCGGCCGGCGAGCGGCTCCAGGTGATCGAGGGCGACTTCCTCAAGCCGGAATCCTTGCCGGCCTTCCCCGCCGACCTCGATGCCGCCTACTACCTGCTCCACTCGATGGGCAGCGCCGGCGATTTCGCGACGAGCGAGGAAGCCACCGCGAAGAGCTTCACCGCCGCGCTCAAAGGCACGGCTTGCCAACGCATCATCTATCTCGGCGGCCTCGTCGACGAGTCGCGGCGGCTGTCCCCTCACCTGAAGTCCCGGCTCCATGTCGAAAACGTGCTGCGCGAAATCGGCATCCCGCTGACCGTGCTGCGGGCCTCGATCATCGTCGGCTCGGGCTCCGCATCGTTCGAGATCGTCCGCGACCTCGCCGAGAAGCTGCCGGTGATGGTCTGCCCGCGCTGGGTGAACACGCTTTGCCAGCCGATCGCCATCCGCAACGTGATCGACTACCTGACCGGCGTGCTCGACCGACCGGAAACCGCCGGCCGGACCTTCGACATCGGCGGGCCCGATGTACTACGTTACCGTGACTTGTTAGAAGGCTATGCGGCGGTCCGCGGCTTGAAGCGCTGGTTTGTCCCGGTGCCCTTCCTCAGCCCGAAGCTCTCGTCGTGGTGGCTCTACCTGATGACCTCCACCAGTTTCCCGCTGGCCCGCACGCTGGTGAACTCGATGAAGAACGAGACCGTTTGCCAAGGCCAAGCGATCCGCGATTACCTCGCGCCCCCGCTCCTCAGCTACCGCGAGGCGGTCGACAAGGCGCTCGCACGGATCGCCCAGAACCGCGTGCCGTCGAGCTGGTTCGACGCCCTCAACGCTGGCTCGCTCGATCCGCGCTTCGTCGATGCGATCAAGGTCCCGGAGCACGGCGTGCTTTCCGACGAACAGCGGGTTCCGCTCGTGGCAACACGCGATGCGGTGCTCGACGCGATTTGGTCGCTTGGCGGCCACCACGGCTGGCCCGCCATGAAATGGGCCTGGCGCCTGCGCGGCCGAATTGACCGCCTGATCGGCGGCACCGGCTTGCGCCGCGGGAGACGCCACCCGACCGAACTGCGGCCCGGCGACGCGCTCGATTTCTGGCGCGTGCTAGTCGCCGACCGCGAGCGTGGACGGCTGATGCTCTACGCCGAAATGAAGCTCCCCGGCGAGGCCTGGCTGGAATTCGAGGTCGAAGGCGACACCCTCCGCCAGACCGCCACCTTCCGCCCACAAGGCCTGTTAGGCCGCGCCTACTGGTATGCCGTGCTGCCCTTCCACTGGCTGCTTTTCCCGCGCATGGCGAGTCGTCTAGCCGCGGGATTTACGGAGCGCCGGCTTTAGCCCAATGCCTTTAAGGATTTGAGGTCTGATCGTGGCAGGCGCTGCACCCTCCAGCCTGCTGCTGACTGACGGTTGACCACATGGAGTGCTGCGGCACGACGCAGCTTTTACTTGGGGTGCGGACGCTTTGCTCTGCTGGCCACGAATCGCCTTGCCGGCCGATCCACGGTCGAAGGGTGCCACGAACTTCACCCGGAGCCAACGCGACGTCGTGCCGTCGCACTCCATGTGGAAGCCGACAGCTCCCTGCCGGGCCTTTACGAATCGTCCTCCCGGGACGGGAACTTTATCCAACGCTTCAGGATGGACCAGACGATGCCCCCGGTCACATAGGTCGCACCGCAGACCAAGGTTACCGGGATGCCAGTCTTGAGGTTGAGGATGGCTCCCACCGTCGATCCCAGCGCAAACGCCGCCGCAAGCATCAGCGGCGTGGTGATTTTCCAGCCCTCGATCGGATGCCCGCGCAGCAGCATCCCCAGCAACTGCCCGAGATCGGTGAGCAGTCCGGTGATGTGGGTGGTCCGCAGCACCAGGCCGCGGTAGCGGGTCGCCAGCGCGTTCTGCATCCCGCAGGCCCAGGCGGCGACGAAGCAGGTCAGCAGGACCGAGATCCCCTCCAGCGGCTGGGTCGACATCAGCAGCAGTCCGATGAAAATGATCGATCGCCCGTAGGGCCGGCTGAGCTGGAGGTTCGGGTGGTGAATGAAGAATCCCGCCGTCGCCGCGCCGCCGACGAAGCCGCCCACCGACAGGCAAAGGATCGCCGCTTCCCGCGACCAGCGTCCGCCCGCCTCGACCGCCTCCGAGGTGATCCGCGACAAGTCCCCGGTCAAATGGCTGACCGACACGCCCAGCCGCAGCATGAAGTCCGCATTCACCGCAGCCGCGAGGAAAGCGAGGATACACCCGCCCGCCAGCACCCATCGCGGCTTCGCCTGCATCTGATGGCCGCTGGTTTCCTCCACGGTGCGGAGCGTCGCTGATTGGAACTTGTCCGGCAAGGAACGAACCGCCGAGGCGCAGAGGTCGCGGAGGGAAACGCGAAGAAGAATAAACAACGAAACGAGCGAAAATGGCGAAAGAACAGCCTCTGCTTTCCAGGCCTTTTCCTATTTCGTTCGTTTCGTTGTTCCCCTTCTGTTCTCCGTGCCCACCTCCGCGACCTCCGTGTCTTGGCGGTTCGTTCCCTCCTTTTCCAGAACTCGATTTCCCCTTGCCCCGCGTCATCCGCTAGCCGCTACTCCCCGCCGTGATTCCGAACGTCCTCGCCGAACGCTACGCCTCCCCCGCCCTGCAAGCCATCTGGTCCGCCGAGGGCCGCATCGTGCTGGAGCGCGAATTCTGGATCGCCGTGATGAAGGCCCAGCGCGAACTCGGCCTCGACATTCCCGCCGAGGCGATCGCCGCCTACGAGCAGGCCAAGGACTCGGTCGACCCCGCCTCGATCATGGCCCGCGAGCGCATCACCCGCCACGACGTGAAAGCGCGGATCGAGGAGTTCAACGACCTCGCCGGCCACGAGCACATCCACAAGGGCATGACCTCACGCGACCTCACGGAAAACGTCGAGCAGCTCCAGGTCTTCCGCTCGCTGCTGGCGATCCGCGACAAGTCGGTCGCCGTGCTGTCCCGCCTGAAAAAGCGCGCGGAGCAGTGGAACGACCTCGTCATCACCGCCCGCACCCACAACGTCGCCGCCCAGCCGACCACCCTCGGCAAACGCATCGCGATGTTCGGGGAGGAAATGCTGTCCGCCTTCCACGCCTTGGAAGACGTGATCGCCCGCTATCCGGTCCGCGGCTTGAAAGGCGCGGTCGGCACCCAGATGGACCAGCTTTCCCTGTTCGATGGCGATGCCTCGCAAGTCGCCGCGCTCGAACAAAAGATCGTCGCCCACCTCGGTATGCCCGCCGTGTGGACCAATGTCGGCCAAGTCTATCCGCGCTCGCTTGATTTCCGCGTCGTCGCCGCTCTAACAGACCTCGCCAGCGGACCCTCGTCCTTCTGCCGGACCCTCCGCCTGATGGCCGGCCACGAGACCGCGAGCGAAGGCTTCGCACCCGGCCAGACCGGCTCCAGCGCCATGCCGCACAAGATGAACTCGCGTTCCTGCGAGCGGGTCAACGGCTTCCACGTGATCTTGAAGGGCTATCTCGCGATGGCCACCGGCCTGGCCGGCGACCAGTGGAACGAGGGCGATGTCTCCTGCTCGGTGGTCCGCCGCGTGATGCTGCCGGATGCCTTCTTCACCATCGACGGCCTGTTCGAAACCTACCTCACCGTGCTCGATCAGATGGACGCCTACCCCGCGGTCATCGCGAAGGAGAACGCGCACTACCTGCCCTTCCTGATGACCACCACGATCATGATGGAAGCCGTCAAAGCCGGGGTCGGCCGCGAGACCGCGCACAAGGCGATCAAGGAGCACGCCGTCGCCACCGTGAACGACCTGCGCACCGGCAAGACCATCGTCAACGACCTGGTCGACCGCCTGGCCAGCGACGAACGCATCCCGATGGACCGAGCCCAGCTCGCCGCCATCGTCGCCCAAGGCGAGAGCAACGCCGGTGCCGCGACATCGCAAGTCGCTGCTTTCGCGAAAGTCATCTCCGATTTGGAAGCCGCCCATCCAATAGCCGCCGCCTACGCGCCGGGGTCCATCCTCTGAGCGCTACCACTCGATTCCAACCCCTTCCTCCGGAATCAGAATCCTTTCGCTGATCCCCAGCCGGTCCGCCTCGGTCAACAGCCGCTCGACCGGTTCGCCAAGCGGTTCATTGCCAAGCGGGAAAGTGCCATAGTGCATCGGGATCATGACCTTCGCCCCGAGCTCGGCGAAGGCCCGCACCGCCTCCTCGGGATTCAGGTGCACGTCCCTGCCGCTCGGAGCCTCGTAGGCGCCGATCGGCATCAAGGCCACATCGATATTCCCATAGCGTCGCCCGATTTCCGCGAAGCCGTCGAACCACGCGCTGTCGCCGCAGTGGAAGACACTCTTGCCGCCGGACTCGACGATGTAGCCGCCGTAGTCGCGGTGGATGTCGTGCAAATAGCGCGCGCCCCAGTGGTGGCTCGGGGTGTGGACGACGTTGAGATTGTTGAACTCGATGGTGTCCCAGACTTTCATTTCGTGGACCGCCGGGAAGCCGAGCTTCTTGACCAGACTGCCGCTGCCGCGAGGCACCACGATCCCGCCGCGCGCCTGGAGCACCTTCAGGCTCGGCTTGTGCAAGTGGTCGAAGTGGGCGTGGCTGACCAGCACCAGATCGAGCTCCGGGATCGCCTTCAGCGGCAGGCCGGGTTCGCGCAGGCGCTTCACGAAGCCGTGCCAGCGCGCCCAGTTCGGATCGACGATCACCGAGTGCTCGGCGAACTGCAGCAGGAACGACGCGTGACCGATCCAGGTCGCCCGCACGCAACCGCTGTCCGGCACGGTCAGCACCGGTTCCTGCTCTTGGCCACCGCGCTTGGAAAACATGCCGGGCACGATCCGGTGCCGGAAAAACTTGTAGTTCCGTCCTGGCCAGCCCTTCTGCGGCAGGAGACCGGAATAGCGGGCCGCCGCTGGTCCGGCTTGGGAATCGTCGTCGTTCGGCATTGGCACGGCACGCTAAGGGGCTTTCCGGATCACGCGACCGCTTCTTCGTAAGCCTGCGAAATCCGTTCCGCCCACGATTTCGCCCGCTCGCCGTAACTCGCACCGTCGTCGGCGTAGAGGATGCCGCGGGAAACATTGATCACGTCCGGCGCCGATCGTCCGGCGGCCGCCAGCGCAGCCAGGTCGCCGCCCTGCGCGCCGAGGCCGGGGACTAGCAACGGTGCATCCGGGATCTTCGCCAGCACCCCGGCGGCGTTGGTCAGGCCGACCACGTAGCCGACATCGGTCGGCAGTCCTTTCGCCCGCTCGCCGAGCGCGGTGACCAGCTCGAAGACGTGGCGGCCGTCGGCCAGCACCTGCCTCTGGAAGTCGGCCGACCCAGCATTTGAAGTCACCGCCAGCAGGTAGATCCCCTTCCCTTCCCAGCCGAGGAAAGGCTCGATGGAATCGTATCCAAGGAAGGGATTGAGCGTCACCGCGTCGACCTTCCAATGGGCAAAGTAACTATGGGCGTAGTATTTCTGCGTCTCGCCGATGTCGCTGCGTTTCGCATCGAGGATCACCGGCACCTCCGGCGGCATCTCGCCGAGCATCGTTTCGAGGATCTCGATCCCGCGGAGCCCCATCGCCTCGAAGTAGGCCATGTTCGGCTTGAAGGCAGCAGCGCGTTCCCAAGTCTCGTCGACCACCCGTTTCAGGAAATCCGGCACCGCTTCGATCCCGCCCTCGCCCGGCCGCGGATCGAGCCCGACGCAGAGCCGGGAGCCGGTGCTTTCAATCCTCGCCTTCAGTCGTTCGCTGTATCGCATGGCAGGGTTCTAGCACTCCGGCGGCGGCCGGCAACCCCAACGCGGCCCCGCCTCACGGCAACTGCATCTTCGTCCCGCCGAAGACATGGCCCCGCTCTTTCCGGGCGAACCAGAATAGCAGGAGGATCACGGTCCAGTAGCCTGCAAACTCCAAGTATTTCAGCGTGTAATCCATCGGGGTGCCATCCGGATTTCCATTACAGCCGCAAGAGATGTTCAGGTTTTTCAGATCCGCCTGCAGGACGCTGAACGCGAAGCAGCCGACCAGACCGGCAAGAACCATCAAGGCACCGCGCTTCCAAAGCCCCAGCACCAGACACAGCCCGACCGCCATTTCCACCCATGGCACGGTATAGGCAATCACCGCATCCAAGGGCTCGCCCACCAATTGGTAATTCCCCACCGCTCGGGTGAACTTGTCCAAGCCGCCGTCGGGGAACCACTTGTTGGGAAACACTTTCACCCAGCCGCTCCAAACGAAATACGCGCCGAGCTCCAGCCGCAGCACCAGTTCGGCACCGGGGGCGTAGCGGTCAAGTTTCGAAGATTCCACGCGCTTTGATTAACCCGGATTGACCTTCCCGCCAAGCTTCATGCTGCGGACTCTTGCATTGGCGGCACCCGTGGCGCGGTGTAGGGTCGCCCGATGAAGAAGATTTTCGCCGTGGTCTCGGTGGTGTTCGCCGGACTGGTCGCCGCGGCGATCGGACTGCGCGACAAGCCCCCCGCCCAAGCCTCCTACGCCCTGCAGGAAGGCGACATCGTCTTCCACGGCAATGCCGGCGAGCAGTGCGACGCGATCCGCGAAGCCACCGGCTCGCCCTACACCCATTGCGGCGTCGTCTTTGCAAGGTGAAAGCCATCATCGCCAAGCGCTACGGCTCCGCCGACAAGCTCCCGCGCGACGAACCCGTCGTCGCCCCCGGCGACCTCGCCGTTGCTGATGGAAGTCCCACGGGTCGAGGGGAAGAAGTGAGGAGATTGGGGATTTGCCGGGGAGGATGGGTTTTGCTAGTTTGCCGCCATGAACGAAATCGCCGAACTGGCCCGTCAGATCGACCGCGAAAAAATCGAGCGGGCACGGGCCATGAGTCTCATCGAGAAATTCCGCGCCGGGGCCGAGCTGTTTGAAGAGGCCTGCGATGTTGCGCGATGCGGAATTCGCAGCATGCATCCGGATTGGGTCGAAGGCCAAGTCGAAGCCGAGCTGGCCCGACGACTTGAGATCGGTCGAAGGTCGAAAGAGGCCGCCCTTGCCCAATGACAGGGAACGAGGCAGTCAAGGCCGTCATCGCGGCTCTCGAGAAGCTGGAGATCAACTACATGATCACCGGTTCCTTCGCGTCGAACGTCTATGGACTGCCGAGGTCAACGAAAGACGCGGACTTCATCCTCGAGGCTCCATCGGATCAAATCGACCGGCTGCTGAATGGACTGAAACCGCCGTTGCGGTCTGACCCGCAGATGCTCTTTGAAACGGTCACTTCTTCCCGTCGTTGGATCGTCCGGGTAGACCGCTCGCCCTTCGTGGTCGAACTGTTTCTATTGAACAGCCACCCCTACGACCGTTGTCGCTTTGACCGTCGGTGCCGGCTTGAGATCATGCCAGGCATCAAGGCGTCGCTCGCCACTGCGGAGGATGTGGTCGTCCAAAAGCTCCGCTGGGCCAGCCGCGCCAAACGTCCGCAGGACCTGATCGACGCATCCAACGTTATCCAGGTCAGCGGCGAGTCTCTGGACTGGTCTTACATTGAAAAATGGTGCGCCGAACTCGATGCCACCTCCGCTCTCGCCGAGGCGCGGGCAATTGCGGAGGGGTGAGTGACTACATCTTCGGCCATCCAGACTTACTCCCCAACCTGGTGGAACCCAACTCAGATCCCGGGCGGCCACATAAAACTCCCTCAGAGATCCTCGCGCTTGATCCGCCCCTCCAGATAGTCGAGAATTTTACCACTCGGGAGTTCATAGCTGCCGCCGCCTTTCCAACCCAGGCCAACACCCCGATCAAGAATGGGACGCACCACCCGAAGGGCGGCCTCGCGCTCGACGAAGGGTGAGCAAGCGGCCACCAGGGCCATAGCGTCCATCCGTTCGTCCCCCGCCTCCGCCCCCGCAAAGGACTCCTTCACGAAGGCAGGATAGTCCTGGCTCACCCAATACCCGATCGCCCGGAGCAAGGGGTGACTGGACGAGGTCATGGCCTTTGGCAGTTCGTCACCAAGATGCTCCCGGCGGCCACTGGAGTCATGCCAGGCGTCGGAGAGGAACCAGTTCAATCCCCAACCCAAGCGAGGATGAAGATCATGGCACGCCGGATAGAGGGATACATAAAGGTAACTGAATCCGTGCCCGTTTTGCCCCGGGTGAATCCCCCATTCGGCGACGGCTGCCTCGTGCGTCGCGAGCACCCGTTCGATTTCCTGCAGCACCTCCTCAGTTTTCCCCGCCTGGTGAAGTCGCGACAGCTCGGTGGAAGCCCACATCTGGGCCTTGTCGGAACGGTAGCCCAACTCCAGCTTCCACAGCGGACCCGCGACGGACCACCAGCTGACCGCAAGGCTTGCGATCCCCAGCACCGTTAGCACCCGCCACGACGGCCACTTGATCCGCCGCAGCGCCAAAGACAGCCCGCTGAAAACCAGCACCGCAGGGAAAAGCGAAGCCGCCGCGGTCTGCCAGGCCAGCTTCATTACCTCCGCCCCGCCGAGAATCGCCAAATCATCCTTGCCGATGCCCCAGCGGTGACCCAGCCACCCGACGAGAACGAGCCACGACAAGGCGATCAATCCGGGAAGCAACCACCACATCCTCACACCCGGAAGCATGTCGGCAGAAGGGCACGATCCGCAATCCAGAATGCGGAACGTGATGGGTTAGATTCTCCAGCGTCGCCACCAGCATGCCATGACCCGAAGTCTCCATCCAATGTCCCAAAGCGACTGCGTCCCATCGCCTTGGGTTGCGAGGAACGAGCTAACCCGGGTGGGTGCAAGTTCAATTCCTACGCCGAAGGTGTTGCGAGGGAACGGTCCCCGGGGAATCGCGGAACGACCCGACCAAAACTTCAAGTTAGTCGTTCTCTGCCAGGCTGACCCCGGGTAGTCCGTGCCTCGCAACTTGGGCTTCGGGGTGGACCGGAGGGATAAAAGCGCAACTAGCCGGGGTCGAGCAAGGCAGCCCCCATTGTAAAGTCGCACCCAAAAGTGATGCGTCGATCCCGGGAAGGATCGCAGCCGCGCCGCACCACACGTGATGGCGACAACGGCTGGCACCCCTCCGGGGAGCCCGATCTTCGATGCCGAAATCCGGGGGTAGTCGCTTCGCTCGACCCCCGGCTCCGCTGCTGTGATCCCTCCCGGGATCGAAATG
Organism: Akkermansia sp.; assembly: GCA_043729195.1. Classification (GTDB taxonomy): domain Bacteria; phylum Verrucomicrobiota; class Verrucomicrobiia; order Verrucomicrobiales; family Akkermansiaceae; genus Haloferula. Next base: position 37,715 of record JAYTLR010000031.1, read on the forward strand.
CCACCGACCTCACCTACCCACCGACTCACCGCCCTCACCGCCCTCACCGCCCTCACCGCCCTCACCGCCCTCACCGCCCCACCGCCCCACCGACCCACCGACCCACCGACCCAACGACTCACCGACTCACCGCCCTGACCGACCCAGCGACCCACCCGCAATCCTTGCGATCCCCGACCCGATCCTCTTCACTCCCCGCATGACCGGCCCCGTCGAACTTCTCCAGCAGCTCGTCCGCATTCCCTCGGTCAATCCCGACAACCCGGCCGGGACCGACAAGACGGGCGAGGAGGCGATCGCGACTTTTCTCCAGGGCTGGATCGAGGCGATCGACGGCGATGTCACGCTCGAGGAAATCAAGCCCGGCAGGCCGAATCTGATCGCCCGCTTCGCCCCGCGCGACGGTCGGCCGCGGATCCTGCTCGGGCCGCACCTCGACACGGTCGGCGTCGGCAGCATGAGCATCGATCCTTTCGGCGCGGTCCTCGGCGACGGCAGAGTATGGGGCCGCGGCGCTTCCGACACCAAGGGCCCGATGGCCGCGATGCTTTGGGGCTTCAAGGAGACCGCCGCGATCCACGCCAGCCTCGACGTCGCCGTCGATTTCGTCGCTTTCATGGGCGAGGAATCCGGCCAGTGGGGCTCCAAGGATTTCGCCAAGCACCACGGCCACGAATACGCCTTCGCCATCGTCGGCGAACCGACCTCGCTGGACATCGTGCACACCACCAAGGGTTCGCTGTGGGCGACCCTGCGCGCCACCGGCAAGGCGGGGCATTCGTCGATGCCGGAAAAGGGCGACAACGCGGCGATGAAGCTGGCCCGCGCGCTCGACGTGTTAGAGCGCGAGTTATCAACCATACTCGGCACCTACACCCACCCGGTGCTCGGCCGCTCGACGATCAATGTCGGCGTGCTGCGCGCCGGCTCGCGGCCGAACATCATCCCCGACCTGGCCGAGGCGGAGATCGACATCCGCATCACCCCCGCCCTGCGCGATGCCGGCGGGGCGCTGGACTTGTTAGTAAAGACGATCACTCGGCTGGCGCTACCGCTCGAGATCGTCCGGCCCCACGAAAACCCGCCGATGGAAACCCCGGCGACCCACCCGTGGATCGACCGCATTCGGGAAACGCGGCCCGCCTCCGAGCCGGTCGGCGCGCCGTGGTTCTCCGACGCCGCCCACCTGTCCGCCGTCGGTTTGCCGTCGGTTTGCATGGGCCCGGGCTCGATCGACCAGGCGCATACGGCCGACGAGTTCATCGATATCGACGCGCTGGAAGAAGGGGCTGCCTTCTTCACCCGCTTCATCCGCTCCTTGGCATGAGCGGAGTGTCGCTGTCACAGCGACATGTCACGGTCAGGCGGCTTTGAGCCGCTTGTCTTCAGGACGGCTGGTTCCGAACGAACCGAACGGCTGGAAGCCGTTCGTCCGTCGTCATGTCGCTTTCAAAGCGACACTCCATTCGGCCGGTTTGAAAGCGACGTTCCAAGCCACCACCAGAGCGCGGCACCAGGGACGTCAGAAATACTTCCCGGTGCCCGGCACGGGTGCCGGATACATGCCGTCGGGACCCGGCTTCGGGCCGGGATCGGCATCCCAGGCGAGGGTCTTCGGCAGGGTATCGAGGTCCGAATTCATCGCCTGGTCCCAGGTCACCTCGGCCCCGCTGTAGCAAGCCATGCGGCCGAGGATGGATGTCAACGTGGCTTCCGCGGTGCGAACGGCGTCGTTGTTCGGCGTGTCCGTGCGGATGAAATCGTAGAGCCGGTCGTGTTCGGTCTGATACGGGTTGTTGTCCTTGTCACGGAAGCGCCAGACGACCTTGCCGGAGCGGTCCTTGATCATGCCCGGGTAGGCGCTGCCGGCGGTGCCTGCGACGGATTCGCTGACCCGTGACCAGACCCCGTTCCAGTGACGGCTCTGCGAGTTCATCACGGTGCCGTCCGCATAGGTGTACTCGACGTAGAAATGGTCGAAGATCTCGCCGTAGTTCTTTCCGACGCGCTGGCTCCGGCCGCCCATGCCGACGGCCTTCACCGGATTGGCTCCCTTGAACCAGTTGCCTACATCCAGGTTGTGGACGTGCTGTTCGGCGATGTGGTCGCCGCAGATCCAGTTGAAGTAATACCAGTTCCGCATCTGATACTGCATTTCGCTCATTTCCGGCTTGCGATCGCGGACCCACACGCCGCCGCTGACCCAGTAAACTTGGGACGAAACGAAATCACCGATCGCCCCGTCCTCGATCATCTTCAGGGTCTCGAGGTAGCTCGTCTGGTAGCGGCGCTGGAGGCCGCAGACGACCTTGAGCTTCTTCTGGTCGGCCACCTTGGCGGCTTCGATCACCTTGCGGATGCCCGGACCATCGACGGCCACCGGCTTCTCCATGAAGACGTGCTTACCCTGCTTGACCGCGTATTCGAAGTGCGTGGGCCGGAAGCCGGGCGGGGTGCAGAGGAGCACGACATCGGCGGAGTCGATCGCGTTCTTGTAGGCGTCGAAGCCTGCGAAGCGGCGCTCCTGCGGGACGTCCACACGGTCGCCGAACTGGCCCTTGAGGTTCTTATAAGCGCCTTCGACATTGTCCGCGAAGGCATCCGCCATGGCGACCAGCTTGGTGCCCGGCACGTTGAGCGATTGGGCGGCGGCACCGCTGCCCCGTCCGCCGCAGCCGACGAGGGCGATCTTGATCTCGGCGCTGCCCGCGACCTGCGCGTTCAGCACGGAAGGCAAGGCGGAGGAGGCGGCGGCGATGGTCCCGGCTTTCAGGAAAGCACGGCGGTCAGCAAGGGTCGGATTCTCGGTCATGGGCGGCAAGTTCTACGGAGCATCCTGCCGCATCTTGCAACCCGTGCAATCCTCCGATGCTCAGGGGGCTGGCTTTTCCGGCGGCACGAACTCGTCGACCGCGCGGAAATCGAGCCGCTTGGTTCCCGGATTCACGAAGAAGAACACGTAAGAGCGGATCTTGTCGTCGACCGGCCAGCGGGTCGTGCTGAGCGCCCGATCCCCTTCCTTTTCGCGGACACCGAAGCCAACGTCATAGTATTTCTCCGGCTTTGCCCCGGCCGGCCGGAGCGTCTGGCCTTTCGCGGGATCCAAAAGGAACTTCGCGGTGCCGACGTAGCCGAGCACCGGCTTGTCGGCGTGGTTGTAGAAATAAACGTCGCCCGGCTTGAAGTCAGGATCTTCGGCCGAGATCACCACCGGCTTGTAGCCTCCGGCCACCGCCGGAATGAGCAAGACGATGAACGATTTCCCGGCGTCCGGCAACGTGACATCGGCGATCGACACATCCTTTGCTTCCGGCCGGATGCTGAAGACTCGGGCCGGCGCGGGCCGGGGATCCGACAAGTGATTGATCGGCAGCTCAAAAGGTTCGCTGCGCGCCTTTTCGGCGGCGAGCACGACCTTGCCCAGGTTTCCGGGCGAGCGTTCGGCAAGGAAGCGGACCGTCAGACCGGTACCACCGGCATCTTGAGCATGGGCCACCGCGGTGAGCGCGAGGGCGAAAAGAAAGGCACGTCGAAACATGGGCGTGGCGTATCAGACTTCGTCGGGATGAAGCCAGCGAAACGATGTGATTTCATAACGGCGGCCGAAGATCTTGTTGGCGCTCTTGAGGCTGGTCAGCAAGGTTTCCGGCTTGTCGCTTTCATCGACGAAGTTCTTATCCCGCTCAACCACCGCTTCGCACCAGGCACGGGCCAGCACTTTGCCATTCTTGTCCACCGACTCGCCGTAGGAACGGATGATGAAGCTGTCCGAGCGGGCCGACAGGACCGGAGAGATCGGGGTGAGGATATCGGCCTGCTTGACGATTCCCGGGCTGCCGAAGCCGGCCGGACCTTCCTCGGCCTTCGGGAACGCCATGCGCGCGGAAACGGTCGAACCCACCGCGCGGGTGCCCTTGCGGAACGCGGAGTTGATTTCCACATCCTCTGCGTCAAGCGCGCTCTGGATGGTACCGGCGCGGGCGAGCTCCTTATCACTGCCGGGGCGGCGGTTGACGAAATCCGCCAGGCAGAGGAAGGGCCCGCGCTTGCGGACTTCTTTGACGATCGCCCGGGCCAGCGAGTCGATCTCTTCGTCCTCCAGCACGCGGCGGCCGACCCACTGGTTCGGCTCTTTCACGTCGATGTTGCCATTGCCCTCTGCGATGACGTTCTGCGGGGAATGCAAGTTGGCGACCGGAGTCAGCTTGCCGCCTTCGCCAAGAGATTCGGCACCGGTGGCGTCGCGCACCACCACCCGGCGGCCCTTGAGCGCGCCGAGCACGGATTTCCAGGCTTCGACGGAAGTGGAATTCACGTTAAAAAGGCCGTCGACGCGGATCAGACTGGCGATGTCGCGGGTCGCGGCATCGTTCGGTGTGGCACCGGTGAAAAAGCTGGCCAGCAACTTGGCAGGATCGCTGCCATCGGTGTCGGGCTGGAAGCGGACGACCGGCAGCTTGCCCTTGCCATTGAGGAACTCCTCGGCAACCACCCGCTGGGCACGCGTCTTGCCGAAGGTGCTGACGGTCTGAGGAGCGATCCCCGAGAACATCCATTCGTCCCACAGGGCCTGGTTGGCGAGATAGGAGTGGTCGGCCATCGGACGACCGCCGCTGAGGGCACCCTGCGTCTGGTCGGAAGTCATCATCGAGGGAGCCATCGAGTTACCGATCGCATGGCTGATCTGAGGAAGCAGCGGCTCGCGGGCGTTGATGGTGGCGTATCCATACTTCGGCTTGTTGAGTTCAAAGCCGTTGGCAAAGGAGTGCTGGAAAGCGGCGAGGGAGACGATGGGCTCGCGTGGCACCGAGTGGGTGGTGACGAAGCTGTTCCCGAATTCGGCATTCATCGATCCGCCGAAGTAGGCGTTGCCGTTGGTGCTGACTTCGAGACTGCGGTTCTTCCAACTGACCAGCGGATCGACCGAGAATTCGTAGGGCAGCATGTCGCGATCGCGCTGGGTCAGGTCGTAGAAATCGACATGAAACGCCTTGGGATTGAAACGGGACAGGTAACGGGTGCCGAGGTCCGAGCCATTCTCGGTCTTCGCGTTGAACGAGAGCAGCATGAAGGGAGCCTTGCGCGAGTTGATCTCGGCGACCGACAGCGGCCGCGTGTCTTGGCTGCGGACCGGCCGGAAAACCTCCGGGAAGCGGTCGGCATAGAGGCGTTCGCCCGAGGGCTTGGTTCCAGGTTGGTTGCTCGCACGGGTTTCGGCGGCCTTCAGTCGCTTGTTCCCGAAATCGTAGTCCATGTAAATCCCACCAATACCGAGGCTGTCGGCACCACGATCCGCACCGACATACCATTCGTGGTGCATGAGCGAGAAATGACGGGAATGGGCGTTGGCCCCGGTAATGGTGTTGCCGCTGCTGCTGGTCTTGCCCGACGTCAGGTTGTTAGCCTTGGTTTCGTAGGTGATGATATCGTTTGCCGAGAGGTCGAGAAAGGCACCGTTGAGATCACGCACCGGCAGCGAGACCCCACCTCCGTAGTTGAAGCCGGACTTGCCGGCGAGATTATGCCCGATCGGGGCGGTCCTCACGATGGTGTCCCCGCTTTGTGACACCTTGATGACTTCACCCGGCTTGAAGGCAAGTTGCTGGAGTTCGCCGACGCGGATGCTCAGGTAATTACTATCGCCCGAAACCCCGGACAGTGATGCTGCGAAGGGAAAAGTTTGCTTACCCGCTCCATTGACCGAAATGGTGAGATCATAGGGGACTTGCCAGTATTTGACCGAAAAGAACGAAGTCGTCGGGACCACAACCGGGACATCGAGGGGGTTCCAGAGGGTCAGGATGGGATCGACCACGAGATGCAGCCGATTGACCATCGTGCCGTTGGAATCCACCGGACGCGTCTCGAACGAGAAGACCATCTGGTAGCTGACGATGACGGGCTGTTTGAAGTGAAACTCGTCGTCGTTCTGGCACGCGGCGGCGGAGGGCTCGAGTTCCAGATACCGAGTGCCTCCCGCGATGCGGCCGCCGGTGGTAAAGGTCGCACCACCGGTGGTTTTCAGATCCTTGTACAGATTGTAGTAAACCCAGAGCTCCTGAAGGTTGATGCCGGCTTCCCCGCTCACCGTGTAGAGCGGCGTTTTCGGTGCTTGGGACGAGCTGCGCTCGAGTTGCATCGAGAGGTCCTTGCGGAAGCCGCCGGAGCGGACGTTGGTAAGCAAGCCGGTGGAGTAGGGTGCCAGATCGTGGAAGAGCGGCCGCGGAGCCGCAGGGTTGGAGGCGAAAAAGGCCGACTGCTGCCAATCGGTGACCAAAGACAAGCGCGGATCGGACGAGTCGAGATCCTTGAAAGGCTTTTCGCTGCCTGTGTCGGCGAGTTCCACGGCATTTCGAGGGGCGGCTTGCAAGCTTGCCCGCAGGGCCGCAAAAGACTCGTCGGTGGAAACCGGAGGCGTGGCCATAGCTGCCTTGGTGCCCTGATCACCGGACCACCAAGCGAACCGCGCAGAACCGCCGGACGGCGAGTTCACCCGGAGTGCAGGAGCTTTCACAAAACCGTCGGGCTCGCTACCGACCGTCCCCGCCCCGACCAGCATGACGGCATCGTCACCGCTGCCGCTGGTCTTCGCCGTTTCCGTCTTCGCGATTTCCTTTGCCTCACCGGACACCAGCCAAGTCAGGAACTCGGGGGTCGGGCGAGTGGCGGCAGTGGTCGCCCAAGAGCGGTAAACACCCGCCCAGTGGCGGCGGTCCTCGGCGGCTGCGGATGCCGTGCCGTCGGAACTGGCAGCAAGCTGGTCGGCCGTGATCGTCACCCGCTGGTCGGGGCCGGTCTGTTTCTGGAGCTGGGCAATCGCCAGGGCGAGCGACATGCGGGCATTCGCCCGTGCTTCGGCCAAATCGGTTTCGCGGGTGGCCGTGGCTAGGGAAACGCTCGAAAGCCCGAGCAGGCCCACTGCCAAGATGGTGAGCAAGACCATCAGCGACAGGGAAATCACGAGAGCAAAGCCTCGCGGTTGCTTGAGGGTTTCGGGATGCCGGTGCCGGGCAGAGACACCTCCGGTCAAAGGTTTTTTCATCGGTGGTTCGGACTGGGTTTTCAAATGTAAATACAGGATAAAACCTGTCTGACAACTACCCATTTGGGTAAAGACGGCTTTTCCTGAAATCTTGCTACCCGCCCCTGCTCAACGCGCCGCGCAGACACTCAGCCCGGCGCGTCTAAAACTCGCAATGCCCCGGCGTCCGGGCAAAGGGGATCACGTCGCGGATATTCTGCATTCCGGTGACGAACATCAGCATCCGCTCGAAGCCCATCCCGAAGCCGGCATGCGGCACAGTGCCGTATTTCCGGGTATCGACATACCAGCCGTAATCCTCCAGCGAAAGCCCGTGGCGCTCCATGTTCGCCAGCAGCACGTCCAGTCGCTCCTCGCGCTGGCTGCCGCCGACGATCTCGCCGATCCCCGGCACCAGCAGGTCCATCGCGGTCACCGTCTTGTCGTCGTCGTTCAGCCGCATGTAGAACGGTTTGATCTCCTTCGGGTAGTTGAAGACCGTCGTCGGCTTCTTGAAATGCTCCTCGGTCAGCCAGCGCTCGTGCTCGCTCTGGAGGTTCAGGCCATACTCGACCGGATACTCGAAGCTCTTCCCTGACTTCTGCAAAATGGCCACCGCCTCGGTGTAGGACACCCGTTCGAAGGGACTCTCCGCCACGAACTCGAGCCGCTCGCGCAGGCCCTTGTCGACGAACTTTTCGAAGATCGAAAGGTCGCCGTCCTGGTGGTCCAGCGCTTCCTTCACGAGATACTTCACCATCGCCTCCGCCAGATCCATGTCGCCCTGCAAGTCGCAGAACGCCATCTCCGGCTCGATCATCCAGAACTCCGCCGCGTGGCGCGAGGTGTTCGAGTTCTCCGCGCGGAAAGTCGGCCCGAAGGTGTAGATGTTGCCCAGCGCGCAGGCGAAGGTCTCGCCTTCGAGCTGGCCGGACACCGTCAGGTGCGCGGCCTTGTTGAAGAAGTCATCGGAGTAGGACTGCGCCTTGGCCTGGCTCGGATCGAGCGTGGTCACCCGGAACATTTCCCCGGCCCCTTCGCAGTCGCTGGCGGTGATGATCGGCGTGTGGATGTAGTAGAAGCTCCGCTCCGCGAAGAAGCGGTGCACGGCGTGGCTCATCCGGCTGCGCACGCGGAACATCGCGCCGTAGAGATTTGTCCGCGGTCGCAAGTGCGCGATGCTGCGAAGGAACTCGGTCGAGTGCCCTTTCTTCTGCAACGGGAAATCCTCCGGTGCCTCGCCCAACAGGCGGATCGCCGTGGCCTGCACCTCCCATGCCTGCTGCCCGCCCTGCGACGGCACCAGCTTGCCTTCGACCGTGACCGAGGCCCCGGTGCTCATCTTTGGAAGATTCTCCGATCCCGGAATCCCGACGTCCGCGATGATCTGTAAGTTCCCGAGGCAGGACCCGTCGTTGATTTCCAGGAACGAGAACGCCTTTGAATCCCGACGCGTCCGCACCCAGCCGGCGGCATGGATCAGGTCGGCGGGAGCGGTCGAGCGGAGCAAATCACGGACGAGGGTGCGCATGACCAAGGACTAGCCAGCCCCCCGGACTGCTGCAAGCGATCCGGTACCAAAACGGAGAGGGTGCGTCTCGCGCCCTCGAAATCCGGTGGTCGAGGGCGCGAGACGCACCCTCTCCGATCATTGCCGCTGGCTCGTAGCTACTCCCGCGTCACCTTCAGCCGCATGTAGAGCCGCGGGTTGCCAGCGACGGGAACGCTGAAAACATGCTCCGGAAGCTCGCCGCTGTCCGGGACCGGAACCCAACTGTCCGGAAGCAAGGTCGTGCTCCACTCCGCGCCGTAGAGGATGCCGCCGACGCCGGCGGGCTGGTTGAAACGGATCACGAGATGGTTCTCCGAAAGCTGCGGGGCGGGCAGGAGACCGGCGCTGTTCGCGGTCGGGTCGAATCCAAAGGCATACTCGACGAGATTGGGAATCCCGTCCTTTTCAAAGTCGAAGAGGTCTTCTCCTTCCGCTCCGTTCCCGAAATGGGTCTGCCTCCAGCTCTCGATTGTCGTGAAAAGGCCTTGGACCGAGAAACTGACATGGGCGATCCGATCCGTTCCGAATGGAGTTTGGGTCAGGATCTCCAGCGTCCAAAGGCCGTCCGAGTCGAAGACCGAGCCGTAGTTGCCGAGGACGAGACTTCGGTTGGCAGGGACTGAATCGTCCACGGTGATGCTGGAACCCGGCAGGATCGTTCCAGTGATACCGGACTGCGGGCTCCCTCGATACACTTGGGCAAAGGTGGTGGAACTTGGGTAAAGGTCGCTCAGTTGAAACGTGATCTCCGGCACCGCGGGCCCGATCGTCTGCCCCGGAGCGAGCCCCGAAATCGAGCCGCCGGCCACCGGCCAGACCTGGATCGATCTCGACGAAATCAGGAGCGGCACGGGCAGCTCGTATCCCGCCTGCGAGACGAGCGAAAAGCGCTCCTCCCCGCGTGCGTCCTGATTCCCGCCTCCCGGGATGCCGCTGACGGCGAAGGACAAGGTTTGCTCGCCATCGGTCGTGATGGCCGTCTCGGACAGAAGGGTCGCCTGGTCGCGATCCACCTGGGCGCCCGTGCCGCCCGGTCCATAGGATTGGACATGACGGTGGAGCGTGACGCCCTTCAGGCTGTTCGGAGCTTCCGCCGTGTTGTCGATGCCCTGGACCGCCACGTCGACGTGGAACGGCCGGTCCGCCCGGGTCCTTGGCAATACCGGATAAGGATCCTCGGAGCGGATCGTCACGGTAGCGCCCGGCAGGTAGGGCGACACCACCGCGGTATCCAAAAGATAGGCCGCCGGTGGGGATCCCCTCACCGCCCAAAGTTCAAACTTGCTCCCCGCCTCCCCGGGAGCGAGCGGAGACAAGGACTCGCCGTCCTGCGGCACGGGAATGTCGAAGGTGAGATGATTCTGGAGCTGTTGCTGCCGGATGAAAAACTGGTGATCGCCCGCATTGGCCTCAGCCGGGAGGTCGGCGGACCAACGGATCAGCGGCCTGACACCGGGGCCCATGAAGGTCGCTTCGGCAGTGATACGACCCACCGGAGACGAAGGACTCGGCAACGCGGCGAACGCGGTGAGGCATGAAAACAGAGTGGTCCCGGCGACCGCGGCGAAAGAGGTGATGATCGTGCGCAACGACATGGTGTTAGAGTGTTTGGATCGCGCGTTCTTTCACGGGGGACGAAAGTCGTAGGCACTTGATATCAATAAATTTTAAATAATCGAGATGTTTTTATTATCACGGTCAAATTTCGCCCGCATACGACCCGGCCTCAACGACCGTCGGGCGCACGAGGCTAACGCCTGGTTGCGCCCTTGGACCCTGTCTTCTCCGACCTCTCGAATCGACCGACTGCCCCATAAGAGCATCGAAGGGCGCACCACCACGGCCCAAAGGATCTGGCGCTCCTCTTCACGAACTTCGCGGATGCGGGAGTGGTCTCGCACGTCAGAATTCGTGGAGCCCACGGCACGGCCCGTCGCCAAAATTTTAAAAACATGCCCGCCATCTAACATCAGCAGTCCGCTCTCTATCCGGGTATTTCCCGTCAGCAGAAAGCCGGAATCCGGTGACTCGACATCAGCCGGAACCCGCCGATCATTTGCCCATGCAGCGTCCCGACGCCAAGCCCCGCTCCCCGCTGTGCGAAAGCCATGCGGAAGAAGTGGCGAACATGGCCACGCACGCATTCGGCACTGCACTGGCGATCGTCGCGCTGGTCGTCATGGTAGTGACTGCCGGGGGTGAAGCTTTTCGTACGATCTCCGCGATCATTTTCGGCGCGACCCTGGTGATGCTCTATCTTTCCTCGACGCTTTATCATGCGACCACCTGCCCGCGGAAAAAGCCGATGCTCCAGGCCCTCGACCACGCCTGCATCTATCTCCTGATCGCCGGCTCCTACACTCCACTCAGCCTCGTTGCCCTCCGCGGCCCCTGGGGCTGGTCCTTGTTCGGGATCGTTTGGTGCATGGCCCTCGGCGGGGTGCTTCTGAAAACCCTCACCCGCGGCAAACGCGACACCTGGTGGTCCACCGCGCTTTATATCGTGATGGGCTGGCTCGCCGTCTTCGCCTTCGGTCCGATGCTCCGCGCCCTCTCTCCCGCCGGCGTCGCGTGGATGGTCGCCGGTGGCCTCTGCTACACCTTGGGCGTGATCTTTTTCGCCTGGAAGAGACTCCCCTTCAACCACGCCATCTGGCACCTCTTCGTCCTCGCCGGCAGCGCCTGCCACGTCGTGGCGACGGCGGGGTATATCCTCAGGTGAGGGAACGGAGAGGGCGCGTCTCGCGCCCTGGGGGATTTCGACGGCGCGAGACGCACCCTCTCCGCTCATCTCCCACCATTGACCTGCCGCACCCATCCCGCTTGCTTGAATCCGTGCCCTCTCCCCCGCCACGCCTGCTGCTCTGCATCGCCGCCTTGGCCTTGACGGTGCCACAAGCCCGCGCCGGCGGCGTGACGGTCATCACCCATGGCTTCAACAGCGACATCACGAGCTGGATCCTCCCCATGGCCTCGCGCTTCCCCGGTCACCCGGGCTTTCCAGGCACGGACCTGACCTGTTACGAAATCGAGATCACCGCGTCCGGCGGGGGCTTCGCTGCAACGGCAACCCGGCTCGACGCACCTGCGCCCGATCTCTCCAACAGCGGCGAGATCGTCGTCAAACTGGACTGGTCCTCCATCGATACCGGCCAGGCTTCTACCGGCCAAGTCGCCGCCGCCGCGGCCAGCGCCCTGCTTTCCTCCGGCCTGATCCCGGAGAACGACGGCCGCCCGCTCGCCGAGTTGCCGCTCCACCTCATCGGCCACAGCCGCGGGGCCTCGGTCGTCAGCGAAATCTCCCGCGAACTCGGCAAACGCGGCGTTTGGGTCGATCACCTCACACTCCTCGATCCGGTGCCCGTGGACACCTACGGCGATGCTGCAGTGCAGATCTGGGAGAACGTCCTCTACGCCGACAATTTCTACCAGCAGCTCGGCGAGTTCCTGATCCCGCAGGGCAGCCCGGTCAGCGGAGCCTACAACCGCAAGTTGCTCACCCTTCCGAGCGGCTACGCGTATCTCTCCGGTGCCAATCATAGCGATGTCCACCTCTGGTATCACGGCACCGTTCAACTCGGCACCCCGGCCACCGATACCCAGGCCAGCATCACTTCGTCGATCCGCACCAACTGGTGGACCGCCGCCGAGTCATCCGGAGCCGCCGCGGGCTTCCACTACAGCCGCATCGGCGGCGGCGACCGCCTCAGCATTGCCACCCCCGCCGGAGCCGGCACCGACCCGATCCACCAAGGCTACAACCGCCTTTGGGATCTGGGCGCGGGCATCAGCGCCAACCGCAGCCTCGTCACCGGCAAGAACGCCCTCTGGCCAAGTCTCGTCACCGCCCGCCGCACTTCCCCGGCCTCAACTCCCGCCGGCACCGCCTTCGCCCTCGAACTCCGCTACCAATCCGACGACGCCTCCGCCGGCGCACCCGTGCTCACCGTCACGCTCGATCCCGATGCCAACCCGTGGAACGGGAACGAGATCGCCATCGACACCCGCCCGCTCACCGCCAGCGGACCTGCCACCGTCCTCACCGCCCATCTCGCGCTCATCGTTCCCCCGGCCCTCACCGGCAGCTATCGCATCGGGGTCCGGATCCAGCAAAGCGGCCGCACCCGCCATCTCCAAGCTGCCGGCACGCTGTTCGTCACCCCCGCCCTGCCACCGCCCGCCATTGACCGTTCCACCCTCGGGTTCAGCGGCGGGCGCTTCACCTTCACCGTCCTCGGCAGCCCCGGGCAGAGTGTCCGGATCGAGGCCGCGGAAACCCTCGCCGATTGGCAGGGCATCGCTATCCGCACGCTCGACAGCGCCACCTGGATCTTCAGCGATCCCGACACCGCCCTCCACCCGAAGCGCTTCTACCGCGTCGTGCCGGGGCCGTGAGGGATGGGCCCCGCCCGGGCGCATTCATGGACTGCTGCGGCACGACGCAGCTTTGGCTTGGAGCGCGGGCGCTTTGCTCTACTGGCCACGGATTGCCTTGGCGGTCGATCCGCAGTCGATGGGGTGGGCCGGAGTGCACCCCAAGCCAAAGCGCCGTCGTGCCGTCGCACTCCCTAAGGATACTTTCACGAGAATCCTCCCCACTGAAATTGCGCGGAATTGAAACGCGTTTAGAATGCGCCGCTCATGAAAAAAACGCTCATTCCCCACGCCTGCTGGGCCATCGCCGTGCTCGCCGCTTTCGGGTTGGGCTCGAAAAACAGCGACCCTTCCGCCGCCGCCACCACCGATGATTCCGCCGCCTCTGGGAAATCCCGGCTTTCTTCGCGATCGTCCGACACCGGACCGGACAGCCTATCTTCCCGCCGCGAAAAACGCAGCTCGGACAACGCGGAGCGCAGCGCCCTCGGCCGCCTCTTCGGTGCGGTCGAATCGGCCGATGCAAACCTCGACGCCCTCTTCGCCCAGGCCCTCCGCGATCCGAACCCGATCACCCGCCGCCTCGCTTTCTCAAAGCTCCTCGAAGCGATGACTCCCGAGAATGCCGGTGCAATGCGCGAGCAGCTTGACGCCCTCGGCGCCGAGCCCGACCAGTGGCGGGACTTTCACTATGCCTGGGGCGCGCTCGATGGACAAGTTGCCTTCGACCACGCCGCCAACAGCCCGGAGCCCGACCTCGCCGCAACCATGACCGGCTGGGCCGCCGCCAATCCGGCCGAAGCCCTCGCACTCCTCGACAACCTGCCCGAAGCAATGCAGGGCCAGCGCGATGAATTGACCGCCAGCGTGGTCGCTGGGCTCACCGACAACAACCGCGGCCTCGCCACCGACCTCGTCCTCCGCCTCGGCCAGGAAGGCAACGCCCGCGCCGGTAACTTGATGGAAATCGTCGCCAACGAAACCCTCCGCGCCGAAGGCCCCGAAGCCGCGTCGCGCTGGACGGAATCGCTGCCCGACGGCCCCTTGAAAGGCACCGCGATGGGCCGGGTCGCCGACGCCTACGCCCGCAAGGACCCCGAGGCAGCGGCGCGATGGGCGGAGGGACTCGCCGGCGAAACTTATGCCGCCCGGGCCATCGAACAGATCGGCGGCCGCTGGGCGCAAAACAATCCGGTGGCGGCAGTCGGATGGTTGGAAGAACTACCCGCAGGCAACGGCCAGACCGCTGGACTCCGCAATGCTTTCGGTGACTGGGAAGACCGCGACCCCGTCGCCGCCGGGGAATACCTGAAGTCCATGCCACAGTCGCCACAGCGCGATTCGTCGATCAGCGGCTTCGCCACCGGCTACGCCTGGCAAAACCCGCAGGTCGCCATCGCGTGGGCTCAGGAAATCAACGACCCCGCCCTCCGTGAAAGCTCGCTGACCCGCGCCGGCCAAGCCTTCTACCAGCGGGATCCCACAAACGCGATCACCTGGCTCGAAAGCAGCGGCTTGTCCGACAAGGCCCGCCAACAGGTCTTGCAGCCACGGCGCTGATCCGCCGGTTACAAATACCGCGTCAGCCCCTTCACCGTGCTCTCGTCCAGCCGCCGGACCAGCGCGGTGGTCAGCGCGACGAGATGAAGATAGTCGTTCAGATCAATGATCGAGTTATGAGAATGGATGTAGCGCGCCGGCACGCCGAGCACCACCGACGGCACGCCTTCGCCCGACAAATGGAATGAGCCCGCGTCCGTCCCGCCGCTGCGGCGCACCGTGACCTGATGCGGGATGCCCTCCTCCCGCGCGGTGCGGATCGCCAGCTCGGCGAGCCGCGGATTCATGATCGCACTGGGATCGAACAAACGGATCTGCACCCCGCCGCCGAGACGTCCCTGGCATTCGGCGCGCGAGAAGCCCGGCGTGTCATCCGCCGGCGGCCCCTCTAACACGATCGCCACGTCCGGCCGCGCGTGGACCGCCGCGGTCTTCGCGCCACGCAGGCCGACTTCCTCCTGCACCGTGCCCGCCAGGATGATCCTGTTAGGCCGCCCGCCCGCTGCAAGTTGCATCCCGGCCTGGATCGTGCCGGCCATGCCGACGCGGTTGTCGAAGGCTTTCGCCATGTAATAATCTTCCCGCAGCATCGGCGTGAAAAGCGAAGCCGGGGCGATCGGATCGCCCAGCGAAATGCCGAAGTCCTGCTCGACCTCATAGCGCGTCGTCGCGCCGACATCGATGAACATCTGATCGATCGTCATCACCTGCCGCCGCTGGGCTTCCGGCAAAAAGTGCGGCGGCTTGGAAGCCACCACGCCGGTCACCTTTTCGCCGCTCCGCGTGCGGATATCGACTCGTTGCGACAGCAGGCTGTGCTCCCACCATCCGCCCACCGGCAGGAACTGGATGAAGCCGTCCGGCGTGATGTTTTGCACCAGAAAGCCGACCTCGTCCATGTGCCCCGCCACCAGCACCCGCGGGCCTTCGCCCTGCAGCTCGCAGAACACGCTGCCGGAGCGGTCGGCGGACAGCTCGCCGCAGTCTTCCAGTTCGTTGACGAAGATCGCGCGGACCTCGTCTTCATGCCCCGGCACCGAATGGGCCTCCGTCAATTCTTGCAGCAGGGAAATCGCCTTCGCTTTCACGCCCGTGACGCTATCGACACGCGGGCCGGGTGCAATGCCGATCCCAAAAAGCCGAAAGCCACCCGCCAAACACCGATGCGCGGGTGCTTGGGGGTGGCCCCTACAATCCAGCCGAAACAAAGTTTAGAAGCGCCAGACGGCGTCGAGCGTGAAGCGGTCTTCCATGATGCCGTCGCCCTTGTTGGTCAGCGGCATTTCATACGCGAAGCCCAGGTCGATGTCGTCCGTGATGAGAGGGAGACAAGGGTTGCTGCTTTCATGGTTCGTTTGGTTGGAACGCCCGCAGCCTCCCCCAAATCGACGCCGCGATCTAACCACCCTCCCCGCGACTCTCCGCATATTTTGCTCTCCCGCACCCGGTGATGGCCTCACGCCGACAGCACCAGCTCGACGGCCCGCACCGCCGGCCGGTCCTGCCGCACTTCTTCCGCCAGCCCGGCCATGAAATCGACGTGGCGAATGAGCTCCAGGCGGCCGTCGAAGTGCTCGACGATTGCGGTCATGCTCTCCACCCAGTCGCCCGAATTCAGATACCGGATCTCACCGACCTGCTTGTCTTCCGGCGTGTGGATGTGGCCGCAGATGATGCCGTCGCAATCCTTCTTGCGCGCCAACTCCTGAAGCTGCTGCTCGTATTCGCCGACGAAGTTCACGGCCGATTTCACCCGCGCCTTGATGGCCTTGCTGACCGAGTAGTAATCCTTCCCGCGCCAGGCCCGGTAGCGGTTGTAGAGGCGGTTGACCTTGAGCAGGGCATCGTAGCCGACCGAGCCGAGCTGAGCGACCCACTTGTGATTGGTGGAGACGCTGTCGAAGCCGTCGCCGTGGACGACGAGGTAGCGCTTGCCGTCGGTGCCCTTGTGGATGTGCTCCTTGACGAATTGAAGCTTGCCGAAAGCGAGCGGCAGGAAGCGCTCGAGGATGTCGTCGTGATTGCCCCGGAGATAGATCACCTCCGTATCCTCCTTCTCCATCTTCTTGAGCACGGTCCGGATGAAGCGGCTGTGGCGCTTGCGCCATTTCGCGCCGCGGCGCAGCGCCCAGCCGTCGATGATGTCGCCATTCAGCACCAGCTTTTCGCAGCGGGTGTGTTTCAGGAAATCGATCACCTCGTGGACCTTCGCGTCGGGCGTGCCGAGATGGACGTCGGAGATGAAGATGGTGCGGAAGTTGCGCTTCGGGCGCTTGCTTTTTTCCTTCAAGGTCAGGGTGATCGGACCGCGGGCTTCGGAGGCTTCCATCAGGTGGCTCTCGAAGGAATCGACCACCTGCTCCCAGCCGAGGGCCTCGGCGGTGGCGCGGGCATTGGCGCGAAAGAAATCGTCACGCCAGCGGTGCAGCGCGGCGAAGCACTCGCCGAGGAATGCCTCGCGGTCGCCCTTCGGGGATTTCAGGCCGTTGCGGTCGTGCACCACGTGGCGGGCGGAAGCGGCGTAGTCGTGGCTGACGGTGATCAAACCACTGGCCATTCCTTCTAACAGGACATTGCCGAAAGTCTCCGTCTCACTCGGGAAGAGCAGGATATCGGCCGAGGCGTAGTGCCGCGCCAGGTCGTCGCCGGTCTGGACTCCGGCGAAGTGAACGAAGCCGTGCTCGCCCTGGAGCTTTTCGCGCAGCGGGCCGTCGCCGACCACCACGCAGCGGAGGTCGGGCAGCCGCTCGCGCATCTTGCGGAAGCACTCCATGGCGAAGGGCAGGTTCTTTTCCGCGGCCACGCGCCCGACGATGACCGCCACCGGCGACTCGGCGCGGGCACCCCAGGTCGTCCGCAGGGCATGGTCGCGCTTGGCGGGGTGGAAGAGGTCGGTATCGACGCCCCGGCCGAGCAGGCGGACGTTTTGAAATCCTTCGCGGCGGAGCATGTCGACGACATCGGGCGTCGGGGCCATGGTCAGGTCGGCGCGGTTGTGGACTTTCTTCAGATAGGCCATCGCCGCCGGCTGGAGACCGCCGAGGCGGTACTGCTCCATGTACTGGTGGAAGTTGGTATGAAAGCCGGCCGCCACCGGGATCTCGAGGGCGTTGGCTGCCTTGATCGCCGAGCTGCCGAGGGGGCTCTCGGTCGCGACATAGACCGCGTCCGGCCGCCGCTTGAGCCAGCGCTTGCGGAGCTTGAAGGGCCCGGGGAGACCGACCCGCACTTCCTTGTAGCCCGGCAAGGGCAGCGACGCCGCGACCGTTTCGCCGCGTCCCCCGCCCTCCCCGGTTCGGATCACGTGAACGAGGTGCCCCTTGCGACGCAGCCCGTCGCAGAGTCGCCCGAGGGTCATGGCCACGCCATTGACGTCGGGAGCGAAGGTATCGGTGACGATGTCAATTCTCATGGATATTCAAGAGTTTTAAACAATCCGCACCTTGCGTGTATCACGGACCCCGGGGACGCGTGTTCGATATCCGGTGTCGAAATCGACACGTGCTCACTGACGGGACGTGTACTGGACCGCGAACTTTAGTCCGCTCGTGTCCGTCCATTTCGAGCGGACTGAAGTCCGCGGTCCAGTACACGGGTGGTCCGGCGACGCCTTCAGGCGTCCTGCCAATGCCAGCGGATCTCCTGGACGACGTCCGGATGCAGGCTCTGGTGGACCGGGCAGGCATTGCCGGTGCTCTCTAACAAACGGCGCTCCGGGTGATCGGCCGGCAGCGGCATTTCGATATCCAGCTCCAGCTTCGCGATGCGGCGCGGGGTGTCGGTGGACATATGTTTCTTCACGGTGACCTTCATCCCCTGGAGATCGATCTCCTTCCGCTTGGCGACGATGCCGACGACCGTGGTCATGCAGGCCCCGAGCGCGGTGGCGACCAGGTCGGTCGGTGAGAACGATTCCCCGCGGCCGTTGTTATCCACGGGGGCGTCGGTTTCGAGCACGGCACCGGATGGCCCGTGGACCGCCCGGCAGTGGAGGTCGCCTTGGTAATCGATCTTGATTTCAACCATCGTCGTCAGTGCCTTCTTCGGCAGGAAGGGTTTCGGATTTCGGTGCGACCTTGGCAAGCACGACGCGGAAGCCGTAGATGCTGTCCCGAAAGTCGGGGGGCTGGGTGTTGCGGGATCCGATGTAAAGATTCTTATCCTGAAAAGTGTTCCATCCGCCGCCGCGCAGGACGCCCGAGGTAGAGATCGGGCTGTAGTTGTCGGACACCCATTCGTGGACGTTGCCGCAGAGGTCGAAGAGCCCCAGATCGTTCGCCGGAAAAGAGCCGACCGGCGCGGTGGTTTCGAAGCCGTCCTCGTAGCCGGCGATCACCCGATTGGCGGCGATGCCCGGGACCCGCGCCGCGGCGGCATCAGCGAGGTTCCCCGCTCCGGGGCCGGGCGGCCACTGGTTACCCCAAGGGAAAATCGCGGCCTTGAGTGGTTCGCGTTTGGCCGGGGAAACGTCAGGGATTTCCGGGATGCCCGACATCATGCTCCATTCGAAATCGGTGGGCAGCCGGTATTCGTGCTGCGAGCTCAGCCGCTCCTGCTGCCGCTCGACCTCCGTCAGCCACGAGCAAAACTCCACGCCGTTATCGCGCGAAACAAAAACCACCGGGTGGTCCGGACCCTTCCCGAAATCCACCGGCGGTTTCCCCGCGGCACGGAGAAAGGCATCGTAGTCCTTCACCCGCGTCTCCCAGACGCAGGCCATGAGCTCCCTGCCGATCGGCATGAATTTCATGCCGAGACTGTTCTCCCACGGCTTGTCCATGACCACGCTGTTGTTGATCTGCAGCTTGAGGAAAAGGTCGAGGGATTGGTTGGGGTTCAACATCACCTTGTGGGTCAGCGGCTTGTAGCCATCGAGCTGCACCCTCAACTGCGCCTCCCCGGGCCGCAGGAATTCGATCGCCAGCGGACCGTTGGTGCTGCCCGCGCTGGTGGACGAGTCCGCGGATTCCACAAACACGTCCGCCCCGGCCGGCTCGGTAGTCAGCACGATGCGGGCAAACGGGATCGGCCGCACCAGCACGCGGAACGGCCGCAGCCCTTCCTTGCGCGCCCGCTCGCTCATCCCTGCGGCGGAGAATGCGATATCCATCAGGGGCAGCGACTCGTGGCTTTCCGTCAGGAAGCCGGCCTCCATGCCGGAGGTCGCCAGCCACCAGCAGAAGGCCTGCGCTTCGCCGGTGCTGGTGAGCGCGACCCGGCGCTTGCTGCCGCCCTCGTCGATCTCGATGAACTCGGCCGAGTCCGCCGGTCGTTCTTTATCCGCCCGATAGCGCTCCCACTGGACCTGACCGACCGCGCGCAGGCTTTCGTGGCCTTCGCCCATTGGCCGGTAGTTCTGACCGAGATGGTCGGTCCATGGCTCGTTCGGCTGAGGGGGGGAGTAAATCTTCAACTCTGCTTCCAGCAGCAGCGGCTCCTCCGCCGCAGACGCTGGCACCTCGGCCTGCAGCGTGGTCGGGGTGAAGCCGTCTTTCTGAATGCGGAAGGTCACCTGCTCGCCGACGAGGGCCTGGATGAGATCGGTCGGCGTCGTGCCGACCAGCTCGTCGTTGGCATCGAAAACGTCCGCCCCTTCCGGCTGGCTGCTCACCTTGATCAAAGCCTTCACTGGCAAGGCGGGCCCCTCCACCGGCGGATCGGGCGGAAGATCGGCAAAGCGCCCCCACGGACTGCCCTTGAAGACCTCCCAGCCGCCGAGCACCAGCACGCCAGCCGTCAGCAGCGTGGCGATGAAAGCCCCGATCGGCCGGCGACGGCGGCGGCGCTTCCCGTCTTGCAAGCGGCGCAAGGCATCGGCCAGCTCGCCCGCAGTCGAGATCCGCCGCTTGGAAAGCTGAGGCTCGCAGGTTTCACAGATGATCTGATTGAGCGCCAGCCATCGCTTGCGCTCGACCTTGGTCGGCATCTCGTCCGGCAGCTCCGGGAAATCCATCCGGTCCTTCCCGGTGGCGATCTCGTAAAGCACCTTCCCCAGGCTATAGACATCCGCCTGGGCCGAGCCCGGGCCTTCCGGCGGGACGAAGCCCTCGGTGCCGACGAAGGTCCGCTGGCCGCGGATCGCGACCAGCCCGATGTCCGCCAGCTTGGCCTTGCCGCCGACGAAAATCACGTTGGCCGGCTTCACATCGCGATGCGCCAGGCCGTGGTCGTGCAGGTGGCGTAGCGCCTCGGCCAGACGCACGCCGACATCAATGCAGAAGTCCGTCTCCAGCCGCTTGCCGAGCGCCCGCTTGGTGTCGCTCCGCAAGGTCCGTGCCTCGTATTCGATCGGGTTGATCTCGCGCCCGGTGAGCACGTCGTCGCCGAGCTCCATCACGTAGTAGTAGAACGCGTTCCCATCGACGCTGCGGCCGACGTGGAGAATGTTCACCATCCCCGGATGGTCGCGGGAGATCGGCTCGAACTTCAGGATGCCCTCGAACTCCCGCTCGAAGCCGCGCTCGTCCTCAAAGTCCTCCCGCCACAGCACCTTGACCGCCCGCAGTGCGCCGGTGACCCCGCGGGCCAGCCACACCTCGCCGTAGGCCCCGCCGCCGACTTTGCGAAGGACCTCGTGGTCAGGAATGACCGGATCCGGGCGCCGGCTAGTCGTCGACATCCTCCTCCAGTCGGGCGAGTTCCTTCTTCAAAACGGCTCCGACGCGGTGCTTGGCGAGGTAAACCTGGGCCATGCTGACATTGAGATGATCCTGCACCTTCTTCGCGTCCCACTGGCGGACCACGTAGCAGTCGAAAATCTGGTACTGCTTGGGGGAGACCTGCGCCTTGACCCGGGAGAGGGCGGCGTCGGCGATGTTCTTCTTCCACTCGACTTCCCACAAGCGGCCGAGCAGGTCGCCCTTCGGGTCCTCGAAGCGGTCGATCACCGCGGTCTTGCGGTCGTCCTCCCACTCGCCGCCGGCCATCGCGGTATCCTTCTTGCGCTTGCGGAACTGGTCGTTGATCCGCCAGCGGGTCATGTTCATCAGCCAGGTCTTGAACGAGCCCTGCGCGGGGTCGTAGAGCTTCTTTTTGCTCTGCTTGGCGATGGACAGGACGGTCTCCTGGACGCAGTCATGGGCTTCGTCCGGTCGCAGGCCGGCCTTGATCGCCACCGCATAAATCAGCCGCCAGTAGGTCTGGTAGAACTCTTCCCAGGTCTTCTGGTCTTCCCAATTATCCAAGCGCGCGATCAGGCTCTTGCGGGTCTTTTCATAGGCTGCAGCCAGCACCTTGTCGCGTTCCTTGTCGTACTCTTGCTCGGACATCGGCTCCCCCTTACCACACCCGCGCAAGCGTGTCTTTCACGGAGTTCGCGGGACCCCGGACCAGCAGGAAATTTTCTTTGGCATCACGGATGGTCAGGCAATGCGAAGCATCAATCTTCGGATTTACAGCCTCCCTCGGGACGGCATAGCCTCTGCTGCTGTTTATTACTTTCTCCCTTCCGGAACACCCCGCCGGATTACCCAAGGAGCGAGCACCCCCCATGTCCCCCAATCCCCCCGATATCAATCCGTCGCGCCAGGTGGAGCGGATCCGCGAAATCCTCGTGGGCCGCCAAATTGAAGGCGTTGAGCGCCGCCTGGACCGGCTGGAAGCCAATCTCCGGCCGATGCCCAGTCATGCGGCTGATGACGTGTTCGAGATCCGGCTCGCCGGTTTCGAGCAGCGGCACGACCGCCAATTGCAGGAACTCCGCGACGAGATCGACGCCGAAAAGGCCCGCCGGGTGGAGGAAACCCACCGCCTTGCCGGCCAAATCCAGGCCGCCGCACGCAGCCGCACCGATTCGGGAATCGAGGCCCAGGTTGAACTCGAGCAGAAATTCACCCGTTGGCTGGAGCACTGGAACATGGGATTCCGCCAGTATCTGCACCAGCGCGAGCAGCACCTGGTCAGTGAACTCCGCTCGGAGCTCGAGCAGACCCGCGAGTGGGTCAAGTCGAAGGTCGTTTCCAATGATCAGGTGAAAGCCGACCAGCGGCGCATGCATGCCTCCTTCGAGCAACTGGCGAACGCCGCCCGGGCGATCGCCGAGGCCGCCGCGCTACAAGCCGGCCAACCGGGGGCGATGCCATGACTTCGATCCTTCCTCCCCTTCCCACCTCACTTCCGGTTGCAACCACTGATGCCCCGATCCGCGGCATCCCCGTGCAGTCTTTTCCCATCCCCGGCGGGACTCCGCCCCGGGATCGCGAACCGCTCCCTCTGCCCGAGCTCGGCGACTTCGCGTCCCGGCCTTTCGAAATTCCGGCCCCGGCACCCGCCCCGGTCCGGACGGCCGAGCCAGCCGCCACGCCGGCCCCCAAGGCAGCCGCCGAACGCCCTCCGGAGCCGGATTTCACCGACTCCGACCTCACCGCCGCCCTGCTCCCGCTGGTCGGCGCAGCCGGCGCAGGCTCCGGGCTGAACTTCCACGACGACGCCTCCTTTGAAGCCGTCCTCCGCGCCACCTTCCGCCGCGCCTTGGCCGAGCAGCACACAGGTCCCTTCCAAGACCCGGACCTGACCCACCGCATCCTGTGGCGGGCCCAGGCGCTGTTCACCAGCCGCAGCTACGACGAAGTCCTTGCCGACAAGATCCGCCGTTTCAGTGTGGAGGAAGTTTACCTGCTCGACCGCGACAAGCTCTCGCTCATCTCCTACGCGAGCTGCGATCCCGTCCGTCACGCGAGTCCCCGCCGCGTCGGGTCCTTCGCCCAGCAGCTCGCGATCCGGGTCAAGGACGAGAGCGGGGCCCTCCAACTGGGCTTCGAACTCGGGGAAAACCGCCGCACCTTCGTGCGTCCCGGCCGTTTCTGCCATCTTGTCGCGGTGATCCGCGGTGAGATCAACGACCTGGTGAAGGCCGACCTCGACTTCGCGCTGCGCCGCATTGAAACCCGCTTTCAGGAGCCCTTTCTTCACGGCCATCCCCTGCTCAAGGAGTTGCAACCGCTGCTCGAGGAGTGCCTCTTGATCCATTCGCCCGCCGCTCCGCCCGGAATTTGAGTTCCACAAGCAAGCCACTCATCCCTTGACCTCAAGGGTTGCGGTCATTACGCATCCCCCCACGCATGGGATTTGACACTTTAGGCCTCTCCGCCCCCGTTCTCGCCGCCGTGACGGAGTCCGGTTATGAAAACCCGACCCCGATCCAGGCGCAGGCCATTCCGCTGATCCTCGAGGGCAAGGACGTGATCGGAGCGTCGCAGACCGGCACCGGCAAGACCGCCGCCTTCGCGCTGCCGTCGCTGAGCAAGCTGGTCCCGATGGGCAAGCCGCAGATCCTGGTGCTGGAGCCGACCCGCGAGCTGGCCCACCAGGTCGCCGAGCAGTTCGAACACTACGGCAAGCACACCGGGCTGAAAGTCGCCCTGCTTTACGGCGGCGTCGGACTCGGCGAGCAGATGAAGGCCCTCGAAGCCGGTGCCGACATCGTGGTCGCGACCCCCGGACGCCTCGTCGACCATTTCTACCGCGGCACCATGCGCTTCAACGAGGTCAAGATCCTGATCCTCGACGAGGTCGACCGGATGCTCGACATGGGCTTCCTCCCGCAGGTCCGCAAGATCGTCAACCTCTGCCCCTGGGAAGGCCGCCAGACCCTCTTCTTCTCGGCCACCATGCCGCCGGCGATCCAGACCTTCGCCCAGTGGTGCCTGTTCGAGCCGACCAGCGTGGAAATCGCCCGCCGCTCGGTGCCATCGACCGTCACCCACGCTTTCTATCCGGTCTCGATGGACCAGCGCGACGAGCTGCTGCTCGCCCTGCTCGACCAGACGGAATACCACTCGGTGATGATCTTCACCCGCACCCGCAAGGAGGCCGACCAGGTCTGCGCGCTGATCAAGCGCGAGGGCCAGGAGAAGGTCGCCGCGATGCACTCCGACATCGGCCAGGTCGACCGCATGAAGGCGCTCGCCGGCTTTAAGAGCGGCGAGTTCGAGGTGCTGGTCGCCACCGACGTCGCCGCCCGCGGGATCGACATCTCCGGCGTCTCCCACGTCATCAACTACCGCGTCCCCGAAAACGCCGAGGACTACGTCCACCGCATCGGCCGCACCGGCCGCGCGGAAGCCGAGGGCGATGCCTTCACGCTGCTCACCGCCGACGAGCTGGAGTATGCGAAGTCCGTCGAGATCTTCATCGACCAGAAGATCCCGCGCAAGAAGCTGGAAGACTTCCCTTACATCTACACCGCCCTGCTCGACGATTCGCCGTCGAAGTCGATCAGGAAGAAGCCGCAGGGCGGGAAGAAAAAGCGGAGGTGAGCCGGGTGGCGTGACTTCGGGTGTCCTTCCAAAAGCTCCGCGGATATGATCAGCGCGTTGGCCTGGCAATTGCCCCTGTCTTCCACGGGATCTTGGCAGTCTCTTCGCGTGGAGAAAGCCGATAGGCAGAGAGATCAAGAGATGGTAAGGCGTCGCCATGTTTAAAGGCTCGGACAAGCAATTTGACGATGCTCTGGAGAACCCGGAACTGCTTGAGAAATACCTTGGCGAAATGGACAAGAAGCGCCGACTAAATGCCGTGTTCTTCATAATCACGTCGCTTGCTTTCCTTGCAGACATCACCGCTGTCATGTGGAAAGGCAGAGCAATTTTTTCCGCTGACACCGTTATCACGCCGGTGATCTGGCTCTTCCTTGGTTTGTCGCAAATGACAGCCGTGCTTTCGGCACAAGCCAACATACGCATCTTGAAGGTTTACAGGAAAACCCTGGAGCTTGCGGCAGCTCGCCCGACCCCACCATGAACTGCGAGATCTTCACTCTCTGCGGTGCCAAGACGAAGACAGGGAATGCCTCCGTGGACCTGATCGACAGCAGCGTTTTGCTCTGCTGGAATCTGCTGTTTCGGAGGAAGTTCGCAGACAGAATCGGAGGCGAGCCAAGACAATGAGAGTCCTCGCCATCGATCCCGCGATCCGCAACACCGGCTATGCCGTGGTGGAGGGCGACGGTCGCAACGCCCGCGCGCTGGCCTTCGACGTGATCAACATTCCCTCCAAGTTGCCGCAATCCGCGGCGCTGGCCGCCGTGCGGACCCACTTGAAGAACGTCATCGACAAGTTCCAGCCCGACGAGGTCGCGGTGGAGGGCATTATCTTCGTGCAGTCCCATAAAACCGCCATCTCGATGGGTGCCGCCCGTGCCGCCGCGCTGATCGCCGCCGCCGATGCCGGGCTGAACGTCTTCGAATACGCGCCGCGGAAAATCAAGATGGCCGTGGTCGGCAAGGGCACCGCCGACAAGCAGCAGGTCGCCTTCATGGTTCGCGCTCTGTTAGGCCTGGCCGAAACCCCGCCGCACGACGCCGCCGACGCCCTCGCGATCGGCCTGGCGCACCTCCAGGCCTCCGACCCGCTCAAGGCGAAGATGCTCGAACGTCGACAGGTATGAACGGGCCCGCCCTCGTCCGCCCCCGGTGGTACGTAGTCCCGGCTTCAGCCGGAACGAACGGTCCCTCCCACTCCGCTCCGGGGAAACGCCCGCATCGCCCATGCTTCGATCTGGCTGAAGCCGGGACTACTTACCCCGCAAGTCGATCCCGCAAGGTATCATGACCACCATCCACCTTCGCTCCAATGTGTCCTACGACGACGGCCTCAAGCACCAGGACGCCGCCGTCGAAGCCCTGCTCGACGGCACCGGCGGCGAGACGTTGTTCCTGTTAGAGCACGCCCCGGTTTACACCATCGGCCGCCAGCGCGACCAATCCTCCCTCCGCGACCCCGCCGCCCTGCCCGCGCCCGTCGTCGAAACCAACCGCGGCGGCCAAGCGACCTACCACGGTCCCGGCCAACTCGTCGGCTACCCGATCCTCGATCTCCGCGAACGCAAGCGCGACCTCCACGCCCATCTCCGCGGTCTCGAAGAAGCCCTCATCCTCACCTGCCAGGACTTCGGCATCCCGGCCACCCGCCGCGAGGGTCTGACCGGCGTCTGGGTGGAGAACCGCAAGCTGGCCTCGATCGGCGTCGGCGTGCGAAAGTGGATCTCGATGCACGGCTTCGCGATGAACGTCACCGCAAACTGCCTGCTGCCCTTCTTCGCCATCACCCCCTGCGGGATCGATGGCGTGGTCATGAGCTGCGTCGAGCAAGAGGCGGGAAGGCCGGTCAGCGTTGAAGAGTTTGCCAGCGCCTACGTTCCTCATTTTAGCGGGATCTTCGACACGAAGCGACGCAACCCCTGACCGCTCCCGCTGAGGCACTGCCCTTCAGGGCGGAGCCCACCGGGTGCGCGGAGCCTGCCCCCGGGAGCGCTGGCGGGCTCTTGGGGACCGTTCGGCGAGCCGGTGGCACGCGCTCCCGGGCTAGGCCAGGTTCGTGAACACCACCTGCACGTCGTCGTCTTCCTCGACCTTCTCGAGGATCACTTCCACCTCGGCGATCTGCTCTTCGGTGAGCTCGATCGGTTGGGTCGGTATTCTCTCCAACACCGCCTTCTTCGGCGCGATGCCCAGCTTTTCAAAGCCGGCCGTGAGACTGGCGAAGTCATGATAGTCAGCGATGGCCCGGCCGATGCCGTCCTCGACTTCGAGTTCCTCGAGACCGGCGTCGATCAACTCCAGCTCGATCTCCTCCGCGCTCATCTCCGGCGTCATCTCGAATTCCACCACGGCCTTCCGCGTGAACATGAAGTCGAGCTGGCCGCTGTTGACGATCTGGCCGCCGTTCTTGTTGAAGATGGTCTTCATGTTGACCACCGAGCGGTTGGTATTATCCGTCGCGCACTCGATGTAAAACAGTGAACCGTGCGGGCCCTTGCCTTCATACACGACTTCCACAATGTCTGCGGCGTCCTTGCCGGCAGCGCGCTTGATCGCGGCATCGATCCTGTCCTTTTGCAGGTTCTGGCCCTTGGCGTTGGCGATGGCCAGCCGCAGCGGCGCGTTGGCGGCAGGGTCCGGACCGCCGTTCTTGGCGGCCATGGTGATGGCTTTTGCGAGCTTGGGGAAAACGCGGGACATCGTGTCCCAGCGGGCTTCCTTGGCTCGGCGTCGGCATTCGAAGGCGCGTCCCATAAAGTTTCTTGGCTGGCGGGATTGAAGCGGATCCGCCGGGCGGGGCAAGCACGGCTTGTCCGGCGATCATCGGGCCCGGTTCTGTCGGATCCGCTTCCCGATCTCTGGCTCAACTCCGCAAGGCGGAGATTTCGATGTTGGCCTGCCGCAGCCGGTCGCAGAGCTGGAGGGCGATCTCGTTGAGGATCTTCGCCTTCAGGGCGGGTAACAGGCGGCCGATGTCCTCGAAGAGCGGCCGGTTGATGACACGGCACTCCGCATCCGCAATCGCCACGACGTCGGCCGAGCGGGGCGAAGCGTCGAGGAACGCGAGTTCGCCGAAACTCATGCCGGCCGAAAAGACATCGAGCCGCTGGTAGCGGCTGTTCCCGAGATTGAGGCGGACTTCCACGCAGCCGGTGGTCAGCACGAAGAGTTCATCGGCGCGGGTGCCGCTGAGGATGATGGTTTCTCCTGCGGCAAAGGTCTTCACTTCCATCCGCTCGCTGAGGAGCTGGAGTTCCGCAGGATCGCAGTCCGCGAAGAGAGCGCAGCCGGCGAGGAGGACCGGTGGCGGCTCCTGCATGTGATCCGGCATGACCTTGGCCAGCACCGCATTCTCGCAGGACTCCAGCGCCGCGTCCTCGCTGAAGAAAAGGACATCATCAGGTATCCCCGACGCGACGAGCGATTTGCCGAGCCGCCCGGTGTGGCAGCAGACGAGGCGGACTCCGGACGCGGCGAGCTGTTGCCAGACCTCGTGAAGCATCCGCAGGCAGACGGCATCGACTGAAAAGACATAGCGGAGATTCAGGATGATATGCTGGCAATAGGAAGACTGCTTGACCAGTTCCCGAATGACGGGCTCGAAAGTCGAGAACAGCAAAGGACCTTGCAGCTCCATCACCCGGATCCGGTCGCCGTAGCGGCGGAGCGCATGGAAGGTGGAAGCCGGCAAGCGACGGCGGGAGTTCACCTGGGCGGCATTGTAGCTGCGGCGCAGGGCAGGTTGCGGGACCGCGCTCGGATTGAACATGTGGAGCGACAGTTCCCGGGCAAGGTCCATGCAGACGCGGATGCCCCGGACGCTATTCCCCTGCTCGTCGAGCGGCGGCGAGAAAACCCCGATCCCGAGCTGGCCCGGCAGCACCGCGAGGATGCCGCCCCCCACACCGCTCTTTGCCGGAAGTCCGACGCGGTAGATCCACTCGCCGGACCAATCATACATGCCGGAACTCGCCATCACGGCGAGCACGTTGTCGACATACTCGTGGGCGATGGCGCGCTCGCCGGTGATCGGGTTGATCCCTTGGTTCGCCAAGGTCGCGCCCATCACGGCGAGGTCCGCGCAAGTGACGCGCAGCGAGCACTGCTGGAAGTAAGTCTCTAGGATATCGTGCGGATCCTCATCGATGATTCCGAAATTCCGCAGCATCCAGCCGATCGCCCGGTTGCGGTGCCCGGTCTCGCTTTCCGAGCGGTAAATCTCTTGGTCGATGTCGAGCTTGCCGCCGGCGCAGGTCGACAGATAGCGGGTGATCCGCTCGATCCGCGACTCTCCGTCTTTGGGGAGGATTTGCCCGCAGGTCGCGATTGCTCCCGCGTTGATCATCGGGTTGAACGGCGCGCCACTGCCGGCCTTGAGGCTGATGGCGTTAAAGGCATCGCCCGAAGGCTCCACGCCGATCCGCGAAAGCACGTGATCCTCCCCCCGGTCTTCCAGCGCCAGGCCGTAGGAAAGAGCCTTGGAAATCGACTGGATGGTGAATTTTTGCCGGGTGTCCCCGACCTCGTAAAGATGACCGTCGCGAGTCGCGATGCAGATGCCGAAGTGGTCCGGATTCGCGTGCGAAAGCTCCGGGATGTAGTCGGCCACCTCGCCTTCGCGCAAGGCGGCATATCGCTCGTGAAGGATTCTGAGAACCTGGGAAACAGGGGATTTCATGGGTTGGGTCGCGTGCCAATAGCAGCTTTAATACCCAATCGGCCGGGGCTCTGAAAAAAAGCAGCCCGGCGTCGGCCCGTCCGTGTCATCAAACCCGTCAATCCGCTCCCGTCACGGGGAGGCGGACTCAACGACGACCTGATAAAATCCCTTATCCCCGGCGGCGGCGGCATCCGTGAGCGCGAGATCCCCGTCCGCAGCTACAGGACCGATGGCGAGCACGTCCGACCAAGTGCCGGAGCTGAGGTCGGAACGGCGCTGCAAGGTGTAAATCCGGCCGGTCTTCGCCGGAACCACCACCGAGAAGCTGGTGCCGACCAAAGTTGCCGACTTGACCCGGAAGACATCCGACGGGTCGTTGGGATCGGTGCCAGCGACATACTCGTCGAGGTTCAGGCTGCCGTCCCCGTCCGGATCCTCGCTGTCGGCACCCGCTCCCGCGTTGGAGGTCGAGCCGAAGTTTTCGACGCGCCACGATGCGACCGCGGAAATCTCCGGCAGGTAGGTGAAGGTCACGCTGAGCAGGCTGTTGGAGACCACCTTGACGATCTGCTGGGGCGGGGTCTGGAACCCGGCGACCGGCCTGAATTGGAGAACGTAGTCGCCGGGGGTCAGGCTGTTTTTGCGGGTGCCGGAGGTGACGAAGGAAGCGTCGGTGCCGAGCTTCCACAGCGCGCCGGCGGTGCGGGCTTCGGCGGGCTCGAGCAGGACGGTCAGCGCGCCGCGGGTCGAGGTGGTCGAAATCGCGGTGTAGCTGGTCTGCGAGATGCCGCCAGAAGTGTTGTTATCGCCGGTGTTGGCAGTTTGCTCGGCT
>JAYTLR010000032.1:0-59322 GCA_043729195.1 Akkermansia sp.
AGCGCTGGAGGTGCTGGCCCGGGGCGGCAAGCTGTCGCAGGCCGATTACCTCCGCTGCAAGGTGCGCTACTTCAGCGACGGCGCGGTGATCGGCGGGAAGGCCTTCGTGGAAGACATGTTCACCGCCTTCCGCGACCGCTTCGGGCCGAAGCGCAAGGACGGCGCGCGGCCGATACGGGGGCTGCATGGAAACTCGAAGCAAGATCGGTTGTTCAACTTTCGACAACTCCGGACCCGCGTGTTCGGGTAGTGAATGGGGGCGTCCTCATGCCCACTCCGGCTCTTTTCCCCGACTGCCACGACCTCTGCTGACCTCTGCTGACTTCTGCTGACTTCTGCTGACTTCTGCCCGGCGAGTGCCGGGCAGATTCGCATTAAAGTGGCGCTAACGACTGATTGCCTAGCATTCAGTTAGGATAGGGTTCATGACATCGGCTGACCTAACGCGAACATCGCGTTCGTTTGGAAAGGTGTCACGCCCTCAATCGGACCACTTCGATTCAATTCTGCGACCCTACGTAAAACCATGCCCGGTGCTGAGACTCGTCGACTGAAAGCATGACCCACGCATTCCTCTGGCCCTCGTTCATACTCTCCCGATAGGAAGTCAGAGCCTCCGGACCCGGCAGGTCCCGCATTGCTTGAGGAAGTTTTTCTTCGAAAACAACATCTCTCCGCAGCGAAGCCCGCAGGTCGATCGAATCGTCCCGGGTAAGCCCCAGCGAGGAGACGATCTTTGCAGTATCTTCAACATTCACTTGGAAACTGAAGCACCAGCGCTGGGCAAGGAACGAGGCGAAACCAGCGGCCTCGACCTCGGATACCCCGCTTTTCTTCATTCCCGTTATCGCCTTGAAACGACTCATCGGACGGCTGTCGCGGAATCCGGCCACGATTCCCCAGGCACACAGCATGACCCCGAGAATTCGAATGGCCCTGCCGTCCACCCAGCGCGGGCAACAGCCGTGCCGCTCGATCCACTCGATTGCGAGCGCCAGAACTGCACAAGTCGGCAAGAGGAACACGACCACGCCCCCCATTAACATCAGGCTCCACAACACGCCCAGCTCCCGGAACTCAGCCGTGGATTGGGTCTGCCAAAGGTGGGCAAAGATCCCGATTCCTGCCAAGCATCCCGCCCTAAGGACCGGCGGGCCCGGACGCGTCGTTTGCTTCTCGGGCAACGTCGTTGGCACTTCGTCGTTATCTGCGGTGCTCACGTACCGAAAGTTAAGCTCAAGCCGCTACTATGTCTCTTCGGAACCCAGGATCCGCGCAAGTTTCGAATCCAGCGTGGTGATCGAAAGATAGACAAAGACCGCCCCATGCCGCGCCAGCTCCGCGAGGTGATCGATGTCCCGCGCGACCAATGCGTTCTTGGTGACGATCGCGACTGGTTGGCGGAAGCGCGCCATGACCGAGAAGTCCTCGGCGGTGTTGCGGCTGAGGATCGACTGCGAGTCGTCGCGCAGGAAGGTGGTGCGAAGCGGCCGGGGGTCATCGTCGAGCCACGCGTCCTCATCCGCTTCGAAGCCCAGCGCTTCAAAGCGGTTCACGGGGTTCTCCCCGGCACCACGACCATGATGCGGATCCATGGCCGAGTCTCGATGCGGGGAAGCGGCGGCGCAACCCGGGACTGTTCATGGGGACAGTGTTACCTTCACCGCCAGATGATCGGAGCCAAGCCGCAGCCGCTCGCACCGCAGCGCACGCCAGCCCGGCGCGAGC
Organism: Akkermansia sp.; assembly: GCA_043729195.1. Lineage (GTDB taxonomy): Bacteria > Verrucomicrobiota > Verrucomicrobiia > Verrucomicrobiales > Akkermansiaceae > Haloferula. Next base: position 1,729 of record JAYTLR010000032.1, read on the forward strand.
CATACGTGATCCAGCGTCAGCAAGGGCAGCCCGTAGGCCCAGGTCTCGCGGAAGCCGCGGCGTGGAGCGTCGTTGGCAAAGGTAAACCCCCGCGTCCGCCATTCCCGGAACCAGACCGACTCCGGCGGCGTATTGAAATCACCGAGGATGATCGCACGCGGATCGTCGCCCGCCGAGCGCAGGATGGTGGCCATGGCTTGCTCCCGGGAAATCCACGGCTGCGAACGGACATCGGCCACGACCACTGTCAGCTCGCCGTGGTCCGGCAGCGCGACCCGGACACGGTGGCAGCGGAACAGGTCGTGCACGCCGAGGGATTCGTGGGACAGGATTCTCCCTCGTACGCCAAGCATCGTACTTCCATCGAAGCGCCGCCACTCGTGGTCCGGATTCGCGGCGGTAAAGCGGTTCCATTCGTCGTCATCGAAGCTGCCACACTCGATCACCGCTGAAAGGTCAGCCACACCGGTCGCCGGCCAGGCCGATGGATTCCGATCCAGCGCGCGCCCGGCATTCCACACCGATACCACCGGTGCATGCGGAGGAGCGACCGGCAGGTCATCGAGCCGGAAGGAATGCCAGGCTTCCACCAATGAACCGGCTGCACAGGTCACCGCCAGCGCCCGCATCCCCCAGTGCCGGAAGGCAACCAGCGCGAGCAGTGCTGCCAATAGCCGCGGCAACCACGGCGTCGCGTAGTAGAGCACGGCGGGGATCAACCAGCGGTCGCCGCCGCGGCAGATGATGCCCGCCAAGGCCAGTGCGAGCCCTGTTCCTGCGACCATGCGGAAGGCTTGCCGCCGGGTCATTTCCCGAGGTTCAGGATTTGTTCAAGGATGGCGAGGTAGTCCTCGAAGGCTTTCTTACCTGCGGCGGTGAGCGTGTAAAGCGTCTGCGGCCGGCCGTCGCCGGTGAACTTCTCGCCGCTGATGTAGCCGGCTTGCTCGAGGGTCCGGAGATGAGTGATCAGGTTGCCGTCGCTCATCTCCAGCTCCGTCTTGAAATCCTGGAACGGCCACGGCTCCCCCCGGGAAGCGAGCAGCGTCATGATGCCGAGCCGCGCTTTCTCGTGGATGATTTTGTCGAGCTTGGAGAAATCGATCATGCGCCCGGTCCGTCGCGGCGGGTGGTGGTGACGATGGCCACGCCGTAAAGCAAGTGGAAGCCGCCAAAGGTGGCCGCCATCAGACCGGACGGCCCGAGGCGGGCAAGCAGCGGTGCCATCGACTGGAAAAAGGTCGCCGCCGACCAGGCGAGCAGGCCGGTGGTCACGAACGCCAGCCCCAGCCAGATCATTGACTTCGGCGCGAACTCGCGGATCGCCAGCAGGGCCAAGCCATAGTGCAGGATCCAGAAACACGCCGCGGTGAACTCCGCACCCTGCATGCCGTAGCGAAGATAAAACAATCCGAGGAAGCCGCCGACCACCAGCGATGGCAGCGCCCCGCGCAAGGCGACTTTGAGACCGTGCGACCACACCGGCCGGCTGTGAGCCTGGGCAAGACGCGTCAGCTGCCAGATCGCGAACAAAATCACCACCGCCAGCCCGCCGAGCCAGATGCCACCCCAAGCCCAGCGGCTCTTGCCTTCCGACATCCACCCGGCCGCCACCGACATCGCACCACCCAGCAGCGCTGCCTCTCCGGAAAGCGCGCGAAAGATCGTCGCGCGCTCCATCATCGTGCGGATCACGCGCAACTGCTCCGCGGCTTCCTGGTGAGTCGTCATGCGTCTTGCTTTGCCATGCAAAGCGGAGGATTCCAAGCAGGAATTTCGGCGCCCGACCTTGGCAGCACGGACATCACGGCAGGCGGTGCACGTCCTTGTAATAAAGATAGCTCGCCGGCTCGTCACCCATTGCGACGAACCATTGCGGGCAATACGGTGCCATCCAGATCGCATCGCCGGCGCTCACCGGATAGTAATTTTCATCAAGCCGGTAAACGCCTTGGCCCGATAGCATCAGCAGGCCGTGCTCCATGATGTGGGTCTCGACGAAGGGCAGCGTGGCCCCGGGCTTATAGGTGAAAATGTTCATCGCGAGGTCGTAGCGCGAGTCGATCGGCAGCAACGTCTGGAGCCGCGCCTTGTCGTTGCCGAGGAAGGGCTCGGCGGGGATGTCCGAGACATGGCCGTGGACGGCGGGCGGCGGCTCGATGTTGTCGACCGGCTCGAACATCTTGCGGAAGACCGTCAGCCGAGTGCCTTCGCTGCCGTGAAGGGCCAGCACGTTCTCGGAAGGCACGAACAGGAAGCCGCCGTCTGTTAGAGTCACATCGCCGTCGTCCCACACCGCGCGGACATCGCCCTTCTCGACATAGATCGCGTGCTCATGCTCGTCTGCCGGGAACCACGCGGTACCGCCTTCGGTTTCGTAAACAACGAGGATCTGGCTGAGCTCCGCGCCGATGGCGGGCGAGAGCAGCACGTAGGCGGTCGCGCCTTCCCAGCCGGGGAAAGCACTCGGCACGTGGCTATCGGGAGCGATCACGGCGTGGCGGAGCGCGACGCGGGTGCGGGTATGGCCAAAGAGCGGGATCATAATTGGAAAAGGCGAACATCGAACGTCGAACGCAGAACCACCAACGTCGAATGGAAGAAAAGTGGAGCGCCGCGATACTGGATTCGTGGGGTCATGCGTCGGGCGTTAAGAAGCGGCCGTGAGTGGCGGGCGACACCGGATTTCCCCGGAGCCAGGTGGCGGCGACCCGCCAGCCGCTTTTCATCCCGACATAGGGCGAGATCGGATGGCGGGAAAGCAGGTCTTTGCGTTCAATGACACTTTCCTCCGGCGCGAGCAGGCAGAAATCGGCATCGAAGCCCGCGGCCAACCGGCCTTTGCGCGAGCCGAGCCCGAAGCGCCGCGCGGGATTCGTGGCGAAGACGGCCGCGAGCATGCTCCAGGGATGAGAGGTTTGGCCATCCTTTCCAAAGTCGGCACCGACCAGTAGCTTGCCATGAAGTTCACACAGTCGGGCCGCGATGTCGGGCTCAATCGCCTGATTGGGTGCCACGAAAACGTGCATCGGGATTAAGTCGCCCAGCAGTTCAAACGGCTTCACTCCGAGAAGTTCGGCAAGTTCGCTGACGATGATCGGTGACTTGGTCACCACCTGTTCCAAGGTCCCTCGAGGCGAGGTGGCGAGTGCGCGGGCGATCATCAGCGGAAACCCATGCTGGCAGCCGGCGATGCCCCCCCACATTGAGAAGAAATCATTCCCTTCTTTGAGCTCCGGCGGCGAGGGCGAGTGGTCGGAGCCGATGCTGTCGATCTCCCCGGCGGCCAGGCATCGCCAGAGACCGTTGACCGTAGCGGCATCTCGCAAGGGCGGCGCACATTTCGCCGCGGGGCCGACGCGGGTCGCGGCGGCGCTGTCGAGCAGCAGGTAATGCGGGCAGGTCTCCGCGGTGACATCGATCCCCTCGCGCTTCGCCGCCGTGATCATCGCGATCCCTTCCGGCGAGCTGATGTGGACGATGTGCAGCGCGCAGCCGGTGTCACGGGCGCAGTTGAGCGCCATCTCGATCGCATCGAGCTCCGCCGCGACCGGCCGCGAGGCGAGCCAATCAGTCATCGTGCCGGGATGTGAATGCGGGTGCTTTACCTGATGCTCAGCCAGGGTGGCGGGACTCTCCGCATGAACCGCGACCGGCAGGCCGAACTCCGCGGCGACGTGCATCCCGCGGCGCAAGGTGGCCTCCGTCGCAGCAGCGAATTCCTCAAGTCCGCTGGGGCACATGAAGGCCTTGAAACCGGCGATGCCCGCGCGAGCCAGGTCCGCGAGGTGGGCCAGCGAGTCTGGCGTCAGCCCGCCCCACAGCGCGAAATCGAGCCGGCTGTTTGCCTCCCCCGCACGCCGCTTGGCCGCAAAGCTGGCGAGATCCAGCACCGGCGGCGACGAGTTCAGCGGCATGTCGATGAAACAAGTCCCGCCTCCCGCCGCCAGCGCGGTGGAGCCGGTCGCAAAGCCTTCCCACTCGGTGCGGCCGGGTTCGTTGAAGTGGACGTGGACATCGACCAGCCCGGGAAAAAGCACCTTGCCGGTGGCATCGATCTCCGTCTCGCAAGAGCCTGTTAGATCCGCTCCGAATTCGGCAAAGGTTTCTCCCGAGATGCCGACATCGAGCGCCCGCAAGCCGTCGGCGGTGACGACCGAGGCGCGGCGGAGGAGGGTGTCGAACGTGCTCATGCGCTGGGTGGATCGAACCGCCGAGGCGCAGAGGTCGCGGAGGCGGACGCCGAGATGGATGCACTTTGGAGGAAGTCCACGAGCACTTTCAAGGCAACTGCGATGTCATCGGGGGAAGCATACTCATCGGGATGATGGCTCAGCCCGGCGCGGCAGCAGACGAAGAGCATCGCGACCGGCATCGCGGTGGCCATCATCACGGCGTCGTGTCCGGCCCCGCTGGCGAGCAGGCGGCGATGGTCGGTCGCGGCTTCCACGGCACCGAGCAAGCTCTCCGTCAATGCGGGATCGCAAGGCACAGCGGTGTTCGACTGCACCCGGTCCACCGCGAGTTCCAGCCGCCGTTCTTCCGCGATCCTCGCAAAATCCGCCCGCAGTTGGCCCAACAGACGCTCCCGGCTGACATCATCTGGATGGCGGAAATCCAGCGTGAAACGCACCTCGCCGGGAATCGCGTTCGACGCCCCCGGCCTCACTTCCAGCTTGCCGACCGTCGCGACCAGACCCGCTTCGCTCCGCGCCAGCGATTCGGTCGCCAGCAGGCATTCGGCCGCGCCGGTCAAAGCATCACGGCGCAGGTCCATCGGCGTGGTCCCGGCATGATCGGCTTGGCCGATCAGGGTGATCAAAAGCCGGCTCTGCCCGCAAATCGCCGACACCCCGCACACCGCCTCACCCGCTTCCTCCAGCACCCGCCCTTGCTCGATGTGGACCTCGACGTAGCCTCGGCTACTACTTTCATCGTAGAAAAACTCCTTCGCCCCGTCGTGCCATCCCTCGTGCGCCAACGCCTCGCCCAGCGACACGCCATTCGCATCGCGGACCGCCAGCAGTTCATCATCGAGTTTCCCGACGCAGGCACGGCTGCCGAGGTAGGTCGCATGGAAGCGCACGCCTTCCTCATCCGAAAAGCCAAGCACGTGGACCGGAAACTCCAGCGGCCCGGTCACCTCCAGCGCCGCGATGGCAATCAGCACGCCGAGCGCGCCGTCGTACTTGCCCGCATCGATTACCGTGTCGAGGTGCGAGCCGAGCAGGAGCGGTGGAGCCGTAGATGGTAAATGGTGGATGGTAGATGGTAGATTCTGAACGCCTGAGCCGGAAGGCGAAGCATTCGCCTTCTCCCATCTGCGATCTACCATCTTCGATCTCCCATCCAGCACCCCGCGCACCGTGCCACCGACATCGTGCGCCACCGCCATGCCCGCTTGCTCCATCCACGCCATCACCTGCCGCGCGGCACGGAGATTGGCCGGCGAAAGGAAAGTGCGGGTGAGCGAACCAGGCGTGTTGGTGATCGCGCCGAGCTCCTCGATCCGGCCGAGCAGCCGCTCCAGTGCCATGTCGAAGTCCATCGTCAGCTTCCGCGGTAGGTGGAATAGGCCCACGGCGAGCAGACCAGCGGGACATGGTAGGATTTCCCCTCTTCCACCCGGAAGCGCACCGGCACCACGTCGAGGAAGGGACAGTTCACTCCCATCTCCATAAAATAGGCCGCGACGTAAAAGTGCAGCTCGTAGGTGCCCGCCCTCAAGCCATCGCCGTCCAGCAGCGGTCCGCCACCGCGGCCGTCGGCATCGGTCACGATCGACACCATCATCTCGCCGTCCCGCCACAATTCAACGCGCATCCCCGCCGCCGGCCGGCCGTGCGCGGTGTCGAGGACGTGAGTGCTCAGCTTTCCCATCACACGAAGCTGAGCAGTTCCGGTGCCGGGGGCAAGGCCGGGGTCACTTTCGGCTTCAAGCGCCGGACCGCACTGCGCCTCTTAGATTCCGGCCGCTGCGTCCAAGACGGCCTTCATCAGATCATTCCCCTTCACCTCGGACGGTTCCAAGGTTCGTCATTCCGGCAAGGAAGTGAAGGCTATGATCCAGATGGCAGTTCCGGGCGAACAATGATTCATTGGTTTCCGTGACCCGGACGTCCCTCAAGCTCCTCTTGCCTTTCGCCGTGGCCTTGCCGCTCGGTCTGGCGCTGGGAGGGCGGGATTTTGACGAGGCTCCATCGGCAGCACCGGTTGCGGCCGCAGCACCCGGGAGGCCGGAACGCGTGAAACGGGAGCCGCTCGACCTTCAGCAACTGCTGCGCGACTTCGAAGCGGAGCAGCAGGCGTGGGACGACAAGAACTTGGATCCGATGGCCGATCTCCTCGCGGAATGGACGGAAGACGAACTCAAGGCCGCGCTGAATGAGGCCCTGACCTTGCCGCGCTGCCTGACACGGATGGGTGGAGATCGTCGTCTGCCCTGGTTGCTGATCGGGGCGTGGGTGAAAAAGAACCCCGACGCTGTCGCGGCATGGATTGAAGGTATCCGGTCGTCGGAAACCAAGGAAGAGATGGTGCGGGAAGCGCTCCGCAACTGGCCGGAGGACCAGGCCTTGGAAGGCGTCGATTTCCTCATCAAGCATCAGTGGCAGCCCGGGAAATGTTACAGGACCAAGTTTGTCCCACGGGCTCTGGAGGACATGGCGCGGATCGGTGCCGACGAATTGAGCGGACTGCTGGACCGCCTGGCCTCGGCGAAGATCCGCCTATCGCTCGAGTCACTCGATCTTCCGGCTGAGTTCGACTTCGCCACGCTGGTCAGCAGCGATGGTTTCCGGGCTCATGACCAAGAGGGCTTTCAAGATGTCGTTTTCTCCGGGTGGCAGGACAGCAAGCCGCGCGAGATGCTGGCTTGGATGGAGGAAACTGGGGAGTGGAAGCGCTTCAACGACTTCCTCGATCCCTTGCGTCCCGCGGGTCAGGCAGCCGCCGCTCGTTTCTGGGATGAAGCGGAGCCTGAGTTGAGACAGACCATGTTCGACTCGATCCAATGGGAAGAACTCCGCCACCATCACATCCGGACATTCGTCAGGCAGACCGCCGACCCCGAAGGGCAGGACATGATGATTGCGAAAGGCATCGCCAACGGTCTGAACCGTTATGGCAAGTTGGATCCTGTCGAGATGCTGGAGCTTCTTCCTACAGCCGAGCGCCGTCTGAATATCCTGCTTCAACTTCATCCCCACACCGACTGGCGGGCGGATGCGCAAGCGGACTCCAATGATCCTCCCGCGGCCGCCGCCGTACGGGCGGCGATCGGACGCTGGGGAATCCCGGTGCCGCCTCCGGTGGTGGAGCACGATCCTTTCGCTGACTGATGAAAGCCTATCTTCCCAGCATACTCGCGGCGGGTCTTGGTCTGCTCGCCGGCTTCCTGATGGCGCGCGGTAACGAGGCCGGTCGGAGGAAGGTCCAGGACCTTGCGCCTGCTTCGGCCAAATCCCGACCCCAGTTAGCCCCGGAAAGAACCACCACGGGCCGCTTGCCGAAGATCGAACACAGGCTGTCGGCACTGCTCACCCTGGATCGCGGTCGATTGAACCGCGACGAAACCGACCGCAAGCTGATGGCCGCCAGCCATGGCGAACTCAAGACCTTGCTGGCCGGCTTGATCGCTTTGGACAAGTCGCAGCCATCGCTTTCCGTCCTCAATCTGCGGAACCAGGTCATTCGCGAGATCTATCATCGCGAAGGACCGTCCAGCCTCGAAGCGGCCGAGCGACTCGGTGATCCGGAGACCTTCGGCGAATTCATCAAGTGCCTGGCCCGCCAGGACGCGCTCGCGGCGGCTGGCTGCTTGGAGCGCTTCAAGAAGGTGATCCGCGACGACCACATGAGCCATCATGCCCCGGAGGCCGGGGCTGAAGAGACGGCTGACGACGTGGAGCGCAGGGAACTTCTTTTCATCTTCGGAGATCTCTACCAATCCGCATTGTTCCAAGGTGCCGAGGTGGCGACGGCCTTGCATGAGCGGCTTGGAAATCCGGCCGATTGGGTGGGCTGGTCGCATTCACTGCCGGCCGATTTCAATCATGGCAAGTTTCTCGGGGCACTCGATGACCGCGAACTTCTGCGTTTTCCAGATGCCTTGGATCTCTTCGAATCCTGGGCAGCGCACGACCGCGACTCCGCGCTAGCCCTGGCGCTTCGCGCCGCCGCGGACGCCCCGCCGGGATCGGTGGATTTGACCTTCTCGGTGTTCCAAGGGGTCTGCAAGCTGGAAGGGGAAGAGTCTGCCGCCGCTTGGCTGTCGGAGTCCCTGGCACCGCTGCCGGAAAGCGATCGCGCCCGGATCCTGTCGCGCTTTTTCGAGCATCGTCATCCCCCGTCGCCCGATGCGTATCGCGATGTTATTGCAGGATTGGGGAACGACGCCGACCGGATTCATTTCGGTGCCGCAGTCTTGAACCCGCGGCTTGAGGTGGAGCAATTCGTTTCCTATCTCGATGGCATCCCCTCGATGTACCTCCGGGCAGGAATCCTCGAAGCCTCGTCCCGCAAGTGTGCGGAAAAGCCTCGTTCCGAGGAACAGTCGGCAGGCTACCGCGCCCGCTTCGAAGCCCTGGCCCACGCCGCCGGACTCACCGGAGAGGCCCGAACGCGGGTGATGGCCCCGTGGCCTTGAGGGGCTGAGGCCGGGCTGCGGATTGCGGAAAAGTTCTCCTTTTCAGAAGGATAAAAGCTCGGTAACTTCTCCCTGGTGAAAGGAGAAATTCAGGAAGTCCTGCGGCTCAAGCTTTCGGACGCATTGGCTGCCGAGATCCCTGAACTGACCCGGCGGGAAATCCGCTTGCCAGTGGTTCCGGGCAAGGCGATTGCGGTGATCGGCATGCGTCGCAGCGGCAAAACCAGCTTCTTGTCCCAGTGCTTGAGCGATCTTTTGGCGGCCGGAGAACCGCGCGAGTCGCTGGTCATGCTGAACTTCGAGGATGATCGCCTCGCAGGGATGCAGGCCGCCGACCTGTCGTTCCTGTTGGAGAGCTATTACCAGCTTCATCCGGAGTTCCGCGATCAGTCGCGGGTGACATTCTTCCTCGACGAGATTCAGCTCGTTCCCGGTTGGGAGGCCTTCGCCCGGCGGATCCTCGATAGTGAGAAAGTCCGGCTTTTCTTGTCAGGATCTTCCGCAACCCTGCTGAGCCGCGAGGTGGCTTCCAGCATGCGCGGCAGGGCGATGGAAGTGACGGTTTTTCCATTCAGCTTCCGCGAGGCATTGCGGCACCGGGGCCTGCTGCCTGCCGGCGACTGGGACTCCTTGCCGAAAGCGCGGCGCTCGGTTCTGGAGAAGGCATTCCGCGGGTATCTGGCCGAAGGCGGTTTCCCTGATGCACAGGACCTTGATGTCCGCGACCGCAAACCGCTGCTTCAAGGCTATGTCGATGTCGCCGTGCTGCGCGACATCATCGAGCGCCACCGCGTTTCCAACCCCGTGGCCCTGCGCTGGCTGCAGCGGCATCTGCTGGGAAATCCGGCCGCGCCCTTCAGCATCCAGAAATTCCATGATGCCCTCAAGTCGCAAGGCTTGCCCGTCTCCAAGGACAGCCTCCACGCCTTCCTCGCCTATTTTGAAGATGCCTTCCTGATCCGGACCACCTCCATGTTCACCGCATCCGAACGCCAGCGCATGGTCAACCCCCGCAAAGCCTATCCGATCGACCCTGGATTGATCCCGATTTATGAACGTTCGGGCCGTGGCAATCTCGGTCACGCCCTGGAGACCGCGGTTCTGATCGAACTTTCCCGCCGCGGCTGCGAGGTCCACTATGCCCGCACGCCGCAAGGAAACGAAATCGACTTCCACGCGCTTACCCCGTCGGGCGATACGGCTCTCATCCAGGTTTGCTCGGATGTCTCGGACCCCGCGACGTTCCAACGGGAGATCCGGTCCCTCCAAGAGGCTCGCGCCCTCCATCCGGGCGCCGTTCTCATACTTTTGTTGCTGGAACCACTTCCTCCGGGCACCGCGTCACCTGCGGATATCCTGATCTTGCCGGCCATCAAGTGGTTTCTGGAAGAGGCCATGCCATGATGAAAAGCGGGTCTCGAGACCCTTCCCTCCAGCGTTTTCCCCTGATTTCCAACACCCCGCCCCGGTGGTTGACCCCCTGCGGACCCGTTGCTAGCTTCCGCGCCCGCCTATGAGTTCCGACACCCCTTACAAAGACACGCTGCTGCTGCCGCAGACCACGTTCCCGATGCGCGGGGACCTGGTGGAGAACGAGCCGAAGCGTCTCGAGATTTGGAACAAGGCCGGACTTTATCAGAAAATCATCGAGCGCCGCCGCGCCCAGAAAGCGCCGACCTTCATCCTCCACGACGGCCCGCCGTTCGCGAATGGCGACGTCCACATGGGCACCGCGCTCAACAAGGTGCTCAAGGACCTGGTGGTGAAGTCGAAGACGATGGCCGGCTTCGAGGCACCCTTCGTTCCCGGCTGGGATTGCCACGGGCTGCCGATCGAATTCAAAGTCGTGAAGCAGGCCGCCGGCCTGGAGCCCGCCGAGATCCGCCGCCGCTGCACGGAGTTCGCGACCGGTTGGATCGATGTCCAGCGCGGCTCGTTCCGCCGGCTCGGTGTGTTCGGCGATTGGGGAAATCCTTATCTCACGATGGCTCCCGGCTACGAGGCCGAGATCCTGCGCGTCTTCGCCAAGCTGGTGGAAAACGGCGCCGTCTATCAGTCGAAGAAGCCGGTCCAGTGGTCCTACGGCGCGCACACCGCGCTGGCCGAAGCCGAGGTGGAATACCAGGACAAGGAAAGCACCGCGATCTTCGTCAAGTTCCCGCTGACCCCGGAGTCGTCGTCGAAAATCGGAATCGGCAACGCGTCGATCGCCATCTGGACCACCACCCCCTGGACCCTCCCCGCCAACCTCGGCGTGGCGGTGCATCCGGACTTCACCTACGAGGTCTGCCAGTTCGAAGGCAACGGCCGCCGCGAGATCCTGATCGTGGTGAAAGAGCTGGTCGCCGAGATGGAAGCGAAGTCCGGGATGCGTCGTACTTCGGTGATGAAAACGCTGAAGGGCCGCGAGCTGGAGCATCTGGAAGCGCGCCACCCTTTCCTCGACCGCACTTCGAAGCTGATCCTCGCCACCTTTGTCACCACCGAGACCGGCACCGGCGCGGTCCACATCGCGCCGGGTCACGGCGCGGACGACTACGTGGCCGGCCAGCAATACGGCCTCGGCGTGCTATCGCCGGTTGATGACGACGGAAACTTCACCGCCGATGTCGGCCTGCCTGACCTGGTCGGCAAGCACGTCTTCAAATCGAATGAGCCGATCGTCGAGCTGCTGGAAGAAAAGGGCGTGCTGCTGGCGAAGGAAGTCTATCGCCACAGCTACCCGCATTGCTGGCGCTCCAAGACGCCGATCATCTTCCGCGCGGTGGAGCAATTCTTCATCTCGCTGGAAACCCTGCGCGGCCAGGCGCTGACGGCGATCGATCAGGTCGAGTGGCTGCCCTCCTGGGGCCGCAACCGAATCTATGGCACCGTCGAAGCGCGGCCCGACTGGTGCATCTCGCGCCAGCGGACCTGGGGCGTCCCGCTGCCGGTGTTCTTCGATGCGGATAACAAGGCCATCCTCTCCGCCGATATCGCCCGCAAGGTCGCCGACCTCGTCGAAACGGAAGGCACCAACCTGTGGTTCGAACTTTCCGACGAGGAACTCGCCGCCAAACTCGGCCTCCCCGCCGGGGTGAAGAAGTGCCGCGACACGCTCGACGTGTGGATTGATTCCGGCTGCTCGCACGTTGCCGTGTTGGAGAAAAACCCGCAGCTCCACGCGCCCGCCGACCTTTACCTCGAAGCCACCGACCAGCACCGCGGCTGGTTCCAGAGCTCGCTGATGATGAGCGTCGCCTGGCGCGGCGTCGCCCCCTACAAGGCGGTGATGACCCACGGCTTCGTGGTCGACAAGGACAAGAAGAAGATCTCCAAGTCCGATGCCGCGAAGGCCGGCAAGCCGACCGACGCCGCGTTCTTCTACAACAAGTACGGCGCCGACATCCTGCGCTTGTGGGTCTCGTCCGTCGATTGGCAGAGCGAGGTGCCTTTCAGCGAGGACCTCTTCAAGCAGGTTGCCGAACCCTACCGCCGCCTGCGCAACACGCTGCGGATCTTGTTAGGCAATCTCGACGGCTTCGACCCGGAAATGGACCGCGTCGCGCCGAGCCACCTGCCGCTGCTCGACCAGTGGATCCTCGAAAGGCTCAACTCCGTGGTCGCCGAGTGCCGCAAGGCCTACGAGCAGTATGAATTCCGCAAGGTCTTCAACGCGGTGAACCAGTTCTGCGCGACCGATCTCTCCGCGATCTACGTCGATGCGACCAAGGACCGGATGTACTGCGACGCGAAGAATTCCGTCCGCCGCCGCGCCAGTCAGACCGCGATGTACGATGTCTTCACCGCGCTGGCCAAGCTGCTCGCGCCGATCCTCGCCTACACCGCCGACGAAGCTTGGGAGCACGCTCCTTTCACCGAAGGCAGCGTCCACGAGCAGGATTTCCCCGAGCCCGATCCCGCGTTCACGAGCGGCAAGGCGACGGCGAAGGTCAACCGCTTGTTAGAGATCCGAAAGGTCGTCCAGACGGCGATCGAGGAGCGGATCCAGGCCAAGGAGTTTTCCAAGAACAACGAGGCCGCGGTCACGTTGGTGGTTCCTGAAAAGGAGGCCGTTTACGACCTCCTGCGCGACCGCCAGTTCGCGACCGAGTTTTTCATCATCGCGGACCTCGACGTCTCCGCCGGCCCCGCTCTATCGGCGAAGGCGGCGAAGACGAAACACGAGATGTGCCCGCGCTGCCGCCGCTACGAACCGCTCGGCAAGGGCGGCGTCTGCAAGCGCTGCGAGTCGGTGGTGCAAGTCGTGTCGCGCGCTTGAAGGCGAATCTTCAATCACCAATCCCTCAATCATCAAACTGAATGCAGGTTGCGGCTGAATCGAAGAAAGAATGGCGCATCGGGTGGATCCTGCTGTTCCTCACGCTGCCGCTCTACGTGCTCGACCAGTGGTCGAAGTTCTGGATCGTCGGCCGCTTTCCGGAGCCCGTGCCGGGGCACTTTTCATCGGGGGTCGAGGATCCGGTCATTGATGGCTTCTTCAATCTTGTCCGCGTCCACAACCAGGGCGTGGCCTTCGGTTTCGGCAACGGCAGCGACTGGGCACCGATCGTGTTCCTTGCGGTGCCCTTCATCGCGCTGGTCCTGATCACCCTCGGGCTGAAGAAGGACTTCTTCATCGGCAACTGGGGCAAGGTTGCCGTCGGGCTCCTGCTGTGCGGGATTTTCGGCAATCTCACCGACCGGCTGATCCAAGGCTCGCGGCTATCCTACATGGAAGGTCAGCCGCTTTGGGAGCGCTTGAAGGCCGGCTACGTGGTCGACTTCCTCGATTTTACGATCCCGCTGGTGAACTACCGCTGGCCATCCTTCAACGTCGCCGACTCCTGCATTTTCGTCGCCGCCTTCGTCCTCTTCTTCACCGGCTTGAAGGCCGACCTCAAGAAGGCGGACTAGCCCCGGGAGCGCTGGTCTTCAGACCGGCTCGAAATCCACCCGCTGCCGGTCTGAAGACCAGCAGCCCCGGGGGCACAAGCCCAGCCTTGCCAGCCCCGGCCGCTTGGAAATGATCGGACGCGTGAGGGAGATCATCGTCGCGCTGCTGCTGCTGCTGTGCACCGCCTTGCCCGGGCGGGCACTGGAGGAGGAATTCGTCCCCCCGTCGGCACCGGAAGATCGCGTTCTCGACGAATCCCGCGTGCTGGTCCGCGACGCCGAACACAAGGAGGCAATCATCGCCGCGCTCGAAGCACTGGAGGCGAAGCACGGCTTCCGCATGTATTTCGTCCTCTACGATTCGCTCTACGGCCGCGACCTCGCCGGACGCGCGAGGTTGCTGCGGGAGGCCTGGCTTGGCGAGCGGCCTGGCATGGTGCTGCTGCTGGAAACCGACAGCCGGACTTTCAGAATGGACCGCCCCGCCGCGCCCCAAAAGGAAGTCGCGCCGGGAACCCAACTTGAAATGCCGGAGTCCACCGATCTTTCGCAGATCGACCTTTCCCGCGTCATCCGGGAACTGGAAGGATCTCTGATGACGGCCGGTGACGGCGCGGAGTTCGCGGAGCGGCTGGGCACCGGAATCGCCGCCGGCGTGTCGTCGGTGCTCGACGAGCAGGCGATCCGGCCGGAAGGCAGTACCAAGGGCAGGACAATCCTGCTCGTCATCGGCCTGATCGCTGCGGCCGGGCTCGTCGCCTTGTTCGTCGTCGCCGGTCTGAAGCGCGCTGAAGCGAAATCGCTGGAGCGCTATGTTTTCCCGAAAATCAGCGTCGGCACCCGCCTCGGTGCACCGTACGGCGGCGGCAAGATCAGTTCGCGCAGCTTTGGCCGCAGCCCGAATCGCTGAAGCGGGCCCGACCCGGTGTCACAGCGGCTTTTCCAGCTTGAGCTGCTTCGCCTGCTTTCGCGCCTCCCGCTGCGCGCGGATTTTCCGCATGAAGGACGATACCTTCGCGTTGCGCAGCGGCCGCGCCGGCAGGTGATGGGGCATGATTGCGGAAAACAGGTGGACCAACGGAAAAGTCAACGCCGCGACGAGGACGGCCGACGCCAGGATGCCGAGGACGAAGTGGCTGGAGTTGGCATTCAGGATCAGGTCCGGTATCGGCACCGCGAACCACTCCGAGTCCCGCAGCCATAGGAGAAAATCCTTGAACCATCCGACCTCCGGCAGGTCCAGCCCGGCGAATTCCGCGATCCGGTTGCCAAACCAGAGCTGGGCGAGGAATAGCGGAACGTTGGTCGCCAGGTTGCTTATCCAGCAGGCGGCCATCGCGACCGGCACGTTCGCTTTGAAACGCATCGCCGTCACCCCGGCGAAAATCATCTGCATCGGCAGCGGGATCAGTGCGAAGAACATCCCGATGGTCAAACCGGTCGCCACCGTGTCTCGGCACGGCATCCACAGGTGCCGCTCGAACAGTGCGTGGGTGAGTGCCTGCCACCAGTCACGATGCCGCAACCGCGGGTGCCGCAAGGCGCGGTACGCGCGCCGGACGAGCCATAGGTAGCGTCGCTTCATGCTGCGGGTCGGGGAACGCTGCAAACTTCCTTCGTGAAGGTTCACGAAGCAACCGCAAATCCCTTGCCGCACGTGATATCGGCCGGCAAGGTCCTGGCCACTATCCCATGAATTGGTGGCAATCGCTCATCCTCGGCGTGATCGAAGGTATCACCGAATACCTCCCGGTCAGCTCCACCGGGCACCTCATCGTCGCCCAGCGGATGATGGGCATCGGCACCGCCCCGGAAGACAAAGCCGCCGCCGATTGCTTCGCGATCTGCATCCAGGGCGGAGCGATCGCCGCGGTGCTCGGCCTCTACTGGCCGCGGGTCCGCCAGATGATCCTCGGCCTGCTAGGCAAGGACAAGGAAGGCCTCCACTTGGTGTTCGCCATCATCGCCGGCTTCCTCCCCGCCGCTGTCATCGGGCTGCTGGCGAACGACTGGATTGAGGAAAAGCTCTTCCATTTCAAATGGATCGCCTGGGCCTGGTTCGTCGGGGGCATCGGGATCCTCGCCGTCGACCGCTGGATGAAAAAAGGCGGTGGCTCGCAGGGCACCGAACTCGCCCGGATCACCCTCAAGATGGCCTTTCTGATCGGCCTCCTGCAGTGCGTCGCGATGTGGCCTGGCACCTCGCGCAGCCTGATGACCATCATCGGCGGCGTGCTTGTCGGCCTGCGCCTCAGCGCCGCGGTCGAGTTCTCGTTCCTCCTCGGCCTCCTCACCCTCAGCGCCGCCACCGCCAAGAAAGCCGTCTGGCCGATCGAGGGCCTGGCGGAGAAATACGACACCGCCTTCGGAGGCGCGTTGCTGATGTGGGACCGCTACGGCTTCATGCCGCTGGCCGTCGGGGTGATCGCCGCCACCGTCTCCGCCGCCGTGGCCGTCAAATGGATGGTGGGCTACCTGAACCGTCGCGGATTGGGGGTCTTCGGCTGGTACCGCATTGCCGCCGCCATCGTCGCCGCCGTGATGATCGCCACGAATTTCCTCAATCTGGGCCAGGGGTGAAGATCCTTCGGGCGGGTCATGTGTCGAATTTGACTTGCCGCTGGCCCCCTCCGCCCTTGCACTGGCGGGGTGAGCGGATCGCCGCGAAAATCCTTCTTCCTCGTCCTGGTCGCTCTGGTCGCCGGATTCCTTGCGCCCGCTTCGGCGCAGCAGCGGACCGCCCGCGTCTCCTTGGCCGATGGTTTCGACTTCCCCGTCGGCAAGCCGGAGTCCACCGGCTACTACATCGCCCGGGGCCTGCGCCTGCGCGCCCCGGTGCACTTCGGCGAGGACTGGAACGGTCGCGGTGGCGGCGATACCGACATGGGCGACCCGGTTTACAGCATCGGTGACGGCGTCGTTACCTGGGCCTACGACGTCCGCCAGGGCTGGGGGAACGTCGTCATCATCCGCTACGGCTACCGGGATCCCTCGAGCGGCCAGGTCCGGTTCATCGATGCCCTCTACGGCCACCTCCGCGACATGGGCGTCCGGGTCGGGCAGTTGGTCAAGCGCGGCCAGCAGATCGGCACCATCGGCAGCAACCGCGGAATGTATGCCGCCCACCTTCATTTTGAAATCCGCCACAACCTGGCGATCGGCATGCACCGGGAGAGCGTGGACCGCAGCCTCACGAACTGGGCCGACCCCACCGCCTTCATCAAGAAATACCGCCGCCTGAACCGCGATTGGGGCAAGTCCTCCATGCCGCTGGGCACTTATCAGGAGTACCAAGGCTTCAAGGGCCTCTGAAGCGATGGCGCGGAACGGTCCCATGGGAATCTGGCGGGTCGTCCTGCTGCTGATTGTCGCCTTGGTCCTTTGGGGGCTCGACCAAAGGAACGGTCCGCCTTCCGCCAAGCGCCCGCCCGCCGACCCATCCGCCACCGCCAAACCCGCGCTCCTCGGGGACTACGAGGAGTTCACCGATTGCCGGCTGGAAGAGCATCGCCAGAACGACGGCGACAGCTTCCACGTCCGGTTGCCCGATGGCCGCGTCGAGCAATTCCGCCTCTACTACGTGGACGCCCCGGAAAGCGCGTTCCGCACCTACGGCGGAGGAGAGGACAACCACCAGCGGATCCGCGAGCAAGCGGAGGACTTCGGCATCTCCGACGAACAGGCGGTCGACATCGGCAAACGGGCCAAACAGCGGGTCCACGATGCCCTGGCGCGTGGCTCTTTCACCCTCCACACCGCGTGGGACGATCCTTTTGGCGACCGCCGCTACCACGCCTTCATCCAGCCGGCGAACGGGCCTTTGCTCGACGAAATGCTGGTCCGCAAAGGCCTGGTCCGCATCCACACCAAGCCCGCGGACCTGCCCGACGGTACGCCGGTGAAGCAGCGGCTCCGGGCATTGCGGGAGATGGAGAACGCTGCGAAGCGCAACCGCCAGGGCGCCTGGGGAATTGCCAGACCCTAGATTCCTTTGATGATACTCATTTTCAGTCACTAGCACTGAATTCGAGGATAAACGCCGGCTCCCGTGGTCGTCTCAACCCGACAAACCCCGGGAAACGGGCGAAGTGGAGCGTTCCGGAGAAGGATTGCGGCGGCGGCGCTGCTCCCCTTGACTTGCCGCGTGTCCGACGCCCTCATCGCCGCATCCCGCGCTCTCGCCGACCGGCTGCGCCCGCTGTCTTTTTCGACCGCGAGCCACGTCTACCTGCCACTCGACTATGCCCGCGAGCCGCATGAACTTTACCTGAGCCGCTTCGGCGGAGGGAAGAAGCGGGTGGTCTTCCTAGGCATGAATCCGGGAAGTTGCGTTCCCCTTTTGCAACATTGACCTAAGTGCCTGCATATCAATGTGCCACCCGTTCCCCCAATCGATGGAAAGCTGCGGTAGCCACATTCGAAGCCGGCGCCTGGAGCTCGGATGGACGCAAAAGCGGACCGCAACGGAACTGGGTGTTTCGGAGGATACGCTCAGGGACTGGGAGCTGGGGAAGGCTGAGCCGAAGCCGCGCCGCATCCCAAAGGTCGCAGGGTTCCTCGGCTACGACCCACCCGTCGACCGCTACTCGGCAGCCGAGCTTGTCGGGAGAATCCGGAAAGGCTCCTCCCTCCCTTGGACCGAACTAGCACGGCGGACCGGGCTCAGCGCGGATACGCTAGCCAACTTGGCAAGGGGCAGCTACCAACCCTCGCGGCGGACCTACGAGAAACTGAAATGCTTCGCCCACACCCTGGACGCACCTCTCACCCCATGCCGCAATCCGGAAGCATCGCAAGCAAGCTCGTCGCCGCGGCGGCCATCCTCCGCGAAGAAGTGGACCTCCTCTCGTTCGCCAGCCCCGTGACCCACGTCTACAACCCTCTGCGCTACGCTTGGGACGCGCACGAAACGTACCTCACGAAGTTCGGCAACTCTCCCAAGAAAGTAGTCTTCCTGGGGATGAACCCGGGGCCGTGGGGCATGGCCCAGGTTGGCATCCCCTTTGGCGAGGTAGTCGCCGTCCGCGACTGGATGGGGATTGAGACCGCGATCGGCAAACCGGAAAAGGAGCACCCCAAGCGGCCGGTCGAGGGGTTCCGTTGCACCCGGTCGGAGGTGAGCGGGCGCCGCCTGTGGGGCCTGTTCGCGGAGCGATTCGGCTCCGCGGACGCATTCTTCGCTGACCACCTCGTCCTGAACTACTGCCCCCTCGTCTTCATGGAGGAATCCGGCCGCAACCGGACCCCGGACAAGCTCACCCCTTCGGAGCAATCCGCCCTCGACCGGGCCTGCGAAAGACATCTCGCGGCCGTGTTGGACGCCCTCCAGCCGGAATTGTCGATCGGTATCGGCAAATACGCCGAGGCCTGCCTGCAACGCGTGGCACCGAGCGGATCGAGAGTAGGCACCATCCTCCATCCGTCCCCCGCCTCCCCCACCGCCAATCGCGACTGGGCAGGGACCGCGACCCGGCAACTTCGCGCTCTCTCGGTCTGGGATTGACGCGTCATTCGCCGGACTGCGCCAGAATCCTACCCGAACACGCCGGAGCTGCCGGAAGTTGAAAAGCCGGCCCTTCGAACCCTCACCCGCCAATCCCCGCATCGGACGCGCTCCGTCCTTCCGCTTCGGCCCGAAGCGGTCCAGGAATGCGACGAACATCTCTTCCACGAAGGCCTTCCCGCCAATCACCGCGCCGTCGCTGAAGTAGCGGACCTTGCAGCGGAGATATTCCGCCTGCGAGAGCTTCCCGCCCCTCGCCAGCACCTTGCGTGCCTTCTCCCGCGGGATCCGGTCGCGGTAAACGGCGGCCATCTCGCCTTTCGACGCCTCTTTCGCCTGCCGTGCCTCGTTTTCCGGGATTCCGAACAGGTTGCAGCGCCAGCGGCGGAGTGCTTCCTTGGGCTTCACGGCGGCGGAGTCCGGCCTCATGCCGCCGTGGTCACAACTTTAGGAAACCGACGCTTGATGTTAATCCGTGAAGACTGGCATCCAATTTAAGCTCCACCGAGGATCAGTCGGGAGCTTGCATTTATTTTTTATTCTTCCTCTTTGCCCGGCCTGCATTTTTCAAAAGGTCCAGATCAAAACTTTGCCCTCTCACCGAACCGTTTACGTCCACTGCCGAGGTTCGTATTGTCGTCTCCTCATCATCAGCTAATTGGTAAATAATGAATCCACCCAATTCATTATCTGTTGCTTTTAGTTTCGGGACTCGTTTAATTAAGGTGTTCGCAAACGCTTCCACAAACCTGTCGGGTTTTCCTCCTTTGATAGAAGTAAGTCCTTTCAAGTCCCGCGCTTGCGGTTCAATGACAATCACAAATCTGCACCGTTCCAAAAAGTTTTGTGCTTCAGCGATGCGCACCTCGCGGTCAACTATTTCGCCGCGAGCGAATACGCTCAATAGAACGATCAGTAAAAAAGTTTTCACAAGTAGCATTTTTCAGTCATTGAATTGAGGCCCCGGAAAACCTCCTGGCTTGGTTGAAAATGGGATTGGGTTCCTAGCGCCTCCTCCAGCAACTCCCATCACCTCATAAGCTATTCTTTTTCGCAGATCGGCCATCCTGGTACGATAGACTTCGTTGATAAAACGGAATTTCGTGCATCGGTTAGAATTCCCCTTAAAGGTAGCCTCACTTTTTTCCAGCCAACATCCTGCACAGGGGATGATTCCGTGGTGTCTGGGGATGGAAGGACGAAAACCATTTCCGAATTCCGCAGGCTGCCAGAGATCGAATGAAGGGGAAGCCAGAACTTCTTTTTTGGAGATCCCTTCCCTTGCCGGCACCCGCCCGTTCTACCTCCATGAACAGCCCGCCCGAAATCGCCCGCGCCCAATGCCATCACGGCAGCAAGGGCGCTCCCCACAGCATCAAAGGAGGCCGTCCCCGGCTCGAACTCACCGACGAGGAACGGGCCGAGCGCCGCCGCCAGCAGCAGGAGGCCTGGCGGCCCAGGAACGGCATCCCGCCCAAGAAAACCCGAACGTCCAAGTCGGGAACCACGAATTGGGTACAGGCGTATTTCGACATCTGGGGCAAGCCGCCCGGCGTGCCGCTCACGCCGGAGGAGTTCGCCGAGCGGGAACCTTTTTGGAATGCCCGGGTGTTGGCCAAGATCGAGGAGGCCGAGGGTTACGAGGCAAGGAAGCTGGCGAGGCGCGAACTTCGTCGGGCAAGCCGGGAGCGGACTCTTCCGCCGCCCGTGGCGCGTCCTCCCGCCCCCCCCGGATCGGTCCCCGCGTACCCGCTCCTCGCCCGCGGCGGCGGTCGTGGGCCGGAACTCGCCCTGTCCCTGTGGAAGCGGCCGCAAGTTCAAAGGTGCTGCGGGGCGTGATGGCCAAAGGATGCAGAAGACAAAGGGGGAATCAAACTCTAACAGATTCAAAATTCAAGAACAGACCCCCGGAGACCCCTCTATTTCTCTCCGGGCACCTCCAATTTTGGAGCCTTCTCGGCAAGATCTTTCAGTAGCTTCACGTTAAATTCTTCTCCGCGGATCTTTCCATCGCGCTCAAAATAGGCAATTTTTAAACGCGCCCCTCTGGCTCCTTTCTCCTCGTAAATAACTTGTCCCCAGATATCCTCATCCCTGCTTGCAAGTTCCGGAAGGGATTTCATCATCGTTTCCGCCATATTATTAGCAAGGGCTCCAGGGGCACCTTTAATAGGGGCAAGTCTTGTTGTCTTGCTGTTTCCCATCTCCACAAATTCAACTATCTGAATACTACTACACTTCTTAAAAAAATCCTTGGCCATAAAGTGGGATTCATCATCGGATTCTTTAGATGCAGCGAGTGAGGCGAGTAGAGTCGCAGCCAACAAGATAAGGGTATGAATTTTCATGGATTGAATCATGGTCATTGATCGAGCACTTGCCCTGGAAAATTTCCTGGAATCTCCGAAAATGGGATCTCTTCTTCCACTCCCGCTCCGTCATTTGTTACGGTAGATTTGAATGCTTCCCTTTTCCCAAGGTCAGCAAATCGGAAAACATACGTCTCATTGATTACCTCAAATTTGGTACATCTTCCCGTCGCGCGGTTCTCCTCACATTTAGCCTCGGCCAGGTCCCAAACCTGCCTCTGCACTTCTAGCGTGAGAAATGAGTAGAAATCTTGGCGAATTGGACGAGGTTTCGCACGCCCTGGCTTCCTGATCTGAATTTCGACAGGCACGCTATTTATAACTAGATAAGCACTCTTCCAAAGGTTTTGAAATGATTCGCATGTCGCTAAATCCATTTTGGTGACTTCCCCATCTCTCGAATCACAGGTGCACCTGTAATTTAAGAGGTAATCAACATCTGCATAAAATCGGGCCTTCTCTGAATTCGGCTTTACACCTAACTTTCCTAGAATGTCAAAAGTAACAATGGCGTTATTCGAAACGAATGCATACAAGTTTAATCCCCCTTCTTCTCCGATCGGATCCCTGCTGAGCCATCTCCCGAGCTGGGTGTCGAGGTAGCGGTAACCGTAGTTGTAGAGTTCGCTTTCCTTGTCCCGGAACTCCCCGTGGTAGAGGAACTCCCAGTCGTAGGCGCTGTTGCCGAGGACCCCGAAGGCGGCGTTCATGATGCGCACGGTCCCGAAGGGGTCGTAGTTGTAGCGCTCCACCACCGCGCCGCTGGTGTTTGCCAGCGCGACCGGGTCGAGGTAGTCGCGCAGGCAGAACAGGGTCTCGTTGAGTGTGGTGCCGCTGGCGTTGCGCCTGCGGCAGATCAGCGTCCAGCGGTCGAGCGGGCTCCAGGTGTGCTGGACCTTGACGGTGGTTCCTTCCCGCTCCTCGACCGAGCGCCACTGGCGGTCGTAATAGATGTCTCGGATGACGCCGCCCACGGTCTTGCGGGTCCGGCGGGTCAGGGCGTCGTAGGCGTAGCTGCCGATCACGGTGCCGCCCTGTTTGATTTCCACCAGCCGATTCCAGGCATCCCACTTGTAGGTGTAACCGGTGGTCCATGAGCCGGGGCTCGGTGCGACGGTCATGTTCCCGGCATTGTCGTAAGCCGGCTGGACCACGCCGGTGGGACCGGTGATCGAGGTGATCCGGTTGTTGACGTTGTGAGCCCGGCTCTGCGTGAAGTCAGGGTTGTCGCTCACGTCCCCGAGCCAGTTGCCGGTCTGGTCGTAGGTGAAGTCCTCGCCCTGCTTCTGGCTGGTCACCCCGGTGAACGGCGGACCGGTGCTGGGAGACAGGTTGCCGCGCTTCCACTCGGTGACCTGCTGGAGCCCGTCGTATTCGTAGTAAGCATCCATGGCAATGGTGTTGCTCGCCTCCTCGTCCTTTCGCCAAAGTATGCTTGAGGCCCGGTTGTGTCCATAGAGACTTTGGACGACGTCTCCCGAGCCCTTGATCCAGATTGTCTCGATAATCCGCCCGAAGCGGTCGAGGCCGGTGTACTTGTCGCCGGCGGTTCCGATGGCGGTTCCTCCCTGCTGGTAGGTGAGATTGAGGTTGGAAGCCCCGTCGTAATTCAGGCCGACGAGTGTGCCCAGACCGAGGTGGCGCATGCTGGCCACGACGGTGGTCGTCGAGCCCGCGATGTCCGTCACCTGGTCGGGTCGGCTGAGGTAGCCGGCCTGCGCGGAGGTGTAGGCGGTGCCCACCACCGTGGTGCCGTTCGGGTAGGTGAGGCCGGTGGGACGCACGGTGTTGGCGCTGCCGTCGGCGAAGCTGTACTGGACCTTGGGACTTCCCGTTACACCCGAGGATGTGGGGACCACAGCGCCGGAGTGCTCCTGGTATTCGGTTTTGACCTGGTTGAAATCGTTGTACTCGCGGAGCACCTCGTTGACCTTCGTGGTGCCGGCGATGTCGCTGTAGCTGGTGGAGCGGCTCAGCCGCCCGCGAATGTCGTAGCCGCTCTCAAGTCTCTTTACCGTATCATCCACGCCGCTCCCGTGGGTGGTGACGGTGTCGGCCAGCAGCCTGCCGAGCTTGTCGTAGGCGTAGGCATGGACCGATCCGTTCTGGTCGGCCATGCGGGTTACCTGGAGCTGGCGGTTGTAGGCGTACGTCACCTCGTCGATGCCGCCGCCCGGATAGATCTTCTTGACGACAAGACGCTTGCTGTAGAGCGCGGAATCGGTCGGCCCGGTGCCTTTGTCGACGCCGTAGACCCACTCGGTGACCTGCTGGTTGGTGCTGGAGTTGTCGCACTTGAGCTTCCTCAGCCAGCCGTCGTCGGTGTACTCGTAGCGGGTGACGCGCACGGCGCTGCCGCTGCCCGCCGCGTTCTCGGTCAGGGTGACCAGCCGGTCGGCGGCGTCGTAGGCCCTGGTGGTTTCCATCGATGCGGGATCGACGGACTTGGTGGCGTTGCCGGCCTCGTCATATTCGGTGGAGTTGACCAGCACGTCGTCCGCTCGGGCGGGCACGGTGGCCGGGCGGGTCCAGCCGATCGCTCCATGGGTCCCGTAGTTGGCGGTGGCGATGCCACGACCGATAGCATCGGAGTAGCTGGCGGCATAGCTCACGCGGGCGTAAGGCTGTGGCCCCGGAGAGGCCGGCGGAGGAAGAGGCGCATCTCTCAACGGACCTGTGCCGGACGCATCGTCGAAGCGGGCGCGGGAGGTGGTGGAAAGCAGGTTGCCCGCGGCGTCCCATGCCATGGCCTGCTGCTCCATCACGATGGAGTTCGCGACGCTCGAGGGATCGGACTCGGGAGCTACTCCAGTCTCACGGTAGGCCTGGAACGACTCCAGCGCGCGGCCGACCGCGTCGAAGGTCGAGGCGGTGAAGAGGGCGCTGCCGGAAGGGGCGCTGCGGGCGACCTGGCCGCCCGCCTCGTAGTAGATGTTGGACACCTGGGGATTGGAAGTCGTGCCGTCGCTCGCCTTCACCCCATAGACACTGGTCCTGTACTGGCGGCCGAGAACGTCGTAGTCCGTGGTCTGGCGAGAGATTGTGTTCAGGCTGCTGACCGATGTCTTGTAGCCGATGGAGGCGACCACGAGGTTCCGGTTGTCGTACTCCTGCTTCTGGATGAGCGTGGCGCTGCCACCGTCCATCTGAACGGTGGTCTCCGACTCGGATTGGCGGTTGCGCCAGTCGTAGCGGAAATCGGTCACCCGGTCGTTGCCGGTGGTGGCGTCCACCGGCAACGTCACCTTGGTCAGGTTCCCGTCGTCATCGTGCTGGTTGACCCGGGTGACGGTAAGACCGGCGCTGGTGCCGAGTTCTTCCTGCACCGCCCAGCCCATCGCGTTGTAGGTGGTCTTGTCGACGGTGCCGCCGGCACAGGTCGTCTGGTTCTGCCGCCCGGCGCTGTCGTAGGCGAAGAGCTTCTTGCCGTAGTTGGTCGATTGCGTGCCCTGGCCGGTTGCCGGGATAAGGAAGTAGTTCCATTGCTCCTTGAGTTCGGACTTCTGGTCGGTGAGCGACAGGCTCCACCGGACCCAGTCGGCCTGCGCGTAGGCAGCGGACGGTGCCGGAATGCCGCCTAGCGTCCATTTCGCGTCGTAGCTGGAACCCATCCGCCACCCGCTCAAGCCGGACGGAGGCGCGAGGTTCGCTTCGGTGACGGTCACCGGGCCGACGGCGTGCTCGGTGCTGTCGGACACCCTGAAGTAGCCGCGGAAGTTCACCCGGCTCCCTTCGCGATCCCTGTAGTAGGTCCAGGAGGCGGTGCGGATGCTCGCCGAAGTCCCACCGGGAAGGATCGCGTCATGCGCGGGTCCGAGTTCCCTCACGGCCCGCCCGCGGTCGTCGAGCGCGTAGTCGGTCTGCAGGTTGAGCTTCCCGCTTCCGGCATCGGCGATCCGCTGCGTCATGCCGCCGCGCGCCTTGTCGTACTGGTAGGTGCTCACCGTGCCCCGCTCGTCGGTGGAGCCGGTCAGGTAGCCCCCGCTGTCGTAATCCGAGACCCGGGTGTAGGTGGTGCCGCGTCCGTTCTCGGAACTGCTCACCACCGGCAGCGTGGTCGTCCGCCGGCTGATCTGCGCCGTCGTCCCGTGCCAGAGGTAGGCGAAGGAGGTGGTGATCGCGCCGCTGCCGCCCTCATTGCGGTAGACGGTCTCACTCGCCGGCTTGTGGATGGTTCCGAGTCCCGAAAGGGACCGGCCGACGTAGGACCATATGCGCTGCACCTGGAGGGTGCCGGCCGAGCCCTGCTGGAGGCTCACCGCTCCCGGGTAACCGCTGGCGTCATAGGAGATCACCTCGATCCGGCCGGCGGACGTCTTGAGCGTCACCAAGGCGGGGTTGGACTCGTCGACGGAGGCGATGGCCGACGCGTCCGCCGTCTTGACCAGCCGCGCCAGGGTGTTGTCGAACTGCTGCGCCACCACGTCCCAGGTCTTGGTCGGGCTGGCCGCGGAATCGCTCACCCGCTCCAGCATGAGCTGTCCGCCGCGGTTGAAGTAGTAGGTCCTCAGCGAGGCGTCGGGCTGGACGACATCGGTGCGCGCCCACCAGGTGTTGAAGCCGCCGCCCCCGGTCGTGCTCTCGGTGTAGGTGAACGCGTAGGTGTAGCGGCGGCCGTGGGTGCGTAGCACCGACACCCGGTTGTAGGCACCGTACTCGTATTCCGAGGCCGCGTAGTCGTCGAGCTGGGCCATCGTCGCCGTGTCGGGGTTGATCCCGTTGAGGCCCATCTGCCGGTACTGCGTCGGCGGCACGACGTGACGGAGCAGGCCGCTCGTCGAGTGGTAGGAGAACCGGGTGGCGGAGATCGGGCTGGTGCCCCAGTCCGGGGTACCGGTTCCCGCCGTCGAGTTCTCCCAAGTCTTCACCAGTTCCAGCAGCGCGCCGGAGTATCCGTAGGTCGTCCTGAGCACCGCCCGGCCGGCCACCGTGTAGAGGATCTCGCTCACCAGCCCGGATAACCACGTGTATCCGTATGAAACGGTGACTCCGCCGACCGTCATGACCACCGAGGAGATCTTCCCGGTCGTGTCGTAGTTGTATACCGCCTGGTCGCCGCCAGGATTCTTCATCGTGAGAAGACGCCCGTTGCTGTTGAACTGCATGGAACTGCCACCCGCCTTGAGCAGGTTGTAGTTACCGGTACCGCTGTCGAAGGAAAGCTGGTCCTTGATGAAGTAGGCAGCCTTGTAGGTGCCGGGAGGACCGTCCGGCAGGAAGGTCAGGGTGCGGTCGGGCGCTGTAGTGTAGGTGACCGCTCCCGTCGAAGGTCCGCCACCTGAGGCCGTGCCGCCCAAACCGGCGAGCGAACCGGGCAGCCAGCCGTTGCCGAAGCCATTGGAGGTTCCGGCATTCTGGGAGTCGTAGTCGAGCCCGGTGTCGAAGGGAAGGTTGAAGCCGTTGCTCGACAGCCCCCCGGCAGATACATCCGCCCGGCCGTTCGATGCCTGTACGCCCGGCGTGTCCCCGGATGGCGGGACCACGGGATTCTTGCCGTATTCGCAGCTTTCCTCGCAGGGAACGCAGGGCGGAACCGGCGGCGGCGGGCCGCTTGACGAGGACGAGCTGGAGGACGACGAACTGGAGCTGCTCGAAGAGGAGGAGGAACTCGACGAGGACGAGCTGGAGCTGCTCGACGAAGACGAACTAGGAAAATCCGACGAGGAGGAGCTTGAAGATGAGGAATCCATGGCGATCAGGAGCAAGGAGCGGGAGGAGATAGGAAGGACCGGGAAGAGTTACCTCGACACCCATCATTGCCACACCAACTGGTCAACCCATTTCGCCGCCGATGCCGGAATTTCACGATATCGTCACAGGGACCGGCGGCCCCGACTTTCGGGCGGGCCCAGAAGGTCACACTCCGACTCCCCAACCCCGACCGCGGGATCTGCCCCCCTCTACCCGGCGGCTTGTCCAGACGGACGCCGGTACAAGCCGGAATCGGTAACAGAACGAGAGAACCCTGCAAGCTGTGCGCTTGCCTTCACTGGGAAAGCCCTCATGCTGCTTCTCTCTTCATAACAATGAGCGATAATCCACCGCCCAGGCCGAGACCGTTCAACGGCGACCGGTTCCTCAGGAACTCCGTGGAAACCCTTGTCCGCGCTTTCAACGTAAGAACCATCGTCGAGACGGGAACAAACAGGGGCGCTACCGCCTTGTGGTTGGCTTCCAAGGCACCAACGCACTCAATAGAGATCGACCCGGAGCGATTCAAGATCGCAAGCAAACTTGCGGATTCCAACGACGAGCTGGTCCTCCATCTCGGCACGAGCCCTGACGTCCTTTCCAGGCTGATTCCGGGTTTGGCGTGGCCGGTCCTCTTTTACTTGGACGCCCACTGTGGCGAATACTGGCCGCTTCTCGACGAACTCAGGGAGATATCGGCACTTCCCGAGGCGATCGTGGTGATCCACGACTTTGTCGTTCCGGGCAGGAATTTCGGTTTCGACCGTTACGACGGCAAGCGCCTCGATCTTGAGTTCATTCGGCCTGTGATGGACGAGAACTTCGAGAACTGGACGTATTGGTACAACTCGCAATCTGACGGTGCCCGCAGAGGTGCGTGTTTCATCCTTACCGGCAGTCTCTGTGCATGACCGCGTAGAGCGGAGGAATCCGCGTCGGTCGAACTTCACAAGCGAAGCGTGCGTAACGTTCTTTCGACGCCACACTATCAACGCAGGAATTCCAGGGGCGATAGGGACCATGCTAACGGTTCAATGCCCGGTCGTAGCCGTAGCTGGCGTTCTGCGTCACGAAGCCTCCCTTGTTGCAAAGGTCTGCACCACCCGGCCGAAGCTGTCAAGGCCGCCGTATTTGTCACCGGCGTGCCGGTTCCCCCGTCCTCGTAGGTCATGTGGACGGGTGCCGTGTTTGCTTGGGGACGCGTGTTTTCTTGGGGACGGACATCTTTCCATGGAAGGCATCCTGCTGCGCCGCCACCGCGTCCACCTTCCCCGCAACAAGCTCTGCCATTGGGACAAGGTCGTGGCCAATACCCTCGAGTCGCTTATGTGCGGTTGCCCTGTCGAGGCAGGCGGCCATGCAGCTGGTGCGCGGAGATCCAACACCCCTCACGCAACCGGAAAGCCGCTTAATCCTTCAGGATGGACCTCTTTTTGGGAAAGCCTTAAGGATCCGAAGCCATGACGCCAGAAGATGTTGCCAACTGGATGCTGGAGAAAATCGCAAGGGATGGCTGTCTCTATCAGGATGAGGTAGTTGATTATGTTGTGCGATCTAAGGCTGAGGATCTATTGCGGGGGAACTGCGACGGCAACTTGGTGATCGGAACAAAGACTCTTACGGCTTTCAGGACTCTCGCGCCCGATAATGTAGTCTGCATTCGCACTGATTTGTATTGGTGGTGTCGAGTCCCGGAAGATGAGCCGGGAAAAGACGAGAGAGGCTAAGGATCGAAGATGCAGAACTAGCCGCGCCGTGACAGCCTCAACAGCCATTCAGTTTCGATGGTCTCCCGTAACGTAAGCGTGGTCCCTACGGCCTCCCGGTCTTTCTCCGCTGCATAGCGTTGATAGGGTCGCGTCGTATGAATGCTGCGCACGACTCCCATGTGAAGTTCGACCGGCGCGGACGCCTCCGCTACCGGTGGCATCCGTCCGTGATCCGCCGAAGAGGGCTGAAAGGGATGGAGGTTATTGACGTGCAGATCAGGCGCTGCGGGAGAGTGATTCGATCATCGAGAAACGCGAACCCTTTGCGCAGTTCCAACTGCCCACAAGAGTCGCGGCAGGCCATTTTATCCGGCAGGTTTGAACACCGTTGCTTAACCGCCACTAGCGATTATCTTCCGCAGGTAGCAAATCTGACGGAATAGATTCCGGGCTATAAAAACTTGCATCAATCGGCTTCAGCGACGCGAACACTACTTCATACCGATATACAATTTTTTGATCTGGACGCGACGAACTGGCGACCCACTTATTGGCGACAATACTAATTCCAAGTTTATCATCACCAATCTCATTCATTTCGTAGGTGAACGCACTTTCTTCATGATCGAACCGACCTGGCGTTTGATACAACAGCTTTCTATCTTTAGAACGGAAAACAAGAACAGGAGACAAACAACCCATTCGTTGAACATCAAAAACAGCTAAAAATTCACCGTTTGGAGAAAATCCAGCTTTACACCGGCCCCAAAATGATCTCCATAATTCAACCGGCTTTCCATCCTCATCTTGTAAGTGAATTGTATAGCAATTCTCCCCCTGCCGACGTTGAATCAGTTTCTGTCGACTTTCCTTATGCTCAGCAAGTATTGAAACCAAATTACTGGCAGGGTCTTGCGCCATCGTTTGGCTACCGAAGAGGAAAGGGATTCCTAATAATATCGATAATATCACTGTTTTCATTGTTGGCTGGAGTATCAAATGGATTCGGGAACGTGGGCTTGGTAATAATTTCATCATTTCCACCCCCACCCTTACTTTCAGAATAGTCAGTTGGGCATGGGCAGTTATTTGGCACCTTCACCCGAACCCACGCGCCGCCGTAAGAAATCTGCTTTTTCGACTTTTGGGGATCCCAGATATCGATCCAGTCGGATGGTTTATATTTAGGGTGTTTTTTATCGTACGCGCCATAATCACGAACAGTGTACGAAACTTCCCAACACTGCGATAAACCAGCGCCAGACACGTCCTGCCCACCGCCACCTAATCCTATACTGCAATCGGGACATTCATACACGATACTAATTACTGTTCCGTAGGTGAGCACCATGTATAAATCTTGCCGCTGCTCAACTATAGATATTGTCGCCCCTCGGATAAAAGTGTCATTCGACCACTGTCCGACAGCCACCTCTCCCGGCCCCATTTTGTGATTTCTTATGCCCAGCTTGTCGGATGCTAGATCCCCAAAATGGGTGAAGACCTTTACGTATTTCCAACAATACTTCCAGCCGCTATCGACGGAATTGTCAGTTGAGGAATTAATCTCACCGTTACCAGTCACCGTCACTGCAAGTCCCAAGGCATCCAATCCACTCACCCCGTCATTGTCCACGAAACAATACAGATTTACTCCGCTTCTTTCGCCGATCGGGTCCCTCGACACCCATCTGCCAGTGGTGCCGTTGTAGTAGCGATAGCCGTAGTTGTAGTAGCCCGTCCCGCTGTCGCGGAACTCGCCGTGGAACAGCCAGTTCCAGTCGCCGGGCGACGCGTCGGGCTCGAAGTCCGGCTCCATGAACGAGGTCTCGCCGAACGGCGAGTACTCGAAGCGCTGCGTGATGTCTCCGCTCCCGTCGCAGACCGCCACCGGGTCCATCGCGTCGTAGAGGACGTAGCGCTTCTCGTCCAGGCTGCCGGAGTCGTCCCGCTCGCGCTTGGCCAGGTCCCAGCGGCTGCGGAGGCCCCAGAGGTAGCGGCGGACCGGCGCGCTGCCGGAGCCGAGGTACTCCTCCACCGCGCGCCACGAGCGGTCGTAGTAGTAGTGGACCGTGCCGGCCGCGTCCGCCGAGGTGATCCTGCGCGTGAGCCCGTCGTAGGCGTTCGTCTGCACCACCGTGGTGTTGTGCTTGACCTGGACGAGCCGGTTCCAGGCGTCCCACTTGAGGTCGAACCTCTTGTCCCAGTCGCCGGGCGCGATGTCGGCGGTCTGGTTGCCCGCCTTGTCGTAGGCGGGCTGGATCACGCCGGTCGGGTCGGCCACCGAGGTGATCTCGTTGGCGGCGTTGTGGGTCCGGGTCTGGAGGAGGGTCTCTTCGGTATTGCCGTACCTCTGCCAGTTCCCGGTCGCGTCGTAGCACCAGTCCTCGTCCTGCCGGAGGTTGTCGATCCCGGTGTAGTTTGGCGCGGTGCCGGTGAGGTTGCCGAGCCGGCGCTCCTTGACCTGATAGAGCCCGTCGTACCAGTAGAAGTTGTCATGACGCGTCGCCTGCGTGCCGCCCAGGGCATGGGCGAGATCGTCCCGCCTCCACTTGCGGTTCGAGGCCCGGTCGTAGCCGTAGCTGGCGTTCTGCATCACGGAGCTTCCCCTCTTCCATAACGTCTCCGCCACCTGGCCGAAGCTGTCAAGGCCGCTGTACTTGTCGCCGGCGGTGCCGGTCCCGCCGTCCTCGTAGGTCATGCGGACCGGCGTCGTGGCGTGCGTCGCCAGGTAGGTGACGCCCACGACCTGCCCCAGGCCGAGGTAGCGGTAGGCCGCCTCGTCGGTCCCGCCGAGGGCGAGGACGTCGGGGCGGCTCAGCTTGTCGGCCGCGGTGCCGGCGGTGTACTTGATCTCGGACGACACGGCCGTGCCGGTCGCCGGGTAGGTCATGCCGGTCGGCCGGATCGTGTTGGCGGTGCCGGGCGCGTACTGGTAGCCGACCTGGCGGGTGCTGCCGTCCACCGCGCCGTCGTGCTCCTGGCGGTCGGCGACGAGCTGGCCGAACGCGTTGTAGGAGAACGCGACCTCGTGCAGCGGCACGGTCGCGGCCGCCGTGGCGTAGCTCCCGACCTTCGAGAGCCGCAGGTGGTCGTCGTAGTCCCGGGTGATCTTGAGGACCGAGCTGTCCAGCCCGGCGGCGAGGTTGCTCCCGATGTCGGATGTCAGGCGGCCGAGCTTGTCGTAGGCGTAGCCGTGGATCGTGTCCGCGGCGTCCTGGAAGCCGGTCGCCTGGCCCTGGCGGTTGTACTCGTAGACGGAGGTGCCGTCCCCGAAGGCCGTCCCCGCCGGCAGGATCTTCTTCCAGAGCAGTGCCTTGCTGTTGACCAGGGACCCGCCGGCCTCGGTCACGCCGTGGATCCACTCGGTCAGCTGGTTGCCGGTCGCGGCGTTGTAGGCGGTGAGCTTCTTCAGGTTCCCGTCGAGGTTGTACTGGTAGCCGGTGGTGCGGTTGTCGCCGACGCACGGGACGCCCGACGAGCTGCTGGAGCTGCTGGACGACGACGAGGAGGATTCGACGTAATTCTCGACGGTCTGGGTCACGCGGCCCGCGGCGTCGTAGGCGGTCTTGTCGGTCCGCCCCGCGGGATCGGTCGCCGCGGTCCGGTCGCCGGCGGAATCGTAGGCGTAGGAAGTGACAAGCTCGGTGTCGGTGCGGGGCGGCACGGTGGCTGGCCGCGTCCATGAGGTCCCGCCATTGGTTCCGACTTCCGCGTCCGCCTGGGATCGGCCGACCCCGTCGGGATACGAGCCCGAATAGCTCACCCGCGCCTTCGGCTCGGTGGTGGGATCGCCCAGCTCGCCGAGGCCGGCGGCATCGTCGAAGCGGGCCTTCGCGGTTGCCTTGATCAAGTTGCCCCCGCGGTCGAACTCCGTCGCGCCCTGGGCGACGATGACCGACGCCGAGATGTCGGACGGATCGAAGGAGCCGGAACTCGACGAGCTGCTCGAGGAGCCCGGGTCCGGGACGTAGCCGGTGTAGCTCGCGACCTGCCGGTTCAGCCCGTCGTAGCGGTAGACGGTGAAGGCCTGGCTCCCGGCACCCTCCGAGCGGACGAGGTTCCCCGCCGCGTCATACCAGCTGAGGCTCTTCTGCGCGGTGCCTTCCGACCCGGTGTCCGCGTAGCTCTTGCCGCGGAAGATCCGGCCGCGGTCGTCAAAGTCGCTGGTGGACCGGGTGATCAGGTTGGTGTCCGGGCTGCCGCTGCTGTAGCTGCCGTGGTAGGTGGCCGTCAGCACGGCGCGGTCCAGGTTGTCGTACTGGCTGAGGGTGACGTAGTTGCGGACCCCGTCGCTGGCCGTGGAGGTCGTCACCCGGTTCCGGAAGTCGTAGGCGAGGTCGGTGTCCCGGTTGTTCGAGGGATTCGCGTCCACCGGCAGGCTCACCTTCGAGGGCTTGCCGTCGCCTCCCGCGACGTTGGCGTAGGAGTAGCTTGTGACGTCCCTGAGATTGCCGGCCGAGGTCCCGACCTGGACCTTCTCGGGCCATCCCATCGCGTTGAACGCCTGCCGGGTGATCGTGCCTTCCGGGGAGGTGGTCTGGCACGTCCGCCCGGCGGTGTCGTAGGCGTAGCCGGTCTGGGCGTAGTAGTCCGCGGCGGGGCTTCCCGACCCGCTGCCGGGGATCTCGTGGTAGAGCCTCGTGTGAGTGAGCTGGCCGCCCTTGCTGAAGTGGCTCGTCGACCACCGCTTCCACGCGCTCCGGTCGAACACGTGGGTCTTCGCCGGGATGCCGCTCCCGGAGTATTCCGCGGCGATCTTCGAGGCCATGCCGCCGCCCGTCAGCCCCGGGTCCGGCTCGAAGCTCCGGCTGATGGACACCGGGTTGACCGTGTGCTCCGTGCTGCCCGTGGTCTTGACGTAGCCCTGGATTGTCACCACCTCGTCGGCGGCGTCCTTGTACTGCGTCCAGGTGGCCCTGCGGATCTCCGTCTCCACCCCCGCGAGGTCGATCTTGTGCACGGGCTCCAGCTGCCGGGTCGTCCGCCCGAGGTCGTCGATCTCGAAGTCCGTGACGAGATTGGTGTCGGCAGGGAGCGGCGTCGGGGCGGGAACGACGTGGTTGTCGATCCGCTGCTTGAGCCCTCCCCGGGCCCGGTCGTATTCGTACTTCGTGGCGATTCCCCGCTCGTCCACCCGCTTCTCAAGGTAGCCCCACGCGTCGAAATGGCTCTCGGCGGTCGCGGCGATGCCGGTCCCGTTCTGCGAGGTCGGAACCGCGGGCAGGGTCACCGTCTCCTTCTTCACCTGGAAGGTCTCGTCGCTCGACCCGTCCTCGTGCCAGGTGTAGGCATGGGTGGCCACCAGCGGGTCGGCGCCGGTCGCCGACGCCCCGCGGTAGGTCGTCTGCTGGTAGGGCTTGTAGATCGCCACCCCCTGGTAGTCGTGGGCGAGGTAGGCCGCGGCCGCGGTCTTGGACTTCTCGTGCGCGGCGCTACCGCGCTGGACGAACCATCCGCTGCGCCGGCCGGACGTCGCGTCGTAGCTCATGGTCCGGATGAGCCCCTGGTTCGAGTGCAGCGTCACGAGCGACGGGTTCGCCTCGCTGACCGAAGCCACCGCCGAGGTGCCTGCCTTGAGCACGACCCGGCCCGTCACCTCCTGGAACTGCTGGTAGGACGGATACCACGTGCTGCCGCCCTTGCTGACCTTCTTGAGGATCAGCTCCCCGGCGCTGTTGGTGTAGTAGTCGACCACCGAGCCGTCCGGACGGCTCTCGGTGATCCTGCTCGCCCACCCGTTGAGGCTCGACGGCGCGCTGACGTTCCAGCGGTAGCTGTAGCCGGTCACGTACGTCCCGCCCCTGGTCCTCGCCTGGCTCACGGTGCTGTCGCCGTTGTAGTAGTACTCGTGGTCGGCGTACTGCGCCAGGACCGCCGTGCTGCCGCCCGCCGACTGCCACCGGTCGTAGGCCTGGTGGCCCAGAACGTAGTGGAGGAGGCCCGTGCCGCCCCAGTGATACCCGAAGTAGGTCGTCCCGATCGCGGCCCATCCCGCACCGGCCGGCTCCTCGTTGATCAACTTCTGCAGCTCGCCGGACGCGGTGTACTCGTAGCGCTGACGCCGCACCGCGGCGGTGCCGACCTTGTACACGATGTTCTGCAGCCTGCCGCCCGACCAGCTGTAGTCGTACTCCACGTCGGTCGTCCCGTCGCCCGCCGTCACCTTGTCGATCTCGGTCCCCGACCAGCTGACCGCCGCCACGTGCCCGAACGCGTCGCGGATCTCCACCACCTTGCCGGCCGAGTCGAACTTCCGCCGCCCGCCGTCGGGCTGGGTCATCAAATAGTAGCTCGGAGCGCCGCCGCCGGGCGTGATCTTCTCCAGCACGCTGCGGACATAGTAGCGGGGCTCGTAAGCGCCGGCATTGTTGTCGAAATACTCTATCTGCCGCGGGCCTTCCTGATACATCACGTTCGCGCCGTCGAAGGCCAGCCCCGCCATCCCGTGCGGCATCCAGTTCTTGCCATACTGCGTGAAGGCGGAGGCGTCGCGGCTCGAGTATTCAAGCCCCGTGCCGATCCCCATGTTGAAGGGGTCCGCACCGACCCCCTCCGCGCCCGCCTTCGGGATCCCGAGCGCGGGATCGACGCCGGGATCGGGACCCCCCTCGCCCCCCTGGTCCGCGCGGGTCCCAGCGTCGCCGTCATAGCAGTCGCAGCAGCAGTCGCACTTCGGCGCGTATACCCAGATCGGCGGCGGCGGCACGTAGACACTGCTCGACGACGACGAGCCGGAACCCGACGAGGACGACGAGGACGAACTGCCGGAGGAGGACGAGGAGCCGAAGCCCGACGGAAGGGAGGATGACGGGGAACTCATGGCGGGAGAGTCAAACTTGGAACGCGAGAAAGGACGGATGGCGGAAGCACCCGCTTCCCTAACCTACAGGCTAACATCCGAATCATCTCCGCCGGTGCGCGTCAACAAGAATCATCGACACTCCCGCTTATGGCAATGTTGTCACAGTTCCCAGGCTCAGACTCGGGGATGCTCCGAATTCCGGCTTGCCATTCTTTCACTGATTCTGGTTCTTCGTGTTTGAATCCTTAAGAAAGTGCCCAACCCCATTCCACGAATCTTTGTCCACGGTTTCCCCGGGCTCTATGGCGGTGCTGGAACCGAGTTGCATCACCAGATCATCGCATGGCGGCACATGGGACTTGAGGTCCACATCGTGCCTACCAACGGCGGATTTAGGAACGAGCCGCTTTTCCCGGAAATGCAGCAAAGAAGCGTGACGGTTCACGAAGCCAACGACTTCAGCGCCGTCGAGGCCGGAGATCCGGTACTCGGATTCTGCAACGCGGAGTTTCTCCAAGCCCTGCCGACAATCCGGCAACGCACCCGCCGCACCGTGTTCCTCAATTGCATGACCTGGCTTTTCGAGAAGGAACGGGAGGCCATGGCACGTGGGCAAATCGCGATGTTTCTTTATCAGAACCCCGCCGTTCTGGAAAAGCACCGGCAGGAACTGCGGGTGCTCAATGACGACCCTCTGATCGGGTTCTCCGCCTTCAAGCCATACTTCGCGGCCGAGTGCTTTCCCTACGTCGAAGCGAGAGAGGCCGAATACTTCGGCTGCGGCAGGATCTCGCGTCAGGATGCCGACAAGTTCGCAGGCAACACCCTTCACATTTATGAATACTTTGTCTCTCCTAAATTGAAGAGAGCCCTCTTCCTTGGGTTCGATCACCGCAGCGAGGAGAAAATAGGCAGGCCCTATGACTGGATCCGCTGCGCGCGCGACCACAACGAGGTTTCCCAGCAGGAATTCTACCGCCACTGCGAGATTGTCCTTCAGCCGAGCGACACCACCGAGAACTGGCCAAGGATCGGTTTCGAGGCCATGGCCAGCGGCTGCGTGCTAATCGTCGACAACCGGGGCGGCTGGAAGCAGATGGTGGACCACGGGAAAACCGGCTGGCTTTGCAACCATGAGCGCGACTTTATCTACCACGCCAGCAAGATGGCCTACGAACCGAACCTTAGGGACGACATGGCGGCAGAGGCGCGGGAGCGCGGGCTTTTGCTAGGCGGGCTGGAGCAGTCTTGCTCCTCTTGGGCCGAAGTGCTCGAAGAAGTGTCCAGACTGCCGGAGTAGCTCAAGTCGGATTCGAACAAAACTTGGACCATCTTCCGGCTTGAGAACTCACAATTTCGCCCCGCAACAGGTATGGGTTCATCAGTTCCACCATCTTACCGAGTAGTGTTTGGCCTTCGGGTGAAACCCACCGTCGAGGTTCCGGAAGCGCTGGCCGAACAGCCAACGCAACTGTTGCAGTGGGATGAGCGCCAGATCGGGAAACAGGTTGATTCCACTGGTCACTCGATGATTTCTGATGGCCCAACCGGATAGTTACTGGATTTTCTAAGTTGCTCCCACTAGGCCACCATACCCGAAGGTCTCCGAAAAGCACCGGAATCGAACACCACCTCCAGCCTCCCCATCCCACGTCCATGTCGCCGATCCCAAAGGCCGTTGTCGCAGTCCTCCTCCCGCGAGAGCACCTACCATTCATCCGCCAGTGGTGCCGCCATCACACTGATCTCGGATGGAAGGTGTTTCTTTACGACAATTCCGGCTCACAAGGATCGCTTCGCGCTACCAGTTCCTTCCAGTCCGGGAAATTCCAGCGCCAGAACATCGACAAGAGAGGCAACCGCTACGGCGACTACACGGCCGAAATGACGGACGAGGAGGTTCGCTTGGCGTTCGAGAAGGAGGTTTCCGGGCTCGACGTGGAAATCATTGCCTGGCAACCTAAGGATGCGGCAGGAAGGATCGTCCACGGCCAGGTCGAGGCATACGTTGATTTCATCCATTTTCACGGCGACCAGTTTCGTTGGGCGGCCTTCATCGATGCCGACGAGTACCTCCAGAGTGGTAACGGACTATCCTGGGACCACCTGCTGAATGAAGTCGAAAGTCGTGGCTGCCACCGTCTGATGATTGAGGGAATTGTCTACGAGTCTCGCTGGACCCCGGACGGCAAAGCGACCCTTCTTGAGAACTTGAAATGCTGCGGACGGCAAGTCGCAGGTCAAAAGAACATCGTCCGACCCAGCATGGTGCTATTGGCGGACATTCATTGGGGTTGGAGAATGGAAGGGACAAATCGATACGCCACGGTGGATTCCGTTCAGTTCCACTTCAAGCACTACAAGGGAAGTTCGGCGGAGCCCTGCCTCACCGTTCATCCGCATCCCCCGCTTGCGGCTGAAGCCGAAAGCCTTCCTGCGAGGTCCGCAGGAGACACTCCCGATAGAATGTCCCAAGTCGTCGCTCACCAGCCAATTTCAGCTTGGCGAATCTCCAACGAGCTTGAGATCTACCTAAAGACCGAACTGCGAGGGATGGCCAATGAACCCCGCAAGATTCTTGAACTCGGCCCAGGTTATAGTACGTCAGTTCTCTTGGAGCTCTTTCCTGGTTCGACAATCATCTCGGTCGAACATGACGAGAACTGGTTCAAGAGGCAACTTGACCAACTCGGACTCTGTCCCAATCTGGAACTCGTGCTCGCGCCACTGCATCAGGAAACCTGCTGGTATACCCTATGCCCGGAAGACTATCGCCAAATAGACGTTCTCTTGGTGGACGGGCCACCCGGGTGGGTTGCGCCGCGCGTGCGCGCTGGTGCCACATTACTGTTGCCATCACTATCTCCAGGCGCTGTGGTGATACTCAACAACACCGACCGGAGAGACGAAGCCGCTGCCGTCGAAATATGGCAGCGCATGGGCCTGAAGCTGCTGGCATCACGTGTCGGATTCACCGTTCTCCAGCTGCCTATCGCCAGCTGACCGTCTTCGTGGCCCGACATCCGCAGTCCGCTCTGGCTTCCCTCCCACGATCACGCACACCCCGATATGCCTACAGTCCATGTCAAGAGATGGTCCGGACGCCTGGGAAACAACTGTATCCAACTTTCAAACGCGGTCTATCTGGCTCAGGAACTCGGAATAAGGCATGTCAAGCATCCACCCCACAAGCTGTTCCGCAACCAGATCATTGATACAGGTGCTGAATTCGGCTCCCACCCCGGCCTCTCCGGAAGATTCTTCTATGGCAAATCGCTGCTACAGCACGCTCCTGCCATGTCGGTTCACCGAAGGAAGCGAATCTTCCTTGAAACGCTCCGGCCGGAAATCGTTCTGCGGAAACCGGCGGGCCCCCAAATGGAAAGCCTCGTGAGGGACGACTCCACGTTGGTGATCCACGTGAGGTCGGGAGATGTGTTCGGTCCCAACCCACACCCTGGCTACGTTCAGCCTCCGCTTTGGTATTACCGAACCATTATTGAAAACCGCGCTTGGAAAAGCATCCTTCTGGTGTGCCAGGACAGCCTGAATCCGGTCATCAACAGACTTTGCGCCGACTACCCAATCATTCGTATCAACTCTTCCACCCTCGACACAGACTTCTCCATTCTTTGTAGCGCACGAAACCTGGTGGGTTCCCACGGTACCTTTACGCATGCTGCATTTTATTTCAGTAGCAACATCGGGCGCTACTGGATTCCCGGATCCATGAAGAGGGCTGCCGCTGACTTCGCGCTGGCCTTCCCGGAACAAGTTTCCGTTGTTAAGTGCCCAGGCTACATCAAGGTCGGTGAATGGATGAACTCACCGGAGCAACGCAATATCATGCTCAAATACCAACCAACAACCTAAGGGTTATCAGCTTCTATTTCTTCCGCCACTGAACTATTGATTGAACATCGGACGTGTCGAGTAGCACACAAACCATTAAACTGTCCAATATATCTAGTTCATGAATTTTTCGCTGGAGATATTCACCAAGGAGGCGGATAGGACTATACATCCGATAAGAACGGCTTGCTATCATGAATTCCCTTCTGACGGGAGCCCCCTGGACCACCCGTTGGGTCAGATCGGAGGGCGGGGAAAAAAGTTGGCCAGAGCGCAGGTTCCCTGGCCGGGGAAAATCTATCTCTAGCAACCAGCGACCCGGCCACGGCGGCGGGATGCCGGATGATTAGCAGCAGTGGACGCCCAGAGCCGGACAAAACCGGCTCCCATAGCGGCAGGAGGCGGCACAGGCGCGGATCTTTGATGACTGCGCGGCACCCAGGAGCAAACTGGTCTGCAAGAATCTCCGCAAGACGTTTGCGCCATGCAGTGAAGCGCAGTTGTGTCTCCGCGCGAAGGCGTGCGGCCAGCGGCCGCGGATCGTGCCAGCGGGAGCCGAGCGCGGACAGGACACGATCACGAAAGCGTACCATGTCGAGGTTCTCAAATGCCCCAGAGGATTAAATGCGCCCGTGGCGTGCCCCCGCGCCAATTGCATCGCGCCCCACCCTCAAGCCCAATCCTTTGAGCAGCCCCGCCAACATGAAGGAGCCGCTCCGGTGCATTCCGAGCACAAAACAACATTCTGACACCTCATTCACGGCCCGATTATCTCCCGCGCCAGAGGCCACTGTGGTATGTTCGGCATATAACCTCAGCGTTGCGCGATCCCATTTGTGATTCTGCCGTTCCGCCTCTAGCATGTAAGCACCACAATTCCGCCGCAGCCCGCGCTCCCATGCCAACTTGCGCCGTCGCAGCGTTTCCACCAAAGTATCTCGCAGGCCCGCAGCGGTGCAGGCGGGTGATTCCCTGTGCAGCAATATACCGAGGGACGCCGTAGGGAAAGCCCCGGCGCGGGTCCGGATCCCGCATCTCGCCCGTGTAGTGGAGACTGTAGATTGCGACAGGGATCACATTCGCCCCCTCCGCCTCATCGGCCAGGCAGGCGCCCACGATGCCATCGGAAAACAGGTTCCGCTCATCCGCATCGCCGTAAAGGTGCCAGTCATGTTCGTAGCCGCAGGCGATCCGTGTACGCTCTTTTTGGATGGCGGTGAGATCGAAAGCTCCTCCCGTGTCGAGCGGAGTTACCGTCACCCCCAGCTCGTCGCAGATCGCGCGCGAATCATCCGTGGACTCGTTGTCAATCACATGTATCATCACGCCCTGCTCCCGCAAATAGGTGATCTGCAAAGGCAGGAACTCCGCCTCGTTGAACACTGGGATCGTCGCAAGTACGCGCATCGGACTCAGGTGGGCGTGTCTCCTGCCGGGCGGCGCCGGAACACCGCCAGCGTCTGCTGACCGTCACGCGCACAGTATTCCTCGCAAAGCCGGTAGAACGGCAACAGCTCCCCGGTGCGCGCGGTGTAGCGTTTGCGCGGGAACCAGTCGTGGAAAAACAGCCAGCCGTCCGGCTTCAACCACCGCGCAGCCGCCAGCGAGCATTCGATCCGCGCCCGCCCGTCCACGAGGCAGGCATCAAATATCTTCTCCAGCAGGTCCGGCGTGTTGGCATAGTCCGCATACTGACCCGGTTCGGTCGGTCTCCCGGCTGGGGAGGGAAAAGAAGGGAGCCGCAGGTGCAGCGTCACGTTGGGCGGAGCCGCCGTGCGGATATTCTCCACCCAGGATGGATCGTGTTCCACGGAATGCACCTCCCGCACCCGGCCTGCTAGCCAAAGCGTCGAGCCGCCCGCGCCAAACTCTAGCACCGAGTCGCTGCATGCGAGCAGCCGCTCCAGCACTGCCAGCTCTTCGCGGCCCATCCAGGGTCCAGTTTCCCACATGTTGGTTTTCGTGTCGGCTTTCATCACGTTGCTTAGGCCACCGCGCAGCCCTTTGCGGCGCAGTAGGCCAGAACCTCCGGGCAGCGATGCTCGGCGCGAATCCCCGGTGCGAGCCACATCTCGCGGCCCGAGTTTCGAAAGTCTTCTGACACAAAAATATCCCAGCCCTTGCGCACTTTCGCATCAATCTGAAAACGGAACGGCATCACCGCCCGCAGAGCGCTCGTGCGGAACAGCGTCAGACCGGCCCCTGCCCAGCGCACCCGCATCGTCCGGGTGGCAGGTCCGGCGGGCAGCCTGTCCCAGAAAAGGTAACGCTCTGCCACGGCGCAAGCGCCCATGGGGTTGGGCCGGGAGCGATAGGCACCCGCCACCATCCCGGACGACTCCGGCATTCGTGCCAGCAGCGCGGCAAGACGCGGCGCGGCATCGCGGTCGAGCGGGATTACGTCATCCTCCATGAAAAGCGCCGTCGGCTCGCCAAGCATCGGCACGATGCGGTTGTAAAGCTCCGTCACGCGGCAGTGCTTGGCATGGTCGTCGCGGATCGGCGCGGCGGGCGGCTCGATTCGCACTACCTCCACCCGGCACCCGCGCTGCGTGAGCGCCTGCCGAGCCGCCTCCAGCGATGCCTCCATTCCTGAGGCCAGCCCCCAGACGAATACCGAGCCGGCCGGAAATTCCGCTGTCGCCAGATAATCCGCGAGACGCGCCTGCGCCGGGTGCGGCTCGTGGTGCCAGAGCGTCACCACATTCATCGTCGCAGGTCCGCCAGCAGGCTCCGGCATGGGGTTCCACGGCTCAGCCCACGCCCCCGCCTCGTCGCGAACCCCGGGCGCGCGCGAACAGATCCCTAGTCTCGGATCGGCATGCCGCCCTTGGCTACGTCCGTGCACCCCGGGCGCGCGCGAGCTGATCCCGGCGTCGAAGTGATGCGCATCGCGACCGTTCAGGAAATGCAGAGACTCAATCCCCTCTGGCACAACCTTGCGGCAGCGGTGGGTGCGCTCCAGGAAATCATGCAGAGCGCGGTCCGGTGCATTCCGCCGCCGGCCGTCTGCGCGGCGCGGGAAGACCGCCTTCCAATACTCCAGCCGCTCCAGCAGCGCCCGGTGGTGGAAGTAGGCGCCCAGCGTGTGCGCGGGCGATTCCAGCTTGTCGCGCAAGGTATATTTGATCTTCACAAAGCACCGCTCCTTCTCGCTACCGACAATGTCGATCCACTCCGGCACCTGCGTGATGCGCGTCCACACATCGGCATCGTAGTAGAAGATCCAGTCCCAGCCCGGCTCAGCCGCCAGCCGCAGCGGGAGCTGCTCTTTGCAAAAGGAAATCTCCTCCGCCCTTCTCCCCGCGTGCTCCGTCTCCATCCACCAGAAATCCGCACGGATGTCTGGAAAACGCCCTGTCACTTCCCGAGCCACTTCCAGCGCCGACTGGTGAGCCGAGGCTACCACCACTCGAAGCGACCAATTCCGCTCCCGCGTCTCATATTCCTTCAACAGTTCGCCAAGAACAAAATCCTCCGAGCGCCCGTGCGGATCGCGTGGCCAGATGGTGGCGAGGCAGATGGTTTCCCTTTTTCCGGTCATCCTTGGGTAGCTGGTTGAGAGCTGCGATTCATGATCCTGCATGTTCAATTCTTTTTAGATCTCGGTGCTGTGTCTTTCGCTTCAAGCCCCGCATACCACTCGGAAATCAATCTTGGTAACTGGATTTTCGATTCGCGAATGCCTTCCACGCCGGGGCGCTTGGAGGTTGCCTTGATGCGCTTACATGCGCCCCTTGAGTAGCATTCTCAGAATCACGTTCCAGAATAAATGTGGTTCCCCGCCTACTGCAACGGTATCGCTCTTCTCTTGCAGCCTGGCAACCTCGACCGTACCTTTAACGCCGGGCTTTAATGCGAAGATGGCAGCGCGACACTCTGAATAACCCAAAATTGTCTCCAGCTTGGACTCTTCCAAAACCAGCTTGCGTTCGTTGCCCAATGGAGCAGATCGGCTGCTAGGAATTTGCATAGGGCGGGTTAGCCCTGAAACAGCTGATGGGCCGGACCGGAGGGGGGAAAGTAAGTTGCGGGGAAAAGGGGACGGGAAAGATGTTTCGGTGATTCGGAAGCCAGTGTTTAGGTGTAAAAGCCTCCGAACTTGGCCTGGATAAGAGGGGATCGGAAGATCTTGGAGCGAAAATCAACACAAGAACCTCAGCATTCCCGGCTCCGTCGCCAAGATTTCTTTAGGCATCGGCTTTTTGGGGTATTGAGCTCCTGGACGGTCAGGTGTCGTCCAGAACGAGGAAGCGGCCGTCACCGAGCGGGATTTCCTGCTGCTGCCAGCTGGGACGCTCGTCGAAGCCTTCGGGGTCGGGTTCGGGCGAAACGGCCCTGGAGGGATCCCGCGCCTCTCCAATACATGAGCCAACTAGTACAGATTGATATCCGCGGCGAAATGACTTTTCAGACAGCCTCTAAGATCAAGCAAAGTCAACCGGGCGGCCAGCCCGTTACTTGGGACGCTTAAAGTGATGCACCAGCGAAGGCGTGGATATCTCGGAGAAGGCCCGCGCAAAGTGATTGCGGGACACGTCATGCATAAGAGGAGCCAGCTTGCCATAAAGGTATTCTTCTTCTTGCACGAGACGCGGAAAGTGGAGCAGCGTATGTGGCAAGTCCCACTTTGCTATCGCGACAAACAGATGATGAAATCCGGCAGCGAGATACGCCTCCTGGTTTTTGGGATCTTCGCACCCCCATAAACCACCTGGAATGGATTTCCGATCTGGATATAGGCCAGCGCTTCGCCTCTGGACATCCCGCCTGCTTTCTGCTGCCTGGTACAAGTCCCTCACCGGAACG
Source organism: Akkermansia sp. (assembly GCA_043729195.1). Lineage (GTDB taxonomy): Bacteria > Verrucomicrobiota > Verrucomicrobiia > Verrucomicrobiales > Akkermansiaceae > Haloferula. Next base: position 45,986 of record JAYTLR010000032.1, read on the forward strand.
ATGACATGCTCGATGCATGCTCTACCACTGGAGACTATTGAGTCGAGCCTTGAACAGAGATTTGGATTCTTCAAGACACGCGGGGCCTTGGGGTTCAGTATATCCCACTCCAGACCCGCATTGCAGTTCGCATTGACACCTCTATTGGAATCAGAAAATCCCGTATCCATGCCGACCCGAGTGAGAAGTCGGATCAAGAATGTTGTGCCGCACCTTCCGGTGCCGGTTATAATGATATGCCTCTTCATGCTTCACGCCATTAAATTTAAAATACACTGCGAATCAACGCTCCAGAATCATGAATCATATTGATCTGGCTTCCCAAGATTTATGAACTCTCAGGTAATCCTGCCAAAAGGCATCCAAAGCCTCTTCATCCAAAGCGTCACTATAAGCAGACCCTGAGAGACTGACCCATATTCGGAGTGCAAGTTCCTCAATGTCACTGAGATCGCTTTGATTTGAATCCAAATTGAATTGGTGACACAAGACTGGATTCGCAACTTGCTTAATACTCGCCATCAACAAGGACTCGCTCACTTCGAGGAAGCCTGCCAACGCAGAAACAGAAATTCCCGAAAGCACGTCATCGTAAATCGTCACCATTCGCACGTGCTCCCTTGTGTCACGCTCAGCGGCCAGAACATTCTGTATCCATAGCAACAAGCCGCGTGGAACCGTAAATTTATCCCGTGCCTGCAAAGACCGCGCCACATTCATCGGGTGCCTGATGGGCAGCAAACAGCGTATTTTCTTAATACCAATGGTCCCCAGGATAGCCGTCCAGAACGGCATCAATCTGCACATTCTTGGATCTTTTACGAGGCATCTGGCCTGCCCAGAAAACTGATCTTCCAGAATCGAAACAAGCTCGGAGGATATAACGTCGGAGATCCTTGACCTCAGCAACTCGGGTTCGATATGACAGGAATCGCGCCAGGTGGTATTCATGCTTCTAAGCAATTTGTCGTTAAAGATCATTATGGGCTTGTTCTCGAAAAATCCACTCGGGTTGCCCGGGCCCGGTCGCAGTCGGTTCTTACCGATGTCGTAACCCAATTTGACCATCAAGTGAGCTAACATCGATGTGCCACTTCGGTGCATCCCAACTATTAGCAAACAGCGTTTTTCAGAACAGGCCATCTCTGCATTCATCATTTTCGCGGATAGCGACAAACTCACGGGCACAAGTCAAGGCGCAAATAATCAAGCAGACCTACTTTCTTGTCAGCCAGCAATGCCACGTGTTTTTCATAATCCAACGACTCCCTATAATTCTGATATAGTTCGAATATTCTTGCTTCATCGCCCTCACCAAATTGAGAGCAAACTATCTTATTCTCCATTTCGCCATCAATATTCACCAAGCTGGCAACACGGATGGGCTTCTCAATCCGAGACATTGTCGCCAAGATTTTAAATCGTCCCGGCAGGTCATTAGGTGAACGGCATTTTCTTAGCCCCTCCAGACTTCCATTTTTCGCATTTCTCAAGTTTTTCTGACCCACTGATTTGATCATAATGTCACGGAAAGAACGACCCCAATAGTGCGTCAGCATGTATTTAGTTAAAATGGAACCACGTTCCAGCTTTCTGCTTAGTTTGAAATCGTGGCAATTGATTCCCGCAATTAGGTCAGTCAGGCACATTTGCTTGCCTGTTATCCCTTCAAATGCAAGTTGTGGATCACAAATACCGTCATCATTAGCAATCAGCCATTGAAACCTATAAACCGGGCTGGGATTTTGACGTATGAATTCTTGTATGGTGCCGCATTCCGAAACATCAAGAAATTCATCCGCGTCCACATTCAGCAGGTAGTCCTCAATGACATGCGGAAGAACGGTATCAAAGTTCTCGCTGCTATTGAATTTGGAGGACTTCCCCGTCAAGTTTAAATCGTTAATTATAAATTTGCAATTGACATCTTTGAAGGCATCATGATACTGAATCAGTGCAGCATCGGACTTATCATTGATAATAATGTAAAATGTCCCGATTCCGATTCCCTCGTAATGACTAATGAACGAATGAAGATAGGGCAACTCGCCGCGATAAACTCTCGTCGATAGGGCAACGGTGATCATTTTTCAAATGCTTTGATTGGATTCAATCAACATGCCCCCCCCGGATTTCTGAATTCTGAGCCATTGCTCCAGCGGCACCCGGAAAGGCGTGAGTAGTGGGAAGTGCGCGGAGTAGTCAAGCGGTCCCTCGGGAAGCGCGGGAAGCGGAGCGTGGGCACGTTGCTTGCCGGTATCTACTACCGCGACGCCCCAATCGGCATCCACGATGCAGCAGTGGTGGTCGGTCTCGGAGAAGCATCGCAGCACCGCTTCCCAGGCGCCGCCGGTCCATGCACCCCCATTCGCCTCGCGATCTTCCTCGCGAGTGAACGTCTCCGCAGGCGGAAGTGCGTCATGCATTACCAACGCTCCGCCGGGCGACAGCGCGGCGAGGCCGTTGCGCATGTCCCGCGCGACGGCCTCTGTGTGGTGGTCGCCGTCGACGAAGATGAGGTCGAACCTCCGCCGGTTCTCACGGAAGAAATCATCGCTTCGCTCTCTCACGATTCCCGGCGCGGTCGCGCGCGGCGCGGGGTCCACGCCGGTTTTTTCCGCGCAGCGGATACGCTGATAGTTGTCGGCGGGATTGCCGGTGCCTATTTCCAAGTAGGATCGGAGTGCCTTTGTCCTTACCAGCGTGTTTAGGACTTGCGTCCGTGGCGCGGGTGCACGGACGGCTGCGACCTTGGGAAGTGCCGCGCTTGAGGGGGTATTGCCGCCATTTAATCGGTAAAAGTGAACTGCAAGCAGCCCGTCCATTCGAAGGATTGGAAGACCGGCTGACGCCACGTCGCGGGAGAAACGCCAGTCCACACCGAGAAGGCCCCGCCCTTTAAAGCCGCCCACCGCAGCCCAGACGGTCCGGCGGAAAAGCATGAAGAATCCGGAGCACGGCGGGGAGATTTGTGTTACCGTGTCGCGGTGCTTTTCCCACCGTAAGACGGCAGCCGCTCGCAACTGGAGAAGGTCCGCTGTCTTTGGCGGAACTTCCTCGGCGCGCTGACATACGGCACCGATGCGGTTAGTCACGCAGGTGATCAGCCCCGCGCCGGGATTCTTTTCGATAGCCTGTGCGATGAGGTGGCCGTAGCGGGGCGTTAGCAGCATCACGTCGGCATCCGTGATCAAGATCCATTCTATCGTCCCATTCACGGCCGCGATGGCGTCGTTGTACGCATCGGCAAGGTTCCCTGCCTGAGAGTAAGGGACCAGGTGGACAAAACTTGCCAATTCCGGATTGTCGGCAGTTCCCTGAGCGGCCGAAGTGTCCGCTGCGATGCCGGGGGGCGCATCCAGTTTTAGCCACTCGGGTGAAAGCGCGGGCGGTTTGCCGCTCCTCCATGAGCCCGCCGCATTGCGGACATCGCGAGATTCGAAGCATGCGCCCCCCGCGAAGGCGTGTGCGTCGCACGCGTCGGTAAAGTGCAGCGTGCCAAGGCTGTCCGGCACCACTTTGCGACAGCCGTTTCGCTCCAGAAAATCATGCAGGACCCGATCCGGCGGGTGCTGCCGCCTTCCGTCCGGGAGGCGGGGGGAAACCTCCTTCCAGTACTCCACCCGCTCAAGCAGTTCCCGGTGATGGAAGTAGCCACCCATTCTGCGAGCGGGAGTCTCCAGCCTTCTGCGATGCGTGCATTTGATGTTCACAAAGCATGTTGTGCGCTGCTCGCCGACGATTCCCATCCAAGCGGGTACCTGTCCGATCCGTGTCCACACAGCGGCATCGCAGAAAAAGAGCCAGTTCCAGCTCGGTTCCTCCGCCAGCCTCCGCGGGAGCTGCTCTTTGCAAAGAGCAATTTCCTCCTGACTCGTCTCTGCGCTCCCATTCTCCATCAACCAAAAATCCGCGCGTGTGTCCGGGAAGCGCTCCATCACGGCACGTGCCATCTCCAGCGACTCTTCGTGCGCCGAAGCCACCACCACACGCAGCGCCCAATCCCTTGCCAGTGCCCCGTATTCCCGCAGAAATTCGCCCAGCACAAATGCCTCGGAGCGTCCGAGCGGATTGCGCGGCCAGATCGTGGCGAGGCAGACGGTTTCCATAACCAGTGCATGACACTCAGAGTCATCGGTTTCAATTCATTAATCATAAATCCCCATTGCGAAGCATCCTGCTGAGTCTCCGCCGAGTACACGCCCTATCCACGAGAGTTCCCCCCTCATACCATCGGGCCCATGCCGCGCCGGAAGCAAACAGTGGGACCTGCAGTGAGAATAGGGCGGGCGTGTTCATTTAAACCCCTTGGCGACCAATCTCGGTGCCGCCCCGTGGCATTGGTATCGCATAGTCTCAGGGCACTGCCTGAATAGGGGCCGGAAGCCTATGGGCGTCCCGCATTTTTTCTTCTCACAGGAGCAGCACTGGATCGAGGCGAATGTAACGATCCCAAACGCGGACCACCGTAGCGCTGGGTGCTTCAGGAAGTGAAAAGTTTGATCGCAGCCAGCAGGCTGACGGCTTGACCCGTCCATGACGTCGCAGCCCCCATGGATGCGAGCTATGCCGCCCTCGTCCTCCACCGTGAATGATGAAAGGCCGGATCCGTCGCAACGAATCCGGCCCTGAACTAATCCTGTGCCCGTCCGATGACGCTCAGTGCGCCCTCCAAAGAGGCTTCAGCCGGTACGAAGAAGACATCGTCCAGCCCCATCTGCAGGCACAGCAACACCTGGAGCGGGTCCCTCGCGAGGAGCGCCCGGGTGAGGTCCGCCTCGGCCAGCCTTTCGGCCGGATAGACCAAATGGTCCAGGTCGAGACCCTTGGGGTATCGCCATAGCGGCTGTCCGTCCGGAGGAACCTCCCCCGGCCAGCGGCCGGCGTAGCCGACGAGTTCCCCCTTCGCGTTGCGGATCGGGAACGCGATGCGTCCGCCCATCATTCCCCTCGCGCAGAACCCGAGGCCGAACTTCCTCACGGTTTCCGGAGTCAGCCCGACCTGGGCAAACCACGGGTGCTCCGGCTCCAGCTTCAGCTCGAAGGTGAGCGGAGGGCTACCGGAAGGTGCTGGCATGGCCGGCTCCGGTTCCCGGGCCGCCGGGACATCGGGCTCCGATCGGACAGCGGGCGCGGGCGGCACGTCCTCCGACTTCGCGGCCGGAGGCGGAGCCTTCTTCTCGCTTGTCTTCGCCGACTTGCTGGCGGACGCCCGCCCCGGCCTGTCGGTCTCGATCTCGAACCACTCCGCGACCTTGACGGACGCGTCGCGGACCGAGCAGTCCTCCATCGTGGCGACGAAGTCCAGCATGTTGCCGCCGGTCTGGCAGCGGAAGCACATGAAGCAGTTCTTCTCCTGGCAGACGCGGAAGGACGTGCCGCCCTCGCCGCCGCAGATCGGGCAAGGCCCGGACAGCCGGCTGCCCTGCTCTCGCAGGGTCTCCAGCAGGTTGTAGCGCTCCAGCACGCGGCGGATGCCGACTGCGGCCTTTAGCTCGCGGAAGTTCACGTATGGCTTTCTCATCGTTGGAATTGTGGTTGGCGTTGGAATGTACGAAAAAAGCCCCGAGGCAGTTCCCCGAGGGGACCCGCCAGGGAGCCGTTGCTTTGTCCTTTCCGATTCTACCACGGGCCGGATTCCGCCTGTGGACAACCCGGCCAAGCGGATGCGGGCGCGGGCGATGACCCGGGAACCGCTATCCCCTCGTCTCCGACAGGATCTTCGCCACGTTCAGCCCGTCCCCGGTGATCCACGGCATCGCCGTCAGGGACGGCTCCCGCTTGAAGGTGTCCGTGTCCGCGAAGAGGAACAGCCCCGAACCGCCGCCCGCGACCACCTCCTTGCAGACGTCGACCAGGTGGTCGCGCCGCTCCGCCGAGGAGGTGAGCGTCAGCACGCGGAAGCGCCGCCATCCCAGCTCGCGCACGTGCAGCCCGCTGCGCCACGTCTCGTGGTAGGCCAGCAGCTTGCGGTAGAACGACGACTGCGCCGGGTTCGAGCGGACCACCGGCATCGTGCCGCGGTCCACCTCGAGGCAGAACAGCAGCGTCTCGTCGCGGGTCGAGAGGCGGAACACCCGGTCTGGCACCACCCCAACCCGCAGCTCCTCGCCGCGGTAGTGGACCGGAACCGACCACGAGCAGCCGGCCACCGAGCGCTGGACCGACGCGCCGTCGTCCTCGTAGGACAGCGTGACGCCGGGCGGAAGCTCGCGCTCCAGGCGGGTCATGAATTCCGCGACCTCGACCGTGTGGTCGAGGTAGAGCTGGCCCACGCGCTTCTCGTGGATGCGGTGGGACTCCACTTCTCCCAGCGAGAGCAGGTGACGCACCCCGCGCTTTGCAAGGCCGTGGACCAGGTCGCGGCTGCGCATCGACGCGCCGTAGCGGAGCTGGGCCTCAGGCCGGTCGAGGAAGCCGTGCTCGAAGAGGAGTATGATGCGCCGCAGGACCTGTCCCTCGGACCCGCCGACGAGTCGGTGCACTTGGTCGGAGCGGAGGAAGCGGTGCCGCCGGACATGGCGGAGGATCTCCTCGTCGAGAGGGGCGAGTTGGAGGGGCGGGAGGTTCGATGGGCGCTCGAAGAGCAGGGTCCGTCGGATCATCCCGAGATTGTACCACGCCCCAAGGACCCACCTGTGGATAAGTTCAGTCAAAGAGCGAAACATCTGAGGCGCTTCGATGCGCTGCCGCTACAGATACGACAGTGCCTAGTGCAACCCAGACCCCGCGCATCCAATTGGACTACCGAAACATTGCCTCTACAACCTGAACCCCAGCCCAATCCGTTGCATCTGCTTAGCTCTACGATGCGTCCGAAAACCGACAAGCCATCACCTATCGCAAGAAAGAGGATCTCCGACAGGACGGACGAATGCTGTAGCCAGCGCCCGGTTCGCCGCGCGGATGGAAGGCATTTGTCGGGGAAGCTCTTCACTCCTCCTTTTTCGCAGCCCCTTTCCGTCGTGCTGCCGCTGCAGCAGCCTGCTCGGTGAATGAGCGGGGGGTTGGTGGACCGCAAACCTCGCCGCGTTTGATGGCTGAAATGGAGCTGCGAAGTCGCGATGCTCGCGCCACCTGCTCAGAATTCGCTGGGGTTTTGTCGTCAGGGACCGGATCTTTCGATGACTTCATTGGACTGCACCATATGACTTTTTCGCGGCCTTCACAAGGGAGTTGATTTGGATCTTTAGAGAGCCGGCCCTAGCTACCGACGAAGCGTCTCCAGACACTTGTCGCTTCGCCGCCGTCATCATCAGGGCCTTCTTCGGCCTCAGGACTTTCATCGTGTTCGCCATCGTCAGAGCGTCGATCTGAGAGCGCATGCTGCCCTTGGATGCATCAAGGAGCCCCAGCTTTACGAATTCGAGCTTCGTCCCGAAATAGGTGGCTTGGAACCATTCGCCGCTGACGGGATCCTGCCAGCTCAGGTAGCCGCCCTTGAGCACCTCCCTGGGCTTCTTTATGGCGCCTGTGAAGCTGTAGCGCACACCCGAGGCCGTGACGGGATCGAAGTAGTTCGGCGTGTAGAAGTCGGAGAGGAGGAGGTCGTTGACCGTGTAGCCGAACTCGGCAGCCTCCGACGGATCGCTTACCTCTACAAGATAGCTCACGCGACCCTGCTTTGGCATGATCGAAGGGCCCGCTATCGTGCGATTTCCAAAGGGGTCCGCCAGCATTTCAAGTGCCTCGTGGCTTGCCGTTAGCGCCCAGCCGTCGCCGGAGCTGATCAGTGCGAAGGGCTGTCCGTCACGGTCGAGGTGGATTCCCGCGGCACCTTGGTAGCCGATGTCGTCCTGCACGATCATGGGCCAGTATCCGAGCGGAACCTCTTCAAGTGTGGCGAATGCGTGGATGCTGGCGCTGATACCCCAGATGGGGGCAAAGTCGCGGGTTGCCTGCTTGTCAAGGGCGGCGGCGACGCGGGTTACCTCGGGAAGTCCGATGCTAGGCGACTCGGAAACCAAGGCGAGTTGTTGAATGAAGTTTGGCATTTGATGCGTGGGGCTGGGATACTAGGAGGGGGTTCTGGATCGAGGTAGCGATGAGGAAGTCTTGTCAGTAAAGAGCCGTGCAAGGAGGACCTGGATGAACCGGATGCTTGGCCTGGGTCTCGGGGTGTGGGGCGTTCAGTGCTAGTCCTCGCCGGGATCCCGGCTGAACCGGTACTCCTGGGGCTGGTCGCCTCTCCACTCGAGTGAAGGGGTCTCATCGGTGCGGAGGAACCGCGTTAGCCCCGTTCTGTCGCCAGCTCGGAATCCCGCAAGGTTTGCAACCGTGTCGTTGAACGACTTCAGGTTCTGGATGCCCACGGCCAGTTGGAGGGAGAAATCAAGCGAGTCCGTTCCCTCGTCGAATGCTTTGCCCGGCTCCAAGTTGCGGAACCATCGCAGTCGCCGCTCCTCGGTGCTATCCGACGGGGGAAGCATACCGGACCTTCCGGGACTCTGGGCGGTCATGTGGCAGCTGACGCATGAGGATAGCGAGTTGTCCACTGGGCCGTTTGCCCTCCCCGCCCATCCCATGACTTTAGGCGGAAACGCCCCGGATGGAGGATTCTTCCTATACGTCACGATGGGGGATTCCTGATTGACCCATGACTCCTCCGGCTGGCTTCCGGAGGAGTAGAGGGACTCTGTCAGGGTGGGATCGTTGCCCCAGGACAAGGCGAGCGGCCTCAACTTCTTCCACGGGGTATCCCCGGGAACTTGCGAGTCATAGTGGAAGGTCCCGAAGACCCATCCTCCGGCCATGGATCTCTTGTCCTTCACTGCGACGTCGATCTGCAAGAGCCGCACCTCGTTGGACTTGATCTGCGTGGAACTAGCGCTGCGGTCGATGTCGGCGAACCAAGCGGGAGCGCCTTCGAGGAACGGCACTACCGAAACCGGAGCCGTCGTGAACAGGAGCTTGAATGTGACGGTCCCTTCCGGGAACTTGGCGGCTTGAGCATCTGGATGTTGCGGGTCTCTCCAGACGCGGCCGATCGTGTAGCCTCCGAGCTCGTCGTAGAGGCCGACCGCGAAGTTCCGATAGGAACTCGACTGCATCGGCGAAAGCTCGAAAGCTCGCGAGTTTCTCTCCTTGGTGAGTCCGCGGACGAACTCGCGTCCGTTCCCGCCGAAGTGGAGCCAGGGCGCATGGAACCACTTCCTTGCCGTATTGAGTTCGGGCCTAAACCCGGCCTCCACGTTGCCCTCGAAGCAATAGTCAAGGATAGCCCCGAGATACCCCTTCGGGTCGCGTTTGAAGTCGATGGCTTCCCATGGCTTGGCGGCTGCGGGCGGCACGTCCGCTGGATAGCTTTGGCTCAAGCTAAACTTATCCCCATCCCAGTCATCGGGAGGAGCGTATCCAAAGTCGGGAAAGGGGCCGCCCTGCGCAACTCCAAGAACCGATACGACGAGAATGGGAGCTAGCACATTCATTGCGGGGGGGGCGAATTGTTGATTTCTCTGGTCCGCGGAAGTGCCCCATCAGACGTCCGCACCATATGTTTCAGAATTTCGCAGGATCAAGACAAAAACATTACTTGAGAGGTACTAAGCAATCTCAATGAAGCACCGCGAGTTGACCGAGGGGCCTTGGTTGCCATATCCGACAGATCGGCCGGAGTCGACCTGCCTACTTCTTGCAGTCGCAGAATCCGCAATCACCAGTCAGCTCAGATCTTGATCGCGTGGGAGTCAACCTGCCAACTTCCTCCCGCAAAGGAGAGGCGGATGTCACCAACGTCGCCGGTGGTGCCTACTGACGGATGGATCAGTTGGTCGAACCCCTCCACCCTTTCCGAGAGCGGCCGGCTGGTAAACAGGAGCGAGGGACTCAGGCCGCTCGGCAACTCGCCGATGAACTGGGCGAATGCCTCCGAAGGCCGGTGCACATCTTCGGTCGCGTGGGACAGGATCAACGTCGGGGCGAAGCCTTGAGAAGTAAGTTCGCTTTGCTGAAGGACCCTGTAGAAGTGAGCGTTGTGTCCCCCGTGGTGCGCCACCTGGATCACATGGAGCGGCGCAAACTCCGCCAGTAGGTCCGGATAGTAAGGGGCGTTCGCCCCCGGCCTCGACTGGTAGTCGACGCATCCGGCGTCCCCTGTCACCAGGATCGACTGCTCTTGGTGTTCGACCTTGAAGATGTAGCTGAGCTGGTTGCTAGGGGTGATTCCCTCGATCGGGATCCTGGCATACAGCGCCAGACTTGCAGACTGGAGTACCGGGAGCTTGTCGCGGTGCTTCTTCACCAAGCCCTCGGAGGGGCCGAGCAGGGTGATCACCGGCTCGCCCTCCTCTGCCGCCGCGCCCGGCAGGAACTTCCTGAAGCGACTGCTCCATCGAAGCCTGACGGGGGTTCCGTTCGGGATCACCCGGCACTTCACAGGGACCGCCGGCGCGCGCGCCTTCAGGGCGGCCACGACCTCTGCAAGATGGGAGGCAGTGATTGCATTGCGGGCCGTCGCCTTGCGAAGTAGGGCGAACGAAAGGCTCTGGTAAGACGCCAGTTCTGGATCCTCTTTCCACCGCATCCGCTGGGAATACAGGCCCCGTTTGGTGAACAGCGACTTCGCGCTGAAGGCAGACACGGAGCGCGGGATAGGGGTGGCAGCGGAAACGACATCCTGGCCGAACGGCGCGTTTGCGTGGCAGTCGCAGCTCTCATCACCTGGAAGGCCGCTGCATTCTTCAAGCTGTTCCTCGAAAGCCGCCCTCAGCGCAGCCATTCCGGACCTCCCATCGATTTCCGGATCAAGGTCTCGATCAATCCTCTCCAGCCTGGACTTCGGGCTCCAAACCAGCCCTCTCGCGTCTCCGGCAGCACCGAGGGCTTCACGCTCGACCTCGCGGAGGGCCCGGCACTGGTCAAGGTGCGCGGCGAGGTAGGTCCTTGCCATCTCGGCCCCGCCGTCTCTTGACCATTTCACAGCCAGGAACTGGTCCTCGACTAGCGCAGCGCGCAGGGCGTTGGGAGCCTCGTCGTCCGCGACCGGCGGGAGCCAGACCTCCCCGATCTCGTATCCGGTGTCTTTGATGATCGGAACAAGCCCCCTGAGATGATCCGCGTCGTAGTGCGTTCCGACGATGAGATCGATCCGCCGGTTGCCAGGAGAAAAGCCGTCCAGCGCGGCTGGAAGCTTCCGGTGGACATGATCGGCCGGATAGCCAGATGCCTGCACCCCCGCATCAGCGAGGATCGTTATGGGCCCATCGTTCGGGCTGTCGAACTGAAGCAGGATTCCTGCGCCGAGTTGGACTTCGAAGGCGTCGATCTGGATGGAACTCATGTGGGAGGAGAATCCGGGTTGCTAATATTCTATCCTTGGCGGAAGCGATGCGGCATGCCGGTCCGACCGCTTTCAGTCGACAGCATTTGGACGGCGTGGCAAAGCCGCCTTCCCCGCTCTTCCGGGTAAGAAGCAGATGGGCGAGCAGATTGCAAGACATGCGATTGGCCCGCCTGCGAGCCCTTATGCCGGAAATCGGCCAAGCAGGACTCTTGACGCCTCCGCCTAATGCCCCTCGTTCGGGAGATCTCTTCGTGCTGCCAAGAGAACCGCCCGCGGGATGCGGACAATCCGCTCGCCCGCGCCGCAGCCCGCGTCGGAGGGAAGGTGGGGAACGACCTCGTCCGTCACGTCGGATCCGATGATCGCGAAGTCCCCGTCCGCCAGCTCGAACAGGTCGGGGCAGTTGTTGCAGGCCACGCATTCCGCGGAGGCGCGCTGCGAGGGGGACGTTCCGAGGCGGCGAAGGATCATGGCAGGGGAAGATTTAGACAGGACGGTGCACAAAGGCCGGGCGCACCGCAAGCCAAAAACGAACCATAGTGACATACCGGGAGCCGGAGTCCTCCGTGTATCGCTCGCCGCGTGGATGCCGTCACACGCCGCTCAGGTGCCTTCTCCAAGGCTGTCGCTGCCGTGGTGCGCTCAATCCGCACCGAGAAGGGACTCTCGCAATACGAGGTCGCCAATCGCGCGGGCATCTCCAGCCAATACGTCGGCTATATCGAGCGGGAACTTCGGTGTCCGACCGTCGACAAGCTCGCCCGCCTGGCCATCGCGCTTGAGACCACGGCGACCGAACTCGTGAAGCGCGCCGAGGAACTTGCGGCCAAGGGGCCCGGCTAGAGACTCAGGCTGACCGCTGGTACTTCGCGCGTGCATCTGCTAGAATGGGCGAAGCATGGTCGCATGGCTTGGAACGAGTTGGATAGACCTCCTACAAACCGCCGGAGTGGTGGGTGGCCTTCTCATATCGGCCGCCGCGCTGCGCATGGATACCAAGGTGCGCCGCACCGAGGTGATCCTCCGCCTTACGGAGGCGCACCGGGATATCTGGGAAAGGCTTGTCGAGCAGCCCTCCTTGGCGCGCGTCCTTGAGCCCGAGGTCAATTTATCCGCGGCTCCCCCTTCCCCTGCCGAGCGACGGTTCGTCCAGCTAGTCATCCTTCACCTTGCCACCGTCAGGCAGGCGGTGAGGGAGGGCACCTACGACGCGTCGCCGGGAATGGACGACGACATCCGCGAGTTCCTCTCGCTGCCCATCCCCCGCTCCGTGGCGGAATCCCTTGTCCGGTTCCAGCCTGCCGACTTCCAGGACTACCTCGGCCGGCTGATGGAATAGAAAAAGGCCGCGCCCTTCCGGACGCGGAACCTCACACCCGATCATCTCGACATACACTCGTCAGTCACCCGGCCGCCCATCCCGTCTCCCGACCACCCGCAGGTGGCCGGGTTTTCCGTTGAAGACTCGGTAGATCTCCACTCGGTCGTCGCGCGCCCGCCAGATCACGACATACTCCGGGAATCCCCGCACCGGGGACATCCGGAAGTCGGGCTCCGCAAGGAGCCTTCCCGACTGGGGCCAGCGCGCGATCCGCTCGTACGTCACCCGCACCGCCCGGACCAGACGGAATGCCGCCGCCGGGTTGTCCGCGGCGATCCTGTCCACGATGGCGCACAGGTCCCTCCGGGCGAGGCGGCTCTCGCGGATCAGCACCGCCATGGCCGGATTCCCGAAAGCCGCTCGCGGAGGCCACGCTCCCGGCCCGCCTGCCATCGGTCGAGGTCGTCCACTGGCTCGAACCCCGACGCCTCCGCGTCGGCGAGCAGTCCTGGCACGTCGACCTCGCCGATCCGCGGCAGCGTCGACTCCAGCACGCGCTCAAGGAGCGCGGCCGGTCCCTCGCCGCTGGCGGACGCCGCGCGGCGAAGCTCCGGCATCCAGCGCCGGATCACCCCCTGCACCGCTGACCTGTCTGGTGATGGTTTCATCACCCTCCATTGTCCCACACGGCGGGCCTGTCGGTCAACCGGTCCGGCCTCAGCGGAACTTCCTCTC
>JAYTLR010000033.1:0-18440 GCA_043729195.1 Akkermansia sp.
GTACTTACGGTCGCGATTGAGGACGTCGACGACCACCTGCCCCGACATGTCAGCATAGAGGTTCGGGTGCTCCCGGAGCTGGCGATCGCAAGTCCCGTCCTGCAACTGCCGCCACCAGTAGGCGTGAGCGACGACCTTGCACTTCGGGAACATCTTGAGCACCCGGTCCACGCGCGCCATCCCGGGCTCGACCATGTTCTTGTTCTGGTCGATGTGGAACATGACCGGCAACCCGGTCTTCTCGCAGGCTTCGTAGAGCATCAGGTTCTTCGGATCGTCGAACATGAGCCCGACGCCGTAGTGTTCGCCAAAGGCCACCGCCCCGTCGGCGATCTCGCGCTTCAGGAGGGTCACAGCCTCGTCGGTGGTGGCGACTTCGCCGGGATCGATGATGCACATGCGGTCGATCCGGCCTTTGTAGGGGCGGAAATTGGCGAGCATCGCCTCGCGCTCCTCCTCGTTCCCCGGGCGCGAGCCCTTGTGGCTGAGCGGGCTGACAATGCAGTGCTCGACGTTGCGATCCTCCATCCACTGCGCGACCGCCCGGAGCCCGATCGGCGTGACGGACATCGCATGCACATGGGGGTCGATGAATTTGATGTCGGAGGGCGGCTGCGGCCCGGACCCGGACTGCGCCGCCTGAAGCCGGATCATCTGCTCCGCGTAGCGCTGGCCGAGGAGGAGCTGGCTTTTGGTATCGAAGTTCTTGCCGCCGTCGGTGGTCAGGCCTTCGGCGCGGACGAAAGCGGTGCCATGCACGGCTTCCGGCAGCCGGGCGATGGGGACGTTGAGCTCCGGGGCGCCGTGGACCTGGCCGGCGATGAAGGGCAAATTGCCGTCGTTCAGGTCGCTGCGCAGGTTGCCGACGAGGGATCGGAGTTTGTCGAGATAGTCGTCGGGCGCCTTGCCGCCAGCTTGTTCCTGATGCCAAAGCACCCCTTTCAAAGTCCCTTGGCTCATGGCCGCCTTGGCGCGTTTGCGGGCGCCCCAATAGGTCTCCGACTTGCCGAGCCAGTCGTCGATTTCCACTCCGTCGGTCGCGTGGACGATGAGACCGATGGAGATGTCCTTGTTCCGCCCGAGCAATTCCCCAGCGAAGCTGTATCCGGGGCCGAGCTTCTGGAGCGTGGCCTCCCGGCTGGCCGGAGAATGGCGGTTGAGCGGGTTGCGGGCAGGTTCCCACTCGTTCTTTTCGTTGAGAAGGTAGCAGCGGTCGATGATGTCGCCGGCGTCGTCCGGGACTTCGGCACGTCCCGCCATGTTCGCCCCGCCGATCAACAGATAGAGATGCAGGTCCGCGGGCGGTTTGTTGATTTCTCCCGACGACTTTCCATGAAACGTCGGTACTGCCAGCCCGGCCACGCAGGCGACCAGCAGGATAAAATGTCCACGGGAAAGGGTTTGTGATCGTTTCATGGAGATTCAGAGTTTACGGGGACCAGTAGGCCGGAACATCCGGGAGTAAGGCAATCTTCCAACATTCACGGAAGGCATTTCGACTCCAACATTGCCCTCGTCCGGCGGTATGGTAAGGAAGGCGAAGGAAGTGGAGGAATTGTGCCCCTCGGGTCAGAGCCCCTGAAACCACCCGGGAGAATCATCCGCCATGACCACCACCAACCACCGACTCCGACTTTTGGCCGCGCTTGCGCTCGTCCTATCTCTGTCGCTCGGCGTTCCAGTGAGCGCGCGGGAGACCGCTGCCGGCGACAAGACCCTGCGCGTCTTCATCTTCGCGGGCCAGTCGAACATGGTCGGCTCGGATTCGAAAGTGAAGGACATCCAGCGCTTTCCCCCGTTCGCCGGCCTCGACCGACCCCAGAAAAACGTCCTGTTTTCCTACAGCATCGGCCGCGAGGACAAGCAGACGTCGAATGGGTGGGTCGACTTGCAGCCCGTGGGCGACGTCGTGGGACCGGAGCTGAGCTTTGCCAAGCGGGTGGCACAGAATTCCGAGGCACCCATCGCCATCATCGAGTGCGCGGCCGGCGGCACGACCCTCGGTGGCGATTGGAATCCGGATGAGCCCCGCGGTTTCAAACTCTACCCCCTCGCCCTGGATCTGGTTCGCGCGTCGCTTGCGGAACTGGACCGGAAGAAGGTGGACTATCGCATCGAAGGCTTCATGTGGCATCAGGGCGAGAACGACATGTTCGACGATGGGTTCAAGGCCGCCTACGCCAAGAACCTCAGGAATTTCCTCGCAAGCTGGCGGCGCGACCTCAAGACCCCCGGGCTCCGGTTCTACATCGGCGAATTATGCACCAAGACCGTCTGGGGTATGGACAATCGCGACAACATGTATGCCATCCGGACGGCACAGAAGGCCGTTACCGATTCCGATCCGGTGGCAGACTACATCCCGACCTCGCATGACGCGGTGGAGATCGGCGGCGGCGCGGGATTGCATTATCACTACGGCACCCTCGGGCAGTTGCAGCACGGCGTGAACCACGCCGACGCCTACCTCCGGACGGTCGGAAAGACTCCAAATGCCGAGCGGCCGCTCAAAGCCTGGCCCTACGCGAAAGGCAGCCCGGTGAAGCTCTTCATCCTCGCCGGGCACCGCAACATGGAAGGCGAACGCGCTTTCACCGGCGAGCTCAAGGCGACCCGGGGTCTTGAGCCATTGGCGGATGACAACGCCAAGATCGCCTTCAAATACAGCCTCGGTGGCGGCTACAAGACCTCGCATGGCTGGGAGCCGCTCGGACCCGCCGGACCTTACGACACCTTGGGTCCGGAGCTGAGCTTTGCCAAAACCCTGCAAGGCAAGGTGCCCGGCAACATCGCCATCGCCAAGTTCACCCACAGCGGTTCGCAGATGAACGACTGGACTCCGCAGGGAACTACTGCAAAAGACTGCAATCTCTACGAACCCTTCATCGCCTTCATCCGCAGTGCGGTTCAGGAACTGAAGGCCAAGGGACATCCGGTCGAGGTCGTAGGGATTTTCTATCATGCCGGCGAGAACGACATGGCCTTCGGTCCCTACCGGAGGGATGCCGCCAAATGGCTGCAATCCACCGTGGCTCAGAGCCGCTTGGACTTGGCGTTGCCTGCGCTCAAATGGCATGTCAGCCAACAGTCGCCTCCCGCCGAGGAGGGACTTGATAGCATCGACGTTACGGCAAACCTCGCCGCCATGGCCGCGGCGGACCCTGCGTTCATCCATCTTAAAGTCTTCGATCTTCCCCCGCCCGAGGAAAAGCTCGTCATCAACACCGGGGGCATCGTGCAACTCGGCGTGTTGCTGGCCCGCAGCCACTTGCAGCACCAATGATCGCAATCGTTTCGCATTCTTCCTACTGATGAAATCCCACGGCAGTTCCCCCATCATGAAAGGACCCTCATCCGCGGCAGGATTCGGCTGCGCCCTGCTGCTGGCATCCGGCATCTTCGCCTTCGCCGCCGCGCCCGACATCACCCCGCCGGATCTCACCGACCCGGGAGCGATCGGCACCATCGACAGGAAGCTCACCTACAACCTTGGCGCGACTGGTCTGCGCGGCTGGATCCATACCAAGGCGGCGGACAACCTCGACGCCGCGCAAGGCCGCACGACCTCAGCCAGCCGGCAGATTCTCGTCACCCACGTCGGCGCGGCTTCACCGGCGGATGGCGTGGTGCAGGTCGATGACGTGATCCTCGGCGTGGACGGCAAGCCTTTTGGCGATGACGCGCGGAAGAGCTTCGCCCTGGCCATTCAGGAAGCGGAAACGGAAGCCAAGGGCGGTGCCCTGAAGTTGATGGTCTCGCGCGGCGGCCAGGTGTTGGATCTCGCTCTCAAGCTCGCGGTCATGGGAACCTACAGCGAGACCGCTCCCTGGGACTGCGCCAAATCCAAGCGGATTTTCGAAAAGGCCTGCGAGGTTCTGAATCAGGAGAAACTGGCCGGCGGGTGGACGGGATCCGTCCAAGGTCTCGCCCTGCTCGCGACCGGCAACCCCGACTATCTGCCGAAATTGCAGGAGCTTGCCCGCAACCTGGCAGCGGGTGATGTGGATCCCGATAAGAAGCCCGCCGGTCCCAACTGGGGCAATGCCTGGGACCTGGGCCATCGCAATTTGTTTCTCTGCGAGTATTTCTTGGTGACCCGGGATCGGGAAGTGCTGCCCTCGATCGAAAAGATCGCCCTGTCGCTGGCCCGCGGTCAGAGCATGTATGGCACCTTCGGCCACGGCTTTGCCGCGCTCACCAAGGATGGCAAATTCAACGGTTCCGTGCCGCCCTACGGTCCCGTGAACATGGCCGGGCTTCCCGCGAACCTTTCGATCGTGCTGGCGAGAAAGTGCGGGGTGAAGCATCCGGAAGTCGAGCGGGCCATCGAGCGGGCCGCGGGGTTTTTCGGCTACTTCACCGACAAGGGGGCGATCCCCTACGGCGAACACGAGCCGTGGCCGTATCATGAGAACAACGGCAAAAATTCAATCACCGCGGTGATGTTTTCCGCGATGGGCAACAAACCGAAGGAGACCGAATTCTTCGCCAGGATGGCGACCGCGGGTTACGCCAGCCGCGAGTACGGCCACACCGGCCAGGGCTTCAGCTACCTGTGGAGTGCGCTCGGGGCTGCCGTCGGCGGGCCGGAGGCGGCGGCGGCGTTCTTCCGCAAGGCCTCATGGCACTTCGATCTGGTGCGCCGGTCGGACGGCTCGTTCACCTATGATGGCGGCGAACAATATGGAGCCGGCAAGACCGACGACGACACTTACTTTGGAAAGAGTGGCTATTACAGCCT
Organism: Akkermansia sp.; assembly: GCA_043729195.1. Lineage (GTDB taxonomy): Bacteria > Verrucomicrobiota > Verrucomicrobiia > Verrucomicrobiales > Akkermansiaceae > Haloferula. The sequence continues at coordinate 4,742 of JAYTLR010000033.1, forward strand.
GAGCCCGGCCGCCACTTATGTTCTCACCTATGCCTTGCCCTTGCGGAATCTGGTGATCACCGGCCGCGATGCCGCTGAATCCGGCTGGCTCGACAAGAACCAGGCCACGGCCACCGTTGCTTCCGGGCGCTTCGATCTGGATCGGCGCGAAATGTCCGCGGAGGAGCTGGTGGCTGCGTTCGGCAATTGGTCGCCCATCGTCCGCAGTTGGGCGGCGGAGGAATTGGCGAAGCGCCTGGAAGCCAAGGCGATGGTCGCTGCGCTCATCAAGCTCGCCGAGGGCAGTGAACCGCACCGCATCCAGGGTGCCTGCGAGACGCTGGGACTGCTCAACACCCCGGATGCCCTGCCGGCTTTGGTGAAACGGCTCTCCCACGAGGATCGCTGGGTGCGTTACAAGGCCGCGCAGGCGATCCGGAAGATGGGCGGAACCGCCAAGCCCGCCTTGGAGGGTATTCTCAAGGCGCTCGTTGCCACCGCGGAGCCATCGTCGTCCATCCGCTGGGAGGATCCCGTCCAGATCGCCCACGGACAACTGGCCGCCGCTGTCTTCTCCGGACCTCTGAAGGATGGACTTGGCCAAATCGACCCCAAGTTGCGGTATGCCGCGATCCGCTCGGTATCGACGAATCCGGATGGCATGGCCCGCGCCACGCTCGATCATGTCCTCAATAACCAGCTCAGCCAGGAGGACGTGATCGCCCTCGCGCCGGTCATCCTCGTCGCCGTCGAAAACCCCAGCCCGGCGGACACCATGTTCAACAACGTGATCCGGATGGCTGGCTTGAAAGCGCTTACCAAATATCATTTTAAGGAAGGCATTGCTGCCGCCGTGGGTCTCGCCAAAACCCAGGGAGGACACGGCAGCGAAACCCGGACCGGCGAGATCATGAAAATCGTCGCAGGCTATGGAGCCGCCGCCAAACCCCAGATTCCCGCGCTCAAGGAGCTGATCGTGATGTTCAACAACGACACGGCAGCCGGCGCGTTCCCCTCATCATTGAACAAGGACCGCGTCGGCGCGGTCGAGGACGCCATCCAATCGATCGAAACGGCAAGCACTCAGCCAGAACTGCGAAGCATCAAATGAACACCCTGACCCATTCCCGCACCGCGCTCCCCGCACTCTTTTTGACCTTGTTGCTCGCCCTTTCCGGCGCGCTCCGAGCCGCGCCGCCCGACCTCACCGCAGCGGGTGTGATCGCAGCACTTAAAACCGACACCACTGCCACACCCGAATACGGCGAGACCTACAATCTCGGGCCCACCGGCCTGCGCGGCTGGATTTATCTCAGCGGCGGAGCCGGCAACACCCACGGTGCGGATGGAACCATGACCGGCGAAAGCCGCCAGATTCTGGTCACCGTGGCAAGCACACCGGGCAGCGCCGTGCTGGCGGTCGATGATGTGATCCTCGGTGCCATGGCGGCCAGCAGCGGCACCGTGCCGAATTTTTCCAGTGATGCCCGCAAGGCTTTCGGCGCAGCCATCAGCGAGGCCGAGAACTCCGGAGCTGGCACCCTGCGCGTCAAACGCTGGCGCGCCGGTGTCATCACCGATGAGAACATCGCGATGACTATCATGGGCGACTACACCGCCACCGCTCCCTACTCTTGCCCGAAATCCACACTCATCCTCGCCAACGCCCGTAACAAATTGGTCGGCCAACTCCTTGCCAACACGAGCTTTCTTACCAGTGATTGGAGTGGAGCCATCAGCGCTCTGGCTTTGTTAGCCGGGGTGCAGTCGGGCGATCCCGATTTCGCCGCGGTGCAGACCCGCCTGCAAACTTATGCCCGGTCGCTGGCAAGCGCAGGTCCGGTGGATGGCGGACTGCCCATCTGGGACTGGGCCTACGAAGGCCTGTTTCTCGCCGAGTATTACCTTGCAACGGGCGATGCCAATGTCCTCCCCGGTATTAACAGCTACACGCTGAAGCTCGTCCAGTCCCAGAGCATCAATGGCACCTTCGGTCACGGCCCGTCGGTATTGAGACCCGACGGCTCCGGCCGCCGCATGAACACCGGCTACGGCCCGGTCAACGCGGTCGGCATTGTTGCCAACACGGCCATCGTGCTGGGCAAGAAGGCGTTGCTCGCAGGCGGGCAGGCGATCGATCCGGAAATTGACGGGGCGATCCAGCGCGGCTCGGACTTCTTCGCGTTTTACGTCAACAAGGGCCCGATTCCCTACGGCGAACACGAACCCTTCATCAGCGGTCACTCATCCAACGGCAAAGATCCGATGTGCGCCGTACTCTTCGGCGTGCAGTCCGGTCGCACCGCGGAAACCGAATACTATTCACGCATGACCACCGCCAGCTACCGCGGTCGCGAGTATGGCCATACTGGCCAGGGTTTCAGCTATCTGTGGAGTGCGATGGGGGCCAACATGGGCGGTGCCCTTGCCGTGGCAGAGCACTTGAATCCCGTGCGCTGGCATCTCGATCTCTCCCGTCGCACCGATGGCTCGTTTGCCTACGATGGCGGCGAGCAATACGGCGGAGGAACGACCTCCGGCGGCACCTATCTGGGAGCAAGCGGCTACTATGGCATGAATGCCACCGCGTGTTACATCCTCACTTACGCGCTGCCCCTGCAGAGGCTCTATATCACCGGCAAGAACGCCAACCCCGCCAACACCCTCGACCCCGCCAAGGTGGCCCACGCCGTCGCCGCCGCGAATTTCAAGGTGGATAGCCCCGGCTTTACCAACGCCCAGTTGATCACCGCTCTCAGCGACTTCGATCCCGTGGTGCGTCACTACGCCGCCATCGAGTTGACAAAGATTACCCGCACCGTGCAACCTGCGGAGCTCACCACCCTGCGCAACTTGGTCACCGGCCCTGACGCCAACGGCCGCATGGGTGCCTGCCAGGCTCTCGGTCTGCTCAAGGATGCCACCGCCCTGCCGACCATCGTCCAGCGCCTCGACAAGACGACCGAGACCGATCTCTGGGTTCGCGCCAAAGCTGCCTCCGCGATCCGCAGCTACACCGCCGCCACGGCCAGCACGCACCGCGATACGATGCTCACGAGGTTTACGGCCAACGCCACGGACCCGGATGTCATCGTTTGGAGCGACCCGATCCAGATGTCGAACAACTTCCTCTCTCTCGCCCTGTTTGGCGATGCCATCTATGGCGGTGGCAACATCCGCGATTACACCGTCAGCGCCTCCAAGAGCCTTCTGTATCCGGCGGTTCAGGCCGGTTTGAAACAACCGGATTCCTACTCCCGCTCCGGTGCCTCCCGGTTCTGCTTTGATAAACTCCCGGTGGCGGATGTGCAGGCGCTGATCCCCGACTTCTTCAAGGTCATCGAGATCGAGTGTCTCGCCGACCGGATGTGGAGCGCCGATTCCCGCGCAAACGGAATCAAGACGCTCTCGAAATACAAGGTCAGCGAAGGCATCCCCTACGCGCTGGCCATGTTGAACATTCCCGAAGGCTTCGGATGGGGATCCGGAACAACCATCATCGCGGGACTGAATGCGCTGGCTGCCTATGGTGATGCCGCCCGCTGGACCTTGCCAACGCTCAGAGGTTATCTTGGAAAATGGAGCCCCACCTCCAGCGAATACACCACGCTCGTCAGCACCATCGCCTCGATCGAGAACGCCATCACCGCGGCGGCGCAGGTTCCCGGCTTGGCCGTGGCGAACTCCCAGGTTGTTTCAATCACCGGACCCAGGGCCATCACCCTAACCGGTTCTTCGCCCCGCTCAGCCGTCACTTTCACCAATGTGACCAATCCCGCCCACGGCACGCTCACCGGCACCGCTCCGAGCCTGACCTACACGCCGAACTCCGGCTACACCGGACCGGACTCCTTCACCTTCCAAGTGCTCGATAGCTTGGGTGCTTCGTACCCTTCCGCATCGGGCACGGTGAGCATCATCGTCGGCACCGCCGGCACCGGTCTGAAGGGCGAGTATTTCGACAACATGGACTTCACCAATTGGAAGCTCACCCGCACCGACGCGCAGGTGAATTTCGACTGGGGCACCGCCTCGCCGAACGCCGCGCTTGCCGCAGATACCTTCAGCGTGCGCTGGGGCGGCCTGCTGCTGGTGCCGGAAACAGGCACCTACACGTTCTCGACGCTCAACAGCGACGGGGCCCGGTTGTATGTGAACGGACTGCCGATGATCGATGACTATGTGGACCAGACGACCAACTGGAAGGACGGCGCATCCATCGCGCTCACCAAAGGACAGATGGTGGACCTGCAATTGAATTATTACGAAAACACCGGCTCCGCAGTGGTGAAGCTCAAGTGGACCGGACCGTCGTTCGCAGGTGCCAACGGGGCCATCATCGGCTCGCAGTGGCTCTATGACGGCACCGGCATGACCCGCACGCCCTACGCCCATGCTCAGAGCGTCACCACGGTCGGGAACACCCCGCAGGCAGTCACCCTCTCTGGCAGTGGCGGCACGCTCACCTACACGGTCATCAATCCGCCAGCCCACGGCACTCTAACAGGCACCGCACCCAACCTGATCTACACCCCGGCGGCCAACTACAGCGGGTCGGATAGCTTCACCTTCCTCGTCAACAACGGCACCAGCAACTCGAACCCGGCCACCGTGTCCATCGGTATCTGGGCCGGTCAACCCGTGGACTTCTTCTGGGCCACAGCCGCGTCCGGCAACTGGAGTGGAGCAACGTCCTGGACCAATGCAGCGTTGGCTACGGTGGTTCCCGACGCTGCCGGACAGCCTTTCTACCGGATGTCCATCAGCAAGGCGGGCACCTACACCACCACTCAGGATTCAGTCGGATTCCAGCTCAACCAACTCAACACAGCCGGCACGGTCACCCTCGCCGGCACCAACAGCCTCACCTTTGCCGCCAATGGCACCTTGCTGCCACAGTTCAATCAGAACAGCTCCAGTGCGGTTGCCGTCGGTATTCCGCTGACTCTAAACTCCACCCTTAACTTCGGCGGCATCAGTGGCGGTAAAGTGGCAATCACCGGCCGGATCTCCGGACCCGGAGGTCTCACCAAAGATAGCGCGGGTGAACTGCATCTCTATTCGACGACTGCGAATAACTACAACGGCGGAACGGTCGTCAACAACGGCACCCTTCATCTGGGCGCAATCATCGACGGGATCAGCCCGCTCTTTTCCAATCCCATGGGATCAGGACCGGTGACCCTCAACAATGGCACCCTCGAACTGGAGCGCGTCTCCGCGTCAAATCCGCTGACGGTCAATGGCGGCACACTCCTCAGCGACAACGGCTGGGGAGCCTCTTGGAGCGGCCCGATCACGCTGAACGCCACCGTCATCGCCAATGCCTCTTGGGGACTCACATGCAGCGGTGTCATCAGCGGTGCCGGCGGCTTCACCAAGCTAGGGTCCAACACGTTGACTCTCTCCGGCAGCAATAGCTTCACCGGAGCCAATAGGATCACCGCCGGCACCCTGACCTGCACGAACGCCGCGGCCCTCGGCACCGGCCCTCTCGACATCATCACCGGGGCCAAAGTGAACCTCAACTTCACCGGCAACCGCACGATCAGCGGGCTCAAGTTCAACTCAGGCGCACCACTGGCACCTGGCACCTATGGCTCGACCACCTCACCCGCCACCAACAAGAACGACACCTACTTTTCCGGCAACGGCACGGTCACCATCCTCCCGCAAACCACCACCACCCTCGCATTGACAAGCGGAAGCACCCCGTCCGCTCCCGGCTTGCCTCTGACCTTTACCGCATCGGTAGCGGGCACCTCGCCCACCGGCACCGTGTCATTCTTTTCCGGCGCTGCACTGCTGGGCAGCGGCACTCTGAACGGGGCTTTCCAAGCCAGCTTCACCACCAGCAGCCTTGCCATCGGCCCCCACAACATCACGGCCCGGTATGCGGGCAATGGCACCAACGGCACCAGCACCTCCGAAGCCCTCCCGGTCGAAATCATCAGCCTGTTACCCCCCGCGCCAACGAACCTTGTCGCCGCTCCCGGCGGTAGCCGCGTCGGTCTGACGTGGACGCTCTCCAACGGTGCCGCCAGCTATTACATCAAACGCTCGCTGACTAACGGCGGCCCCTACGCCGTGATCGGCAATCCCGGCACCGCAAGTTATGACGATCTCACGGCCATCAACGGCACCACCTACTACTACGTGGTGTCTGCCATCAACACCGCCGGGGAAAGCACCAACTCGAATCAAGTCAGCGCCATTCCCTCGCTCGTGCCTTCCACAACGACACTCGCTTCATCCCCGGTCGCGACCGGGCCCTACGGCACGTCGGTCACCTTCACCGCCACCGTGTCCGCTCCCGGTGACCCCGCCACCGGCACGGTGACCTTCATGAATGGCGCCACGCTGTTAGGCACCGGCACATTGAGCGCGGGAACAGCCACTTTCACGACCCCTGCGCTCGCGGTGGCCAACCATTCGATCACCGCCTCCTACGGCGGAGACACCAACTTCGCAGCCAGCGCATCCACTCCATTCGCCTACTCGGTGACGCCCATTTCGCTGACCATTACCGGAGTCACCGCCAGCGATAAGATCTACGATGGCAGTGCCACCGCCACGCTCACAGGCGGCACGGTTTCCGGCGCTGTGATCGGCGGTGAAACAGTGACCGTGGTTCCCGGCAGCGGCAGCTTCGCCAGTCCGAACGCCGGAACTTGGGCGGTCACTGCCACCGGCTACGCCCTCGGCGGAGCCAGTGCCGGCAACTACGTGCTGCCCGCCCAACCCGCCGTGCCCAACGCGTCCATTTTCGCGAGGCCGGTCCAGTTGAGCGGCAGCAGGGCCTACGATGCGACGGATCTGGCGACCGCGGCCAATCTGACGATTTTGAACAAGGTAAACGGAGACGACCTCACCCTGACGGGCACCGCCACCCTCGAATCGAAGGACGTCGGGACCCGGGGATTCATCGTTAGCTTTGCCACCCCGGCCCGGGTGCAACACGCCACGGGCAGCACCGGCTCGACCGCCAGCACGACCTTCAATGCGAACCTGGCAACCGCACCGCTCACGGGTAACACCTTGGTGGCAGTGATTTCCACCCGCGGCACTAGCGCCAACCGGGTCTCCGCCATCAGCGGTGGCGGGGCTACCTGGTCGCGCGTCTCGCAGGGCACCAACACCGGTGGTGCCACGACGGAAATCTGGATTGGCCCGAACGTCGCCACGGGCACCACGGGGATCACCATCACCCAGGCATCGCTTGTCTCCGCTGCCGTCGTGATCGAGTACAGCGGCATCCTTTCTGACAACCCGCTCGACCAGATCGCCAGCGCCACAGCCACCGGCACCGCGGCGCTCACCGGCACGACGCCGGTCACGACCCAGGCGAACGAACTGTGGATCGGCGGGATCGGCATCGCGGATGGTCGCAGAACTCTAAATGCTCCCTACGGCAGCGGTTTCGCCGTCGTTGCTTTGCCGAAGTCCGGCACAGCCGCCGGGGACGCCACGATCTACGCGCTGGAGAAAATGGTGAGCACCACCGGTGCCGCCGGTTCGGGTGGCACGGTCAGCGCCTCCGATGCATGGTCCGGCGCGATCGCCACTTTCAAGGCGGCTTCCACCGACACCCTTGCCTTGAGTGGAGCTGCAGCGGGGAACTACACACTCACCGGCAAGACCGGTTCACTTGCGATCACACCGCGCCCCCTGTCGGTCACCGCGCCCTCCATTTCGCCCAAAGTCTACGATGCCACTACCACGGCGGGGGCGGTCACCGTGGGAACCCTTTCGGGTTTTGTGGGAAGCGAGACCCTCATCGCGACAGCGAGCGCGGCGGCCTACCCGAGCCGGAATGTTGGAGCCTATCCCGCCACATCCGTGGTCTATTCCCTCGCTGACGGCAGTGGCGGTGGGCTGGCCGTGAACTACACGTTGCCCGGCGATACCGCCACCGGATCCATTACTCCCAAAGCGCTGACCCTGACCGGCACGCCGACGGTCACTAGCAAACCCTACGACGGACTCACCGCCGCCACCCTGACCGGAGCCACGCTACAAGTCGCCCAAGCCCCGGGTGCGGGCACTACCGGTGACGGCACGCCCTACACCGGTGACGTCGTAGCCGCGGTCTTGAGCGGCAACTTCGACAGCAAGAGCGCTGGGAACGGCAAGGCAGTCACCTCAACTTCCTCTCTCAACGGCGGGCAGAAGGACAACTACACCCTCACTCAGCCCGCAGGCCTGACCGGGACCATCACGCCCGCCGGGCTCACCATTACCGCAGACAACCAGACCAAAACTTACGGCCAGACCCTGGTGTTTGGCAGCGGCGCATTGCAATTCACCAGCATCGGACTGCAAAACGGCGAAGCGATCGGGTCGGTAACATTGACATGTGGTGGCGGCGGCCCGGCTGCGGCGGTGGCCTCCTATCCGATCACACCCGATGTTGCCACCGGAGGAACCTTCAATGCCGGGAACTACGAGATCGCCTATGCGCCGGGGTCGCTCACGGTGAACAAAGCAGGACAGACCATCACCTTCGGAGCACTGGCAGACCGGACCTTTGGCGACGCAGCTTTCAGTCTCACCGCCACGGCCAGCTCCGGACTCACGGTCAGCTACTCCAGCTCCGATCCCACGGTCGCCGACGTCTCGGGCAACACCGTCACCCTCCTCAAAGCCGGTGTCACCACGCTGACCGCCACCCAAGCGGGTGACGGCAACCACACCGCCGCGCCGCCGGTGGCTCAGATCCTCACGGTGAACAAAGCAGGACAGACCCTCACCTTCGGAGCACTGGCAGACCGGACCTTTGGCGACGCGGCTTTCAGTCTGACCGCCACGGCCAGCTCCGGACTCACAGTCAGCTACTCCAGCTCCGATCCCACGGTCGCCGACGTCTCGGGCAATACCGTCACCCTCCTCAAAGCCGGTGTCACCACGCTGACCGCCACCCAAGCGGGTGACGGCAACCACACCGCCGCGCCGCCGGTGCTCCAGGTTCTCAACGTCGAACCGATGGTTGCGGCAACCTTCGAAGCCTGGGCGGCCGACCCTGCCCAAGGACTCACTGCGGGAGTGAACCATCTTCCAGACGACGATCCCGACCACGACGGTTTCTCCAATCTGCTGGAATTCGCGCTAGGCGGTGCGCCGATGATCTCGTCCCAAGCGATCCGGCCCCAGCTGGAATCCAGCGGAGGCATCTGGTCATTCTCCTATGATCGGAATGTCCTGTCGAAGTCTTCGACCACCCAGATCGTCGAGTATGGGAGTAACCTAACAGGTTGGACTCCCCTGCCCGTCCCCGCAACCTCCGCCGGCGCCGTGATGATCACTCCCGGAGCATTCTTGGACCATGTGAAAGTTTCCATTCCCGCCCTTGGTGCCCACGGCTTCGTCCGACTCAAGGTCAGCCAATAGACCATCCCAGATGAAATCATTCATCCCCCGTCTCCTAAGCCTGCTGCCCTGTCTTTCGGGACTTCCCGCCCGGGCCGCCGATGCCCCGCCGGGCAAGCCCAACATCATCTACATCCTCGCCGACGACCTGGGCTACGCCGACGCCGGTTTCAATGGCGGCAAGGACATCAAGACGCCCAACCTTGACCTCCTGGCCCGCGGTGGCGCCAATCTGAAGTCATTCTACGTCCAGCCGGTGTGCTCCCCCACCCGCTCGGCGTTGATGACCGGTCGCTATCCGTCGAGCACCGGCGTTTATTCCGTGGTGAAACCCCGCACCCCCTGGGGACTGAAGCTGGAAGAGCAAACGCTGCCACAGATGCTCCGCTCCGCCGGTTATGAAACCGCCATTTCCGGAAAATGGCACCTCGGCGAGTTCCAACCCGCCTATCGTCCGACCCAACGTGGCTTCGATCATCAATACGGGCATTGGTTCGGCGCGATCGACTATAACACCCACCTCCGGGAGGGAGTCCTCGACTGGCACCGCAATGACCAGCCCTGCAAGGACGAGGGCTACTCCACCCACCTGATCGCCAAGGAAGCCTGCCGCATGATCCGGGAAAAAAATCCGGACAAGCCGCTCTTCCTCTATCTCCCGTTCAATGCGGTGCATGGCCCCTTCCAGGTGCCTGAGAAGTACAGCGAGCCCTACACGGACCTCAAGGGAATCCGCCGCACCTATGCCGGCATGCTGGCCGCGATGGACGAAGCCATCGGCCAGGTCCTCGCCGCCTTGGACGAGAAGAAGATCCGTGACAACACGCTCATCCTCTTCTCCAGCGATAACGGGGGGCCGTCACCCGGCAGGATCACTTCGAACGGCCCGCTGCGCGCCGGCAAGGGCACCATTTACGAAGGCGGAGTCCGCGTCTGTGCCTTCGCCAACTGGCCGGGCAAAATCCCCGCCGGTAAAACGATCGACGAACCGCTCCATGCCGTGGACTGGTATCCGACACTTGCGAAACTCACCGGCGCAAACCTCGCGCAAAAACTTCCGTTCGACGGCCTCGACATCTGGCCCGTGCTCACCGCGGGTGCCAAGTCCCCGCACGAAGCAATCATCCTCTCCGGCATCCAACGCGGACAAGCCGCCATCCGGATGGGCGATTGGAAATTGATCGTCGGCGCGGGCGGCAAGGCGAAGGGAGGGGCGGCCAAGGGAGCCGATCAATTGTACAACCTCGCGACAGACCTCGGCGAAAGTCGGAACGTCGCCGCGGATCAGCCCGAAAAGCTTAAGGAGCTTCGCGCAAAATACGATCAAATGATGTCCACCGCGGCCCCATCCGGCGAAGTCGCTGGCGGATTGAAAGAATAGCCGGCTTCGAGTGGCGATGAGTGAAGCACGGCGATCGCGCACTTTTGTCCCACGCTTCGGACTTCACCCGCACAGTCACCGGTGCGATCGAGGTCGGTGGTGACAACGACTCGTGCGCAGCGGCGCTTGGGCGCCGTGTTCCTACTCGGGGCTCCATCAAGCTCAACAACGACATCAGCGGCATCTGCGCGGTCATGATCACCCTTGATGGTAGCTTCGTCATCGACCCGCGGTGGCCGATACCGACCACGTGCGGGTCCCTTTTCCACGCGGGGCCAATGCAAAGCTCTTAGGGCACCTTAATAGTCTGGTAATGTGAGCCATCGGCCTGGAATCCGGGGGGAATTACCCCTCCGTCCTTTTGTCCATGCGAATGGACCAGAGGACGGAGGGCAGCTGAAAAATGATCAAAAGTGCCACTAAAACTCCCAACGAGTTTTTTCTGGCCAGCTTTCTGAAGCGAGCTATAGGCTACCATTCTTATGTCGCCCGAAGAGGGGAATTTATTGTCGCCACACTAACCGATGGCTTGTCGATGATTCCGCCATCAGGCGGCAAACCCAACCCAATTCAAAGCCCGAAAACCCAAGATCAATCTCCAGTTGCCCCCACTGAAGGGACAGCCGGCATAGCCCTCGATGCTCCGGAGGCTCCGACTACCCTCGGAAGGCCTCAAACTCATTTCCAGAGCTCAAAAAGCTCGATGTTTCATACCAAACAAACCCAACAAACCCAATCCAAAAACCGCCATGAAACCCCGCCGCCGCCTCTTCGCCACCCGCCTTTCGCTGCCTTTCCTCACCGCGATCGTCGCGCTGCTCTCCGCTTCGCGGTCACAATCCGCCATCTTGTATTGGGATCTGAACCAAACGACGGCGAATACCGCCGTTGCCGTCACCGGTGCCTGGGATGGAGCGCTCGTCCGTTGGAACACGGATCCCACCGGCACCGGCGGAACCGCTCTGGCCGCCACCGCGAGTAGCGACGACCTGGTTTTCTCCTCGGGTAGCATTTATACCACCGGGACGGTCACGGCCTCCGGCACCCGCGTCGCAAGGAGCATTACCTTCGAAGACAATATTGCGATCACCCTCGCCGGGGCGATCACCGTAGGCGGCGCCGGGGGCACCCCGGGGATCTTCGCCTCCGTCGGGAAAACCACAGCCTCCACCGTGAGCGGGGCTCTCACCCTGGCCTCGGCGTGCAACTATCAAAACAATGACGCCGGACTGTTGACCCTCAGCGGAGCGCAGGCGCTGGCTGCGAACACCCTGACCAAGTCCGGCACCGGGCCGGTGACCGTGAGTGGCGTGGTCAGCGGTACAAAGACCGTTGCCACAAACGCGATCAGCGTCACGACTGGTGTCTTGACGCTAAGCGGTAACAACACCTTTTCGGGTGATGTTGCCGTCGATGGAGCGACTGCGGTGGTGGCGATGGCCGGCGGAACCTTCACGACCACCCATCGTCTCGGCACTCAGGCTTCGGTCTACAAGTCCGTGAAACTTTCCAATGGCGGAACCTTCCGCCTCGCGAGCGGAGACTACAATGCCAACACCCCTACGGCCACCAACGTCGGCGCGGGGCAGGTTTTCAACATCGGCACGGGTGGTGGCACCTTCGATGTCGTAACGGGAACCTTCACCCTTGATGATGGGACGGGGGCTGGCACGGCGTGGACCAACACCCAGCTCCAAGGCTCCGGCGCGCTCACCAAGACGGGAGCGGGCGTGTTGAGCCTGGGAAATGGCGCTACAAGCAATGCTGTCTTCACGGGGCAGATTAACATCAATGCGGGCGTCTTGCGTCTCGGTGCCGTGGCTGCCGCGGGTGTGGCTCTCGGTTCGACTTCCGCAGGCACGGTGATCGCCTCCGGCGCGGGTTTCGATATCAGCAACAACGCGGGCACCGCCGCCGAGCCTCTTTCCATCACCGGCACTGGCGTCGGTGGCACCGGCAACGTCATTTTCACCAGCCATGCCACAGGCGGTAGCTTTTCGGGCCCCATTACCCTTGCCGGCTCCAGCACCATCGGCTCCACCGCTGCTGGCGCGATCACCTTCAACGCTGGTGCGACCTTCAACCTCGGCGCCAACACCCTGACCCTTCGCAACACCAGCACCGGCCGAATCTTCAGCGATGGCATCATTTCCGGCACGGGCGCGGTGGCGATGAACTCCACCGGGACCGGCGACTGGGTCCCGCGCGGTGATTTCACCTACAGTGGCGGCACCACCCTGACGGCCGGATTGATCGCCGTCGACCGCGATTCCATCGGCACTCCCGGCTCCCCCACGTCCGGACCCTTCGGCACCGGGACTTTGACCCTCGCCGGCGGCCAGATGCGCTCGGGCGTGAATGCCGCCCGCATCGTTGGCAATGCGGTGACTATTTCGGGCGACCCGACCTTCTACACGGCCGGCGGAGAAAAAAGCCTGATATTCACCGGCCCTGTCACGCTCAGTGGCGGAAACCGCACCATCACCTCCAATATCGGCACAACAGTGGGTGGCACTTCTGCGATCTTCACCGGTGCGATTGGCGATGGCGGCAATGCCCTGGGCCTCATCAAGGCGGGTGCCGGGAACCTCACTCTCGGCGGCACGAACACCTACACCGGCGGCACCACGGTGAATGCCGGTGCTTTGGTCCTGACCGGCTCTTTGGCATCATCGACGGCACTCACGGTGAGCCCGACGGTCGCAGGAGGAGCGGCATTCACGCTGGGCAGTGGAGCGGCGAATCCGCTGGCAACCGTCTCAGCGCTCACTCTGGATTCCACGACGGGTCCTGTTACCTTGGGCCTTGACCTTGGCGCCAACTCCGCCGCCTCCGACTTCATCAACTCTTCGGCCACGGCCACGACCACGGGTGCCGTGAACATCGCCGTCCAGGCCCTCGCGGGCTTTGGCAGCGCCTCCACCTACGATCTGATCACTGCCGCGGGCGGCCTGAACGGTGCGACCTACGTGC
>JAYTLR010000034.1:0-163733 GCA_043729195.1 Akkermansia sp.
CCCCCCCCCCCCCCCCCCCCCCCCCCCCCCCCCCCCCCCCCCCCCCCCCCCCCCCCCCCCCCCCCCCCCCCCCCCCCTAGCGTTCTGGGGAGAGGGACCTGGCCTCTTTTGGTAAGGCAGTCCGCCCGGAGGATCGGGGGAATTGACCCTCCGGGCGGCTGACTACACACACTAACACACACACTAACACTGACGGGGGGAAAGGTTCCGGCTCGGGTCGGGGAGGACCAGGGCCGGAGTGGGGCGAACCGGATGGGGACGGGGGGATCCTTCGTCCGGTTCTCTGATTCCTTTGCCGTCGGTCGGGGGGGCTTCCGGCGGCTCGGGGTGTTCGTTGCGAACGACGTGATACAAACCCGGAAACCCTCGCAAGACAAGCAGCTTCCTATGACGCAATCGCGTAGGCTTGGAAATGGCGACCAGCCGCCTGCGATTGGGGGAGCGCCTGCGAAACCCAAGTGCGGATGGCAGAGCTTGCGAGGAAAGCATCTAACGGGCGGTTTTGGGGATTGCCTGATTATCAAGTAATGTTGCATTCTCCGCCGTGGCCGCACGGCGCTCTTGCCGGGGCTCTCGGGACACGGGAAAATGGATCAAAAAAGCGGCAAAACGTCGTTGGTAATCGCGTGCGGTGGCACCGGGGGACATCTCTTCCCCGGGCTGGCCGTCGCGGAAGAATGGACGGCGCGCGGCGGCGAGGTGCTGCTGCTGGTTTCCGAGAAGAAGATCGATCAGGAAGCGCGGCGGAAATATCCGCAGTACCGCTTTGAAACGATCCCCGCGATCGCCAAGCCGGCGACCTTTTCGCCGAAGATGCTGCCTTTCGTGCTGAACCTCTGGCGCACCACGGGCCGCTGTGGCGGATTGCTGAAGGAGGTCAAGGCCGACGCGGTGCTGGGCATGGGCGGCTTCACGTCGTTGCCTCCCTGCTGGGCGGCGAAGCGGGCGGGCTTGCCGGCCTTCGTGCACGATTCCAACGCGCTGCCGGGCAAGGCGAACCGGCTGACGGCGAAGTTTTGCAAGCAGGTGTTCATCGGCATGGAGCCGGCGCGTGGATTTTTCCCCGGCAAGGACGTGGTGATGACCGGCACGCCGGTGCGGGCGGAAATGCGCGCGCTGCCGAGTCGGGCGGAAGCCGCGGCGAAGTTCGGCCTCGATCCGTCACGGCCGACGTTGATGGTCACCGGCGGCAGCCAGGGTGCGCGGCGGCTGAACTCGCTGGTCGCGATGGCGTTCAAGGATTTCCCGCCGGGCACCCAGGTCCTGCACATCGCCGGGCCGCTCGATGAAGCACGGGTCGAGGCGGAAGCCGGGGTTCGTGATGACTACCGGGTGATCGGGTTTTGCGACGACATGCCGGCCGCCTACGCGGTGGCGGATGCCGTGCTGTCGCGCTCCGGGGCCTCGAGCATGACCGAGCTTTCCTTCCTCGGGCTGCCCTCGATTTTGGTTCCGTTTCCCTACGCTGCGGACGATCACCAGACGCGCAACGGCGAGGTTTTCTCGAAAGCCGGCGCGGCTTTCCTCGAGCCCGAAGGCGAACTCGATGCCGTCAAGCTGGCGGCCCGCGTGACCACGTTGATGAGCGACTTGCAAACCCGCGACCGCATGGCACAAGCGGCCCGCGCGCTGGCCGTGCCCGATGCCGCGGGCCGCGTTTGCGACGCCATCCAAGCGACCCTTTCCCGGAAATGAGCGACCTGAGCACCCAGCTGACCGACCGCGACCACCCGCTGCGCATCCACCTGATCGGGGTGGCGGGCTCGGGCATGAGCGGGCTGGCGCTGCTGCTGCTGGGGATGGGCCACACGGTCAGTGGCTCGGACCGCGTGACTTCCGGCGAAACCGAGCGGATGCAGAAGCTCGGGCTGATCTTCTCGTCGCCGCACACCGCGGAGGCGGTCAGCGGCGCGGACGTGGTCGTCTACTCCTCGGCGATCCGTCCCGAGAATCCGGCCTTTGCCGCAGCCAAGTCGGCGGGGACCAAGGTGATCCGCCGCGCGGAATGCCTCGCGGCGATCCTTCACACTCGGAAAGGCATCATCGTCTCCGGCACCCACGGCAAGACCACGACCTCGTCGATGGTGGCCCACGCCTTGCGCGAAGCGGCGATGCATCCGAGCCATTACGTCGGCGCGGAGATCCCGGTGCTTGGCGCGAACGCCCGCTGGTCGGAGGACGGGGAGTGGATGGTCGCGGAAGGCGATGAGAGCGACGGCACGCTGGCGCTCTACAAGCCGGCTTGCTCGATCTTGCTCAACATTGAGGCCGAGCATCTCGACCACTACAAGGACCTCGACGAGATCAAGGCGGTCTTTGCCACGCTGGTGAGCCAGACCTCCGGTCCGGTGGTCTATTGCCGCGAATGCGCGGTCGCCACCGAGGTTGCCACGAAGTCGGCGCAAGCGGTCAGCTACGGCTGGTCGGATGCCGACTACACCGCGGCGGAAATCCGCGAGCTGCGCGGAGCTACGGCATTCACCGTAGTTCGCAAGGGCGAGATCCTCGGCGACGTGGAACTCGGGATTCCCGGCCGCCACAACGTGCTCAACGCGCTGGCCGCGATCGCCACGGCGGACTGCCTCGGTGCCGACTTCACGCTGGTGTCCCGGGCGCTGAACACTTTTGCCGGAGCCAAGCGTCGCTTTGAAACGAAATATCTCTCGTCGCGCCTGCGGATCGTCGATGACTACGGCCATCACCCGACCGAGCTGGCCGCGACCTTGCAAACCGCGCGCTCCTTGAAACCCGGCCGTGTGGTTGTTCTCTTCCAGCCACACCGCTACACCCGGACCCAGGCGCTGGCCGATGATTTCGGCAAGGTCTTGCAGGCCGCCGACAAGGTCTTCGTCACCGACGTCTATCCCGCCAGCGAGCTGCCGATCCCCGGCGTGAGCGGCGACACCATCGTGCAAGCGGCCAAGCGCCTCGATGCCGAGCACGTCGTCTCGCTGCCCAGCCTCGCCACCGCGCACCATGTCGTCGGCAACTCGCTGGAGCCCGGCGACCTGCTGATTACTCTCGGTGCGGGCAACGTCCACGAAGCCGGCACGCGGATCGCCAACGACCTCAAAGTGCTGGAGGAAATGCTCAACCTCGTGCCGCGCGGCGACATCGACGCCCGCCTCTACGAACCGATGCGCCGCCACACCACGATGCTGGTCGGCGGGCCCGCGCAGTTCTGGATCGAGCCTCACACCTTCGAGGCCTTCGCCGCGGTGACCAACTACTGCCGCGAGCGTGGCGTGGCGATGCGGGTGGTCGGCCGCGGCTCCAATTTGCTCGTGCGTGACGGCGGCATCCGCGGCGCGGTCATTCATCCGAGCGGTGGAGTGTTTTCCGAGTGCTTCGTTCGGGACGGCCTGGTCGTCGCCGGGGCGGGCGTCCGTTTGAAGAAACTCGCCAGCGTCGCGCAGGCGGCCTGCATCGGCGGCTTCGAGTGGATGGAAGGCATCCCCGGCAACGTCGGCGGCGCGCTCCGGATGAATGCCGGCGCGATGGGTATCGAAACCTTCGACCAGGTGGTCAGCGTCACCTTCCTCGACGAGGACGGCGAGATCCGTGAGCGCTCACGCGACGAGATTGTGTCGAACTACCGCGACGTCCCCGAGCTGCGGCGGAACTTCGCCTTGCAGGCGGTCTTCGCCGGTCAACCCGACACGGCCGAGGCGATCAAGGCGCGCTGGGACGCCTCCCGCGCCAAGCGCAAAATTTCGCAGCCGGTCGCCGCGAGTGCCGGCTGCATTTTCAAAAACCCGGCCGAAACGCCGGCCGGCAAGCTGGTCGATGAACTCGGCTTGAAAGGATGCGGCGAAGGCAAGGCCCGCATTTCCGAAGTCCACGGCAACTTCATCGTCAACGGCGGCGGCGCAACGGCAGGCGACGTGCTTGCAGTGATCGACCGCATCAAGGCGCTCGCCCGCGAGACCCGCGGCATCGAGCTGGAAACCGAAGTCAAAGTGCTAGGCCAAGATGAATTCACGTTCTGATACCAACTCTCCAAGAGGGGTGCGGGCGGCTCGCCCGCACTCTGGGAGGTCCACGGGCGAGCCGCTCGTGCCCCTCTTGCTGTCGGCTCATTCTTCCACTTTCTCATGATCCCCGATAACCTCCTCATCGCCGTCCTGATGGGCGGCCCCGGCTCCGAGCGTCAGGTTTCGCTGGCCTCGGGGAACGCCGTGCTCAAGGCGCTGCAAGCCGCCGGTTGCAACGCGGTCGGCGTCGATGTCACCGGACCGGATTTTGAACTGCCGGCCGGCACCGGTCTCGCCTTCAACGTGATCCACGGCACCTTCGGCGAGGACGGCCAGCTTCAGCAGATCCTCGAAGACCGCGGCATCTCGTACACCGGTGCGGGCGTGACCGGCAGCCGCATCGCTTTCGACAAGAACCTCGCGAAGGAAAAGTTCCTCGCCGCCGGGGTGCCGACTCCGGCATCGGAAATCGTTGATATGTCGAACGGACCGAAACTCCCGTCGATCCCGGTGCCTTTCGTCGTGAAGCCGCCGCGCGAGGGATCGAGCGTCGGCGTGACGATCGTGAAGGATCCCGCCGATGCGATGGCTGCGATGGAGACCGCCGCGAAATACGGCAATGACATCCTGGTCGAAGCCTTCGTCGAGGGGAAGGAACTCACCGTCGGTATCCTCGACGATGTCGCCATGCCGATCGTCCACATCGCCCCGCGCGACACGTTTTACAGCATGGAGAACAAGTATCCATGGCTCGGCGGCGGCGGGAAAGGCAGCGACTACTACTGCCCGGCCGAGCTTGATGCCGAGACCACCCGCCGCGTCCAAGAAGCCGCGCTGGCCGGCCACCGCTCGCTCGGAGTGGAGATTTACTCGCGGGTCGACGTCCTGCTCGATGCTGCCGGAAATCCATTCGTGCTCGAAGCCAACACCATCCCCGGCATGACCGAGACCAGCCTGCTGCCGAAGTCCGCCGCGGCTCATGGCATCGGCTTCACCGAGCTTTGCCTGAAGATCGCCGAATTGTCATTGGACCTTCGTTCCCGTTAGCGAATCCCACTCGCTCAGTCACCCAATCACCCAATCGCTTAACTCCCATGTTCAAACGACGCACATCCCGGGTCTCGCACCGCCGCCAGGTGGTCGAGTTACAGGCGCATGTCATGTCGCCGCGCATTGCGTGGTTCGGCTTTACGAGGTATCTCCGCAAGTTCGCGAAGTTCGCCTTCGTCCTCGCGATGGTCGGCGGTGTGGTTTGGGGAGTGCGACTTGGCATCCGGCGGGGGCTGGTGGAGAATAAGGAATTCCGCCTCCAGTCGATCAAGCTGACTCCGAATCCCGCCATCGATGTGCGCGACCTCGTCCGGATCGCCGGGATCAACGTCAACGGCAGCCTTTTCCAGTGCGACGCCGCGGACATCGAATCCCGCCTGAAGGCTCTCCCGGAGCTTTCATCCGCCGTGGTGCACCGCGAGTTCCCCGGCACGCTGATCGTCAAAGTCACGGCCCGCGAGCCCCATGCCTGGATCGCGAGCGCGTCGCATGGGATTGCAGCACGCGACCTGAAGTCCGGCCTGCTCGTCGACCGTGCCGGCTTTGCGTTTCACTGCCCCGCCAATTTGTTCCGGACTGCTTCCGATCTGCCGGTTCTGCGACTGGGTGAAGGTGGCACCTCGCCGGTGGCCGGCAGGAAGGTGGAGCACCCGGAATTCAGTCGCCTGATGTCGCTCTATCAGGTCGCATGCTTGGAAATTCCCGATGCGCCGCAGTGGATCGAATCACTCCGCCAGAACCGCAAATGGTCGCTGGAACTCGTTTCGCGCGATGGCACCGCCGCGTCGTTCGGACTTGGCGACCACTCGCGGCAGATGGCCGATCTCGAGGCGGCGCTCGACCACGCCCGTTCGAAAAACCAGCAGATCTCATCCATCGAGCTCATCCCCGAGCGCAATCTTCCGGTCGTCCTCCGTGGCGACGACACGCCGCGCGCGATCCTGGTCGAAGAAGCGGAAAAGGCTCCTTCCGTTCCCGATCGCCGCGCGCGCGACCTCGAAAAGCTCATCCATCGCTGAATCACTCACCCCATGGCACGTTCCAAGATCCACGTCGGGCTCGAAATCGGCACCAGCAAGATTTGCATGGTGGTCGGTGAAGTGAAGTCCGACGGCTCCGTCAAAATCCTCGGTGTCGGGCAGTCGAAGGCTGTCGGTGTGCGCAAGGGCGAGATCTACGACTTCCCCCAGGTGCGGGCTTGCGTGAAGGATGCACTGGTGAAGGCGGAGGACGCCAGCGATGTCGAGATCGGCAGCGTCTATCTGGCCGTCACCGGTGCCCACATCCAGGGCGTGAACAACCGCGGCAGCTTCCGCCTTCCCGACGACGAATCCGTGATCGCTTCGGCGCACGTGCAGGAGGCGAAAGAGATCGCCCGTGCCGTCGCGATCCCGTCGGATCATGTTTATCTCCACCATATCATCCGCCGCTTCGGGGTCGATGGTTTCGAGCACGCGACCTCGCCGGTCGGGCTCTCCGGCAAGACGGTCGATGCCGACTTCCACGTCGTCCACGGCATCCGCTCGCGGATCGAGAATCAGATCAAGTGCGTCCGCGAGATGCCGCTCGATATTGACGACCTCGTCTTTGCACCCATCGCCTCGGCTCAGGTCGCGCTCGACCGTGAGGCGAAGGAGCGCGGCGCGCTGGTGATCGACATCGGCGGCGGAACCACCGACTACGTGCTCTATCAGGACGGCGCGATCGAGGCCTCCGGCTGCATCCCGGTCGGTGGCGACCATATCACGAATGACATCCACCTCGTCACCGGTCTCGCCTTTTCCAAGGCGGAGACGCT
Source organism: Akkermansia sp. (assembly GCA_043729195.1). Lineage (GTDB taxonomy): Bacteria > Verrucomicrobiota > Verrucomicrobiia > Verrucomicrobiales > Akkermansiaceae > Haloferula. Next base: position 6,823 of record JAYTLR010000034.1, read on the forward strand.
GAAGGTCCGCGAAGGCGACGCCTCGGCGGATCCCGCGCGCTCGGTCGGGCTGATCAAGGTGTCCGACGAGAAAGGTTTCGCGGAAGCGGAAGTGAAGCGCCAATTGCTGAACGACATCATCCGCCAGCGCCTGGAGGAGACGCTGAAGCTGCTGCTGCGCCGCCTGCCCGACGGCGCGATGGAGCGGGTCGGCACGGGAGTCTTCCTGTCCGGGGGCACCAGTCTGATGCGCGGCTTCGGCGAACTCGCGCACGATGTCTTCAAGCGCGACATCTACCGCCCCGAGCCGCCGGAACTCAGCGGTGTGCAAGCGAATTTCAAGGACCCCCAGTTCACCACCGCCATCGGCCTGATCCGCTACGCGCAGATCATCGAGGCCGAGCGGGAACCGAAACGCGGCGTGCTGCGCAAGCTCAGCAGCGTTCTCTGGCCCTTCTCACGATAAATCTCAACAACCCCGGCGGCGACCCCGTCCACTCCCAATGCCATGATCGAATTCCCTCGCGACGCGCAAAACACCATCCCTTCCTCCTCCGTGAAAATCGTCGGCCTCGGCGGTGCGGGCACCAACATGCTCGACCGCGTGGTCCTCGACGGCATGGACGGCGCGGAAATGCTGGCGATCAACACCGACATCCGCACGCTCTCCGGTTCGGTCGCCCGCGACCGCATCCAGCTCGGCCGGAACCTGACCAAGGGCCTCGGCTCGGGCGGTGATCCGGAGCTCGGCCAACAAGCGGTGCTCGAAGCCGAAGGCGAGGTCCGCTCCGCGCTCAAGGGCCGCAAGATCGTCTTCCTCTGCGTCGGTCTTGGCGGCGGCACCGGCTCGGGTGCCGCGCCGATCATCTGCCGCATTGCCCGCGAGGAAGGAGCCTTCGTGGTGGTTTTCGCGACCATGCCCTTCGGCTTTGAAGGCCGCCGCCGCCGCGAGCAGGCCGACACCGCGCTCAACGAACTGGCGGTGCTTTCCAACGCGCTGGTGACTTTCGACAACAACCGCATGGGCGATCTGGTTCTCGCCAAGCAAGGCATCCACGAGGCCTTCGCCGCGGCCGACCGGATGATTTCGGAGAGCATCAAGGCGGTGATCCGCCTGGTGATCCGCCCGGGCCTGATCAATGTCGGCCTGGACGACCTGATGACCGCGCTGCGCACCACTCGCTCGCGCTGCCTTTTCGGCTCCGGCATTTCCAGCGGCAAGGACCGCGCCCAGAAGGCGCTGCGCAACGCGCTCAACAGCCCGCTGCTCGATCAAGGGGCGCTGCTCAAAGACGCCGAGACCGTGCTCGTCCACCTCTGTGGCGGTGAGGACCTCACCTTGTATGAGATCGAACTGCTGATGCAGAGCCTCTCGAAGTACGTGCCGGACAAGGCGCACGTGCTGTTCGGCGCGGCGGTGGACCCGAGCATGGGCGACCACTTGAGCATCACCATGGTAAGCTCCCTGCCCGAGGACCGCCTCTACGCGACCCGCTCGACGCCGGTGGAACGGCCTGCCCTGTTAGAGCCGACGGTGGGTTTCTCCAATGACGAGCCAGAGGTGGCTCCGGTCCGGTCCACGGCCCGGACCGGTCGCGAGAAGAGGATCTCGCCGGTAGCCGCCGCCGTGGCTGCCGTGCAGATGTTCGACGACTCGCAGTTGGCCGCGGAGTCGTCGATGCCCTTTGCCGAGCCGGAAACTTCGCCGTTCTCGATCGACCGCAGTTTGCCCGATGAGGTCGCCGCTACCGATGATTTCGCCGGCAAGGCGCAGGAGATCCCCGTGCTGAAACCGGAGCCGGAGGATTTCGATGACGAACTGCCGGAACTGCCCGAGGAAGTCGAGGAAGTGATCGCGCAGCAACGAGAAGAAAAAGCGGAGGCCAAGCCGAAGGAAGTGGAGTCCAAACAAGTGGTCGCGCCTGTGCCCGTCGAGGAGCCCGAGGAAGATGAATCGCCCGCGTTTTTCACCATCACCGACGAGCACGATCCCGAAGACGAGCCAACCCTCGCCGAACTCAACACGAAGTCGGAAAAGGACAAGGAGGTTCCGATCGTTATTCCGGGTGTCTTCGATGAACTGGATGACGACCTCGAAGAGCCCGAGCCGGTGGAAGAAAAGCCCGCACCCGTCGCCAAGGCCCGCGCCGCTGGCAAAGGTCAGCCGGAACTCAGCTTCGAAGGGGGACCCCGCGGGAAGTTCGAGGGTGCGTCACCCAGCTTGTTCGAAGGCGAGGATCTTGACGTTCCGGCATTCCTGCGGAAAAAGCGTTAAGGTCTGCGAACCGCATGACTCCCGTGGTGGCCAGCGGCAGCGGATACCGCTCCGCCGTCGGATGGCGTTCGGGTCAGGATCGTTCGAAGCCCGGCTTGCGGATCATCGCGAGCCGGGTGATCTCGCTGGCTTCCAAGTTCTGCCCGCCGCTGAAGAACTTTTCGAGGATGACCAAAGCGTCCGATCCCGTGTCCAGCCGGGATTGGAATCTTTCCATGTTCGATTTCTCCAGGTCGGCTTCCGAAAGGGCTTCCACCAGGTGGCGCTTGAGCCAGACCTGCTTGCCGAGGAAGCCGACCAGATCGCCGAGGCACTCGAGAGCGTAGCGGTGGTGTTCACTCTCCTGCTGGCTCAGGATGCGGCCGCAGATAAACGCGTGGCAGACCGGCGGCCGTCCGGCACCGAGCTTGCAGCCGGTGGCGCCGAGGTAGCCGAGTTTCGCGTCGAAGGCTTGCCTCGAGCCGTGGACGGCAAGCAAAAACGGGCTTTCCGCCGCCTCACGGCAGATCGCGGTCCGGCAGCACGGGGTCGGGCAAACCGCGCAATAAGGCGTGCACGCCGCGCTCATCAACACTTCCACCCGCAGCTCGAGCGAACGGTAGGTGGCGAGCATGGATTCAAAATCGGGGACGGTCATGCATTCGGGCCGGGAAGACCCTGCTGTGGGCCGGTCCGGGATGGCATCATCCCCGCCTGCGGCGAATCGGCGAGGGTAAAAGGCGACGAACACCGCCGAGGGGGGATCGGATGCCACCAAAAAGGGCACGCCGGATTGGCGTGCCCTTTCTAAAAGGATCAATGAGCGCTGGTCCGCACCTCGCGGCCGGCCGGATCAATCGTCGTCGTCTTCGTCGTCGGTGCCGTCGCCATCATCGTCGTTGTCCTCGTCGTCGTCGCTGTTGTCGCCGTCATCATCGTCGTCCTCGTCGTTGTCGGATCCGTCGCCGTCGATGTCGTCATCCGAGTCGTCGTCGAGACCGTCGCCGTCAATATCGTCTTCTTTCGTGGAATCATCGTCGAGACCGTCGCCGTCGATGTCATCTTCATCGTCGTCATCATCGAGACGTCCGTCGCCATCGCAGTCGTCTTCTTCCGGGCTGTCGTCGCTCAGGCCGTCGCCGTCGATGTCGTCTTCGTCGGCGTTGTCGTCATCGAGGCCATCGCCATCGATGTCGTCTTCCGACTTCGAGTCGTCGAGTTTTCCGTCGCCGTCGCAGTCGTCTTCTTCGAGATCATTGTCGTCGAGGCCATCGCCATCGATGTCATCTTCATTGAGGTCATCGTCGGACGATCCGTCGCCATCGATGTCATCTTCGAGATCGTCATCATCGTTGTAGCCGTCGCCGTCGATGTCCTTCTCCGACTTGGAGTCGTCGAGCTTGCCATCGCCATCGCAGTCGTCTTCTGCAAGGCTGTCGTCGGCGAGGCCGTCGCCGTCGATATCATCCTCGGACGGGCTGTCGTCGTTCAGGCCATCGCCATCAATGTCGGATTCGCGCTTGTCGCCGTTGTTGTATTTGTCACCGACGTAGGTTCCGGCGAGCGGGCCCGTTTTGCATTTGCCGCCGTCGACGTTCTTGTCGTCGCCATTGGGAGCGCCGTCGTTATCGATATCGGTGTCCGAGATGTTCGGAATTCCGTCGCCATCGGTGTCTGGTGCCGTCGAATCGCCCGCGAGGGCGAGGGACGAGAGGCAGAGGGCGGCGATGGAGCCGGCCGTGGTGAGCTGTCTTAGGATTGAAGGCTTGGAAGTTTTCATGGAGCGAGTGTTGTTTCGCATTGGTAGGCCTATCTCGCAACAAGCCATTCGGCTGATTTGGTTACAGAATGGTTGGAATTGGCCTTCGGACGAAGACATCCGTCGCTCTTGCCGCCGCGGCACGGGGCCGCTAAACGGGCGGCGTATGGAACATCACGTGTATTTCTGGCTGAAGGACGAGCACAAGAACGAGGCCGACCTGAAGGCGTTTGAAGGCGGGCTTTCGAGCCTGTTCGAGCTGAAGGGCCTGCTCGGCGGCTTCTGGGCGGTGCCGGCCAAGGTGATGGAGCGGCCCGTGGTGGACCAGTCCTGGGACTATGCGCTGACGATGACCTTCGAGTCCGTCGCCGCACAGGACGCCTACCAGGTGGATCCGGATCACCACGTGTTCATCGACAGTTTCAAGAGCTGGTGGGCCCGCGTCGAAGTTCGCGATCTTCAGAAAGCAGGCCAATGAGGGCGCTCCAACTCGTCGCCCCGTCCACGCTCGCCGTGGTCGATCTTCCGCGGCCCTCGCCCGGCCCGGGCGAGGTGCGGCTGCGGGTGAAGGCCTGCGGCATCTGTGGCAGCGACCTGCACGGCATGGACGGCAGCAGCGGGCGGCGGATCCCGCCGCTGGTGATGGGACATGAGGCCAGCGGGGTGATCGATGCGGCGGGCGCAGGCGTGACGGCTTGGAAGGTGGGTGATCGCGTGACTTTCGACTCCACCGTCTGGTGTGGAGAGTGCGGCTATTGCCGCGAAGGGCGGGTGAATCTCTGTGACTCGCGGCAGGTCGTCGGCGTGGCCTGCGCGGAGTTCCGCCGCGACGGGGCCTTTGCGGAATACGTGACGATCCCGCAGCGGATCCTGCATCGCCTGCCGGACGCGCTTTCCTTTGAAGAAGCCGCCTTTGCCGAGCCGGTGGGCGTGGCCTTGCATGCCGTCCGGCGGGCGGGGGAGGTGGGCGGATCTACGGCGCTAGTCGTAGGTGCGGGGTTGATCGGCTTGCTGATTGTGCAGGCTTTGAAGCGTGCCGGGGCGGCCAGGGTCATCGCCGTGGACCTTGATGAAGGCCGCTTGAAGCTCGCCCGGAAGCTTGGAGCGGATGAGGTTTTCCGAGGGGGCGAGACGGCCCCTCTCCTTGAGGTCGATCTGGCGATGGAAGTCGTGGGCGCTGCGACGACCGTGGACCTTGCGATCCGCTCGGTGCGGAAGGGTGGGCGCGTGGTGCTGGTCGGCAATCTTTCGCCTTCGGTGCCGCTGCCCCTGCAAGTCGTGGTCACCCGCGAACTGGATCTGCTGGGGAGTTGCGCTATTGCGGGCGAGTATCCGGAAGCCTTGGAGGCGATCGCTTCCGGAGCGATCCGGGTGATGCCGCTGATTTCCGCCAGTATGCGTTTGGAAGACGGAGAAATCGCTTTCGTGAAAGCCAAGGCACCCGGCGCGCTCAAGGTGCTGATCATCTCTGAATTATGAAGCTGGCTTCCTTTGGAGTGCGACGGCACGACGTCGCTTTGGCTCCGGGTGCGGTCGGCATCTCCCGGCGGGCACTAACATGCCCCGACGGCAGTCCGCGGCGAGCCACAGCAAAGAGCCGCAACCCGAGCCAAAGCTGCGTCGTGCCGCAGCACTCCAAAGTATGAACCCCTTTGACCTCACCGGAAAAACCGCCCTCATCACCGGAGCCTCCCGCGGGCTTGGCAAAGGCTTCGCGCTCGCCCTTGCCCGCGCCGGGGCGGATGTCGTGGTGACCAGCCGCACGCGCGAGTCGCTCGACGCCACGATCTTGGAAATTGAAGCACTGGGGCGCAAGGCGTGGCCGGTGGTGCTGGATGTCCGCGAGCAAGCGAGCATCGAAGCCGCCGCGGAGGCCGCATGGTCGGCGGCCGGGCATCTCGACATCCTCGTTAACAACGCCGGCTGCAACGTCCGCAAGCCGGCGCTGGAGGTGACTTGGGACGACTGGAACCTGATCCTCGACACCAACCTGCGCGGCGTCTTTTTTACCGCCCAGGCGATCGCCCGCCGGATGGTGGAACGGGGCTACGGGCGCATCATCAACATCGGCTCGGTCACCTGCGTGAACGGCTACGCCGGCCTCGCGCCGTATGGAGCAAGCCGCGGCGGGGTCAAACAGCTCACGATGAGCCTCGCCGACGATTGGGGGAGGCACGGGATCACGGTGAACTGCCTCGCGCCGGGCTGGTTCAAGACCGCACAGAACGCGGTGATGTATGAAGATCAAGCGTGGGTCGATTACCTCACCGATCGCATTCCGCTCAAGCGCCCCGGTGCGCCCGGCGATCTGGATGGCACGCTCATCTTCCTGGCCTCCGATGCCAGCGCCTACATGACCGGCCAAACGCTGCTGGTGGATGGCGGGATCTCCGTCGGCGCGGTGAAATCGGTGCCGAAGAAGTAACGCTACTTCGTCCAACGCCAGACCGGGCCGTCGTCCGGCAGGTCGACCACGCCTTCGCAGGTGAATCCGACGCGTTCACAGATCTTCGCCGATGGGCCGGCTTCGGGCTCGGTGATCGCGATCAGTCGGACCCCCGCGTCGCTTTGCAGGGCGAGGCTTACCAGATGCCTCGCCATGTCCGTGCCATGGCCGCGGCGCTCGTAGCCGGGGAAAGTGAACCACGCGAGTTCGACTTCGCGATTCTCATCCGGCGCGCCTTTGAAAGCGCAGATCCCGACGATGTCCCTTCCCGTCGTCTGGGCGAGGTAGCCGGACCAGGGCAGGGCGTTGTTGAGTGCCAGAGTGGACTCGATCGCGTCCATCATGACTTGGGACACGGTTTCGTAGTTCGTGCAGTCGAACTCGAGCTCCGGGGTGATGGGGAGATAGGTGAGGGGCATCGCGGGGGAAGATTTCTGACGAATCGTGGTCCCTTTGGCAACAGGGCATTGTGACGAGGGCCGCACGCCGGACCTTGATCGCGGAATGGCGCGGCAAGCTCACGCCGCAGGGGCTGGCCAAGGCTGACACCGCGAAGGGTCGTGCGATTTACGAGCGGTCCTGCGCCGCCTGCCACAAGCTGTTCGGCGAAGGTGCCGAGATTGGGCCGGAGCTGACCGGCGGCCAGCGGGAAAGCATCGACCATTGGCTCGACTACATCCTCGATCCCGGCGCGCTGGTCGGCCAGGGCTACGAGCTGCACCAGATTGAGACGAACGACGGAAGCATCGTCGTGGGCATGCTCGCCGCGGAGTACGACAGCGAGCTCATCCTGCGCATGATCGGCGTCGAGACCCGGGTCGCGAAAAAGGACGTGAAGTCGAACAAGGCGCTCGGCCAGTCGATGATGCCGGAAGGACTGCTCGGCGGGATGAGCGACGAGGATGTAAGGAACTTGATCGGCTACCTCATCGCTCCGGCGCAGGTAGGAAAATAGTGATCGGCGCTGTGGGAGATGCGATATTGCGCCCAAGACCATGCGGGGATAATTTCGTCCGCATGAAGGATTGGTCTGAGTGTCCTGAAGTTGAGCGCTCTCCGACACGGGTGAGCGGCGCTCGGCTGTTTCGGGGGAGCCGTGTGCCGGTCAAGGCACTGTTCGAGAACCTTGAGGATGGGGCTACCGTCGATGAGTTCGTAGATTGGTTTCCGGGAGTGAAACGCGGCCAGGTCGAAGCGGTTCTGGACTTCGCAGCGGCGAGCCTTGAACCGCTTGCAGTCGGATGAAGATTCTTTTTGATCAGGGAACGCCAGTTCCCCTCCGGCGCGATCTTCCGGCGCATTCCGTGGAGACTGCGGCGGAACTCGGATGGTCAGGATTGGGCAATGGTGAATTGATCGCCGCCCCGACGAGGCGGGTTTTGATCTCATGATCACCACGGATCAGAATCTGCGGTATCAGCAGAATCTGGCAGCAAGACGCATCGGGATTGTCGTGCTCATGACGACCTCATGGCCGCGGATCCAGCGGCAAGTGCAAAAGGTGGTGGTGGCCATCGATGAACTTTCGACGGGCGGCTACGCCGAGGTGGTCTTTGAATGAGCGCGCGAAAGGGTGCGCCCTCACACCTTCTTCAACACCCCGCTCGAATCGCCGAAGCGCTTCTCGTTGACGCCCATCTCTTCGAGCATGCGGAGGTAGAGGTTCGCCAGCGGGACGTTCTCGCCGAGTTCTACGTGGCGGCCGGGCTTGAGGGCACCGCCGCCGTGGCCGGCGAGGACGATCGGGAGGTCGTCGTGGTTGTGGCGGTTGCCGTCGGAGATGCAGCCGCCGTAAACGATCATCGAGTTGTGGAGCAGGCTCTTGCCGTCGACGTCCTCGGTCTTCTTCAGCTTGTCGAGGAAGTAGGCGAGCTGCTCCATGTAGAAGCTGTCGATTTTGGCGATCTTCTCGAGATTCTCCTTCTTGCGCTGGTGGTGGGAGATGCTGTGGTGGCCTTCCGAGACGCCGATCTCCTTGAAGCTGCGGTTGCTGCCGTCGTGGGCGAGCATGAAGGTCGAGATGCGGGTCGAGTCGGTTTTAAAGGCTAGCACCATCATGTCCATCATCAGCCGCAGGTGCTCCTCGTAACTGCCGGGTTTGCCCTTCGGGGCGGCGACGCCGGGGTCGGGCGGCAGGCCCATGGACTCGGTCTTTTCGATCTGCTTTTCGATCTCGCGGACGCCTGTTAGATACTCGTCGAGCTTCTGCTGGTCGGTACGGCCGAGGCGGCGGTGGAGGGCCTTCGCGTCGTGCTCGATGAAGTCGAGCATCGACTTCTTGGCGGCGTGACGGCGGCCGAGGCTTTCGGCGCGCTCTTTGGAATCACCCGCGCCAAAGAGCCGCTCGAAGACCGCGCGCGGGTTCGACTCGGGAGTCATCGGCTGGTTTTCCGAGCGCCAGGAAAGGTTGAACTGGTAGGCGCAGGAGTAACCGGAATCGCAGGCACCGGACTTGCGGACACCGTCGGCGGAGAGTTCGAGCGAAGGCAGGCGGGTCAGATTGCCGAGGGCCTTGGCGGCGACCTGGTCGATCGAGATGCCGAGGTTGATGTCGGAGCCGGCGGTCTTGCGGGCGCGGCTGCTGGTGAGGAAAGTCGCGACGCCGCGGGCGTGGTCGCCGGGGCCGTCGCCGCCGTTGGAGGCATTCTTTTGCTCGAAGCCGGTGTAGATCTGGAAGTCTTCGCGGTGGGCTTCCATCGGCTTGAAGGTGGGCCCCATCTTGTAGCCGCCGGTCGTGCCGTTCGGCCGCCAGTGTTCGAGATTCACTCCGTTCGGGATGTAGAGATACGCCATCCGCAAGGGCGCGCCGCTGGCGGTGGTGGCCAAGGCGCGGCGACCGGCTTCCGCGGCCATCAGCGGGCGGAAGACGTCGAGCGCCGGCAGGCCGACGGCGGCTCCGAGGCCGCGCAGGAATCCGCGACGGCTGGTCAATGAGAAGTGAGGGCTCATGGGATTGAGGATGTGCGGGTTGGCTTCAGATACAAGGCGAAAGGCGGCGTTCAATCATCGCCGCGGCGTTTCTGGAAGGGGGCGCTCTCGACGATGCCGTAGATCAATTCGCGCAGCTTGCCGTCTTTCTTTTCAAGGCGCTCGACGAGCTGGTCGATGGTGGTCGCGTCGTAGTATTCGACGCCGCGGCCGATCGCATAGGTGAGGAGTTTCTCCGACAGGCAGCGGTAGAAATCCTCGCGGCGCTTGGTGGCGAGGACCTCCTTCAACTCGGCGACGTTGGTGAATTTTTCGCCGGTGAGGAGCTGGCCGCCGCTGTCGATCTTCTTGCCGTGCTCGGTGGAGCGGAACTGGCCGAGCGCGTTGAAGTTCTCCATGCCGAGGCCGATCGGGTCCATCCGCTGGTGGCAGCCGCGGCAGTCGGGGTTCTTGCGGTGAATCTCCATCATCTGCCGCATGGTCGGCGGCGGACCGCCGGCGGCCGAGGCTTCTTCCAGCGGCGGCACGTCGGGCGGGGCCGGCGGGGCGGGGGTGCCGAGCAGGTTGTCGAGGACGAAGAGCCCGCGCTTGACCGGCGAGGTGCGGGTTGGATTCGAAGTCACCATCAGCACGCTGCCCTGGGTCAGCAGGCCGCCGCGTTCGGGATGCTCGGTGAGGTCGACCGGCTGAAATTCCTCCCCCTCCACGCCGGCGATGCCGTAGAACTTGGCGAGGCGTTCGTTCAGGAAGCTGTAGCGGGCGGAGATCAGTTCTTCGGCCGGCCGGTCCTTGCGCAGGATGAAGTCAAATAGCATCTCGGTCTCGCGCTTCATGTCGGAACGCAGGCGGACATCGAAGGCGCGGGCGGCGTCGCGGTTGCTGCCGAGGCCGAGGATGTCCTTGGCGCTGACCGGCACCGACTCGACGTCGCGCGCTTGCAGCCACTGGCCGATGAAGCTTTCCACCAACCGCCCGGAGCGCGGATCGGCAAGCATCCGGTCGATCTGCGCGTGGAGGTTCGGCCGCAGCTTGTTGTTGAAGGCGAGGCTTAGCAGTTCGTCATCGGGCACTGAACCCCAGAGGAAAAACGAGAGGCGTGAGGCGATCGAGTAGTCGTCGAGCGGCACGATCTTCCCCGGGTTGTTCGGCTCCGGCTGGATCTCGACGCGGAACAAGAAACGCGGCGAGGCGAGGCAGGTGGCGATGGCTTGCTTGATGCCATCCTCGAATTCCTTGCCCGGCTGTTTGTCGACTTCCTTCACGATCGCAATCAGGCGGTCGATGGTCGAATCGTCGAGCGGCTTGCGGAAGGCGCGGCTGACGAAGCTGCGCATGATTTTCCGCGCGTAACGTTCTCGGGCCACCTCTTCTTCCGGCGCGGGGCCATCGACCAAGATCATGCGGTAGCCCTTCGAGAGTTCCTGCTGAGAGCCGTCGAGCGGACCTTGGAGGATGACACGATGGACGACGAGATTGAGCTCCTCTTCGCCCGCCGCCGCTTGCCTTGCCGGCGCGAGGCTGATCTCGAACGTCTGCTTGCCCTTCTTCAGCGGGATCTTGCCGGTCAGCTCGATCACCCGCCGCTGGTCCCAGCCCAGCGACACTTCGCCGACCTTCGCACCGCCGGCTTCCACCTCCATCACGGCCTCGTGCACGGTCGCTTCGCTGGCACCCTTGATGGCGTATTCGACCTGCACCTGATAGTCGCCGTCCCACGCGATGTCGCGGGCGATGCTCACCCGTTGCTTCTTTGCGAAGGGCAGCCAGCGGCCGGTGGTCTTCGGGTCGCCGGGCGCGGTGAAATCCTTGCCCTCGATGTCCACCCGCGGGACCTGGGCCGCCGCGCCTTTCGGCAGCGCGAGTCCGACCACCTCGTCGGCCGCGGCGATGTATTTCTCCATCAGCAGCGGCGAAATCGACAGCACGTCGCCGATGTTGTCGAAGCCGTAGCCGGTGTCGTCGGCGGGAAAGACGTCCTTGGTGTCGAATTCCACGCCGAGCAGGTCGTAAACCGCGTTCTGGTATTCGGTGCGGTTCAGCCGGCGGATGGTCACGCGGCCGGGATCGGGGCTGTCAGGATCGAGCTTGAAGACTTCCTGCTCGATCCAGGCCTGAACTTTCCGCTTCTCGTCGGGCGTCAATTGATCCTCGTCATAGGGCGGCATGACCTGGCTGCGCAGATTCCGCCAGATGTGCAGCCAGTGCTCGCGGTCGGCGAGGTGGGTGGACAGGTCCTTGAACTCGTCCATCGAGAACTTGCCCTTGGCAACGCCCTCGCCGTGGCAGGAAAAGCAGTAGGTTTCCAAGAGCGGGACGATCTCGGACTTGTAGCTCTCCTCGGGAGTCGCCGCGAAGGCGCTACCGGTGGCGAGCAGGGCGAGAAGAAAAGGGCGGGCAGGCATGGGTCAGAGCGAAGCGGGGCAGGCGGGGCAATGCAGCGTTCTAAAAAGGCACGGATTCCCGTGAAAGCACGGGCTTTCAAACTCCGGCGGGGAGCTGAAGTTGTCAGACAACGGCGGGATTTCCTGTCATTTCGGGACATCATTCCGCCAGCACTTTAGCCGCGGGGATCTCCGGATATCCGGCCCACAGCCACTCCAGCGCCCCGGCCAGCGTCTGGCGGGTGACCCGGCCGTCGGTGTGGCCGGCGTCCTTGGAGAAGACGTAGCGGTAGGCGTAGCCCTTGTCCTTCAGGGCGGCGGCCATCAGGCGGTTCGCCCGCACCCAGTTGTGGAAGGACGTGTCGTCGCGGTCGTGGCCGTTGTCGCGTTCGCTGACTTGCAGCCAGATCCGGAGCGGCTTGGGCTTGGACTTCGGGATGATGTTCTCGTGGTAGTCCCAAGCGCCGTGCGGGGTGCGGCGGTTGAGGGGCGACTGCTGGTTCACGTAGGTGCCGGAATAAGTCAGCACGCGCCGGTAGAGCTCCGGGCAGAACCACGCCATGGTGAAGGCCGCCGCGCCGCCGGAGCTGCCGCCCATCGTCGCGCGGGCTTCCGGGTCGCTAGTGAGCTTCAGGTCGAATTCCTTTTCGATCTTCGGCAGCACCTCCTTCTCGACGAACGTCGCGTAAACGTCGGACACCGTGTCGTATTCCAAGCCGCGCTGGCTGCCCTGGGCATCGCCGCCGCCGGAGTTGATCAGGATCGCGACCATCGCCGGCACGCGCTTTTCGTGGATCAGGTTGTCGAGCACCACCGGCAGCACGCCGCGGTAGCCGAGGCCGTCCTGGGCGATGATGAAGGGCGCGGGCTTCTTCTTGTCGAGCTGCGCCGGGATGTAGACGACCACCTTGCGTTCGTAGGGCACCTTGCCCTTCTTGCCTTTCGCGATGCCCTTGTAGATCCGGCTGTCCTCCGACTTCATCGTGAACTCGCGCAGCTCGCCCTTCGGCACGCCGTCCTTCGCTTTTGTTTCAGGCGAGTCGGCGTAGTCGGGGCCGATGATGAAGTCGGTCTCTGCAGCGGATGCGAGGGAAAGGGTGATCCCGAGCGCACAGGCCGCCAGATGGAGGAAGAACTTCATGTCCGGGATCAGAGGTGGAGCCCGAGGTTCGGTCAAACGAAAGGAACAGGCGGAGAAAGCCTGCTGGCCGTCACCGTGAAGCCGTTCTCCAGGCAAGCAGGAATTCAGAATTCAAGGACCCGCGAGGTCGAACGTCAAGAGATGGCAGGCGAAGCCTTGCCATCGTCGTCTTGTTCGGTGTTTGGTTCTATCGCCTTCGACCACACGAAGCAATGACAATCAACCATGACTTTTGCCATCTGCTCCTCTGAAGGGCGCTGGATCGACCCGTCGCTTCCGCCAACCCGAGCCCTGTAAAAGACAACTTGGTCTGAGAGCAAATCCCGCAGGTATTCGATGGCCTCCTCGAACATCTCTGCTTCAGAGGAACACTTGCCGTCACCGAGATAATCTTGGCTAAAATGGCAGTGGGTAATGTCGCCAAGGAACAATGTGATCTCGTCACCATCATCATGTATCGTCAAATCTCCCTGCCCATTCGGCATGGTTAGCGTCGCAGCGAGCCTTCCGCCGTCGGAGACTGTGAAACTCTCAGACGGGAAGGTGTTGATCAGGTTGCGGATGCGGTTCGCTTGGGTCATTTTTTCTCCGCCGAACGTTATAGGAATGGCGGCGCCGGGGGAAAGCTAAAATTCAATCAGACGGCTTCCTCGGCGTCGCCATATCCGCCTTGTTAGGCTTCTTTGTTTTCTCGATCTGTTTGCGATTCTCGTAGTGTCTTGAAGATCTTTGGCTCAGAAGAAGAGTCACGCGAAGAGGCAATGTTTTTTGGCCTTATCGAGGTTCCGAATAGAATGCAAACGGTACAAAAGGAAATTACAAACACGAGAGGAGTTCCGTCGCCCCATGGTGAATCACCAGTCGAACCGAATCCCCGATACTGAGCCGCGATAAGCATTCCATATGTGAACAAAACTAGCTCTGCAACAGCAAAAAATGAACTCGTCCAGAAGTAAACTGTTCGACTTCTCAGCCATCCGAAAGGTAGCGCACTCACAAGCATGAGTGGGATACCAAAGATCAGAATTGGTTTGATGACGGATTCCCACATGGCGGATTAATCTGGCGGTTTAAATTTTCTGCGTACGATGAGCGCACGCACCGTGCGCGAAAGGAGAGTCTATGAAAAGAAATTGGAAAGCTTATGCACGGTTGCTGTGGCGCGGCTTGTTGGGCTTATTTTTTGGGGATCTTCACTTCAATCGTGGTTTGTCCCTTTGAAGAGAATGAACCGTCAGCATTGACACGCAGGATCGCTCCTTCTCCAGCAACCGACAAGCTGGCCTTCGAGGTGCGAAGCTGGGAAGGCCCCACCATGATGAGGTCGCCAGTCGAACGAGAAACCTGGAGTTCTTCTGTCGAAACCTCGTACTCGTTGGCCCCGTGGAGGCGGACGGAGCCCTCAGCCGAAGACGCCCCGATTCTGTCAGCAGAAATGGAAAGCCCCATCGTATCCAAGCTCTTCGTCAGCCTGTCCCCAGTGTGCACTCGGTTCTGCCTTAGCCCTTGTCGTGAGGGATCCGTGTCAGGACCCGACCTATCATCGGAACTATCTCTTGTGACATTCTGAACCGAAACAGGTTCGTTGTCGGTATGCCACGCAGTGCGGTGCCACATTACGGCCCCCAGCAACAGAAGGAGCGTTCCAAGGAGTTTGAGTTTCATGGTTTTGTTTCTGCCCAACAGTTTTATTCACCGACCGGTCGGAATCGCCTCCCGTTCTCCGACCGGTCGGAGAACAGGGGAAAACCCGACAGGGAAGCACGGAACTCCGGAAAATTCGTTCATGGCCTTGACGCTAGGCCTTCCAGAATGGCGATCCAAGGGGAAATTCAGGAGTGTCGGGTGAGGGGCGTCATGGAGTGGACCAGGAGAAATCACGTGGACCGGGGCCGCTGGCGCGGGGCCGTCTCGGGCCATGGAGGTAGAAGCCGTTGCCGGACAGGACTTGGGCAGCGAGGCGAAAGGGAACGTGGTGACGGACGAGATCCGATGCGTCCTTGTCGGGTTCTTCCGCGTCTCGCCTTCAGGGCTGAAGCGGGCGGGTCCGCCTGCGCTCTGTAGCTTCAGCGAAGGAGGGGCGGTCCGGCCCTGCGTTGCCGAAAAGGGAATTCCCCGTGCCGCGGGGGTCATGAGCGGGAGCGCCAGGGGGGCTGGCCTCGCGCACGCGGCACGGGGAAAGGGGGGGATCATTATCGGCCGCGCTCCTGCTCGTCTTCCTCGCGCAGGATGTCGGCCATCGGCTTGGCGAGGTCTTCGTGGAGGGCCGTCGGGTCGAGCTTTGAACGCCGGATCGCGCCGATCTTGCGCGACATCGCCTTGGAGCTGCTGGTGTAGCCCGTGGCGTCTTGCATGTAGGTCGCGGAGTTCGCGGCGGCGACGCCCATCCGGGCGGCGGTGGCGATGGCGTCCTGGTTCGCGCCGAGGAAGAGGAACTGCCAGGCGTAGTGCTTTTCCTGGTGGCCGATCTTTCGTGCGATGTCCTGCCAGGTGAAGCGAGTGGACGAGTTCTCCTCGCCGTCGGTCAGGATGGCGATGACGACTTGTCCGGGGCGGTCGGGTTCGGGAATCTTGGCAAGGCGCGCGCCGAGTTCGTCGATGGTCCGGCCGATGGCGTCGAGAAGGGCGGTGGAGCCGCGGGGGACGAAGGTGGTGGTGTCGAGTTCGACGACTTCCGGCACCGGCAGTGAGGCGCAGGGGACGAGGTAGTCGTCGTCGAAGAGAACGAGGGTGAAGCGGGCGTCACCTTCCGCTTGCTGCTGGTCGCGCAGGAAGGAGTTGAAGCCGGCGATGGCGGGTTCGACCATGGAGGCCATGGAGCCGGAGCGATCGAGGATGAAGGCGATTTCGGTGAGGCGGTCGTTCATTGCGCCGTTACTTTCGCACCGGGGGTGGGACAGGGGTGGGGAGAGGGGGGGGATTGACGATTTTTGATTTTTGATTGTCGATTTTGGATCGACGAATGGAATGCGGAGGTGATTTGGAAGTTGCCTGCGCGAGTGATCGAGTTTCCCCGGCGGACGCTGGTGATGGGGATTGTGAACGTGAACGACGATTCGTTTTCGGGGGACGGGACGCTGGAGATCGAGGCGGCGCTGGAGCAGGCGCGGCGGCAGGCGGAGGAGGGTGCGGACGTGATCGATGTCGGGGCGGAGAGCGCGCGGACCAACCGGGCGGCGATGGCGGTGGAGGAGGAGGTGCGGCGTTTCCGGGAGTTCCTGACGCGCTGGCCGGAGGTGATCGCTGAGGCGGAGCCGAAGGATGAGTCGCAAATTTGGCCGCCGGTGCTGTCGGCGAACACCTGGCGGCCGGAGGTGGTGGCGGCGGTGCTGCCGTGGGGCGTGGAACTGGTGAACGACATGGGCGGCTTGCCCGATGATCGCAATGCACGGCTTTGCGCGGCGGCGGGGGCCTCGCTGCTGATCATGCACTCGGTGGGGGAGCCGAAGGTGCCGCACTTTCACCAGCAGTGGGAGGATGTGATGGGGTCGATGGAGGCTTTCTTTGAGGAGAAGATCGAGCTGGCGATGGCGGCGGGTTTGCCGCGGGAGGTGATACTGTTAGATCCAGGAATCGACTTCGCGAAGCAGCGCGATGACAACCTGCGGGTCTTTCGCGAGCTGGGACGGCTGCATCGATTCGGCTGCCCGCTGATGGTGCCGGTGAGCCGGAAGACGGTGATCGGGGAGGTGCTGGGGATCGCCGATCCGCGGGAGCGGGATGCGGGGACGGTGGCGTGCATCGCGGCGGCGGTGAGCCGTGGGGCGCAGATGGTGCGGGTGCACGATGTGCGGGCGGCGTGGCAGGCGGTGAAGATGCTGGCTTCGATTTAGGCTTCCGGCTTGGCGATGAGATCGAGGCGGATGACGACTTCGTCGCGGATCAGGTCTTCGGCCTTGCCGGGATAAACGATGCCGAAGTCCTTGCGCTTGATGTCGAAGGTGGCGGCGATCTTCACGGTTTCGCCGTCCTTGCTGACGGTGGCGGGGAAGCTGATGTTCTTCTCCACGCCGTGCAGCTTGAAGTTGCCGGAGACGGTGTAGGCAGTGTCGGAGTCCTTCGTGAGCTCGGTGACGTCGAAGGTGGTTTCGGGGAATTTCTCGACGTCGAAGAAGTCGGGGGCTTTGAGGTGGCCGGTCAGCTTTTCGTCATCGGAGAAGGTGGAGTTCATGTCGATGACGACCTTGTGATCGTTGCCGACGGGAGCGCCGTCCTTGATGGTGAAGTGACCGGTGAAGGCCTTGAAGCCACCATCGTGCTTGCCTGTGACTTTCGAGCCGGTGAACTCGATCTTCGATTCGGGGGCGAAGACGTATTTGGTGCCGGCGGCGGTGTCGGTGGTTTTGGCGACGGCTTCCTTGACGTTGGCGTCGGCGGTTTTATCGGCGGGGTTTTCGCAGGAGACGAGACTCAGGGCGAAGAAGGCGGCGGGGAGGGCGAAGATAGGTGTTTTCATGGTGGTAGATTGAGGATTGAGGATTGAGGATTGAGGATTGAGGATTGAGGATTGAGGATTGAGGATTGTTGATTGTTGATTGTTGATTGTTGATTGTTGAGGGGAAGATCAGGCTCCGAGATCGAAGAGGAGGGCTTCGACGGATTCGGTGGTGGCGTGGAGGGTGAAGCCGCCGGGGCGCTCGCTGGAGGCGGCATCGCCTGGGTTTATTCCATCGCCGTTGAGTTCCGCGTGGCCGCGGACGAGGTGGAGCCAGAGGCCGCGGCCGGGGGCGAGGAGATGGGTGGTGCTTTCGCCGGGCTGGAGCTTGATGCGATAGATATCGGCATTCTGGGCGATGGTGGCGGAGCCGTCGCGGCCATCGGACGAGATGACGAGGACTTTCGGCGCGGCTTCCTGCTCCGGGCTGGGGGTCCACTCGGTGTAGCGGGGCGTGAGGCCGCGCCGACGGGGCTGGATCCAGATCTGGAGCATGTGGGTGGTCTCGCCCGCGGGGTTGAATTCGGAATGGGTGACGCCGGATCCGGCGCTCATAAGCTGGATCTGGCCGGGCTTGAGGACGCGGGAATTTCCCATGCTGTCTTGGTGGGCGAGTTGGCCTTCAAGGACGTAGGAGAAAATCTCCATGTCGCGGTGCGGATGGGTGGGGAAGCCGCCGCGCGGGGCGATGCGGTCGTCATTGATGACCCGCAGCGAACGGAAGCCCATGTGGGCGGGATCGTAATAGTCGGCGAAGGAAAAGGTGAAATGGCTATCGAGCCAGCCGTGGTTTGCATGGCCGCGTTCGTCGGAACGGCGGAAGGTGAGTGCGGTGTTCGTGTTCACGGCAGCATCATGGCAGGAAATTGCGAACTGGCTAATGCCGGGATGGCAGGCTGAGCATGTTGGAACCGGTGGGTCGGTGGGTCGGTGGGTCGGTAGGTCGGTGGGTCGGTGGGTCGGTAGGTCGGTAGGTCGGTAGGTCGGTAGGTCGGTGGGTCGGTGGGTCGGTGGGTCGGTAGGTCGGTGGGTCGGTAGTCGGTAGGTCGGTAGGTCGGTAGGTCGGTAGGTCGGTAGGTCGGTGAGTCGGTGAGTCGGTACACCGAAACACCGAAACACCGGCCCTAGCTGGCCAAGGTTCGCCAAGTCTGGTAGACAGCGCCCATGGAATTGCGGCAGGTGCGGTTGTTTATGGCGGCGGCGGAAGAAGGGAGCATCACCGCGGCTGCGCGGCGGATGAGCCTGACCCAGCCGGCGCTAAGTCGTCAGATCAAGGCGTTGGAGGAAGAGCTGGGAGTGGAATTGTTCACCCGGGGGGCGCATTCGGTGACGTTGACGCCGGCGGGCCGGGTGCTGGCGGAGGAGGGGAGGAAACTGTTAGACCGGGCGGAGCGGGTGGTGAAGCGGGTGCGATCGGAGGCGGACGGCGAGCCGTTGCGGATCGGCTACGCGCCGTCGTTGGCGGGGCCGTTGCTGGGGGTGGCGCTGGAGCGATTCTCGCAGCTCCATCCGCGGGTGAAGGTGCAGCTTTTCGACTGCTCCAGTGCGGAGATGCGGGAAGGACTGGCGCTGGGGAAGCTGGACGTGGTGGTGACGGTGCCGTGGGAAGGCGACACGCAATCGGTGACCTGGACGAGGATCCGCCGACACGAGATGTGTCTGGCGGTGGCGGCGGCGCATCCTTTCGCGGGACTTTCGAAGGTGCCGGTGGCCGGGCTGAACGGGCAGCGGCTGCTGCTTTTCTCGCGGGCCGAGTATCCGGAATACTGGGCGGCGGTGACGCGGATGTTCCGCGACCACGGGATTGATGCCAAGATCGCGGGGGAATTCGACGGGGTTACCAGCCTGGGTGCCGCGGTCGAGGCCGGTCTGGGGGTGGCGCTGGTGGCGGCGGGGAGCCGGATCGACCGGGTGGCGCTGCGGCCGCTGGATCCTGCGCCGGAGGCGGTCTGCGTGGCGGCGGGATTGCCGGCGGGGCGCAATGTTTCGCCGGTGACCGCCGTCTTTGTGAGAGAACTCCAAAGGGTGGCGGCCGAGGACGTCACGGGATCGGCGGGTTCTTGAGGTGAAATTCAAGCTCGCGATTCTCAAAAACACGATGTAATTACCTCCTAGTGACTGGTGCCCCCCAGTATCTGACATCCCCCCGGGAGTCCCAACGTGGATTCGCGCTGGTGGCGTGCATGTTGATGATGGGACTTTTAATGGTGCTGGGGATTGGCCTCATGAGCTTGTCTGCCATTGAGTTACGGCGTTCCACACGCGACGAAAATGCAGCCGAGGCACGGGCGAACGCGAGAATGGCGCTGGCGGAGGCGATCGGCCAATTGCAGAAGGCCTTGGGCCCGGACCGGCGTGTGTCGGCGACCGCGGAAATTTTGGGGGACACGGTCCCGAACCGTCACTGGACGGGAGTCTGGAAGACTCATGACAACGAGGGCAAATCGTGGATGCGGCGGGACGATCTGGACGGCGGTCTTCGCGACGGGAGGTCGGAAATTGGCTACAAAGCCGCGGAACGAACATTGGCCTGGCTGGTCAGCGGTGGAGCCAACCCGGGTGCGGCGTCCAACGGGAAAATGATCGAGATGGTCGGGCCCGCTGGCTCGAATGATCCTGCTACGGGGGTCGAGGTGCCGCTGCTGGAATCCATCGATACCGCGGGCAAGATCACCGGGCATCATGCTTGGTGGACCGGCGATCTTGGGGTGCGTGCCAACATCGGGACGACGGACCCGCGGGCGGGCGTGGCGGCTAGTCCGGCTGACCCGGGAAGTGGTGGCATGTTCCGCGTGATGACTTCTCAAGCGGCCGACATGGCGATGATGGAGGGAGGTGTGGCGCTTGTGGACGGGGAGAGCAGGCGACTCGCGACAGCCGAGACTGCTGACTTGACGGCGGCGGGACCCGGATGGAGCCGGGAACACGCTTTTGATTTTACCGTCCACTCCCGCGGCGTGTTGGCGGATGTCGCGGAGGGCGGCTTGAAGCGGGATCTCACGGCCTATCTTGCGAGCAACGGCAGCGTTCAGGCGCGGGCGGGACTCGCGGGATTGTCGGACGATGACTCGCTGGTGGGCGATGTTGCGGCGATGTCGCCGGCAAATGGAGATTCACGGCACCGCAATGCGGGTCCCCGCTTCGGATTGATGCGCAATTGGGCGAAGGCTGCTGCTCCCTTTTCCGGGAGCGGGGTGGCGGCGGGATTGACGGAGTTCGATACGCGGGGCACCGCCGCCAGCCGAGCGAAGTCGCTTGTCAACGAGCAGGCGGTCAAGCTTGCGGGGAACAAGATTGCGGGCCTGCAGCCGATTCTGGTGGAGGCGACCAATTACTCGCATCTCAGCACCTACCGCCTTGAAGGCAGACCCCGGGCGGAGTGGCAGTTGCGCTTCCACCACTATCCGCGGGTGGTGATGTGGAATCCCTACAACGTCGAGTTGGTCTCCGAACGGGCGCTGATCATGATGCAAGGCAACGGGCGGCAGGAAATGTGGACGGAGAGCATCACTTATTCCAACGGGAATCCAATTGGAACGAGGATCTCCCAGTGGCTGTCGTTTGAAGGGGGCCGCAGTACGACGATCATTCCGCAGGGACCGGGTGGATATTTCGACGCGGCAGGCTACAAGGACCCCTACATTGGCTCGTATTACTTCTCGATTCCGAAGACCCGGTTCGGCCCGGGTGAATGCCTGGTCTTCTCACCCGCGCGGTCGGCAGAATACGACTGCCAGAGCCTCTATCGCACGGGGCCCTACAATCTGGTCACGAACGAACTGAGCTGCGAAGTGGCCCCCGATCCCTCGCGCAGCTATTATGTCTCCGGGTCCGATATCGGCGGCGGGATTACCTACCAGCCCACCTCGTTCTGGTATGCCCCGACTCCCGCGTGGTCGTATGGCGGTCGCAATGGGGTGGAAAACCAAGGCGACGACACCCGGGCCGTGCTCAAGCACGTCGGGGACGCCTCCACCGTCACCTTCGAGGTGTTCGACGCGTTGCCGCAGTTGTCGGTCTTGTCGGCATCCCTTCAGTATGGGGCTGGCCTTGAGCCGCGGATCGCCTGGAGCACTTTCGAGCGGATGCCGATGCAGTTGCTGGCCCAAACCGATCCGAAGCCGACCCAAGTGCCGAATGTGCGGACCCGTGAGGGCATCCGTCTTCGCTGGTTCCGGGAGCATCCTTCGAACCTGCTCGGGTCCGGTGCCTTGTCCGGCACTCCGCATTTCGAAGAAGCCCTGATGGCCAACTGGAACCCGCGGGCGACGTTCATCACCCGCTCACCATGGGATAATGTGGCCGGTAGCCTGCCAACGACTGGCAGCGCGGGTGGTCCATGGTTTTTCGGGGCCTACACCCGGGATTTGTTCGACCAGGCGGTCAGTTGGGATGATCAGGCACCGGTGCCGAAGGGCGGGCGCTACCACGGGAATCCTTTCGGCACCCCGCAAGAGGGCTCGGACCGTTACGTCTTGTTCGATGTGCCGCGCTTGGAAACCGGCGTTGTCTCACTGGCGCAACTGCAGCACGTCAAGCTCTCCGAACTGGTCTGGCATCCGTCCTACGCCATCGGGAATTCGCTGGCGGATCCGCGCCTCGGGTCCGGCGGGAACCTGGGTCTCAACCGGACCGCCGCGAAGGCCCTCAAGCAGGCCACCGCGCAGTTCGGCGGTTTCCATGAGGATGAACTCGGCTGGTCGAGTGATACCCAGCGCTCCGCAAACCGCGCCGAGTGGGCAACCAATGCCCGCTCCATTCTCAGCGAGGTGCCGGCCACCGATAACCTGATCTACGACCTTTCCTTCGAGGCCAATCGCACCCTGTGGGACCGCTTTTATCTCTCGACGGGAACCGAGTCCCAAAAGCGCCTCTTTCTCGCGAACCCGGAGAAGAACCCGCTGCCAAACGGCCGGATGCGCCTGGCCTCCGCCGCCGCGTCCGAAGAGCGCTTGAAGGACTTCCATCAGGCGGCTTCGCAATTGCTGGTCGAGGGGGCTTTCAACGTGAACTCGACTCGCGTGGAGGCATGGAAAGCCCTGCTCGGCTCGTCCCGCACCACCGGATTTAACGATGGGCAGAACGTCCCGTTTCCCCGAGTCCTCGCGCCGCAGGGTGCCGCGTGGAAGAGCGGTTCGGCGGCCGATGGCGACGCGGCGTGGGCGGGTTTCCGCGAACTCACCAAGGATGAAATCGGCCGCTTGGCGGAAGCGATCGTCGAGCAGGTAAAGCTCCGCGGTCCATTCCTCTCGCTCTCTGACTTCGTCAATCGCCGCCTCGCCGAGAACGAGACCGGCCGCGTGGGAGCGCTGCAGGCGGCGATCGAGCGCGCCGGCCTGAATTCCAGCCATAACTCGACCTTCCCTCTCGATAACCGGGCCTCGCTTCCCAATTACAGGCACCCGGACAACATTCCTGACGCGACCCGGATGGAGCAGACGCTCAAGCCGGCATCCAAGGCATGGGGCGCGCCGTCTTACCTGACCCAGGCCGACGTTTTGCAAGTCATCGGTCCCGCGCTGGCTGCCCGTTCGGACACCTTCGTGATCCGCGCTTATGGCGATTCCGTGGACGCGGCGGGCGTGGTCCAAGCGCGTGCCTGGTGCGAAGCGACGGTGCAGCGGATGCCGGAACCGATGGATCCGGACGAAAGCGGCCTCAACCCGCGGAACGCCGGCAAGCCGGGCGATTACGGGCGGCGATTCACCATGACATCGTTCCGCTGGCTACGGCCGGGTGAGATCTGATAGGGGCTCCCGCATGAAGTTCGCCCGCATTTTATGTCCGCTCTGTCTGTTGATGGCTGGTCCGATTTTCGGGCAGTCGCCCGAGGAGCCCGGCAAGCCGGCATCGCCACCGCGGCAAGTGCGTTTCTTGCCAGTCGGCGACCTGCCGCCGTTCCGCCAGGAAGTGCGCGATGGCGTCCGCTATGAACTGGAGCCGCCCGCCGGCAGCATCCCGCCGCGGGAAGTGATGCTCGGCTTCGGAGAAGAGGCACAGCAGGCCGCGCCCCTGTCGCTCGGCCGGGTCAGCGCGCCGCTGAAGGCCCCGCCGGGCATCGGTCCGCTGCTGGTCCGCCGCAAGAACGACGGTGCGGAGGCCGAGCCGTGGATGAAGCTCGAACGCCCGGAGACCGGCGATTTCCTCGTCCTGCTCTGGCGCGATCCTGCCAAAGGTAGCTGGGAGCAGGCCCGCTCGCTGATCCTGCCCGACAGCCGCGAGGCCGCTCCCGCAGGGGGCGTGCGGGTGGTCAATCTTTCGCCGGTAACGGTCGGCGTGGTCTTTGCCGGGGAAAAGATCGCACTCCAGGCAGGCAAGACATACCAGCGGGCGGTCACGGTGGGGAAGGAGACCGACATCCAACTGGGTGCCGTGGATGCCAAGGGCGCGCTGACCCGCTTTCACTCCGGCACGGTTTTTCAAAATCGCGGCGAGCGCACGCTGGTGGTCATCTACCGTGCCGATGGCGTCCAGCCGCGGCGCCCTTTGAAAGCGGTCATCCAGCGCGAGCCTCTGCCGCCGCCGCCGCCGAAGCCCGAGCCTGCGGAACCGGCGAATCCCGGCCCGTGATTCTTGCAGCCGGCCGCGGGTCCGTTAGGGTCCGGTCATGCGCCACTGGCTGATCAAATCCGAGCCCGACGTGTTCTCCATCGACCACCTCGCCAAAGTGAAACGCGAGCCGTGGACCGGCGTGCGGAACTACCAGGCGCGGAACTCGATGCGTGACGATATGAAGCCCGGCGACCTCGCGCTGTTCTATCATTCGAATGCCGTGCCGCCCGGTGTCGCCGGTATCGCCCGCGTGGTCGGCGCTCCTTATCCGGACCCGACGCAGTTCGATCCCGAGTCGGAATACCACGACCCCAAGGCGACCGTGGCGAACCCGCGCTGGATGCTGGTCGACTTCGAGTTTGTCGCGAAGTTTTCTGCCTATGTTCCGCTGCAGCAGATGAAGGAGGATGCGGCGCTCGAAGGCATGGCGGTGCTGCAGAAAGGCACCCGGCTATCGATCACGCCGGTCGAGCTGAAGCACTTCAAGCGGCTTTGCAAACTCGGCGGATGGAAAGCGGAGGCGTGACAAAAATGCTTAGGCCAAAGTTTTTGGTTTCCCGTCCGTTTCTTCCAAGCTGGGGAAACCGCCCGGGCCGGTCAAGGAGCCTTGCCCGACAGGGATCCAAGCGTTGGAGTTGCTGGTATGGCCATTGAATCGGAAAATCCCTACGCCCTGCCGGCTGCGTGGTTGGACGCGATGGAAGGCATGCCGGGATGTTGGAGTGTGCAGGGGGACTATCTGGTGGTGCGGGAGAACGCCGTCCTGCCGCCGGTGGACCTCGATGGCCGCGGCGCGGGAGGGCCGCTCACACCGTTGGTGTTGAGGCTGGCGGTGCCGGCGGGTGGTCTGGCGGTCGCGTTGATCGTAATTCCGGCTGCAATCATGATTTGGTGTATCGCCATGGTGCGCGATTTCTGGACCGAGTCGCGGAGCCTGGGCGCACTGGTGCTTGTCGTTTTGGTGGGAGTCGCGCTGGTCCCGATGGTTGCTTCGCGCTTTCTGCGGCGGAATTCCACGGCGCGGGAGGGTCCGGCCTTTCTTTGGGGATACGCTTCGGTCCCCGCGCTGCGGGCGATGCTTCAAAAGGCCCGGCGACGGGGATGGATTGCCGCGGTTGCCGGGTTGTTGCCGCTGCTGTTCGCCGTCCTTAACTCCGGAGTGAGAGACGTGATGGAAGACGATGATGGCATGTTGTCCCCCGAATGGAGGGTCTTCTTGAAAATATCCCTTGGAATGATGGTGCTTTCTGGTTGCGGAGCCGTCAGCGCTGGCTTCTGGGCGGCGAAGGAAAGGAGCTGGCACTGCACGAAGGCGCAGGACGGCTGGCTGTGGATCAAAGGTATA
This sequence comes from Akkermansia sp., assembly GCA_043729195.1. GTDB lineage: Bacteria > Verrucomicrobiota > Verrucomicrobiia > Verrucomicrobiales > Akkermansiaceae > Haloferula. Next base: position 32,043 of record JAYTLR010000034.1, read on the forward strand.
GGCCCCGCCGGGCTGGCGGAACTGGCGCGACGCTCCGCTGCCGAGCCGCCGCCGCTTGTCCGTCGCAAGGTCTTCAAGTTCCGGCTGCAACGGCTGACGCTGTCGGAATGGCGGTCGACCAACGGCTTCCGTCCGGGTGCCTGGTGGCAAACCCTGCTGATGATGTCCCGCAAGCCGGAAGGACAAGAGCATCTGGCATTTCACTGGAGCGAACGGAAATGGCTGGAACCCCGCGAAGGCGATGCGGAGTTGGTGGAAGCGTGGCAACGCGACACGGCGGGAACTCCCTTGGCGGACTGGCGGATGACCCATGCGGAGCGGATCGATTCCCCGACCCGCTGTTTCCGCAGCGAGGAGATCGTGTTCCTTTCGCCGGACGGTCGCCATGCCGCGATGTCGATGGTCGCGCGGGTGGCGACGGGCAAGGGGTTGTTGGAAGACCGGTGGGAGACGGCTTTCCGGAGTTGGACGGAGGACGGGCGGATTTTGGCGACCGGCAACCAGCGGGTGAGCGGCCCTTTGCCGGAGGAGATGGAGTTCGAAGTGCGGACCGGTTCGCCGTGGGAGTTGGCGCAGTGGCATCTGGACCGCGTGGCCGGAGAGTCGCTGGTGGTAGTCGATGCCGCCGGTCTGCGCCAGAAGGAGGAAGAGGAGATGCAGCGTCGCCACGAGGTGCTGGAAGACGCGGGGATTTATGGGCCGGTGGAGGAGATGGAATTGCCGGGGGATTGGGAGTGAGGGGGCGGCTTTGCTGCGGGGACTATTGGAGTGTCGCTTTCAAAGCGACATAACGATGGACGAGCGCTTCTCAAGCGCCCGTCTTTGCGTGGAACCTCATCGCCCGGGCGGCAGGATGCCGCCGGGCCCGTCGCAATGTCGCTTTGAAAGCGACACTCCGCCGCCCTGCACAGTAGGACGGGAGATTCATGGTTTGGCGATGCAGGCTGGAATGGGTTGCAGGCGCCTGGGGACCGTTCTGCGGGCCGGAGGCTCCGCGTCCCCGGTGGGCCCGATTGACGGGACCTCAACTTGGGTCTTTCGCAGTTCCTTGGTCGGGCTCTTCTTCGTCGACCTCTTCATCAGCCTCTTCATCAGCCTCTCCGTCAGCCTCATCGTCGGCCTCATCGTCGGCCTCATCGTCGGCTGTTAGATCCTCGGCGGGCTCGTCGGAGCTGTTTTCGAGAGCGCTGCCATCGGGTGAAACCGCCTCGACCGGGGCTTCTTCCGCCGGTTCCGGCTGGCGACCACCGGACTCCAGGAGGGAGAAAATTTCATCCTGCACCTGGTCAATCTGATCGAGCGGCAGGTTGGGATCGCGGACGATGAACACGTCGCCGAGCTTGCGGTGTTCGTAGACGCGGATGATGCCGGAAGGCGTGCGCTGGGTGTCGGTTTCGCGCAGGACTTTCTTCCGCTCCAGCATCACGGCCAGGATATAGCGGACGTTCTCGGTGTGGTCTTCCTCCTCATCGACCAAGCGGCGGAGCAGGTCCTCGGGGCTCTCCTTTTTGAAGGCGTCGGGCTTCTCATCCACCGCGGCAACATGAAACACCGCCTTCCAGAAAGAGAAGGGCTTCTCGTCGTCGGCACCGCGGCTTTGCCAGGCTTCGAGGGCGAAGTCTTTGCGGAGGTAACCGGAAGATTCCGGGTCCGGGAAGAGCGCGGTGACGATGGCTTCGCCGTCTTCGAAAGGGCGTTCGGTGGCGGCGCAGGCGCGGGCGCGGGATCGGATGTGCCAGGATTCGGGTAGGGCCATTTTTTAAATGCTGAGAAACTGAAAAGCTGAAAAGCTGAAACCGGATGCGAAGTTTCAGCCCCCCGACGGCATGAACTTGCGGAGCGTCTGATAGATCGGTCGGCCGGCGAGACGGCGTTGGAACAGGAAGATGGCGAGGATTCCGAATACGACGTTCGGCAGCCAGGCGGCGACGGCAGGGCGGAGGTGGCCGGAATCGCCGAGGCTGAGGCAGATGTTCGAAAGGAACAGCATGCCTGCCGAAAGGAAGACCGCCATGGCAACGCCGCCGCCGGTTCCGCGGCGGGAAAACACGATGCCGAGCGGCGTGGCGAGCAGCACGACGATCAGGCAGTTGACCGGCTGCGCCCAGCGGGAATGCCACTGGGTGAGGTGGCCACCGCGGCTGGCCCAAGTGCCGGGCGGATTGGCCTCGAGCCAGTCGTTCAGATCGGGAATGCCAAGCTGGTTGGCGGGCAGGCCGGGCCGGATGATCTGGGAGGGGGTTTCATCCCAACCTCTGATGATCAGGGGGTCGGTCAATCCTTGCTCGAAAATGGGAGGCTGACCGGGCTCGCATTGGCGACGACGCGGGGCGGTGAAGGTCCAGGAGCGGGTCATCGGCGACCATGCGGCGGTCCGGGCGGTCAGGATGGTGTCGAGTGACCCGTCGGCCCGTTCCTGGATCACGGTGACGTCCCGCATCGGCACCCCTTTCTGGTAGTCGGGCGGGAAGGCTCCGACCATCCACAGCCGGCGGGCGGGGGGATTGCGGAAACGCACATATTTCGCCTCCATCCGGTTGCTTCCTTTTGCTTCTTCGATGATCGCCGCTTCCGCCGCGACGGCCCGCGGGGCCCACTGGTAATTCAGACCGGCACAGAAGAGGGCGGAGAGTGTCCCGGCGATCAGGAAAGGGGTGGTCAGCCGGGCGAGACCGCGGCCGGTCTGGATCATTGCGACGATTTCACGCGAGCGGGAAAGCCGGCCCAAGCTGTAGAGGATGGAAAGCAGTAGGGAGTAGGGCAGCAGCATGACCAGGATTTCCGGGAGCCGCGCGCTGTAGAGCTTCACGGCGTAAACCGCGGTGCTCCCGCTATGCTTGAGGTCGTCCAGATTGTCGCCGAGATCAGCGATCAGCCAGATGACGAAAAGTCCGCCGAGGCAGATGAGGAAGATCGCCAGAAATTGGCGGGCGACATAGCGGGCGAGCGTGTTCCCCAGGGCGTAGAAAAGCCCGCCGAGTGCGGGCAGGAAGCACAGCGCCACGGCGATAAGCGGCCGGAGCATGTGGGCGTGTGCCTGGACATCCGGGAAGTTGTCGAGCTGCTGCCGGACGGCTTCCTGCTCCGCGGGGCCGATCCGGAGGGCCAGAATCGCGCCACCGAGGGCAAGGAGCAGGGGAACGAGGATGGGCGGCATGGCTGGCTTGCGCGGGAGCATGCGGCGGGCGACGGGTTTGTAAAGATCGCCGGTTTGGTGCTTGGCAGCGCCGGGTGTCCGTGGTGCGGATGGGGCCGCATGATTTCCGCCCTGGAAGGACAGCCGCTGCCCGACGCTTTCGTCGAGGAGATCGGCCTCGCGTTCTCGAACGCGGGAAGCCTGGCGAAGTCGCGCGACTTCGAGTTCCGCGCCGAACAACAGCAGCTCGCGGTGGCGGTGGCGGAGGCCCTGGTCGACCGCCGCTGCCTGGTCGCCGAGGCCGGCACCGGGGTGGGGAAATCGCTCGCCTATCTGATTCCGGCGGCTCGTTTCGCGCTGCAAACCGGGCGCAAGGCGATCATTTCGACCCACACGATCAATCTCCAGGAACAACTGATCCGGAAAGACATCCCGATCGTCCGCAAGTTGTTGGGTGAGGAGCTGCCGGCGGTGCTTCTCAAGGGCCGCCAGAATTACTTGTGCCCCTCCCGGCTGAGCCGCGCGTTCGAGCAATCCGGCGATCTCTTCACTTCGACCGAGAACGAGGAGCTCGAGCAAATCCGCCGCTGGGCCGAGGGGACGCGGGACGGCACTCTGAGCGACCTCGAGTTCCAGCCGTCGATGAAAGTCTGGCTGCAAGTCTGCTCGGAAGCCCATATTTGTACCGCACGCCACTGCGGACCTCGGGGAAACTGCTTTTTCCAGGAAGCGCGCAAGGCGGCGGCCGATGCCAAGCTGATCGTGGTCAACCACACGCTCTTCTTCGCTTTGATGGACACCGGCGAGAACCCGGAGGAAAAGCCCTCGGGTTTCCTCTACCCGAATGATTTCGTGGTGCTCGACGAAGCCCACACGATCGAGCAGGTCGCCGCCGTCCAACTCGGCCTGCGGGTCAGCCAATCGGGGATGCGCTTCGATCTCCAGCGGCTCTACAACCCGCGGACCAAGAAGGGCTTGCTGCGGGCTTTCCGCAAGTCGTCGGTCCTGTTCGCGGTCGAGGAAGCGCTCAAGGCGGCGGACGAATTCTTCGGCGAGCTGGGCCATGCGGCGAAGTTCGGCGAGTATTCCAAAGAGTGGCGCGTCCGTCAGCCGGAGTTAGTGCCCAACAGCGCCGCGGAGCCGTTGCGGAAGCTGTGGCAGGAAATCGACACGCTGGCTGCCGATGTCGAGAGTGAGACGACCAAGTCCGAGCTCCAGGACGCCTCCCGCAAGCTGCGCGAGGCCCATGGCGCGATCGGTTGCTTCCTTGACCAGAGCGGCGAGGACACGGTCCACTGGATCGAGCGCTCGGGCCGCGACGAGAGCTTGTTTTCGCTCCACGCCGCGCCGATCCACGTCGCCGACAAGCTGCGGCCGCTGCTTTTCGGCGACGGCAAGAGCTGCATCATGACCAGCGCCACGCTCGGCGTCGGCGATCCCCAACTCGGCTGGTTCCGCGGCCGGGTGGGGGCGGAGGAGGTGCCTGCGTTGTGCATTGGCAGTCCCTTCGATTTCAAGCGGCAGATGAAGATTCGCATCTGGAAAAACATGCCGGAACCAAACACCCCGCCCTATGGCAAGGCGCTGGTCGAGGCGATCCGTGCCGCAGTGGAAGCGAGCGAGGGCAAGGCCTTCGTGCTCTTCACGAGTTATCGCGTGATGCGGGATGCGGCGGACAAGTTACGCCGTCATTTCGAAGAGCGCGGCTGGCGGCTTTTCATGCAAGGCGACGGCATGCCGCGCCACCGGATGGTAGAGGAATTCCGCCGCGACACCCACAGCGTGTTGTTCGGCACGGACAGTTTCTGGACCGGTGTCGATGTCCCGGGCGAGACGCTTTCGAACGTGGTCGTCACCCGTTTGCCTTTCGCCGTGCCGGATCACCCGCTCACCCAGTCACGACTGGAAGCGCTTGAAGCAGAAGGCGGAAATCCCTTCATGGACTACTCGGTGCCAGAGGCCATTCTCAAGCTTCGCCAAGGCGTCGGACGGCTGATCCGCACCGCCAAAGACAGCGGGTTGGTGTGCATCCTCGACAATCGGATCCTGACCAAACGCTACGGCCGCCTGTTCCTCGATGCCCTGCCGGAAGCGCCGGTCGAGATCGTGACGGGATCACCGGGCGAGCGCTGAAATGCCGGCTTTCAGCTCGGCCGCGCTGCATTGCCCCGGCGCGGTCGGTGCATCTCCGATATATCCGTAATTTAACACCGATCCCGCGGCCGCACATCTCAGGCGTGACTCTGTGGCCAGCGGTCCCATGCCCATCAGTGAAAGCGGCAGCGCATCGACGCGGGAGAACAAATCCGTTAGTTTCTTCACGTCCTCCGGATGGTGCAGCCGGACCGCCGCCTTGAAACAGGCCGCGCCCGCCCGCGCCGCTTCTTCGGCCATCGCCGGGATCCGCTCGAAGGAATCCGCACGGCCTTCGAAATCGTGCCACGAGGCGATCCACGGGATTCCCAACGCCTTGATTCGTTCCAGGATACCCGCCATCTCGTACGCCGATACCAATTCGACGTCGATCAGCGAGGCTTCGGCCAGCACCGGCTCCAGCAATTCCATCCGCCGGTCCGGGCTCAAATCGCCCGCGCCGCCCTCGTCGCCTCGTCGGGCGGTAAAAAGCAGCGGGAACCCGTCCAGGTGCGCCCATGGACTCGATCCTCGGGGCACTTCTCCCGCCTCTAGCAGGTCGAGCCGGATCTCCACAAGATCACAGGCATCGGGAAGATCCTTCAGCCCCGCCTTTGAAAGGCTGTTAGCATTCCCGAAACTTCCCACCACCCGCGGATGTGCGGGTTCCAGAACGACTTGCGACCGGCTCACCGGCGCAGCAGAAACGCCGCCTTGCCGCCCTGTCAACCCCGCTGGTCGATGCACCGCGCCTCCGATGTAAATACCGCAGGGATTTTTCTCCGACGATGCGTGGATTTCTCTGGCCAATCCGGGGAGCCATTCCCTAGTTCTCAAAAAACCAAAACCCGCCATGAAACATCATCTTCTCCCCTTCCGTAGGTCTGCGCTCGCCGCAATCGCCGCCGCTTCGGCCGCTTTGGCCTTCGTCGCCGCCCCGGTGAACGCCCAAGGCAAAGCCGATGTGAGCAATCTGAACTTCGAGGACATCCCGTCTCCCGACGTGCAGGTAGGCAAAGCAAAAAGCTTCAAGCCGAAGGACTGGCTCGAGGTTGAAGCCGGCATCAAGATCCCCGCCACGAACGCGGATCAGAAGAAGTCGGGCTTCATCAACCAGGTCACCGTCAAATGGTATGTGGCGGTGGACAATCCGGACGGCAAGGGTGTGATCAAGCTTTCCAAGACGATCAACCACATCAACGTGCCGATCGACGAGGAGATCTTCAGCTCGGTCTACATGTCACCCGCCAATATCAAGCGCCTCACCGGCAAGGACAAGGCCGGCAAGTCCGCCGTCAAGGCGGTCGGACTGGAAGTCCTGGTCGATGGCGTGAAGGTCGGCGAAGGCACCGTGAAGGAAAAGGAAGGCTGGTGGAACGCCGGCAGCCTGTCCGACCAGAGCGACAAGTTCCCGCTCCTCAACAAGGACGAAACCCCGTTCTCGATGCTCTGGTGGGACCGCTACGCCGAGATCCAGAAGGATCGTTGATCTTCCCCCGGCCGGCCCCCATCGCTTTCAACACCTGATTTTTTTCCAAAGCCCGTCATGGCTGACACACAGTCCTCAATCGCACTCAACATCGGCTCCCAGCGGGTCAGTATGGCCATTTTCGAACCGTCGAAATCCGGCGGGCTCATACTCAAGGCCTACGACAGCGAGACCCTCCTCGCCGACCCCGCTACCGAAGCCTCCCGCCCGGCCCAGATCGGCTATGCGATCACCCAACTGACCCAGCGTCTCAAGACCGGCCGATCCAAGGTCCGCTACGCGATCTCCGGCCAGTCCGTCTTCACCCGCTTCGTCAAACTGCCGCCGCTCGATGACGACAACGTCGAGCAACTCGTCACGTTCGAAGCCCAACAGCACGTGCCCTTCCCGCTGGACGAGGTGGTTTGGGACTACGAAATCCTCGAAAGTGCCGGCGAAAAGGAAGTCGTGATCGTCGCCATCAAGGGCGAGGCGCTCGACGAACTGAACGAATCCGTGACCTCCACCGGCCTCACCACCGCCGAGGTGGATGTCGCGCCGATGGCCCTCTACAACTCCTTCCGCGCCGCCTATCCCGGCGTCAACGAACCGGTCCTGCTGATCGACATCGGTGCCAAGGCGACCGACCTGCTCTACATCGAAGGCAAGCGTTTCTTCACCCGCAGCGTGAACCGCGGCGGCGTTTCGATCTCCTCGGCGATCGCCAAGGAATACGGCATTCCTTTCGCCGAGGCCGAAGCCCACAAAACGCAGACCGGCCTGGTTGCGCTCGGCGGCGGCCACACCGAGCAGTTGGATGAAACCACCGCCGCCCTGGCGACCACCATCCGCAACGCCCTCGGCCAGCTTCCCGCGGAAATCTCCCGCACCACCAACTACTACCGCAGCCAGCACGGCGGCAACGCCCCGAAGCGCATCATCCTGGCCGGTGGCGGTGCCAACCTGCCCTACACCAAGGAATTCTTCGAAGAGAAGCTCCACCTGCCGGTCGAGTATTTCAATCCGGTCAGCGCGATCTCCGTCGGCAAGGGCGTCGATACCGACAAGCTCGGCCGCGAGGCGCACCTGATGGGCGAACTCATCGGCCTCGGCCTCCGTGGCACCGGCAAGTCGCTGATCAACATTGACCTCGTGCCGACCAAGGTCCAGGCCGCCCGCACCGCGGACAAGCAGAAGCCCTTCTTCATCGGTGCCGCCGCCCTTTTCCTCGTTGGCCTAGCCACTTGGGGAGCGATGAACACGATCGCGGCGAAAAAGGCTGCCGAGGAGCTCGAAGGCCTCACCGCCCAGAAGGAAAAGCTCGAAAGCATCGACAACCCGATCAAGTCGCAGTTCAAAAAGCAGACCCAGCTTGTCGAGGTTGCCAGCCAATATACCAAGGCCGAAGACGACCGGACCTTCTGGCTCGATGCGTTGCAAGAGCTCAAATCCGGTTTCGCGAGCGACGCGGTCTGGATCACGGACTTCGAACCGCTTCACAACTACAACCCGCTCGCCGGCGAGGACAGGAGCAAGGCCGGCAAGTCGGTCGTCCGCAGCGAATTCCCGTCCGCTCAATACGGCGCAGCGGGACTCGAGGCGATCAAGGTCGATCCTCCCCTGGGACCCGGTAGCAAGCCCAACCTCAAGGCCGTCGCCCCCACCCCGACCGCCAATGCCGTCCGCATCAAGGGCTTCTGGCGCGCCAATCCCCGCAACGGCCCAGTCATCTACGATCTGCTGAAGCGCCTCCGCGCCAAGCCCGAGCATTTCAAATTCGAAGCCATCCCGGTCGACGATAAGGGCAGGCCCTTGCCTCCCGTCGCCCTCGAAGACAGCCAGATCGTCATACAGCTCGATACCGCGCCGGCGGAGGAAGACTTCGCCGCACCTTTCGAACTGGTCATCCCGCTTTCCCGCGAGATCCCCATCAAGTGATTCCACAAACCCATTCACACCCGCCTCGACCATGAGTTGGATCCAGGAAAATCGTTTCGCCGCCGGACTTGGCGGCATCACCGCCGTCGCCGCCGTGGGCCTCATCGCTTGGGGCGTCTCGGCCGGCAGCAAATACAATAAGGCCAAGGACGACTTCGCGACTGCATCCTCGGCCGTGTCGTCGATGAAGAACGGACCGCTCTTCCCCGATGAGGATAATCTCAGCGCCAAGAAGAAGGCTGTCGAAGACTATGACAAGTCCGTGAAGGACTTGCAGGCGCTCTTCAAGCCCTTTGCCGCCGCCACCCCGCCGAACATCGAGCCGGACGCCTTCTCCGAGTCCTTGGCCAAGGCCAAGGAGACGGTTGCCAAGACCTTCGCGGACGCTAAGACTGAAGTCCCCGCGGAATTCTTCCTTGGCTACGAGTCTTTGACCAAGGATACGGTTAAGAAAGGAGCCACCGGCATCCTGACCTACGAGATGGAAGCCATCGGCCAGCTTCTCACCAATCTGGCCGCTGCCGCTCCCGTCAAACTGATCAACATCCACCGCCCGCCGCTGGAAGAAGAGGACGGCAAGACCTTCGACCCCAAAGGCAAGACCTACCGCGCCCTGCCGGTGGAGATCTCCTTCAACGGCACCGAGAACACGCTCCGCACGTTCCTCACGTCGCTCGATGACTCCGGCAAATACTACTTCGTCGTCCGCTCGATGCGGGTGATGAACGAGAAGTCCAAGGCGCCGACCGCGGCCGACGGCAATTTCAAGACCGAAGAAGACAATGCGGGTGCCGAAGGCGGCGCGGCGGGTGGCGATCCCTTCGGCGGTGCCGGCGGCTTCGTCCTCCCGGAAGAAGAACCCGCCGCGGGCGACAGGCCGGCGGAAGGTGACAAGCCTGCCGAAGGCGAGGCCCCGGCGGAAGCTCCGGCCGAAAGCGCCCCTGCCGCCAGCGACGAAAAAATCCTCCAGGACGTGCTGGGTGCGGAAAAGATCAACGTCTTCCTCCGCATCGACATCCTCCAGTTCCTCGAAGCCAAGACTCCCTGATGCCGAAAGGCGCAACCTACTATCGCCATGTCCAAGCTTCCTAAAAACTTCGAAAAGACCCTGCTCGGCGTCGCCGGCCTCGCGGCTGTCGGATTCGCCGCCATGGGTTTCATGAAATCCGGCGGTGTCGCGGAGGATTTCCCCGCACCCGTGGCCGGCTCGCCCAAGAACGATCCGGTGATCCCCGAGGCGGAGGCCGCAGCAGCCTCGAATAGTTCGCTCAAGCTGAACCGTGCCTTCGAACCTGCCGAGGACAACGGCCGCCCGGTCGATCTCTTCGTTGGCATCCGCCTCTTCGCCAACAAGAACGACCCCAACAAGCCCTTCGACCCGATCGGCGACCCGAAGGAGATGCATCCGGGCATCAAGAATATCTGGTGGGTTGAGACCGGGGCCGATCCGACCTACGCCAACTCTCCCGACCGCGACGACGATGAGGACGGCTTCTCCAACCGCGAGGAATACGAGGCCAAAACCAAGCCAACGGATGAAAAGAGCGTCCCCGCCCTGATCAACAAGCTGGCCTACCTCAAGGACGAGTCCACGATGTGGTACGTCCAGTTCGGATTCGAATCCGAAGGCAAGTGGGCACCGAAGATCGTGGGCCGTCCGCCCGGGGGGCAACAGTTCAAGAACAACGTCAGCGCCCTCGAGATGATCAAGCCGGGTGAAACCTTCTTCAAAGATAAGGAGATGGCAGGACGCTTCAAGTTCACCGGAATCATCGAGAAAGAAGTTACCAGTGAACGTACCAAGCTCACCCAGAAGGTGAAGTTCGGCCAATACGAGGACCTCAAGCCGAACAAGCTGGGTGAAAAGTATGAGTCGCAATATGGTCTCCCGGAAGCGCAGATTGACGCGTCTGCCTACTACGACCGCACCGCGATCCTCGATCTCCGGGCCATCGGCTACGAAGGCAAGGAATTCAAGGTCGAGGAGCGCACCCAATTCGCGCTGCCGCCGGACGCTCCCGAGAAGAAATACACGCTGAAGAAAGTCACTCCAGAGGCCATCGAGGTGGAATACACCGATGCCGCGGGCGCTACCCAAACAGTCGAAATTAAAAAGGGAAATTAAAAGGGCCGCACACCTTAATTCGAAATCAATCCGTTCTTGAAAAAATCGCTTCCCAACAGCCGGTCCTCCCGGCAGAACACAGCCCCTACCATGCAAAAAACGCCAACGCATCGTACCCGCAGCACCGTCGCGACCCTCTTGGCCGTGGCCACAGTGATGCCGGTCGCCCTGACAGTCGCCAACGCCGGAGAAGGTTCCTACGGTGGAGGCAGCTACAGCAGCCTCGCCCAGAAGGAGATGATCCGCCGCCAGAACGCGGTTTCCCAGTCGGACATGCTTCGCAACGAAGGTCGCGAAGCCTATGCCAAGGGTGACTACAAGCAGGCCGTGGACAAATACAAGGAGGCCCTTCAGGTGCTCCCCGATGCCCCCATGGTTCAGGACCGCCGGACCTACCTCACCCAGGTGCTCGCCGATGCCTCGACCGCCCTTGGCGAGAGCTACCGGAAGACTGGCAAGTACGACGAAGCCCGCGCCCTTGCCGCCGACGTGCTTGCGGTGGATGCGAACAATCCCGACGCGAAGCGCCTCAACGATTATCTCGACGATCCGATCCGCACCAATCCGGCGCTTACCTTCGAACACACCCAGTCCGTCGACGAAGTCCGCCGCCTGCTCTACACCGCCGAGGGTGCCTACAATCTCGGCAAATACGACCAGGCCCACAGCACTTACGAGGCCGTCATCCGCCTCGATCCCTACAACAAGGCCGCCCGCCGGGGCATGGAGCAGGTCGCCCAGGCCCGCGCCGACTACTACCGGGCCGCCTATGACCAGACCCGCGCCCAGTTGCTGGCCGACGTGGACAAGGCTTGGGAACTTTCGGTCCCGCCGCTCATCACCGGTGACATCAATCCCGACGATAACAACCCGGGTGTTACCGGCGGTGCCACGTACATCCTCAACAAGCTGAAGACGATCCAGATCCCGGTGATCGACTTCGAAGATACCTCCGTGGAAGAAGCGATTGACTTCCTCCGCCTCCGCTCGATCGAGCTGGATACCGGAGAACTCGACCCGAACAAAAAGGGCATCAACTTCGTGATCCGCAAGCCCCGCAGCGGTGGCAGTGGCGACGCCGGCCTCGACGCCGATGCCGCCGGTGGCCTCGGTGCCGCCCAGGATCCTGGATCACTCCGCATCAAGGAACTCCGGCTCCGTAACGTGCCGCTGGCCGAAGCGCTCAAGTACATCTGCGAACAGACCAAGCTCCGCTACAAGGTCGATGAGTTCGCGGTGACTCTGGTTCCCGCGACGGAGACCGACGAAGATCTCTTCACCCGCAGCTTCCGCGTCCCGCCGGACTTCCTCAGCAAGCTGGGTGGCGGCCAGGGTGCTGCCGAAGAAGGTGGCGAGGATCCCTTCGCCGAAGGCGCGGGTGGTGGAACCACTCGCACGCTGGCTCCTCGCAAGAGCGAAACCGAACTGCTGAAGGACAACGGTGTGAAATTCCCGGACGGTGCTTCGGCGAAGTTCTTCGCCGGGAGCTCCACGCTCCTTGTCCGCAACACCCCGACCAATCTCGACCTCGTCGAGCAGATCGTGGATCAGTTCCGCCAGGACACGCCGAAGCAGGTGAAAATTTCGACCAAGTTTGTCGAGATCTCCCAGGAGAACACCGACGAACTCGGCTTTGACTGGATCGTCTCTCCCTTCGGTCTTTCCGCCAATTCGGTCTTCCTCGGCGGTGGCACCGTCGGCAGCGGCCAAACCCGCACCAATGCCGACTTCATCGGCACCGTGGCCGGCGTCAACCTGCCCGGCGTTCCTGCCGCGACCGGCACGAATGTCACCGACATCGTGACCGCCGGCAACCGCAGCGGCGACGGTGCGATCAACCGCAACAACATCGACGCGGTGCTCAACAACCCGAACCGCACCGCCCAGAGCGCCAGCCCGGCTCCCGGCATTGCGGCGCTCACCGGCTTGTTCTCCGACGGCCAGGTCCAGCTCATCATGCGCGGCCTTGCCCAGAAGAAGGGCACCGACCTCATGACCGCGCCCAGCATCACCGCCCGTTCCGGTGAAAAGGCGCTGATCGAGATCATCCGCGAATTCATCTACCCGACCGAATACGAGCCCCCCGAACTGCCGAACTCCATCGGTGGCGGCGGCGGCGGCGGCGATCTGGGTCTCGGTGGCAACGCGGGCATCTTCCCCGTCACTCCGGCCACCCCGACCTCGTTCGAAACCCGCAACACGGGTGTCACGCTCGAGATCGAGCCGACCATCGGCGGCAACGACTTCGTGATCGACCTTCGCTTTGCTCCCGACATCGTCGAGTTCGAAGGCTTCGTGAACTACGGCAGCCCGATCCAGTCGCCTGCCACCGACTTCCTCGGCAACCCGACGACCGTGACCATCACGGAAAACCGGATCGAGATGCCGGTGTTCTCCAGCCGCCGCGTGACCACGGCGCTGACCATCTATGACGGCTATACCGTCGCAGTCGGTGGCCTGATGCGTGAAGACGTTCAGATGGTCGAAGACAGCGTGCCGATTCTCGGCGACATCCCGATCGTCGGCCGCCTGTTCCAGACCAAGGCTGAGAACCGGATCAAGAGCAACCTGATCATCTTTGTCACCGCCCAGATCATCGACGCCACCGGTCGTCCGATCCGTGGTGGACAGGATCTGCCAACCGTCGATGCACCTCCCGCAGTGGGTGGTGGCGACGTAAGCGTGCTGCCGGACATTGCCGAGTAAGCGGTCTACGGATCTCCATGATCACCGGCGGGCGGGAGGGCAACCTCCCGCCCGCTTTTTTCGTGGCGGCACCAGCCGCAGGCTCCACGCTGGGTGCGCGGAGGCTCCGCCCCGCAGAAGCACCGGGTGGCCGCTTCCCTCTTTAAGATTTCAAGATTGCCCGACACTGTTCGTGCGCCCCAAGGTCAGGGCATGCGCGTTTTTGGTCTCAGCGGCGGAATTGCCAGCGGCAAGTCCACGGCCTGTAGGATCCTAAAGCAGATTGCCCGCGGGGTGGTGGTCTTCGACGCCGATGCTTGCGTTCACCAGCTCCTTGCCACCGATCCGGAAGTGGTGGCCGCGATTGCAGGCCGCTTCGGGGACGGGGTCATCGATGCTTCCGGCGGCGTGGATCGAGCAAAATTGCGCGGCCTTGTTTTCGGCGACGATCCGGCACGCAAGGATCTCGAAGCCATCCTCCATCCCCGGGTGCGCGAGGAATGTCTTGAATCTTTGGCTGCCGCCCGCAAGCTCCCCGTGTGCCTGTTCGTGGCGGACATCCCGCTGCTTTTCGAGAACGCGTTCGACTTCGGGCAGGAAGGCAACCTGCTGGTCGCCGCCGGGTTGCCGACCCGTCTCAAGCGTCTTCGCAAGCGGAGCGGATTGGACGATACGACCGCCGGGGAAATCCTTGCGGCCCAGATGCCCCAGGAAGAGAAACTCCGCCGGGCAGATCATGTTTTTTGGAACGAGGGTCCGGCCCTTGTCCTTGAGGCGCAGTTGACGCGCTTCCTTCAATCCCACGCCATCATGAGCGACCATCCAGACCTCCCCGAAACTCCCGCCGCCGAAGTAACCGCCGTGCAGGAATCCGCCCCCGTGCCGCAGACCATCGATATCAACGCCTTCCGCCTCAAGCCCCTCGCGGAATTGCTCGCCATGGCCGAAGCGGTCCCGGCGCGGATCAGCGCCGGGGTTCCCAAGACCCAGTTGATCTTCGAACTCCTGAGCTTTTATGCCAACGAAGGTGCCGTGCTGATCGGCGAGGGGATCCTCGAGCAGGCCAAGGAGAATTACGCCATGCTGCGCGACGCGGCCCGGAGCTTCCGGACCTCGCCGGACGACCTCTACATCAACGGCCATCTGTTGCGGGATCACGGGCTGCGCCCCGGGCACCGCGTGAAGGTCCGGATCCGCGCTCCGAGGGACCGGGACAAATATCTTTCGGCAGTCGAGATCCTGGAAATTGAGGGAGTGCCTGCTGCCGACTTCAAGGTCCCGAAGGATTTCGATAAACTGACGCCCTTGTTTCCTGATCGCCGGATCGTGATGGAAGGGGAGGGGCCGGACGCCATCGGAGTGCGGGTGCTGGATCTGGTCGCGCCGCTTGGCAAGGGTCAGCGCGGCCTGATTGTCGCTCCGCCCCGGGGTGGCAAAACCATCCTTCTCAAGCAGATCGCCAAGGCGATCCGCCGCAATCACCCGGAAGTGGAACTGATTGTCGTGCTGCTGGACGAGCGCCCGGAGGAAGTCACCGACTTCGAGGAAACCGTCGGGACCACGGTCTATGCCTCGACCTTTGACGAAGCACCCAAGCGTCATGCCCAAGTCGCCGACCTGGTGATTGAGCGCGCGCGGCGCCTGGTCGAGCAGGGCAAGGATGTCGTGCTACTGCTGGACAGCTTGACCCGTCTTGCCCGGGGCCACAACGCGGCGAACCAGGGCGGGCCGATCGGCAGCGGCGGGGTCAGCCCGGTTGCGCTGCAGAAATCCCGCAAGTTTTTCGGCAATGCCCGCAACGTCGAGGAAGGCGGCAGCCTGACGATTCTGGCCACCGCGTTGATCGAAACCGAAAGCCGCATGGACGACGTGATTTTTGAAGAGTTCAAGGGAACCGGAAACATGGAAGTCCGCCTGGATCGGGAGCTGGCGGAGCGCCGGGTTTTCCCTGCGATTCATATCCCCCAGAGCGGAACCCGCAACGATGACCGTCTCTACCATCCGGATGAGTTCATCAAGGTCCTGGACATTCGGCGTCAGCTCGCGCAGTTGCCCATCGGCGATGCGATTGAGACCCTTTTGAAGAATCTTCGCGCGACCAAAACCAACGCCGAATTGCTGCTTCGCGGCTTGCGTTGAGGGGGCTTGTATGGACCTTGTAAGGCTCTTGTTTTGGCAGATCCCGGTGGATTGTAGGAAACATTTCCCTACCGTGTTCGCCGCGTGAGAAATCTGCTTGTCAAACGGGGGGGCAAGCGGAAGGTTCCGGCTATGGAAACCCATCGTGTTGCAGCAACCATCGCTACCATTCTCACCCTGGCCGCGGCCCAGGCTGACGTCTATATGGGGCTCGCGGTCAACAAACGTCATTACCAGCGGAACGCGTTCAAAGTGGATTTCGACTCCGGGGAACTGAACCTCCTCCTCCGCGACGGGGTGGTCATCCTGGCCCCTTGTTCGGTCGATCCTCAGTTATTTTTCTTCGGCCCGAGCATGCCCTGCCCGCTGGGGGCGACCGGTTTCGTCGCCCAAGGGGACGTCGACCGGGACGGGATTCGCGATGACAATCAGTACTGGTCGGTTGACAGCGTCATCCCGGCCTTGGCGATCGAGCCTTCCCGCCCAGACCTTGCCCAGCTTTTCTCGGCTCCTCCTTCAAAGCTTCCTCGACCCCTACCAAACTTCCGCGATGACTCGGTGGTAACTTTCTACAACGTTAGTACGGCTGCAGTCAGGCAATATGACCAGTCGCGTTACGAGCTGATTCTCCGGTATGGGTCGGTTCCTCAGGTGGAGACAGCGGCCAACCTCGGGGCGATCCTGTTCGGGGGCACGCTTGATGTGGTTGTCACGGGCCTCGATATCGCGGGCTCGCCGCTCACGGTTCCGGTGCCGGTTGGCGCTGGCGCTATTGGGACCGAGGTCGCCGGGGCCATTCGGACCGCTCTGCTTGCGACGCCTGCTGTAACGAATTTTTACACCGTTGGCGGAGCCGGAACCAGCGTCGTGCTGACTGAAATCAATCCGGACGGAAACGATCCCTCCTTGAACGTCGGGGTGTTTCAAGGAACTGCCCTCGGACTCGGTCTTCCTGTTCCGTTTAGCCTCAACACCAGCGCAGGTTCCTTCACAGTTCCCGCCGCAGCGGCGAAGCAGATGCGCGAGGAGCTGGTCACCGGTCAGTATATTTTCACGTACCCGCGCTTGAACAACCCCGACCTCATCCCGGTTGCGATTCCAGTGACAATCACGCCCATCGTCGAAGGCCTCGACCGAGCAAGCCGCAGTCGAAATGGTTTCCGCTTCACCTCAGGCACATGGGATGGAGATACCTATCAGTTGGATCCCCGCTTGATCAATGTCATCCGTTGGGTCGGCAACGATGTCTCGAATATCCGCCCGAACGATCAGATGTACTTTTCGATTCTCAACACGGCGGAGGATTTCATCACGTTCCCTCCGACAGTTCCCCAGAATCCTGTCCTGATCTCCGATCCCACAACCCAGGAATACACCGTGCCTCCGTTTTTCTTCGAAGTCGGGGAGGAGGGTGTCATGAATTTGGATTACCAGCGCTTCCTTCCGAGCAATGGTGTCGCCTATGACGTCTCGGAGCGGGACTTTCGTGCCAAAGTCAGGATGGTCGATAGTTATCAAGGCTATGCCCAGATCAACATGCCGCTTGGAACTTCGACCAATGACTTCGGACCTTCCGGCAACGTTGATCGCGATTCGATGAGCAACTTGTACGAGTTCGCGTTCCAGTTCCCAACCAACGAGGATATCAACGCTAGGGCGAGTGAACAATACGTGCCGAGGGTTCCGGTGTTTCTTCCCTTTTTCCCTCCAGTGGTCGAAGAATTCTCCCGCGTGGTCTCCAAAGTCAGCGAGCCAATTACCAATTTCGCCGCCCAGCCAAGCGGCCCCGTCGGGCCCTTCCTGGATATTGATAACCATGTAGTATATGAAGTTCCTTACCGCCCGAGGACGGGGACATCGCTGAAATACGAATTTCTCGAGGTAACGACTGCCGCGAATGGCAAGGTGAAGAGCAAGAAAATCAAGCTGGGAGCCAACTGGACGACGAGCTTCCGCGAAGTTGCCTCCGTTTTCCCCGCGCCGATCATCGAGGTGAAGTATATCGATGCTGTAACCAGTTCCGTTTATGGCATCTTCCAACGTTCTGCTCCAAACGTAAACCTGACACAGCAGATCCTCGTTCTCCGCAGCGTGGCGCCGGTGAATCCGGCCGATCCGCTTCCTGTTCTTCAAGTGCAGGTCTCATCGGTTCCACTGAAATGAAGCTCGTCTGAGGTCCCCCGGAGACAGGCCGGGCGGCCTTGCTCCAACCGTGTGCAGGCACCTTCGCTTACTTTCCACTCCCTCCCGCCGGGCTTCCCTGGATCTCCCAGGCCACTTTCAGGACAATGTCAGCCCCCTCTTTGGTCAGCACTTCTCAAGAACTCGTTTCCCTGCTCGCGCGACCCAGCCCGGGGTCCGTTTGTGCCATCGATACCGAAGCGGACAGCTTGCACCGCTACCGCGAGTCTCTTTGTCTCGTCCAGTTCTCATGCGAGGCGGATAACGTCCTGATCGATCCGTTGGAGATCGAGGATCTGGCCCCGTTGGGCGAGTTCCTCGGTTCCCGTCCGGTCTGGATGCATGGGGCTGACTACGACATGACCATGCTGCGTCGTTGTTTCGGCACCTTGCCACCAGCGGTTTTCGATACCCAGATTGGTGCCCGCTTGCTTGGCGTCCGCCGCTTCGGTTTGGCCGATCTGGTCGAACTCTACTTTGGCGTGGTTCTCTCGAAATCCTCCCAGAAAGCCGATTGGGGAAAGCGCCCGCTATCCCCCAAGATGATGGAGTATGCCCTCAATGACGTCCGCTACCTGCTGCCGATGGGCGAAAAGATCTGCGACGAATTGAAGGCCAAAGGACGGTTCGACTGGTTCATCGAAAGCTGCGAGGCGGCGCGCATCAAGGTGCTGGATCGCGATGAAACCCGCGGCGAGCCATGGCGGATCCAGGGGTCCGGCCGGCTGGACCGCTGTGGTCTCAATTACTTGAAGGCTCTCTGGGAATGGCGGGACACGGAAGCCGCCTCTTGGGACCGGCCTTCGTTCATGGTGGTCACCAATCGCCAGTTGATCGATTGGAGCCTGTCGTTGGCGACCGGCAAGAGAATCGAGATCCCGCCGCACTACCGGCCCGAACGCCGCAAACGCTTGACTGACATATTGGACGCCGCGCGCGCCCTCGGAACCGATGAGTGGCCGGAAAAGCCCCGCGGATTGCGTCGCCGCCGGGATTCGGAGTTCGATGCGCGGGTCGCCCGGCTGATCTCCGTCCGGGATGCTAAGGCGGCGGAACTCGATATCGATGCGTCGCTGATTGCGGCTCGTTCAATCATCGAATTGATCGCCGACGGCGAGGTCGATCCGGCCGAAGCATTGCTAGGGTGGCAGCGATATTGCCTAGCGATGGATTGAAGGTTTTGGAATCGGGCCAAGCGACTCGGAATCAGTCGATTGGCGATTTTGATCGGACGCCGGATCTTCGCCCGATTTCCAACAATCGGCCTTGTCTCCCCGGCCTTGATTTCAGACCTTTCGTGGGTCCATGTCTGAAGAGCACCAGGAGTACGAAAAGGCCGATACGAACGTCAGCGGAGAACAGGCGTACGACGCCGCCCAGATTGACAAACTCGAGGGTTTGGAAGCCGTCCGCAAGCGGCCCGGAATGTATATTGGAGACCCCGACGAGCGCGGTCTCCACCACTGCGTTTTCGAAGTCCTCGACAACTCGATCGACGAGCATCTTGCCGGCTATTGCAGCCGGATCAAGGTGGCGATCCACGTCGATGGCTCGATTTCCGTCGGCGACAACGGTCGCGGTATTCCGGTCGACATGCACCCGAAGTTCGGCATCCCGGCAGTCGAGCTGGTGCTGACGAATCTCCACGCCGGCGGCAAGTTCGGCCAGGGTGCCTACAAGTATTCCGGCGGTCTCCACGGCGTCGGTGCGAAGTGCGTCAACGCCTTGTCCGACTGGTTCAAGGCGGAGGTTTACCGGAATGGCAATGTGTATGCGATCGGCTTCGAACGCGGCAAGACGACCCAGCCGCTCCACATCGTGGGCGAGGTGGATTCAAAGCGCACCGGCACCACGATCACCTTTTTCCCGGACGCGACGATCTTCGTCGATACTATCGAGTTCAAATTCGACCGGCTGTCCACCCGCTTGAAGGAGTTGGCCTTTCTCAACCCCGGGCTAACCATCGATCTTGAAGACGAACGTCCGGAGTCCGCCCGCAAAACGACGTTTTTCTATGCGAAGGGCATCGTCGAGTTCGTCACCGAGCTCGGGCTGACCAAGACGCTGGTCCATGAGCAGCCCGTAGTACTTAACGGTAAGCGCCAGATCGACATCGACTACGACGGCAAGCAGTCGCAGGAAGACGTCTTCGTCGATGCCGTGTTCCAATACAACGACTCCTACAACGATCAAATCCTCTGCTTCGCTAACTCGATCCCCAACGCCGACGGCGGCACCCATCTGACCGGCTTCCGCACCGCGCTGACCCGCGGCATCAACCAGTACGCGAAGACCAACAAAATTCTCAAGGACAAGGATGCCGCCCTGACCGGCGACGACGTCCGCGAGGGCCTCGTTTGCGTGATCTCGGTGAAAATGCCGAGCCCGCGCTTCTCTTCGCAGACCAAGGGCAAGCTGGTGAACTCCGAGATCGAAGGCGTGGTGTCGTCGATTGTTTATGAAGGCCTGGTCCAGTTCTTCGACGAGAACCCGGCGATCGCCAAGCGGATCATCGAGAAGTCACTCAACGCCGCCCGTGCCCGCGAGGCCGCCCGCAAGGCGCGCGAGACCGTTCGCAAGTCCGCACTGTCCGGCGGCGGCTTGCCTGGCAAGCTGGCCGACTGCTCCGAGCGTGATCCCGCGAAGTCCGAGCTCTATATTGTCGAAGGTGACTCCGCCGGTGGCTCCGCCAAGCAGGGCCGCGACCGGCGGACCCAGGCGATCCTCCCGTTGCGCGGAAAATTGATCAACGTCGAGAAGGCCCGCCTCCACCGCGCGCTCCAGAACAAGGAAATCCAGAACCTGATCACTGCCATCGGCGCGGGCATCGGCGATGGCGAGCAGGAAGGTTCGTTCAACATCGAAAAGGTCCGCTACCACAAGGTCGTGATCATGACCGATGCCGACGTCGACGGGTCCCACATCCGGACGCTCCTGCTGACCTTCTTTTGCCGCCACATGCCGGATCTTGTGAAGCGCGGCTTCCTCTACATCGCGCAGCCGCCGCTCTACCTCGTCACCCGCAAAAAGCGCTCCGAGTACGTGCAGGATAACGACCAGCTCAACAAGATCCTGATCGAACTCGGCTCAAGCGAGGTCGAGGTCCGAACCTTTGACCGGTCGCGGGTCTTTTCGGCAGAGGAGCTCAAGGTGATCCTGGAGAACCTCTCGTCGCTGGCCCGCTATTCAAATTCGATCGAAGGCAACGGGGGCAGCTTCAAGGCCTACCTGGCCGCCCGCCGCGACGGTCGCTTGCCGGAATACATGGTCCGCGTGCGCATCGGCAACGACGAATCGGTGCTCTACTTCCCCGACGAGGAAACGCTCCGCATTTACGCCGCCGAGAACCGCGACCTGCGCCTGTTCGACGAGCAGCTCAGCGACGAGGAGGCTGCCATCCACAGTGGACCGTCGCGTCGCGCCAACCTCCATGATCTCCACGAGTCGCACGCGGTGGCGAAGATTTTTTCGCGGCTCAACGAGTGCGGGATCGATACCGCGAAGTTTTCCGATGAGGACACGCCGCTGTTCGAGTTGCTGGAAGGCGACGGCGAGAAACAGAAGACCCATCCGGTGTTCTCCTTGCCGGAAGTGCTGGTCCGGGTGCTCGAAATCGCCAGCCGCGGCGTCCAGATCAAACGATTCAAGGGTCTCGGTGAAATGAACGCCAAGCAGCTCTTCGAAACCACCATGGACCCGGAGACCCGCCAGTTCCTCCGCGTCCGCCTCGACGAGGACAACGCGGTCGAGGCCGACAAGATGTTCGACGTCCTCATGGGTGACATCGTCGAGCCGCGGAAGCGCTTCATTGAAGACAACGCGCTGAACGTGAGAAATCTGGATGTTTGAACGATGGAGACGGATCGCATCCGTCATGCCAACATTACCACCATGGATTCCTCCGACATCCTAACTAAGGAAACGATCCTAGCCGCCTTGCGACGGCTGGACGAACTCCTGCGTGAGAAAGGCATCATCGGAGAAATCTGCATCTTCGGCGGAGCCGCGATGGTCCTAGCCTTTGACGCGCGCGAATCAACCCGCGATGTCGATGCCGTCTTCGTTTCCAAGGATCAAGTTCTGGCCTGCGCGAGACTTGTCGCTTCCGAATTCGGAATTAATGACGATTGGATGAACAACGGGGTGAAAGGCTTCATTTCGGATAAAGCTGAGGTCACCCACGAAGGAATGCCAGTATTCGATAACCTTCGTGTGATGCGCCCGACCACGGAGTATCTCCTCGCCATGAAATGCCTCGCGAGCCGTGTCGGCCCCAAAGGCGATAGGGCCGATGTCATCACCCTCCTGCACAAGTTGGGCATGTACGATGCGGTGGCGGTATGTGACCTCGTTTGTCAGTATTACAGCGAGCGTCTTCTGGCCCCCAAAATCCGCTTCTTTATCGAGGAGATCGTCGAGGAGATCCGCCCATGAACACCCTGACCCAACGCAAGACCCTCGCGGACAGCCTGCGCCTGGTGAAAGAGCCTGACGGCTTGCACTACGCCATGGCCAACTTTCTTGATCGATTCAAAAGCGATCCGTCATCTGAAATGGTTTCCGAAGAACCCCCGATCCTTCGCGAGTTGCTCAATGACAATGGCTTCGCTGACGCATACGCCGCTGCTGCCGCGGCCCATCTCTGCCAACTGAATGGTATCCCTTTTCCGTCCTGGGTGGACAAGAAATCACGCAGGATGGAGTCCCCGTGGTTCGCCGCCAGAACCCACAACCTCAGAATGATCCTCCTCCAGGAAAGCCCCGCCGCTTTCCGGGTTCGCAATCTTTTCGTCTCCGCCAACGCGCTCTCCCGCGCCTGAAATTTTTCCCGCATGTCCCAAGATTCGATCAAGCCCATCAACGTCGCCGAGGAACTTTCGAACTCCTTCCTGGAGTATTCGATGTCGGTCATCATCTCGCGCGCCCTGCCCGACGTCCGCGACGGTCTCAAGCCTTCCCAGCGCCGCGTCCTTTATGCCATGCGCCAGCTCGGCGTGACACCCGGCAAGGCCCACGTGAAGTGCGCCAAGATCGTCGGTGAAACGATGGGTAACTTCCACCCGCACGGCGACTCGTCGATTTATTCTACCCTCGTCAACATGGGCCAGCCTTGGTCGATGCGCGAGATGCTGGTCGACGGTCAAGGCAACTTCGGCTCGGTCGAAGGTGATGCCGCGGCCTCGATGCGTTACACCGAGGCCCGGCTCCATCACCTCGGCATGGCGATGATGGAGGACCTCGACAAGGACACCGTCGATTTCCAGCCGAACTACGACGGCTCGCAGGAGGAGCCCACCGTGCTGCCTTCCGCCTTCCCGAACTTCCTGGTCAACGGCGGCACCGGCATCGCGGTCGGCATGGCGACCAACTTGGCCCCGCACAACCTTGGAGAAGTCATCGACGGCATCTGCGCGCAGATCGACAACCCGGAGATCACGCTGCCCGAGCTGATGAAGCACATCAAGGGCCCGGACTTCCCGGTGTCCTGCGAGATCCGCGGCATCCGCGGGATCGAGGAATACTTCCGCACCGGCCGCGGCTCGATGCGTCTCCGTGGCAAAGTTGAGATCGAGGAAAACGAGAACGGCAAGTCGCACATCGTGATCCGCGAGGTGCCCTACGGCGTCAACCGAGCCGTGCTGCAGGAACGCATCGCCGAACTGGTCAACGAGAAGGTCCTCACCGGCATCTCGGGGATGCGCGACCTCTCCGACGAGGAGACCCGCATCGAGATCGAGCTCAAGCGCGACGCCCGCCCGCAGGTCGTGGTCGCCCAGCTTTTCAAGCTCACCTCGCTGGAGACTTCGTTCAGCGTGAACATGCTGGCGATCCACAAGAGCCGGCCGAAACAGCTTTCGCTCAAGGAGGCGATCGATGCCTACATCGAGCACCGCCGCGAGGTGATCATCCGGCGCACCCGCTACCTGTTAGGCAAGGCGGAGGAGCGCGCCGAGTTGCTCGAAGCATTCCTGCTGGCGCTCGGCCATCTCGATGACTTCATCAAGATCATCCGCGACTCGAAGAACCGCGACGAGGCCCGCGAACGGCTGGCCGCCTACAACTTCTCCACCGCCACCGCGGAAGGCCTCGGCATCCTGATCCGCTCGCAGGCCGCGATTCAGGGCGACCGCTACGTCTTCAGCGAGCGCCAGGTCAACGCCATCCTCGAGCTCCGCCTCTATCAGCTCACCGGTCTCGAGCGCGACAAGGTGAAGGGCGAGTACGACGAGATCCTGGAAACGATCAAGGACCTGCTCGACATCCTGGCCCGCGAGGAGCGAGTGCTGACCATCATCAAGGACGAGCTCCGCGCGATCCGCGACAAGCACGCCACCCCGCGCAAGTGCCCGATCCTCGCCGAGGCCGGCGAGATCGCGATGGAAGAGCTCATCGCCAACGACGCGATGATCGTGACACTCTCGCACCGCGGTTACATCAAGCGCACCCCGGCCAGCGAATACCGCCTGCAAGGCCGCGGTGGCAAGGGGCTGAAGGGGATGGAAACCAAGGCCACCGGCAAGGACGAAGCCAACGATTTCATCGAACACCTGTTCTCGGTTCAGGCCCACGACTACCTGATGTTCTTCACCAACACCGGCCGCGTTTACGTCGAGCGGGTCTATGAACTGCCCGAAGGCTCGCGCACTTCGACCGGCCGCAGCATCAAGAACGTGCTCGATCTCAAGCCCGACGAGAAGATCGCCGCCCTGCTCCGCCTCGAACGCAGCACCGACGAGAACGGCAACGACAACACCTTCCGGGAGGGTGCCGGCTACGTGTTCTTCGCGACTCGCAACGGCAAGGTGAAGAAGACCTCGCTCAATGACTTCCGAAATTATCGCAAGGCCGGCTTGACCGCCATCAACCTGGAAGAAGGAAACGACCTGATCGGCGTGAGCCTCACCAGCGGAGAGGACGAGATCGTCCTGGTCACCCGGGATGGCATGAGCATCAAGTTTACCGAAGGCATTTACAAGAAGCCCCAGGGCGAAGCGGTCGAAGGGGAAGAGCCGGTCGAAGAGGAATCCGGTGAGGAAGACGCCGCCGAAGACGAAGGCAAGCCGCAGATCCGCCCGCAAGGTCGTGCGACCGCCGGTGTCACGGGTGTTCGACTGCGCAAGGACGACTACGTGGTCGGCATGGCGATCGTCTCGGAAGAAACGATGCTGCTCGTCGCCTCGGAAAACGGTCTCGGGAAGCGCACGGCGTTCTCCAGTTATCGAGCCCTCCGCCGCGGCGGTCGTGGGGTGAAGACACTGAATGTCACCGACAAGACCGGCAAGCTCGTCAACGCCGTGTCCGTCACCGAGCAGGATGAGCTCATGCTCATGACTTCGACGGGCCAGAGCATCCGAATCCGCGTCAGCGAGATCCGTGAGACCGGCCGGGTGGCGCAGGGGGTGAAGCTGCTCACACTGAAGGAAGGCGAGAAGCTGCAAGACATCTCGCTGGTGATTCCCGATGGCGAGGATGCGGGTGGGGATGGCGGGGGAGAAGGTGAGGATGCTCTGGAGGCGGAAGGGACCGACACCGCGGCCGAATGATTTATCGCGCGATGCCGGGTGCACGGGCTCTGACCGGACTTGGCATCGCGCTGATCATGCTGGGGGAGCGCTGACTTTAGTCGGCTTGGAGGGTCTCGCCGACTGAAGTCAGCGCTCCGCCTGCGGCGCTCCCTCCCTGCGGGAGATTGACTTGAGGGCCGAGATAGGTCTCTGATTGGGAATCATGGGAAAGGGTATCTATAGCCGCGGCTATCTCCCTCATTGGGATTTCAAAGGCGCGGTACAAGCGGTCACCTTTCGCCTGGCCGATTCGGTTCCCACTTCACTCGTCGCGGAATGGCGGGCGGAAGTTGTTTTGATTCCCGATGAGACGTTGCGGCAGAGGGAGCTCCATCGGCGGATCGCCCGTTACGAGGATGCCGGGCATGGGGAGGCTGTTCTCGGGCTGCCTTGAATGTGCGGAGATCCTGCAAGCCAAGCTCATCGAAGGGCATGGGAAAGAATACAAGTTGATCGATTGGTGCATCATGCCGAACCACGTGCACGTCCTGTTAAAGCTTGAGAACGATTCGACGCTTTGGGAGATATTGAAAGGTTGGAAGGGATCGGGCGGGTTGGAGATCAATCGCGTGCTTGGGCGGACCGGGACGCTGTGGCAGCGGGAGTATCATGACCGGCTGGTGCGGGACATGGATCACTTCCATGACTGCCGGGTTTATATCCGGGATAATCCGGTGAAAGCGGGGCTTTGTGAGACGCCGGAAGGGTGGAGGTTTTCTTCGGCGGGGTGTGGATGGGAGGGGTAGTGGCGGAGCGCTGACTTTAGTCGGCTTGGAAGGTCTCGCCGACTAAAGTCAGCGCTCCCTCCCTGCGGGAGACTATTTGAGGAACACCTCTCTTGGCTTCGCACCATCGCCGGGGCCGACGACGCCTCTTGCTTCGAGGATGTCGACCATGCGGGCGGCTCTCGTGTAGCCGAGGCGCAGGCGGCGCTGGAGAAGCGAAGTGCTGCACTTCTGCTCCTGCCGCGCGACCTCGATGCAGCGCATGATGAGCTCCTCGTCGGCCGGGGAGACGTCGTCCTCGTCCTCACCGTCGTCACCGCCGTTGTCGATGGAGCGCTGGATGTCGCTTTCGAAATTCGGCGAGGCTTGGGCAGCGCAGTGGTCGACGAGGCGTTCGACTTCCTCGTCGGAAACGAAGGCTCCCTGCGAGCGTTCGAGCTTCGCGGAGCCGGGCGGGAGATAGAGCATGTCGCCTTTGCCGACCAGCTTCTCGGCCCCCTTGGAATCGAGGATGACGCGGGAGTCGAGCTGTGACGAAACCTGGAAGGCGATGCGGCAGGGGATGTTCGCCTTGATGATGCCGGTGACGACGTCGGCGCGCGGGGTCTGGGTGGCGATGATCAGGTGGATGCCGGCGGCACGGGCCTTTTGTGCGATGCGGGCGATGCACATTTCGACATCGGCCGGCGCGGTCTGCATGAGATCGGCGAGCTCGTCGATCAGCACGACGATGTAGGGATAGCGGTCGGGAATCTTGTCTTCCTCGATCGGCAGCTCGTCTTCTTCCGCTTCGGCACCGAGTTCGCCGGATTCGAGGGCGGCGGCGATGGCTTCGATCGACTCCATGTCGACTTCTTCGTCCGCGTTCCATGGTGGCGTTTCCTCTTCGGCTGCTGCGGCGACTTCGGGTTTCTCGGGGCGGACGCGGGCGTTGAAGGCATCGAAGTTCCGCACGCCGGTCTTGGCGAAGACGCGGTAGCGCTTTTCCATTTCGTTCACCACCCACTTCAGGGCGGCGACGACCTTCTTGGGATCGGTGACGACGGGGACGACGAGGTGCGGCAGCTTGTTGTACATCTGCATCTCGACGACCTTCGGGTCGACCATGATGAAGCGCAGTTCGTCGGGGCCGAACTTGAAGAGCATCGACGCGATGATCGAATTGATGCAGACCGACTTCCCCGAGCCGGTGGCGCCGGCGACGAGCAGGTGAGGCATGGCGGCGAGGTCGCCGATGACCGTCTTGCCATAGACATCCTTGCCAAGGGCGAGGGGGATCCTTTTCTTGGCCGAGCGGAACTCCGGGTCTTGTAGTAGTTCGCGGAGAGGGACGGAGACTTTCTGCGAGTTGGCGAGCTCGATGCCGACGGTGTCCTTGCCGGGGATGGGGGCGAGGATGTTGATGCGCTCGGCGCAGGTGGCGCGGGCGAGGTCGGCTTCGAGCTGGGAGATTCGCGAAACGCGGAGGCCGGTGGACGGATAAATTTCGTAGCGGGTGATGGTCGGGCCGCGGGTGATGTCGCCGGGGGTGACCTCGATGCCGAAGGCGCGCAGGGTTTCGACGATGATGCGTTGGGTCGCGAGCAGTTCGTCGCGGTTGGCCTCGGGCGCTTCGTTTTCGGCGACGGGATCGAGCAGGTCGAAGCCAGGCAAGTCGTAGTCCTCGAAGCCGGCGGTGGAGAGGGAGAGGTGGCCGGCGGGTTGTGCTTTGCGTTCGAAGGGCCGTTCGCCGGGTTTCGGTGCTTCGATGCGGCGCTGGGAGGAGTCGATGATCTGCGGCGCGGGAGTTTCGCGCAGCGGGAGTTCCTGCTGGGGATTGGGCGGGACTTCCGCGGCCTTGGTCGCCTCGCGTTCCTTGCGCCGGCGTTCCCGCTCGCGTTCCCGTTCTTCGGCGCGGAGGTCTTCCTTGCTGGCTTGGATTTGGGATTCCTCGCGCTTTTCGCGGAATCGGGCGACGAGGTCGAGCAGCAGTCGCGAGCAGCCTTTGACGAAGCCGACCGGTTTCTGGCCGGTGAGAAGGATGAGCGCGACCAGATAGGTGGCGCCGAGCAAAATCATCGAACCGACCTCTCCGATCAGGCGGAGGAAAATGAACTCGCCTAACAGGTAGCCGGTCACGCCGCCGGGGCCGGTAAAGGGGCTGACAGCGCCTCGCAAGACGTGCATGAAGGTAGAACCGCTCAGCGCCAGGACGGCGAAGCCGATCATCGTTCGCGGCCACAGCCGGGCGTCGAATACCAGTTTAGCTACTCCAAACCAGATGAGCGCGACCGGTACGACAAAAGCAGCCGATCCGAAGAGGGCCGTTTGAAGAAAGCCGAGGCCTACTCCGACGCCGCCGATGAAATTGCTACTGTCTTTGCCAAAAATGTCCGACCAGCGTCCCCAGTCCGCCGGCAAGTCCTTGGGGGTGTAAGAGATCACCGAAAGGAAGGCGAGCAGGCCGGCGCAAATCAGTACGATCCCGACGACCTCGTTCGACCATTTGGGTGGCTCGGGCACTTCGCCCCGTTTGCGGTTGTCACTCTTTGCCATGCCGGAATTCTCCCCGACCAGCATCCCCTCCTAGGGCCGGGGGGGCAAGATTGATTTCAGATCCCGGAAATTCCGTAATTCTTTAGTAATCTGGGATCGGGTCCGCGATTTTGCCAAAGGCCGGGCTTCCGCTTTTCGTGGCGGTCGGCATCTTTCCGCCCGTGGAACCGATCGTTTTCGAGCCTCTTTACATGCAGCGTGTCTGGGGGGGGCGCGAATTGGAGCGGCAATACGGCCGCGAGCTGCCGGACGGCGCGCCGTATGGGGAGTCGTGGGAGATTGTGGATCGGGAAAGCGAGCAGTCGGTGGTGGTGGGCGGACCGTGGGCGGGAAAAACGTTGCACGAGCTGTGGACGGGATACCGAGAGGTAGTGTTTGGCGCGGGGCTGCCGGACAGCGGGCGCTTTCCGCTCCTGATCAAGGTGCTGGATGCGCGGGACGATCTGTCGATCCAGGTGCATCCGCCGGTGAGTCTCGCGGCGGGGTTTGGCGGCGAGTCAAAGACCGAGATGTGGTACATCGCCGGGGCGGATCCGGGGGCGAAGCTGTATGTCGGCTTGAAGAAGGGCGTGACGCAGGGGGATTTCGAGAAAGCGATCGAGGAGGGCGGCGTGGCGGACTGCGTTCATGCGATCGAGCCGAGGGCGGGGGAGTCGATCTTTATTCCCTCCGGCCGCTTGCATGCGATCGGGGCCGGATTTCTGATCCACGAGATCCAGCAGAACAGCGACACGACCTACCGGGTCTTCGACTGGAACCGGCTGGGCCTGGACGGAAAGCCGCGCGAACTCCATGTGGAAGAATCGCTGGCAAGCATCGACTTCGAGGACTTCGAGCCGGGGATGGATGCTCCGAACGGGGCGGTGATCGCGGAGTGCAAATACTTCCGGGTGGAGAAGCTGGAGCTGGCGGCGGGTGAGCGCGCGGGCAATCGTGAGGCGGGGAAGTTTTCGATTTTCTCGGTGGCGGAGGGAGATGTGAGCTGTGGTGGCGTGATGTTCGGGAGAGGTGATTTCTTTTTGCTGCCGAAGGGTGGGGGAGACGTGATTGCGGGCGGCGGGGCGGTGTTGTTGAGGACGACGATTCCGTGATGACCGCGGCGCAGCCGCTCTTGGACTGCTGCGATGATTCGCAGCTTTTCGAGTGCAGGGTGGGGCGGGCTTCCCCGGTGGGTGGAGGCGACCTTTTGGATCGCTGCGTCGTGGGAGAACGGGTCGCCTTACCGTTCATTCGAAGAGCTGCGAATGATCGCAGCAGTCCGAGGGCCTGCGGCTGGGATGAGGCGGGGCTACCCGATCTGCCGGGCTGCCTGCAGCGTGTTCTTCATCAGCAGCGCGATGGTCATGGGGCCGACGCCGCCGGGGACGGGGGTGATGGCGGAGCACTTGGGTGCGACTTCGGCGTAGGCGACGTCACCTACGAGGCGGTAGCCGCTCTTTTTCGAGGGGTCTTCGATGCGGTTGATGCCGACGTCGATGACGACCGCGCCCTCTTTCACCCAGTCGGCCTTGACCATCTCCGGGCGGCCGACAGCGGCGATGACGATGTCGGCTCGGCGGCAAATGCCGGGGAGGTCGCGGCTGCGGGAATGGGCGACGGTGACGGTGGCGTCCGAGCCTTTCGCCATGAGCAGCAGGGCCATCGGCTTGCCGACGATCATGCTGCGGCCGATGACCACGGCTTCGGCTCCGGCAGTCTGGATGCCGGCGGCGGCGAGCAGGCGCATGCAGCCGGCAGGGGTGCAGGGGACGAAGCCGGATTTGTCCTCGAGTGCGAGCTTGGCGACGTTTTCCGGGTGGAAGCCATCGACGTCCTTGCGGGGGTCGATGGCGCGGATCACGGCTTCCTCGTCGATGTGTTTCGGCGGCGGGCTCTGGACCAGGATGCCGTGGATGGCGGGGTCGGCATTGAGCTCGCGGACCACGGCGATGAGCTCGTCTTGAGTGGTGGTGGCGGGCAGCTCGATCTTGCGAGAATAAATGCCGAGGTCGATACAGGTGCGGGCTTTCGAGCCGACATAGACTTGGGAAGCCGGATCCTCTCCGACGAGCACCACGGCGAGGCCTGGAGTGATGCCGCGGGACTTCAGTTCGGTCACTTCGGCACGGCATTCTTCGAGCACGGCGGCGGCGACGGATTTGCCATCAATTACGGAACTCATCGTAGTTCAAAAAGGTTCGGCGGCACCGCGGAGCATGATTTCCTCCAAGCGTCGGCGCCACGTTTCGGAATCATCCTCGGAAAGCCCGGCGGGCACGGCAAGCGCCTCGTCGAAGATGACGCGGACCTTGCTGCCGGGGGCTGGAACGGAGAAGCGATCCCAGCTTTTTACCGAGCGGAAGGAGGCGTAGCGGACGTGGATCGGGACGATGGGTGCGCCGCTGGTTTCGGAAAGCTTGATGATGCCGGGCTGGACGACGTGGATAGGGCCACGCGGGCCGTCGGGGGTGATGCAGGTGTCGATGTTCTGCCGCAGGGTTTTCCTGAGGCCGATCAAGGCGGCGACGCCGCGGCGCGAGGAGGAGCCGCGGATCGAGCCGATGCCGAAGGTGGCGACGGCATGGGCGAGGGTGGAGCCGTCATGGCTGGCGCTGGCGAGCACGACGGCCCGGCGGTGCTTGCCGCAGGCCCGCTGCCAGGCGGCGGGGAGGGTGAAGGCTTCGCCATGCCACAAGCAGTAGATCACCGGGCCCTGGATGCCGCCGGGCGTGGTCAGGCCGCAGCGGTCGACGATGGAGAACCGAAGCGTCGAGCACCATGTCTGCATCAAGCGGCCAGCCGCCTTGCCAAGAAAGGTGGCTTTCCGGCTTTTGCGGATCTCGCTGCTCTTGCCGCTCATTAGAGGAAGCCTCCGGCGTGGAGTGTCTCGACGAGGTATTGCTGACGGGCGAGCAGGTCTTGATAGAACTCGTGGCGCTGCGGGTCCGGGTCGCGGCGGGTCGAGCTGTCGACGGTGACGATGTAGCCGGCGATCTCGTCGTAGCCGAGCGACTCGCCATTGAGCCGGAAATAGACGACGGCCGCCTGCATCGCCGCGCCTAACAGGGGACCGCCGGTGCCCGCGACGGCGACGACCGGGACGCCGAAGACATCGGCCAGGAGCTGCTGGAAAGCCGGGCCGGCATCGCGGGCGACGCGGACGCCGGCGGGTTCGAAGCCGAGGTCGCGGAGGCGGCTGAAGCCGTAGCCGAAGCCGAGGGCGAGGCCTTCCGCGGCGGCGCGGGCGAGATTTCCCGGAGTGAAATTGTCGAGCGTGATGCCGTGGAGGACGCCGGAGGCATCGGGCAGCCGCGGGGTGGACTCGCCGCGGAGGTAGGGCAGGAAGAGCAGGCCATCCGAGCCTGCTTCGGTGGTTTCGAGCGCTTTCTCGAATTCCGCGCCGGACCAGCCGTAGTGGCGGCGGATCAGTTCGAGTGCGGCGACGGCATTTGACATGCCGAGCCGTGAAAGCCAGCGGCCGGAGGCATCGCAAAGGGTGGCGGCTTCCCCGCGGAAATCGACGCAGGCCTTATCGGAGACGGCGGACAACGAGCCATCGGCGGACAGGTCGGCGACCACCGCGCCATCGGATGCGGCGCCAACTGCCAGCGCGGAAAGGGCGGCGGCCCCGGAACCGGGAGCGACGATCACGCCTTCGGGCAGTCCCCAAGCCTGGCAGAGTGCCGGGCGGAGCTGGCCGCGGGGTTGCGACGGCGAAATGCCGGGCGGCAGCATGTCGAACAGGCGGCCGTCGATGAATTCTAACAACTCCGCGCTCCACCGGCGCTGCGGGACATTGAAGAGGCCGGTGGTGGCGGCGGATCCGGCCTCGATGCCCGCTTCGCCGGTCAGCCAGTAGCCGATGAAATCCTGCGGCGTCATCAGCCGTGCGGCGCGTTGAAAATGGTAGGGCTCGTGCTGTTTCAGCCACAGGCACTGGGCGGCGAGGGAGCCGGGGTCGACGGGATTGCCGGAGAGTTCGATCAGGCCCGGCGCGCCGCCGAAAGCACGGGCGATCTCGTCGGCCTGGCGCTGGGCGGAGCGGTCGATGCCGAGCTTGGCCGGACGGACGATGCGGTTGTTTTCATCGAGCACCACCATCCCGCCGGTGGGCGCGGTGATGCCGATCCCGGCGACTCCGCCGCGGGCATCGCCGAGGCTGGCAAGGCACTGGCGCATCGCCTGGTCGGCGGCGGCGATCCAGCATGCCGGGTCTTGTTCGCGATAGCCATCGGGCAGGCCCTCGACCCAGGCATGGGCGGCCGTGGCCTCGGCGGCGACGGTTGCCGCTTCGAGGTCCAGCGCCACCACGCGGGTGGCGGCATGACCGATTTCGATTCCCAGAAAATGCATGCCGCAGAGGTGCCCGGACGAGCGGCGTTAGACTTTCCGGGAGGGCGCGGCTTGGCAAGCTTGGGGTTGGGAAAGGGGAACCGGCAAGACCCCAAGAAGGCCAAGTTTTTGGAGGGTCCTCGTGACTTTTGTCGGTTCCTCTTCCTTCTAGGTTGGAAGCAATTGGCGAGGAAGTTCACATTCGCCCTTATCGTTGGCGAACTTGGCGTCTTGGCGGTTCGTTTTTTTCCAGAGCTTGAATCAACGCCCGGTTGCCGCATCGTTGTGGCGTGAGCGATTTCGAAGAGAAAGTCCGCGAGGCACTGGCCTCTCCGCAGAATCAGGGAGAAATCGCCGATGCAGATGCGGTCGGCACGGTCGGCTCGCCGGACTGCGGCGACATGCTGCGGATGTGGCTGAAGTTCACCGAAAAGGACGGCAAGCGGGTGATCGACCGGGCTTCGTTTCAGTCCTTCGGCTGTCAGACGGCGATCGCCGTGGCGTCGATGGCGACCGAGCTGCTGAAGGGCAAGACGGCGGAGGAAGCGCGTGAGCTGTCCGCCAACGATCTAACCGGCGGGCTGGGGCCTTTGCCACCGATGAAGATTCACTGCGGGCAACTGGTGGAAGGGGCTTTGAAGAGCGCGCTCGACCAGACCCCTGCCGCCCCCGCGACGCCGGTCGGGCCGACCTTGTCCGACGCGATGAAGAAGCCGGCGGGAAAGATCCGGATCGTGCCGCTGGGGTGAAGGTTTCTTGCTCGCGTTCGCAGGATTTCGCCGCTTTTCTCCGTAGCCACCCGATTCACCCAATCTGCCGTGCTCGAACTTCAGGACGTCTGCTTCACTATTCAGAAAGACGGCGAGGCCGTAAACCTCGTCGATAAGGCTAACATCACGATCCCGCGCGGTCACTTCATGGCGATCGTCGGCCCGTCGGGCTGCGGCAAGACCACGCTGCTCAAGACCATCGCCGGCCTGAACCCGGAGTCGGGCGGGGCGCTGATGTGGGAAGGCCGCAACCTCTCGGAGGAGGGCGACTTGGATCCCTCGGAAATTGGCTACGTTCCGCAGTTCTCCATCGCCTACGATCCGCTGACGGTGGACGAGTCGGTCGAGGCCTCGACCCGACTGCGGGTGAAGGTCCGCGACTTGGAGGAACTGGACCAGCGGATCGACCGGGTGCTGGAGGAAACCGGGCTGGCTTCGATTGCCGACCGCCAGGTGAAGGTGCTTTCCGGCGGCCAGAAACGCCGGCTGGGGCTGGCGATGGAGCTGGTCTCGGATCCCAAGCTGTTGCTTTGCGACGAAGTGACCAGCGGCCTCGACCCGCGATCGGAGCGCGAGATCGTGCGGCTGCTGCACGATCTTTCCCGGCACGATGGCCGCATCGTGCTTTCGGTGACGCACTCGCTGGCGCACCTCGAACTGTACGATTCCATCCTGGTCCTGCACGAAGGCCGGGTCGCGTACCACGGCCCGCCGGAGCAAATGACCCACTACTTTTCGGTCCACGACACCGAGGAGGTCTATCCGAAGCTGGCGACGCAAACTTCCGAGCGGTGGCAGAGTTCGTGGATGAAGCACCGGGAATCCTACTATTTGAAGCTGGAGAAGAACCGGAGCAAGCAGATCGACTCCGGCGGACTGCATCTTCCCCCGGAGCCGGATGCCTTTCTTGCGGAAGGGGAGGAGGAAAAGCCGGAGGTCGGAAAGGCAAGCACACCGGGATTTTTCACCCAGTTCAGCACGCTGCTTTCTCGGCGCTGGCGGATCTTTTTCCGCGACCGCGGCCAGGTGTTCCTGCAACTCGCAATCCTCCTGTGTTTCCCGGTGTTGGTGACGCTTTTCTCTGAGAATGCAAAGGGCCAGATTGCGAATCTGTCCGATACCCGACAGGGGAACCTGATGGAAGAATACCAAGAACAAACCACGGTGAAGCGCGACCAGGTCCGGGTAGGCTCGTCGATTTCCGGGATCATCATGTTCCAGGTGATCCTGCTGTCGCTGATGGCCTCGAACAACTCGGCGCGCGAGATCGCCGGCGAGCGACCCATTTTTGAGAAGGAGAAATTCGGCGGTTTGCGGCCATCGGCTTATCTGGCGAGCAAGGTCGCTTTCCTTGCCTGTCTGGTGCTGGCGCAGTCGCTGTGGATGGCGGTTTTCGTCAATATTTTCGCGCCTTTCCGCGGCGGGACCGGGGGCTTCGAGAGCCACATCCTGTTTCTGCTGCTGGTCAACGGCGGCATGACCGCGATCTGCCTCGGCATCTCCGCGCTGATGCGGACCGCCGAGCAGGCGTCGCTGCTTTCGATCTATCTGGTCGGCTTCCAGCTCCCGCTGTCCGGCGCGGTGCTGGCCCTTCCGGAGGCGGTCGAAGTCTTCACCCGGCCCTTCATTTCCGCCTACTGGGCCTGGTCCGGCAGCGTCAACGCGCTGGAGCCGAAGGTGCTGGATGCGGTGAAGGCGGTGATCGACACCTCGCTGTCGGGTCGCGAGGCCTGCATCTACGTGCTGGTCGCCCACATTTCCATCGGCCTCATCGCCGCCTGGATCGGTGCCCGGCGGCATCAGTGGGACTAGATTGGCAATGCGGTCGATTCGTCTTTGGAGAGAACCCATGCGTGCTCCCGCCAACCGTGGCTCGCTCCGACCGCGACCGCGCCAAGGTGGAATAGAAAGGACTTCCGATCGTCATCCGTCTTAAACACGGCATCACCGCCGTCTCCCCGTGCCATCGCGTGGTAGGTCGCCCCGGGCTATCGACAGCGCAAGGCTCGTAGCATGATTCGTCGACCTCGACCTGCATTTCAAGGCAAGCCTGGATTTTAGCGCCCTGGACCTCCCCCATTCATGACCCCATTCACCGGCGAGGAGCGATGCGGCCAGCGCCGCCGAGTCGATTTCTTCCGCGACCATCTAGGCGGCCCGCGGCAGAAGCCCTCTGGAATAACCTCCGGGTGGGTGGAGTGCTGGCCAATATTGCGTTCTCCTTCATACCTTTGCGGGTTGGCTGCCGTCTAAACGGTGTGTCGGGTGGCCCTGTCATTTGAAGGGTGGGGATGGAGACCGGCGTCTAGGTGCTCCGAGAGCCGCCGGGTCCGGTCGGGCGTGACTTGTCGAAGATAGGTTGCTAGCGTTTATTACCTTAGGAAGAGTTATGGTAAAAAACACGGTAGGCGTGCCTAGTGTTCGCTGAAAGAAATGACGAGTCTATAAATGGGAGCCTCTCCCATTGGAGATGGGAGCGATTCCGATGTCATGTTTGTCACATGGTAGAAAGTTCTTTACGGAACATTGAAAACTAAATTG
Source organism: Akkermansia sp. (assembly GCA_043729195.1). Classification (GTDB taxonomy): domain Bacteria; phylum Verrucomicrobiota; class Verrucomicrobiia; order Verrucomicrobiales; family Akkermansiaceae; genus Haloferula. Next base: position 68,295 of record JAYTLR010000034.1, read on the forward strand.
CCTGCGGGCAGACACGTGATCGTCTATCACGTTCTAGAAGAATCAACTCTTAGCTGGCGGATTCTATGACTAATAAGCTTCAGAACAGTAATGATTTGTTCCGCATCCTAGCGGCGGCAATTGCCGCTCTTTCGTCGTTCGCACAGGGCCAGGTTGCGGCCCCGGTCTTCGAACCCTTGGATGCCGACGGAATCACCCCGTTCGCGGTCACGGTCACCACTACGACACCGGGTGCCCAGATCCGCTACACCTTGAACGGTGCCGACCCCGTTCTAACCGATTTGCCGATTGTCTCCGGCGGCACCATCCCACTGAACCGCAAGGTGACGATCAAGGCCAAGGCGTGGCAGGGTGGCGGGGAGAGTCCGGTCACCTCCTCCACCTTTTCCGTCACCGGAGACATCGCCGCGGGCGAAATCCACTCCCTGTCCTTGGCATGGACGAAGGCGGTCAATGGCTGGGGAAATCAAGGAAACGGCCGGCTTGGTAATGGGGTGACGACGGGCAACGCCCTAGTTCCCGTTGCGTCGAGATACTCCGCGAATTCCAGCATCGCCGATGCCATCGGGATCGCCGCAGGATCGGGCCACAGCATCTTCCTCCGCTGGGATCCGAATCTTGTCGGAGACGCCCGCAGCAGCGTGTGGGGCTTTGGCCTTAATACCAGCGGCCAGCTTGGCGACAACACCACGACCAGCAGCTCCTACGCGGTCCGGGCTCTCAAAAGCGCTAGCCCGAACGACTTTCTGATTGGCGTGGCGGACGTGGCGGCCGGGGTGAACTTCTCCGCAGCCGTCAAGACGGACGGCCGGGTCTTTACTTGGGGCACCAAGTCCAATGGTCGTTTGGGTGACGGCAGCACCTCGGGAACCCGGAGCTTTGCGAATCCCGTCAAAAGGGGTGACGGAACCTTTCCCGACCTCACCGGCATCGTCAGTGTCCGGGCAGGGGGCGGCTTCGCTTTGGCGAGGACGTCCCTGGCATCTCCGGACTCTGGCCGCGTCTGGGCTTGGGGCCTCAATTCCTCGGGGCAGCTGGGGCGGGGGAACACGACATCCCTTTCCCGTGCCATGCCTGTCCTGTTGACCACGAGCCCGCTCGTGGAACTGACCGCTGCGGTCGACGTATCCGCAGGCGAAAGCCACTCGGCGGTATTGAGATGGCACGAGTCGAATCCTTCGGTCAACGGAGTCTGGTGCTTCGGCCAGCGGAGCTTTGGGCGGCTTGGCGACGGCTATACATCGGGCACCTCGGCGACCGTCTCCTTGCCGACCCGGGTGCTGACCGCTCCCGGCACACCTTTGCAGAACATCGTGTCGGTGGCCGCCGGTTCGGCGCACACCCTTGCTTTGGATTCAGGGGATGCACCCGGCTCTGGAGGTTCTTCCACCTCAGGCGGCTACGTCTGGGCCTAGGGAAACGACTCCGTGGGGGCGATCGGGGATTCGACCACCGCCCACCGGGGTTACGCGGTGAAGGTGATGACACCGGCTGGAGTCGTGAATCCCGACGGAACCCAGTTCTTGCAGAACATCGTCCGGATCGCCGCGGGTGGCACCGGAACCAACGGGTTTTCCCTGGCCGTGGCCGCAGACGGCACCGTTTACAGTTGGGGTCGCAATGGGAATGGACAGTTGGGAAACAACTCGACCACCAACGCCACTCGGCCGGTGGTGGTCCCGAACTTCAAGCTCTTACCCGGCTATCCGGCAACCGGCCTGACCGCGACGCTCTCTCCCCCGGGTGCTCTTGGCACCGTCCTCCTCACCGCAAGCCCGAGCGACCCCGACGGGGCGGGCACGATCAGCAACATCAAGCTCTATGTGAACGGCGGCATCGTTTCGGACGGCCCCTCGCCGACCCATTCCTACGTTCCCACCACCGCGGGGACCTACCATGCTTTCGCCATCGTTACCGACAATACCGGCATCCAAGCACAGTCCCCGCCGGTAAATTTCTCCGTCAGCGCTCCCCAAGTCTCCCTGGCAGTCCAAGTGGCACCCGTTCTTGCACCCGGGCACGTGATCCTGAAGGCCACCCCAACGGATGCGGATGGCCCAGGAAATCTGTCAGTGGTGAAGTTTTATGTGAATGGCGGCCCGGTCCCGGTTGGTCAAGCAACAGCGCCGAATTGGGAGTTTGCCTACCTCCCTCCGCAGCCCGGCGCTTTCTCAGCTACGGCCAAAGTCATCGATCACTTCGGCTTCGAAGGAACCTCTGGCAGCGTGCCTTTCTCCGTCTATGCTCCCCAGATCCCGCTCGCCGTTACGGCGATCGTCCACGAGGACCCAGGCTACGTCACACTTACGGCCAGCCCGACCGATGCCGATGGACCTGCGAATCTTTCGCACGTCATCTTTTATTCCAGCGGTACTATGGTGAATATCTCCAGTTCCCCTCCCTGGACCGTGGAAATGCCAAGCCTCGCCAACGGTAACTATTCCGTCTCCGCAAGGGCTTACGATCGATTCGGCTTTGTGGCGGATTCTCCTCCGCTCGCCTTCACGATCCATAACCAGGGCGGAGGACCGGACGACGACGGTGACGGGATCACCAATGCGGACGAGACGACCGCAGGCACTTCGCCGACCGATTCCGACAGCGACAACGACGGCATCCCCGATGGCATCGATACCTCCCCACTTTCACCGGATTTCGTGACCCAAACCGCCACCGGACTCTCCGTCTGGGCCCCACTCCCATGAGAACTTTTCCTCCCACTCTATTTCCCATGAATCTACGATTTGTTTTGATGCCTTTCGCAAAGCGGCCTGCCCGCGCCTTTGGCCACGTGATGATGGCCGCGTTGGTAGCAGTTTTGGGATGCCCTCGTGTCGAGGCCCAGGGCTGCGGGGCGGTCTGTGGCGCGCCGGGCACACAAAAAGTGAAATTCTTCGCCTCTGCGGTCGTGAAAAACGGCAGTATCACAATAAGTCTCTCAGACCCCGTGAGTGGGAGGAATGTCGCGGTCTCCGCATCAACGAGCGGCGAGGCACTCGTGAAAACAAGCACCGGGGAAATGGGCCTCCAGCCGGAGATTGTCTATCCAGGGAGTCTTACCATCGCCTCCCAACCAATCAGTACTGGCTCTGGGTCAAATGCCAACGCCGTCTTTAAGGGCGAGTCGATGTGTGGACACACATTGGAATTTCGAAAGGTCAACAGCGGAACGCCGGAGCCGTGGACCGAAAACCTCGAACCGTCGTGGACGTTCACGGCTGTCGGATCGACCGAAGTATTCCAGTTCGAACTCCGCATCCGGAAGAGCGAAAGCGGGGAAGGTGGAGCAGATGTTTCCACCGAGACTTCGCCCCCCACCATCCCGGAAGAGAATCAGGACACCGGAACCACGGTCGGAAGCCAGCCAGTTCAGGTTCTGCCTGCTGGTTTCCATTCCGTGATGACCTTAGGTGAAGCACCCCAAACTCAGGGCTTCAACGCGGGCTCGCTCAAGCTGAGCGGAGCCATCAGTCCATCCGCAGTCACTCTTGCAGCTCTGAAGGTCACCAATGCGTCCGGTCTGACAGCGCCAGCGTTTGATGTCGTGATGAACGGGACGGACATCCGCCAAGTGAAGACGGATGAACGCTTGGCGGACGTCCTTCCTCTTCCCGGCGGAGGCTTCACCATCTTCATCTATGAGGCTGGAAGCTTTGTGGTGCCTCGCCAAGGTACCTTGCCTTACGCCGTCACGGCGAATGCCCATTCCGCAGAGCACCGCTTTGAGCCCGTCCCCGCTGCTGGCGGACACCTCGGTGGCCTGAAAACCACCACCATCCGGGGATTCGGCACTCCGATCGTGACGGAGTACCTTTCCACCTCCGGCAATGGCGATGCATGGCGGATCGTCGAAGCAGATGGTGCCCAGGTGACCAATTTCACTTCGGCATTCATCGCGACCGGAACCCATTGGACCCGGACCGATGAGATGACGGTAACCCGCGATGGGCAACCCTATTTGGAAATCGAAAGAGACTACCGCTATCAGGTTCGGAGGGAGGCCCCCGTCGGCGGTGGTGCGGCGGTCGTGGTGGAGTCCCACCTCTTTCTCCTACAAGAGCGCCAGGCGACGGGTGTCCCGAATGAGCCTGACCTCGTGACGACCTACGATCCCGATCCGGTGTTGCTAGGTCAGCCGAGGTGGGTGGTCCGTTCCGACGGTTCATGGGAGGCCTACCGCTACTACAATCTGCAAGCTCCGGGGCTGAGCTGGAACGGGAAGCTGAAAGAGGTTCTCCGCCCGTGGAACGGCCAGCCCGTCGATCCTGCGGTGGCGAATGCCGCCAATTCCGAAGTGACGACCGTCACCTATGTTCCAGGGGGTTCACAGGGAACGGAACTCGGGGAGGAAGTCACGACCGTTCCGGTGGCCGGGGTGATCAGGAAAGAGACTCCCGCGAGCGGGATCGTAACGCTTTCCCAGTTGAACCCCATCCTGATCGCCGCCGGTCTGCATGCCGAGTGGCTTCCCGGGATAACCACCCTCGACGAATCCTCCCGCTACATTTGGGCGTCGATCTCCGAAAAGCTTTCCACCTCGCGCATCAGCTATGTCCGCGGCACCGGTCCCAGGAGGCCGTGGACCGGCGCTTCCGCGGCTTCTTTCGACGGGGAACTGAACGGGACGATCACCGGCTACGAGCTGGGAACTTACCTCGGAGGGGTGTTCACGCCCAATACCGTCGCAAACGGTGGCAATGGCAACCACGTGCGGTCGATTTCGGTCGAAGTGAAGGGCGTGCCCAATCCCACGACCTCCGTGCTCGAACCCCAGCTCCCGCTCCTTGATGAAAGCACCAAGACCGAAACGGTTGAAGATCGCTACGGGAACATGCTTCGCCAGGAAATGTTCATCCGGACCGGCGCCGACACCTGGTCCTCCGCCACGGCGACCACCTACGAGTACGTTCTCTGGCCAGACGGAGCCGTGAAGAAAGTCACCAAGCTCCGCGACGGTAGGATCGTTCACAGTAAGGAGCAGGCGGAGGATTTCGGTTACTCCATCATAGATGAGCAGGGTCTTTCTACCTACGAATACTGGGATTTGTTGGGGCGAATCGTCACACGCGTTCGATCTGGGGGCCAGCGTAGCTACTTTGCGTCGTACGCCGGTCGAACGACAACCCACAATGATTACCTCGAAACATTTTTGCTAACATTGCAAACGGAAGATCTGGCAGGTCGCGTTGTTTCAGAGACGAACCCAACGGGCGCTATCACCACGACCAGCTACCCAAATGGCGGGCGCGATACCTCGGTCACCATGCCCGGTGGCGTGACCCGTCTCACGACCGGCAGCATCGATGGCCGGACACAGTCGGTCACCGGCTCGGGGGTGGTTCACCAACACTACAGCCACGAGGCGCTTGCCGGAGGAAATCTCCAGACCACCGCTAAAACCGGAAGCCTTGCGAACTCGCCGCGCTATATCAAGACCATCACCGATTGGGCAGGGCGCACCCTGTCACGGATCTCGCCGAACCCCGCCGGCGGAGCGGACATCGTCCAGTCCACCACCTATTCACCGGGAACTGGACGGGTGACCGGGAGCAGCTCCAGCGCCGCCAATGTGGCTCCGCTCGTCGTTTTCCGGCCGGACCCGCTTTCGAGCCTTCGGCTCCAGGGCTACGACATTGACGGGGGTGGGCTTTCCGCCGCGTCCCTTGATCGGGTCACGGAAACCCGCCAGTACTACGAGTCCGACGGCGGACTCTGGTGGCAGGTGTCCGTCAGCAAAAACTACGGTGTGGACGGCTCCGCGGCATCGGCCATCACCACGGTTTCAAAGCGTCGCTTGTCGGGCAATAACGGCGGCTTCGCGGATGTTTCCATCCAGATCTCGCCTGGTGGCGAAGTGGTCACCACCATGGTCGCCATCGACCTCCCAAACAAGACCCGGGTCCAGACGGTCACTCGCACCGGTTCCAATTTGCCGGCCGTGACCACCACCATCGAGGCTCACACGGTCAGGGCCACGTCACACGTCTCCGTCCAGCCCGCGACCTTCGCCTACTCTGACGGACGGCTCGTCCGCGAGGTCAGCCCGACCGGGGCGGTCAGCCAGACGGTTTACAATGAAATCGGCCAGGTGCAGAGCACCATCGACCCCTTTGGCAAAGTCACTTCCTACAGCTACCATCTCCCAACCCATCAGGCGGCCGGCAGGGTGGCCACCATCACGAATCCGGATTTGAAGACCGTCACCTACACCTACTCCGACCGCGGCGAGGTTCTGGAAATCGGCGGCACTGCGGAATATCGCCAAACCTTCACCTACGATGCCTACGGGGAGCGGGAGACCCTGAGCACCTGGCGCGGTGCCAGTGCGGACACAACCACCTGGGTTTTCGACCCCGGCACGGGCCTGTTGGTCGAGAAGCGGGACGCGGCGGGTGAACCCACGGTCTATCTTTATTACCCGTCCGGCAGGCTCCAGTACCGCCAATGGGCACGAGGAGTCGGCACGGACTATTTTTACAATGCCTACGGCGACCTGACAGCGATCGACTATTCGGACAACACGCCGGATGTCTCGTTCCCCGTGCTGGACCGTCTTGGCCGACCCTTGACGACAGGGCAAACCGGAGTGGGCTCAGAAGCGATCACCTATCACGAAGGTATCGGCGGGCAGATGTCCCGCTCCTATTTGAGCGACCACGTGCTTCTGGCCGGCCACGGAGTGCTTTACGACGCTCCCCGCCCCGATGGCCAACCCACCGGAGTCTCTGAAGCCCAGTCCTATTTTCCGTACACCAGCAACCCTACCTTAACGCAGTACACTTATGACGGGCGCGGTCGGCTAAATGGTGTGCAGGGGACCGGTCGTTCCCAAGGTTACTCCTACCACCCCCTCCACTCCCGCATCGAGGCCATCGAATGGTCCGGTGCCAGTGGCATCCAGTTCAAGGAACGCCGGAACTACGACGTCGCCGGCCGCCTGCTGGCAATCCACAGCGACGCGACGTCGGGGGGCGTGGCGACGCCGGTGACCCGCTACGGCTACGAGTTCGACAACCTCGGCCGCCGCAAGAAGGCCGTGCTGGTGGACGGCTCCGCCTGGGATTACGGCTACAACGATCGCGGCGAGGTCACCTCAGCCGCGCGGAAAAACGCGGCCGGCACCACGATCCCCGCTCTGGGAGCAACCTATGCCTATGACGGGATCGGCAACCGGACTTCCAGCACCTCGCCGGTCCTCGGCGACCGCTCGTATTTCCCGAATGCCTTGAATCAATATGAATCCATCACGACCGCGGCCACTCGTACCGTCGTTGGCCGGGCACCTGTCGCGGACGCGGTGTCCGTCAACGGGACCACGCTGGGGGGCGCGCACCGGACCGGGGACGTCTTCCACTTCACCCTGCCCGCTGCGGCCAATGCCAACTCGCCGGTGTGGCAGCCCGCGACGGTGGTTTCCCAGGGAAACACGATCGCCCGTGCCTTCTACCATCCCAAGGCGGTGACCGCGCCGCAGCACGATCTCGACGGAAATCTTGAAAACGACGGCCGCTGGGTTTACTCATGGGACGCGGAGAACCGCCTGATCCAGATGGAATCCACCGCCGCCGCCGTGCAAGCAGGAGCCCCGTACCGGAAGCTGGTCTTCCACTACGATGCGGGCGGTCGGCGCTTGGCCAAGACGGTCTATCACGGCACGGCCGCCGCGCCGGTCTTCGACTCCAGCACCCGCTGGCTCTACGACGGGTGGAATCCGACTTCGGAGTTCAGCGGCACCGCCGATACCGGCGGGACGATCACCCGCACGAAATCCTACACTTGGGGCCCCGATCTCTCCGGCACTCCCCAGGGAGCCGGCGGCGTCGGCGGCCTGCTGGCGGTAATCGTGCACAGCGGGTTCACGAACAGCGCCTACTATCCCTCCTACGATGGCAACGGGAACATCGTCGCCTGGACCCTGGAAGGAACGCCTGCGCCGGTGTCGCGCCGGGAGTATGATGCCTTCGGGAATACCCTGGTGGAGCAAGGCGTCGCGCCGTCGGCCTACGGGTTTTCGACGAAGATGCAGGATGCGGAGACGGGGTTGTATTACTATGGATACCGGTTTTATGATCCGGTGACGGGGAGGTGGCCATCCAGAGATCCCATCGAAGAAGAAGGAGGGATTAATTTATATGGATTTGTAGGAAATCACGGAATCAATAATTACGATATTTTAGGCATGTCGTTTGCAGATTCAATCTGCTCTATCGCTAAAGAACTTAAATCAGTTGCTGGATCTTACACTTTTAGTCCAGGAGTAGTGACTGTTCAGGTCCGATTGGAAAAGTCCGAAGTCAGTAGTTTCGGGGATTTCTCAGTAACACTCGATGGGACCGTGTCTAAATCTATTTGGGATTTTCTTCCTGGGTTAAGAGAGACTGCGGGCCGAATTGTCGGCCCCTGGGTAAATGGAGTAATTGGATTTAAGGCCGGAGGAGAGCTGAAATGTTGTAATGATGCTGCGACAGGAGGATCGGTTTCTTTGGGAGCTTTTGGAGCGATGAACATTGGCGCGGGGCCTTACGCTCCTCCAAATTGGGATCCAATCAAGAAAGTTCGCTTGCCGGGAGATCCGTCTAGCCAACCAAACCAAAGACAAGCTGGGCCATTCATATTCGCACAAATCGAAGGTACTGTTACATGGAGTTCGCCAGATTGGAAGCCGCAAGGTGGCGTATATTGGTGGGGTGCCGCTGGGTTTAATGCTTGGGGAATTAGTTATGAGTATTTCAACCAGCCCAAAACACTGCTATGGCCAAAAGGAGGAAATAATTAAATGAAGTATTTACGGCCAATTTCTGTTGCGATATTTTCCCTTTCATGGATATCATGTATTGCATGGATACTGAAATCGAGCAAGAGTCTAGAGATTTCTCAAATTATCATTGCCGGTGTTGGGGCTCTGGGGGGCGTAGTATTTTTCGTAATGTCAATAGCGGAGCTGTTTATTGTCGGTAAAAGGTCAAGAAATCCCGAGCCATCCAGAGAATCATCGAAGTAGATGAATCGGCAGAGGGCAATCACTCGTCGAAAGCCAACTATCCTAGAATAAATCTATTACCTCGCCTGGAGTGTCAGTCCTTGAATTCTGAATTGGGCCAATCATTGCGACACGTATTTGAACTTCAGCGATGTACCTCTCGAGCGGTTTGAAGCAATTCCGGCCCCCTCAACCCCCAATCGAATTGTTCCAAAGCCTTGAACTCTCATCAAAAACGCGTCCCATGAATCCGCTCCCCACACTTCTCGCTTCGCTTGCCTTGGCTCTTTTCCCCACCTGCCTCGCCTCCACCTTCGAAGTCGCTGGCGATCAGTTCCACCTCGACGGCCAGGCCTTTCAGATCCGGTCCGGAGAGATGCACTATCCGCGCCTCGGGGGTCAGTCCTTGAATTCTGAATTGGGCCAATCAGTGCGACACGTCTTTGAACTTCAGCGATGCATCGCTCGAGCGGTTTGAACCAAATCCGGCCCCCTCAACTCAACCTTCCCAACCGACTTATTCCAAAGCCTGAACTCTCATCAGAAACGCGTCCCATGAACCCGCTCCCATCATTTCTCGCTTCGATTGCCTTGGCTACGTCCCCCTGCCTCGCTTCCACCTTCGAAGTCTCCGGCGATCAGTTCCACCTCGATGGCCAGGCCTTTCAGATTCGGTCCGGGGAGATGCACTACCCGCGGATTCCGGTGGCGGAATGGGATGAGCGGGTGGGGATGGCGAAGGCGATGGGGCTGAACACGATTTCGCTCTACCTGTTCTGGAATCTGCACGAGACGAGTCCCGGGCAGTTCGATTTCGCGGGACAAAAGGATTTCACGGCCTTCATCCGGACCTGCGGGGAGCAGGGGATGAAGGTGATCGTGCGGCCCGGGCCCTATGTCTGCGCGGAGTGGGACTTGGGCGGGCTTCCGGCCTGGCTGCTGGCGGAGCCGGGGGTGAAGCTGCGCTCGACCGATCCGCGCTACCTGGAGCCGGCCAAAGCCTGGATGTCGAAGGTGGCGGGGATGCTGGAGCCGCTGTCGGTGGCGAATGGGGGGCCGGTGCTGATGCTGCAAGTGGAGAACGAGTTCGGCCACTTCGGCACTCGCGATCCGGAATACCTGCGGGCGATGGAGCAGGCGCTGCGCTCCGGCGGCTATCGCGGCCTGCTTTTCACCGGCGACGGGGCGACGGAGGCCTATCAGCAGCGGGGCGGGACAAAGGACCTGCTCAAGGCGGTGAACTTCGGCGGCGAGGCGAAGTCGGCCTTCGCCACGCTGGCGACCGTGCAAGCGGGCAAGCCGCGCTTCACGGCGGAATTCTGGGTCGGCTGGTTCGACCAATGGGGACGGCCGCATCACGACATCGAGGCCCGGGAAAAGGCCGCGGACCTGGAGTGGATGATGGCGGAGGGGATTTCCTTCAATCTCTACATGTTCCACGGCGGCACCACCCGCGGCTTCTGGAGCGGGGCGAATTGGGACGGCAGCTACCGCCCGACCGCCGGCACCTACGACTATTCCGCGCCGCTGGACGAGTCCGGCCGCCCGTCGGCGAAGTATGATGCCTTCCGCGAGATCATCGGCCGCAAGATCGGCATGGACGGCCTGCCCGCCGTCCCGGCGATGGCCCCGGCAGGATCGGTCGGGACGCTCTCACTGAGCGAGGAACTGCCGCTGCTCGACGCTCTGCCGGCGGGAGTCCGCAAGGAAGCGCCGGTGACCATGGAGCAGCTCGGGCAAGGCGGCGGCTTCGTCCTCTACCGGACGGAGATCGAGGGGCCGGTCGATGCGCCGCTGGATCTGGCGCCGGTGAAGGACCGGGTGGTCGTGCTGCTGGACGGCCAGCGTATCGGCATCGGCGGCCGTTCGGTCGGCAAGGAACCGGTCCCGGTAAAAGCCGGGCCGGGCAAGCACCGGCTGGACCTGCTGGTGGAGAACATGGGACGGATCAATTACGGTCAGGTGATGAACACCGAGCGCAAGGGCCTGGAGGCCCCGGTGAAGCTCGGCGATCAGGAGCTGGCGGAGTTTGAGCACGTGTCCCTGCCGCTGGATCAGCCCTTGGCGGGGAATTACCGGAAGTCGGAAGAGGCTGGCGGGAACGAGTCGTCGTCCGCCTTGATCTTCCGCCGCTCGAAGTTCAAGACCCCGGAGCCGCGGGACACCTGGCTGGATCTCCGCGGCTTCGGCCGCGGGGTGGTGTGGCTGAACGGGATCAACCTCGGGCGTTACTGGAGCATCGGTCCGCAGCAGACGCTCTACGTCCCCTCCGTCTGGTTGAAGGGCGGCGACGATGTGAACGAGCTGGTGGTCCTGGAGCTGGAGAAAGACGACTGCCCGAAGGAGATTCCGACCTTGAAGGCACCGGTGTGGTCGATCTTGCCGGGGAAGTGAGACCGGAAAATACCTGTCCCGCGGGAAACACGCAAATGGTGTCCAAAGTTGAGCGGTAGCAATGAATGGACGGATCTTTGGCGGTGCGAATCCGGTGCCAGCATGATTGGGGCGGTGATTCCGCATCATGCCGTCCCACCACAAGGGCCTTGGTTTCGCGAGTAAACCTCGAGTGGTATCGGCGCACGTGTCCGGTCGGGCGTCTGAGCCAAGCAATCTGAAAAATGGCGTGAACTTGGCGGAAAAACGTGGAAACTTGCGCCATCGGGCAACGTTTAACGTCTCACTCCCGTCCTTACCCCTTCAACCCATGGCACGTCGCGCCAGTTCAGGAATCAATCCGGGCCTCCTCATCGGGGTGGCCGTCTTCGTCGTCATCGCCATCTTCGGCGGAAAGCTGTTTCTTGGCCGGAAGCCGGATGCGATTTCCGGGGCCAAGATCGAGATGGGGGACATGCTGGAGAATGCCAACCAGCTTCGGGGCAACGAGTATGTCCTCGAAGGCACGGTCGATGAGAAGCTCCGCTGGACGCCTGACCGCGGCCAAGTGGTGAGCTTGAAAGTCGATACGCCCGGCGGCTCAGAGTTCGTCGGGATTGAAATCCCCGCCGATTTCTCCGCACTCAATATCGAGCGCGAGCAGCGCTACTCCATCAAAGTCAAATTCCGCCAGGGAGGCATCCCGGTCGCCACCGCCATCAACCGCCTCTGATCCACCGCCATGAAACCGTTTCTTCCTTTCGCCCTGCTGGCCACCCTTTCCATCGCGCCGGGCCAGGTGCTTCATCCGGATGCCCGGAACCGCGTGACGAATCCCGAGCCCGCCCCAGCAAGCGGCGACACGGTGATCCAGCGCCAGCCGGAACAAAAGCCGGCGGCTTCCCCCATGGGCAACGAGCTGCCCTTCATGGATCCTTCCGCCGAGACCGTGTCGTGGAACGGTCATAGCTGGGCGGTCACCGACAACCGCTTGCTCGCCGCACGCTTCGAGCGCTATCTGAACGAGCCGGAAGACGCCACGGAAGACGCCCTCGACTACCGGCAGACCATCGACTCGATCCTTGAGCTGGTCTCCCCGCACCACCCGGGCGGTCCCGACTTTCCCGCCGCGCTTAGGCTTTTGCCGCGGGCTTCGTCTTTCCCGGGCGATGCCAAGTTGTGCGACTCCCTCACCCAGGCGATCTATGCCGCGGTGCTGGCGAAGAAGGACGTCTCCTCCACCCGCGCGCTGAGCGAGGCGATGGAAGACGAGAAAAAGCGGCTGATCAGCAAGTCCGACTGGAAAGCCGCCCATGAGAGCGATCCCTCGCTGAACGAAACCACGCCGACCGGTGGTGGTGGTGGCGGCGGCGGGGGCGCGAATGGCAAGAAACCCGGCCAAGCCAAGCAACCCGCGCAGAATCCCGGCCGCGGCACGGTGTCCCTCGAATACGTCGATTCGGTCCGCCGCATCGCCGAGATCGAGATCATGAAGAAGGCCAACACGGCCAAGACCGAGATCCAGATCACCCAGGCCAAGATCCAGTATCAGGCGCTGATGCTGCAGTTCTTCGTCCAGCGCCGCTTCGAGCACGTGGTCATGGCCTCGCGCTTCTACCACCAGATTTGGCGGGACGGGGACAGCAAGCTGAACATCGACAAGAAGTCGGAGCTGTCGAAATTGTTCTCGGAGAGCCTCGGATCCAGTCCGACCGTGTCGGCGCTCGACGCGCTGGCCAGCGAGGCGATCCGCGATGTGAACCAAGGCGTGGAAGCTTACAATTTCCTCGCTGAAAAGAGCGAGCTTCAGAGCGCGGCCAAGCGCTTGAGCGAAGCCTACGCCGTGGGTGAGTTCATGCCGTCCATCCGGACCCTGCCGCGCGACAAGAAGCGCAAGGTGCTCGAGTTCGTCCGCGAGTCCTACAAGCTGATCGCGGCACTGGACGTGAAGGATTACACGACGGCGAAGGAACTCACCGCGAAGCTCAAAGCGAGCTCCGGCGACTTCGATCCGACCAAGGCGGACGCCGCGATCGCCACCTACACCCGGGTCAGCGACATGCACATCAACGCTGCCAAGCTCGCCGCCTCCCAGAGCGACAACGAGAAGGCCGCGCTGGAGATCCAGAAGGCGATGGAAGTCTGGCCGCAGAATCCGAAGCTGGCCGAATTCGACAAGCTGGTCGAAGCCGGCGGCGGGATGGCCGTGGCGAAGAACGACTTCGACCGCCTGCTCAACGAACAGAACTACCGCGAAATCTTCCGCCGCCAGTATGAGATCGCCCCGTCGATCGCCGGCGATGCCGCCCGCGAGGATGCCTTCAAACAGATCATCACCAACCTGACCCGCATCGAAGGAGCGCTCGGCAAGGCCAAGGAGTTCAGCAAGATGGGCCAGGACGTCGCGGCCTGGGAACAGCTCGCCACCCTGCGCAAGGAGTTCCCGGATGACACGAAGCTCGGCGAGGCAATCGAGGGACTCTTGACCACGGAGAATAAGGTCGCGAACTTCGCCCAAGCCTTGAACAAGGCGCGAGATTTCGAGGAGCGGAAAGACAAGCAGGTCGGCTCCGCCCTCTCTTGGTACCTGAAGGCACGCTCCATGAATCCCCGCAGCGACATGGCCGAAGCCGGTATCCAGCGGATGCTGGAAGAAATCCTGCCCGAGCGTGATTCGAAGGCGGAGGCGAAGGAAGACGAGGAGGAGTGAAGCTCTTTAAATGAGGCGTCGCTTTCGAAGCGATATCACAAAGGACGGGCGGCGACTTGCCGCCCGTTTTCATTTTCACGGGCAGTCCACGCCGTGTCCCTGCAAGCAAGCCAGCAGCTCGTCGAGTTCCAAGCTGACGATGGCCGTGGCGGTGTCGCTCATTGCGTAGGGCAGGATCAGGCGCCCGGCGTGGACCAGCGCGCCACAGCTATAGACGACATTCGGCACGTAGCCCTCGCGCTCGTTGCCTTCCGGCGCGATCAGCGGATGCCGCAGCCGGCCGATGACGCGGGAGGGATCATCGAGGTCGAGCAGTGCGGCGCCGATGCAGTATTTCCGCATCGGCCCGACGCCGTGGGTGATGACCAGCCAGCCGGCTTCCGTTTCGATCGGCGAGCCGCAGTTGCCGATCTTCACCGACTCCCACATTTCGGCGGGCCGCATCAGCAGTTCGGGGCTGTCCCAGTGATGGGGATTGTCGGAGCGCATCAGGAACAGGTTCTCATCGTCCTGCCGCGACAGCATCAGGTACTGGCCGTCCACCTTGCGGGGGAAGAAGGCCATGCCCTTGTTCTGTACCGCACGGCCGTTCAGAGTGAGGATCCGGAAGTCGAGGAAGTCGGTCGTTTCGATGAGCTGCGGCAGGATCGAGTGGCCGTTGTAGGCGGTATAGGTGGCGTAGTAGATCACCGATCCGTCGTCCTCGGTGAAGCGGACGAAGCGCGCGTCCTCGATGCCATTTCGCTCGTTGGCGGAGACCGGAAAGATGATCCGCTCGCTCATCGAAAGCGTCGGCGAAAAGCGCAACTCGTAGTTGGACTCCGCGAGCCATTTGACGCGCTCCAGCGTGCGGTTGAGCTCCGCGGTGTTCGGCTGGATCTCGCGCCGGACCCTGGCGATCGACCGGGTGAGGTCTTGCAGCGTGAAGGAGTCGCCGAGCGGGTCCATCACCGCGGAGCAGTAGTCGCTTTCCTCGAACATCTCGCGGAGCTTGGCGAAGAACAGGTGCTTTCGGTAGCGCGGGTTCGGCAGGATTTCCGGAGCGGTGACGAAGCGCGACACCGGGTCGAGCGCGATGCCGCCGTCGCCGGCGATCCGGCCGGAGCGAAACTCGATCGACGAGATATGTCCCTCGCCGGTCGCCCGCAGGCTCATGATAAAGCGCAGTGTGCCCTCGTTCAGGTCCGACTGGTCGGGATGCGGGACGATCGAGGGATTGAACAGCGCGGCGGACTCCAAGGCGTATTCGCCGGAGAACAGCGCGCCAATCAGCAACTGGCGCTCGCGCGACAGCGGGCGCTGGGTGAAGACGTGGCGCTGAACCTTTTCGAAGTTGTGGAGCAGCACGGTTTCGATGTCGAAATGGCGGGAGTCGAACTCCTTGAGCAACGACTTGAGTTCGGTGGACGTTTCCTCCTCGGTCAGGGCAAGCGCACGGCCGATGACGGTGGTGATGCGCTGGATGTCGGACGGGATGAAAGGGCGGATGATGACCCTGGAACTCGCAGGTGTGAGTGTAAGGTCGTGACGGCAAAGAAGTAAGGAGCTCATGAAACGGCGCGGATGATCGAATGGGTCAGGGCATGCTCCTCGGCGGTCAGTTCAGCGAGTGCCAATTGGAACGCGAGGGTGGACTCGGCGCCTTGGTTTTCGTTCGGGCGGTCGTGGTGCAGGCCGTCGCGGCAGCCGCCCGAGGTGGAATCGTAGAGGGGAATGCCAAGGTCGTTGCGGCCGAGGAACCACTCGAAAGCCCGGCGTGCCTCGCGCCACCAGGAGCCATCATGGGTCGTGCGGAACGCTTCGAGGCTGGCAGCCACCATGGCTTGGGCTTCGACCGGTTGCTGGTCAAACACGGCGCGATTGCCGTCCTTTTCGTGGAAGCCATTGCTGCCGATCGGTCGGAAATGACCGGCCGGGGCGTGCTGGTGGCCGGCCAGCCAGCGCAGGCTTTTCAAGCCCGCCTCAAGAGCTTTCGGATGGGACATCACGCGACCGCTGATGATCAGCGCTTGGCTGAGGCGGGCGTTGTCATAGGTGACGCGGGTTTCGAACCAGGGCCAGGTATCGTCGGAGCAGTCGTGCCAGCAGGCGAGCAGCCTTTCCACCAGCAGGTCGCGCATCGCACGGTTCGCCGGATGGCGCGGGTGGGCTTTCTCGAACTCGTGGATGCCAAGCAAGGCAAAGGCCCAGGAACGAGGCGAGGTGAACGAGGCGACGGCTGGCAACCCGCGTTCGAACAACTGGGCGGACAGCCGGCGATGGCCTTCGTTGCGCGAGCGGGCGGCGCCGGAGCCGACCGACCACAAGGCGCGGCCGTGGCTATCCTCGCTGCCGAAGTCTTCCAGCCAGCGGCGCTCGTGGTTCATGAAATTCCGGAAGCGCCCGGTGGAGCCGTGGAAGGCGGCGGCGAGGAAGGACAGAAAGCGGGTGGCGAGCAGGTCGAGATTCGCTTTCTGCATGGGCACCGGCACCGCGGCCTCGTCGAGCAGATGGCAGAGGATGAAGGCGCGCGCATTGTCATCCGTGCAGTAGCCTTCGTGGAAGTTCGGCACGTTGAAGATGGCATGCTGGAAGATGCCGGTGCCGTCGGACATCCGGTTCAGGTGCTCCAGCCGGATCGCGGGAAGTTTCCCCGGGCTGGGGGCCTGCGGCCAGGTCGAGTGGAAATTGGTCGGCCGGTCGCGGCGCGATGATTTCGCGCGGTCGAAGGATTCCAGATACCGCCGTGCGACTGCGGGCCAGATGGTTTCCCGGCTGGCTTGGTAGGCGCGGAGCTGGGTCTGCTCAAGGCGCACGGGGTCGTCGAGCAAGCCATTCACGGCGGTGGCGATAGCGCCGGGATCGCGGAAAGGAACCAGCACGCCGAGGTCGTCCGCCAGCAGCTCCCGCGCATGCCAGTAGGGTGTCGAAACCACCGCACGGCCTGCGCCGAAGACCCGGGCGAGCGCCCCGGAGGTGATCTGCGCTTCGTTCGGATAGGGTGTGAGATAAATGTCTGTCGCACCGATGAACTCGCCCAATTCATCGGGCGTTGAGTAGCGGTTGTGGAAGATCACGTGGTCCGCGACGCCGAGCTCCCGGGCGAGTTGCTCCAAGCCCTCGCGGTATTTCTCGCCTTCGCGGGCGATCAGATTCGGATGGGTGGCGCCGAGCACCACGTAGGCGACTTCCGGATGCCGGGCGACGATCTCCGGCATGGCGCGGATGGCCTGTTCGATGCCCTTGCCCGGGCCGATCAGGCCGAAGGTCAGCAGCACGAATTTGCCCGCCAAGCCGAGCCGCTCTTTGAACTCCCGCGTTCCGGTAAACGGCACTTCGGGGATGCCGTGGGGAATCACATCGATCATCGAGTCTGGCACGCCGTAAGTTTCCTTCAGGATTTCCGCGCCCTTCCGCGCCATGACCACCAGCCGGTCACTGAGACGTGCGAGCTCGTCCATCACGTGGCGCTGGTCGGCATCGGGTTCGCGCAAGACGGTGTGCAAGGTGGTCACCACCGGCACCCGCACTTCCTTCAGCAAGGCGATCAAATGGCTGCCCGCCGGCCCGCCGTAGATGCCGAATTCGTGCTGCACGCAAAGCACGTCGGGTTGGAGTTTCGCCAGCTCACGACCGGCGCGGCGATAGGTTTCAAGGTCCGACTGCTGGAACTCGATCCGCACTTGCGGCGGGTAGTCGTAGCCTTCCGCTCGATCATTGACGGCGGCGATCGTGCAATCCGCATCGGGGTGCTCGGCAGCCACCGCTTCGGACAGGCTATGGGTGAAAATGGCGATTCCGCAGTGGCGTGGCACGAAATCGCCGAGGAAGGCGATGCGCCTGGATGGGGGAGTGGATTTCAAAGGATGGGGACCCTACGCCGGGTCGTCCGGATGGATAGGGAGAGAATTGCTTTATTTCCGCGCGCGGCACCCGACCCGTTTCAAGGAGAGGGCTCGAAGCGGTAGCCGACGCCACGGACCGTGGCGATGATCCGCGGATTTGCGGGGTCTTGCTCGATCTTTTTGCGCAGCATCAGGACGTGCTGATCCAGCGTTCGCGAGTCCGGGAAGTAGTCGAGGCCCCAGCATTCGTCGAAAAAGCGGTCGCGGCTCACCGGGAGCCCGGCGTTCTTGTGGAGCAACTCGAGCATCAGGACTTCGCGGCGGGTGAGTTCGATCGCCTTGCCGTTGCGGCGGGCGAGCAGCGCGTCGGGGTGCACGGCGAGGTCATCCATCGTGAAGCGGCGGCCGTTCCCGTCGGCCGGATGGGCACGACGCAGCGCGGCGCGGATGCGGGCGATGACTTCGGCGCGGGTGAAGGGCTTGCGGATGAAATCGTCGGCCCCGAGGCCGAGGCCGACCACCACGTCGATCTCCTCGTTCTTCGCGGAGAGGAAGAGGATCGGCACGGTGGAATCGATGGCGCGGACGCGGCGGCAGACTTCGAAGCCATCGATCTCCGGCATCATGATGTCGAGGCAGAGGAGCTGCGGGCGGTGTTGCGACCAGAGATCCAGTGCCTCTTTTCCATCGGCGGCGGACAGCGTGTGGAAGCCTTCGTCCGCGATGCAGGCGGCGAGGGCTTCGAGGGTCAGCGGATCGTCGTCGGCGATGAGGATGGTCATGCGGCGGGTTCGTCGGCGACCACCGCGAGATGCGGCGGGGCGGGGAGATCGAGTTCGAAGACGGCGCCGTTCTCCGATGAATCTAGTATTAAATCGCCGCCCATCCGGCGGGCAAGGTCGCGGGCGATCGAGAGGCCGAGGCCGGTGCCGCTGGAGCCTTCGCTGACGCCGCGGTGGACGCGCTCGAAGGCCTCGAAGATGCGTTCATTCTGCCGCGGCGGGATGCCCGGGCCGCGGTCGCGGACGTGGAGCTGGAAGCGGTTGTTCTCCATCGTGGTTTCGAGTCCGAGCCAGCCGCCGGCGCTGGCGTACTTCTCGACGTTGGAAATCAGGTTGCCGGCGATCTGGGCGAGGGCGTCGGGATCGAGGCGGGTGCCGGATGAAGCGCCGCGCTGCCATTCGACGCTCACCTTGCGGCGCTCGAGCGAGGGTTGGAACTGGGCGAGCACGGCATCCACCACGTCATCCGGAATGCACGCGGCGGGGCGGAGTTCGAGGCTCTTGCGTTCGCCGCGGGAGAAGGTGAGGACGTTCGAAACGAGGCGGGCGAGGCGCTGGAGTTCCTCGTTCACCAGCGACAGCCGGCGGCGGGTCTCGGCCGGCCGCTCGGTGAGGGCGCGGAGCGAAAGGTCGAGGTTCAGCAGGATGTTGGTCAGCGGCGAGCCGAGTTCGTGGGAGACCCGGTTGACGAAGGAGACGCGCTCTTCGGCGAGGCGCAGGGCGCGGCGTTGTTGGACGAAGAGTAAAGCTCCGAGCAGCAGCAGGGCGGCAGCGATACCGCAGGCGAGGATCAGCGTGGCGGAGTCGTGGCCGGTGGTGACTTGGCGGCGGTCCCAGGCCTGCACCTGCCATTCGCCGAGACGGGTGCGGTGCGGCATGACGAGCGCGGCGGGGCCGGCGTCGGTGTCGGCGGGCAAGGTTACGAGCGCTATGTCGCCCGGGCCTGTTAGAGAGACGAGTTCGCCGGATTCGCGGAGCGGGGCGAAGGGACCGGCGAGCCATTCGCGGAGGTGGGTGTCGACGCGTTGGCGCAGCTCCGCGGGATCGACGGTGAAGGCGACCAGGTGTTCGAGGCCCGGGCGGAACCAGCGGATTTCATGCAGGCCGCCGGGTTCCTGGAGGATCCCGCTGGCACCGATGTTCTCCGCTTCTAACAGCTCGGCGGGCACGATGACGGATCGCTGGGAGTTGAGGGGCCGTTTACCGCCTGCGATCTCGACTTCGGGCAGGCGGACCGCGGGGTCGGGAGGGCGGCTGCCGATCGCCGCATGGGATTTCGCTTTGCCTTGGAAGACATGGCATTCGCGGGTCCCGGCGACCTGGATGCAGGCCTTGGCGATGATCTCCGGCACGGCGAAGGGTGCGTCGCTGGCGATCTTTGCGAGATGTCCGTGATGAAGGTCATCGAGCCGGTCGAGCTCGGTGCGGAGGGCGTCGGAGAAGTCGTGGAGCCGTTCGCGGTCGGCGGGCGTGCGGGTTTCCACCTCGCGCCGCGCCAGCCGCTCGCCGCCCCACAGGGTGAGAGCGGCGGCGGCCAGCAAGGGCAGGAAGGTGAGCCAAATCCCACGCATCAGGGTTTCACGGAATCCACGGTGACGAAAGCGAACCAGATCCGGTTGGCGGAGTCAGCATCGACTTTCGAAACCGGCGGACGGTTCATGGTTCCGAGGAGGAAGGGCTTGCCGGGAGTGACAGTGGCGGAACCGATCAACTTTTGAACCTCGAATTCAGGCATGGTGATTTTCGACAAGCCGGTGCCCTGTTCGGTAACCCCCACGTGGCGCACGTTGTCGAAGGAGCTGATCAACTGGACCTTGCCCGTATCGGGATCGACGCTCGCCTCCATTTCGATCGTGATGCCGGTGTTGCGGGTTTGAAACGAGGTCGGCGTCGCTGGTGTCTGGATGCCGTTGAACATCGAAAGCGGGGGAGCATTTTCGAGCTTGGTGGTGTCGGGAAGGGTCGCCGGATTGTCGGTGGCGGTGGGGCTCTTCGGCGGCTCGATGCTCACACCCACGGTGTTCGGAAGCTCCGGCGGCTCGTATTCCATCGCGTACATCATTTCCGCAGTGTTCTCCGACATCGACTTCCGTCCCTGCACGCAGCGGATGACGTGCATCGACTCCTGGATCGCTGTCTTTTTTTCCACCATGTCGATCAGGCGGAGGTAAAGCGCGGCGTCGCCGGGATTCTCCCGCTGCAGGGCGGCGGCGGCGAAGAGATCGAGGGAGAAGACCTCGTAACGGGCGGAGAGGTTCTGCCGCATGGCGGCGGGATCGATGGCGGCCGCGGGTGGGGTTCCGCCGCCGTCGGGGCTGGCGAAGGGATCCGCGGCACCGGCGCGAGCGGCGGGAACGGCGCGGGGCGGTTCCTGGGCGACGAGGGACGGGCTGACCAGGAGGACGGTGGCGAGGAAACAAGAGGTTGCTTTCATACCCGGCCACTTTGGCAGGGCGGCGGGCCATGAAATGTCAAAAGCGCGTCAAAAGATCGGGGACGCAGGCGGACTTTCCTGCCGGTCTGAGGACCGGCGGTCCCGGGGGGGCTATCCGGCGATGACGAACTTGGGATCGTAGAAGTAGATCGCCTGGACCTTGTTTTCCGGGCCGTCGTAGAGAATCAGGACGTAGTTGCCCGGATCGTCCGGGCGGAAGGAGGTGAGGATGTCCTGCGAGCCGCGCTGGCGGACGGTGATGTCGCCGCCGGCGCCGCCGAGATCGACGGATGTGGTCATCAGCCGTTTGACGCCGGCACCCTCGGGCTTGTCCCTGCCTTGGATGTCGGTTTCGAAAAGGATCTCGGGCTGCTTGCAGGTGCTGAGCACGGTCAGGCGGTAGCCCTTTTCCACGTCGCGCTGTTTGAGACGCAGGATGCGGGCTGCCCAGCGCTCGGGCTTGTCGTCTTTCGCGGGAACTTTTTCGGCGAAGGCGATGATGGTGACGGTCTCGCCGACGCCGAGCTGGACGGAAGTGCTGCCTTCCTCGACGCCCTCCTTGGTGACGCTGACTTTCTTGGATCCCGCGAGCAGGCCGATGCCACCGGTGCGCTGGCCCATGGTGTAGCCCTTAGCGTACATCTCCTCGCCGTCGATCTTGAGGTGGAGGTTGCCGGTGCCGGGGGAGACCACGTTGACCAGGCGGATGAAGCCGACTTTCGGGGCGTCTTGGGCGGAGAGGGCGGCGATGGAGAAAAGCGCGAGCAGGCTGGCGGCGAGACGCGCCAGCCACAGGTTAGAAATCGTTTTCATGGATGACCTGGGGACGATATTTGGCGGGGTCGATGCGACCATCGGTGGCCCGTTCGCCGGGGTTGGCGAAGACGGTGAAGGCTTTCTTGGACTCGGACAGCACCTGTGGTTCGGCGTTGGAGCCGGCGGGCGGAGGGGCGATGGCCTGGCCGATGACCCAGATGCGGAAATTCCGCGAGCGGAGGGTGGAGGCGTCGTGGACGCGGGCGAAGACTTCCTCGGCGGCGGAGTCGGTCCACTCGATGCGGGTGTTCTGCGAATACATCTCGCGGTTGCCGAAGACCGGCTTGTCGTCCCGGTCACGGGCGCTGGCGATATCGGCAGCGCTGGCGAAGGGTCGCGAGAGCAGGAGTGCCTCGGCGATGCGGTCGGCGATCTTGGCGCGGGCGGGGCTGCCGAGTTTCAGCGGGGCGATCGGCTGGGCCATCAGGGTGGTGGTCTGATGGCTGGTGGAAGTGGTCTGGGAAAGGAGCGGGTCTTGTTTCAGGAAGCCGGCGGCGAGAGCGCGCAGGGCGTCTGCGTCGGCGGTGTTCAGGTTGACGTTGCCGGCGATGTTGACGAGGTCGCCTTCGCGGCGGGAATTGTCGGATGAGGTCGAATCGCCGGTGTGGAAGAGATCGAGCAGGTGGGCGGCGTGGAGTCCGGGTTCTTCGAAGCGCGGGTGCTCGGCGCGACCGATGCGAAGGGAATTCCCGCCGCCGGCGGTGGTACTGACGGGGGAGGTCAGCTCGACATCGGGCCAGGACGAGCGGGCGGTCGGCAAGCTTGGGGTGCTCGCGGCGTTCAAGGTGGCGGTATCGCTGGAGCCGCTGCCGGGGTTGCCCGCGAGGTTGCCGTAGGTGGGCACCCACATCAGGGGATCGTAAGCGCGGCCGAGTTCGGTGGCGCTGTAGAAGCGGCCGAGGTTCGAGAGCCGCAGCGGAGCCTGTTCGCGGACCGGGGTGGGCAGGCTGCTGAAGAAGCGCGGGTCGTCGGGCGGGGTCCGGCGGTCGTCGGTGAAGAAGGAATTCGAGCCGTAGGACGAGTTGTGGCCGCCGTCCGGCCATTCGGCGGGCAGCACGCGGCCGTAGTGCCGGCGCTTCGCGGCGGAGTCCGACGAGTAGATGCTGCCCCAGCGGATGGTGCGGCGGTTCGGGCTGTAGTTTTGCGGCCAGGAGTTGGCGTCCTGCGGTGCGGTCAGATAGACCGACATCCGCGGGTCGCCCATGTTGTTGACGAAGGCTTCGGTCTTCAGCTTGTAGCTGTGGCCGGGGATGGTGGCGGCGACCTTTTGCTGGGAGTTGTTCGCGTTGTCGCCGGGGAAATAGAGCAGTTGATCGTAGCGGCGTTGCTTGCCGAGGGAGTAGTCGACCAAGTTGCCGTTCCATTTCATGCGGTAGCCGCTGGTCTGGTTGTCATCGTTGCCGAGGATGATCGGGCTCTGGACGAACAGCGAGGCGGGACCGGCGTCGATCTTGAAGCGGGATTCGCCGAGTTTGTAGACCTTGTATTCGTTCGGGCGGAGCGACACGGCCAGCGGCGGGAACCAGAAGGAGCCGCCCTTCTGGACCAGACTGGTGATGGTAGTGGGATCGGTGATCAGCGAGGCATCGCCGATATTGATGTCGGGGATGGCCCCGATTTGCATCGAGTAGCGCGTGTCGTAGTCGAGCTGGGCCATGCCTTCGACGGTCTGGTCGCTCATGTTCCAAAGTTCGGCGAAGCAGGCGGCGGTGATGATGACGAAGGTGCGGCCGTTTTCGCGGAGCACGTTGTCCCAGCGCAGGCTGAGCAGGTGCTCGCTGACCAGCGGATAGCCGTCGAGGCCGCGGTAGCTCTTTTCGAGGACGCTCGGATCGTTGTCGGTGTCGGCATAGTCGAAGGCGTTGGCGGCGAGGGTCTTGAGGTAGTCGTCGGGGAAGCCGCCCTTGCGTTGAACGAATTGCGGCAGGGCGTCGTCGATCCAGTTGGCGAATTCATCGATCGCGGCGGGCCGGGCTTTGCCGAGCAGGGCGTTGAGATTGAGCTTCGGCTTGCCGCTGGCATCGCCGGAAATGCCGGCGGCGAAGGGGACGGTGGCGAGTTCGTCGTAATGCTGGATGACCGGGCTGGCGCTCTTTTCCAAGGCGGCGGCGATCGGATCGACGAGCAGTCCGGTGTCGTCGGCGCGCTCGAGCGGGGCACCGTAGCCGACGGCGGCGACGAGGGAGTCGGGCGAAAGCATCAGCGGCCGACCGCTTTTGACTTTGGCGACGAGCTTGCCGTCGCCGTCCTCGGTGGCGGTGACTGTGGCGGGGTCGAGGGCGTGGAGGGCCACGCGGTCGAGCTTCGGTTCTTCAAGGGAAAGCGGCTCGGGATTGATGCCGGGAGCGGGGAAGGGCCATTCGTTGCGGGCGTGGATGCCGCCGACTCCATCGGTGTTGCCGGCGGTTTTCGCGTCGATCTTTCCCTGAAGGTCTTCCACCCAGTAGGCGTAGCGGGCGACGACCTCGCCTTTCGAATCGGTGACCGGGATCCACTCGACGCGGGGTTTGTCGAGCCAGGGCGGGCCGGAAATCGTGGCGAAGCCGGTGTCTTCACCTGCTCCGGCGTCTTCGATTTTCGGGGCTTCGAGGGTGGTTCCCTTGGCCGGCAGGGTCGCGGTGCTGAAGAGCGGGAGGTAGCGGTATTTCAGGCTGTCGCCGCCGCCTTCGCCGCGGGCGATGAAGAGATGGGGCGGGGCTTCGAGGCCGGCGGGCGGGGTCTTGGCCGGGGTGCCGCCGATGACGATGAAGTCGTCGTTCGCGGTCTCCGTGCGGAGGATGGCGCGGAAGTCTTCCAAGCCGGCGCGGGCGGCGAGTTCGGCGCGTTTGGAATCGGCGAAAGAGCGGGCGGTCTTGCGCTCGATATTGACCAGCGCGAGCAGGCCGATGGCGAGGATCAGCATCGCCGCGGCGACGACCAGCACGGCCGGCAGGGTAAAGCCGGACGCGTGACGGCGGGCTGATCGCGGGTGCTCAGTCATCGTTGCCAAATCGTTGGAGCACCTCGTAGACCTCGAGGTTGCGGTTTTCGGAGGCTTTCAAAGGATCGCCGCGCAGTGGGTTGGAGTCCCAGTCGGAGGAGGTGGTCAGCTTGCCGAGGAGTTCGCGGCGGGCGACGACCAAGCGGAGGCGGAGGAAGTCGGGGCCAGCGGTGACTGGGTTGCCGGTTTGGGTCCAGTCGATCAAATTGCCCGTGCCAAGTTCGCGGGTGAGCGGGGTGGCCTCGAAGGCGAGCACGCCGAAGGCCACCGGCTCGTCGGTGTCTTCTTCGGCAAAGATCGGGGTCAGCGAGCCGGCACTAAGCGCGGGGAAGACCTCGCCGCTTTCCCGGAAGCCGCGCATCAGGCAGCGGACGGTGGAGGGGCCGACCTGGATGTCCTTCACGTAGTAGTGGACGGCGCAGAGGTCGCCGCTGCGGCCGTCGTCGGACTGGGCGTCCTCGGGCTGCAGGGAGAGGAAGCCGGTGCGGGCGCGCTTCCAGCCTTCGCCGCCGGCTTCGAGGATGGTGTCCTGGTGCCAGACCGCCTTCGCGAAGTCCTCGCCCATCTGGGTCAGCACGGCCCGGGCCTCGCGCTCCGCGGCGACGCTGCCGGAGCCTTGGCTGTAGCTGTCCCCGGCGCGGCCGAGCATGGTGGCGGCGATGAGCAGCAGCACCGCACCGATCGACATGGTGACCAGCAATTCAAGCAGCGTGAATCCGCCGCGATGTCGGGGCGGGCGGATCATGGGAGCTTGGTGAGGAATTCCATCCGGCGGCGTTTCTGGCTGCCGGCCGCGGCGGGGTGTTCGATGGTGACTTTGACCTTGAGCAGCGGCGGAAAGCCAGGCCGCTCGGTGTCGAGCGTGCCTTCCAGCCGTGCGAGGTAGGTGGCATCCTGTTCCGCCACTTTGACAATGCCGGAATCGTAGGTGGCTCCATCGACCGGGCCGAGCAGCACGCCGTCGCTACGGTAGGCAAGGCAGAGCACCTCGCCGCTGCCGAAAGCCTGGCCGGGAGTCAGGGCGGGCAGGTTCTTGGAAATACCGTCGCGGGCGGTTTTGATCTCGCCGAGGCAGGACTCGACGATCACCGGGGCGCGGGTCTCCGCGCGGGCGACGGCACCACCTTCGCCGCCGCGCAGGAGGGCGGCGATGGCGAGCGGCGCGACCACGGCGAGCACGCCGATCGACACCATGGTCTCGACCAGCGAAATGCCGCGGCGGAAGCCGGGTTTGGGAAGTGCGAGTCTCATCCGTCGAGCCTCCAGGGTCGTGCCACCACGCGGCCGATGCGCAGTGCATTGCGGCCGCCGTCGGAGGTGGGGAAAGGTTGGCCGTCGCGGATGGTGCCGCTGCCGAGGTTGATGGCGACGGGCTCGGAGCCGGCGGGCAGGGCAAGTCCGCCGCGGGGATTGAAGACCAGGATGTGAACGCGCGCCTGATTCTCGCCGTCCTTCCAGCTCAGATCGATGGTTTCCTCGTCGACCGGGTTGTCGAAATTCTCGACCTTGCCGCCGAAGAACACGACGCCGGTGGGCAGGATATTCCAGCGTTGGAGCTGGCGGGCGGCGATGGCGGTGCCGCGTTCGGGGAGTTCGTCGGTTTCGAAGAGGCCGACCCGATAATTGTTGTCCGCGCCGCCCGGGACCGGCGGGGCGATCGCCAGGATGACCGGTTTGCGGCGGGTGATCGCCGCGGTGCGGGCCTGTTCGACCGTGGCGGTGAACTGGTCGTAGGCAGTGCGGCGGGCGCTCGCGGCAGTCTTTCCGAAAACCCCTAAGCCCAAGGTCAACAAGGCGGCGACGAGGATCATGGCCACGAGCAACTCGACCAGGCTGAAGCCGGGCGAGCGGGTGGTACGATGAGTGCGGCGCGGGTTCACGGATTACGGAGAAACTCTTGGGCGCGAGGCTGGCCGGACGGCATCACGAAGTAAACACACAAGGCGTCGTGTCCGCGGCAGCCGGGCACAAATCCCGGATTGCAACGATCCTGTCAAATTCACGTTCTTCCCCCCGGCTTCATGAGTCGGGATTGTTGCACAAATCATGCCGCCCGGGATCTTTCTCATTGATGCCATCGGTCCTTTCTTCCGCGGCTACGCCCGGCGGCGGATCAATTGGTCCAAGATTCCATACACCCGTCTGGCGACCGAGGGAGAATCGCGGACGGCGATGTGGGCGGGCATCCGGGAGGATCTGCGTAGATTCACCCGCGAGGCGGCGGCGTCCGGATTCAATGCGGTGACGCTGGACGATCTGGCGCACCTCGCCCCGCACCCGCTGCACGAGCCGGAGGTCGCGGCGCGGATCGCGGTGTTCCGTGAGGAATTTGCGGTGCTTTTCGACATCGTGCGCGAAGCGGGGATGGCGATCTACCTGACCTCCGACGTGCTGCCGGTGACCCCGGCGGTGGAGGCGGCGATCGGCGGCGACCGGGGAAAGCTGGAGGATTTCTATCGCGAGCTGGTCGACGGGCTGTTGCGCGATTTTCCGCAGATCAGCGGGCTGGTCCTGCGGATCGGCGAGAGCGATGGGGTGGATGTGAAGGACCCGATCCGGACCCGGCTGCATGTCCGCAGCGCGAAGGACACCAACCGGCTGTTGCGGACCTTGTTGCCAGTGTTCGAGGCGCGAGAGCGGACCTTGATCCTGCGGACCTGGACGGTGGGCGCGCACCGGATCGGCGATCTGATCTGGCACCGCGGGACTTTGGCGGCAGCATTGGAGGGGATCGACTCGCCCGCTTTCATCCTCTCGATGAAGTATGGCGAGAGCGATTTCTTCCGCTACCTGCCGCTGAACCAAGCCTTCTTCCGCACGCCGCACCGCAAGATCATCGAACTCCAGGCACGGCGCGAATACGAGGGCGCGGGGGAGTTCCCGAGCTTCATCGGTTGGGACTGCGAGCGCTATGCGAAGGAGCTGGGCAGCGAGGCAAATCTGGCGGGGATCTCGGTGTGGTGCCAGACCGGCGGCTGGCATCGATTCCGGCGGCTGGCGTTTCTGGAGGATGACGGCCGCGATTTCTGGCTGCGGCTGAACTCGACCGTCGCGCTGCGGGTCTTCCGCCATGGCGAGACGGTGGAGGAAGCCGTGGCCGCGATGGTGGGGGCGAAGCGCGCCCCGGCTTTGCTGGAACTACTACAACTCTCGGAGACGGTGGTGAAAGAGCTGCATTACGTCCGCGGCTTCGCGGAGCAGAAGCTGTTCTTCCGCCGGGTGAGGATCCCGCCCTTGCTGCATGTCTATTGGGACTGCCTCTTCATCAATCATGCGGTGCGCAAGGTGCTGCGGCATTTCGTGGCGGACCCCGGGCAGGCGCTGCACCAGGGCGAGGCGGCGTATGCCTTGTTCCCGAAGATGATCGAGCGGGCGCGGGCGGCGGAGCTTCCGGTCGAGGACATCGAACACTGGCGCGACTTCTGCCATCTGGTCCGGCTGGCGCGGCGTTACTATTTCCTGCCCTTCGAGCCGGATCTGGTGGAGCGGATCCGGGCGGCGAAGAAGGCCTACAAGAAAGCCTGGCCGGCGGAGCGGCGCGACCGCTACCGGATCAAGGTGTCGTTCGATCCCTTCCCGCTGAAACGCCAAACGCTGGGCTGGTTGTCGTCGCTTTTCCTGCGTCGTCAACGGGGCTACCGGGTGATCGACCACATCCTCACGCTGAACCTGCTCGGCCTGGTGTTCCGGGTCTTCCGGCCGGGGAAGAGCAAGCGGGTGCCGAAGTTCCTGCGGAAGTCGGCGATGGGGGTGGAGACGCTGTTCCGCTGAGCCGGGGGCCTTGGACTGCTGCGATGATTCGCAGCTTTCTGTATGCACGGAGAAGCCCGCCGCTCGGGTGGATCGAGGCGATCATTCGGGATTGCTGCGTCCCGCCAGAACCGCCTGCTCCACCCTCCATTCCCAGAGCTGCGAATCATCGCAGCAGTCCAAGGGCGCCTGCGCCGCGGTCATGGGGCGGCGCGTCAGGGTTTCTGGAGGTAGTTCCAGATGGCGTCGAACTGCTTGAGGGCATCGCCTTCAAGTTCCGGGCGCTGCGACTGACCGTCCTCGCTGTAGCGGGGCATTTTGGTGCTCGGCGTGACCGAGGCGGGATTGTCCATCCAGCGGATGAACCATTCTTTCCGCAGCCGCTCGTGGGACAGCGCGAAATTGATGCCCTCGACTTCGAAGGCGGCGGTGGCTTTGACGTCGCCGATGCCGTGGCAGGTGTTGCAGCCGAAGCCCTCGGTGCCCGAGAGCTTCTTGCCGATCTCCGCGAGGGCGGCATCCGGGGCGGGGGTGTCCGGCTTGCCGGGCTCCACGCCGTGCAGGCGGGCAAGTCCGGTCGCCAGCGAGTTGGCGCGGGAGTGGAAGGCGGGCATCCGCATGTCGAGCCACGGCCGCGGGCGGGGTGGGGCGGCGCCGTTGATGATGTTTTCGAGGTAGGAGGCGTGGAGCATTTCGCCGACAAAGGTTAGGTGCGGGCGGGTCTGATCGACCTTCTCGTTCGCGCCTTGGATGTGGGCGATCAGGCCCTTGGTATCGGAGTGCACGGCATCGAGCAGCGATGCCTTTCCATCCATCGCGTGGCAACTGGTGCAGCGCAGCGACTGGAGCTGCGCGGTGGTGGACTCGGCAGCGACATGGCGGGTCAGCGGCGCGCTGCCTTTCTTCGAAAAAGCGATCAGCGACTCGCGCTCGGCGTCGCTCAGGGTGAGCTTTGGCACCTTGTCGCCGGACTTGCCGGAGACGCAGCCACCGGTGGCCCAGTCTTTGGTAAAGATGGCGTCGGTGGTGGGCAGGGCGGTGTTGGGGACGCCGGAGCCGGCGTGGCAGGCGGCGCAGTTGAGGGCGGTCGCGACTTCCATGCCCTTGGCCGGGTCGCCCTTGGGGAATTCGGAAGGCTTCCGGGCGGAATTGGCGGTCGCTTCTAAAAGGTAAGCGGCGATTTCATTCGACTCGGCATCGCTGAGCGCGAAGTCGGGCATGCCGATGTGGGCATACCACGTGTCCGGCTTCTTGAGGAATCCGGCGAGCGCGCCGTGTTGGAATTTGAAGCCGACGTCGTTGAGCGAAATCCGGCCGGCATCGCCCGCGCCGCCGGGCAGGGTGTGGCAGGCGGCGCAGCCGAGGCGGTGGAAATGCTCGCCACCTTTTTGGGCCAGCGCCTTGTCGGGAGCGGGCGGCACGTCGCCGATCTTCTGGCTCATCAGCCACGCCGCGAGGTCGGCGGCCTGCTGCTTGCCGGCCGGGGTCGATTCATCGATCAGGTCCGGCATCCGGGTGTCCCGGCGGAACGACGCAGGGTTGGCGATCCATTCCGCGAGCCACTCCTCGGTGAGCCGCGAGCCGGAGGCGACGAGCAAGGGGCCGTATTCGGTGAGCTCCTGCATTCCGCCGGTGCCGAGGTGGCACTTCGAGCAGTGGTTCTCGGCAAAGAGCAGCCGGCCGTGGCGCGCCGGGTCCGCGGTGACCTCCGCCTTGAAGATGGTCGGCGGCACGCTTTGCTTCGGGAAACCGCGCTCTTCCCAGAACAGACGGAAGCGACCAAAGCCGTCGGGCTTCGAGCGGTAGCTGATCGAGATGTCGTGCTCGCCACGGTTGAGGCGCGTGCTTTTTGAAGCGGCGGTTCCCAAAGCCCCTTCCTCGGTGAGCAGTTCCTCGCCGTCGATGGTCAGCGTCGCCTTGCCCTCGCCTTCGAAGGAAAAGACGAGGCGCAGGCGGTCGGTGAGGACCAGCTTGCCGGTCCAGGTCACTCCGAATTCACCGGCCGCGAGGAACGGCGTCGGCGCTTCCCCGGCCTTGACCAGCAAGGCGGGGAGGCGGTCGGCGCGGGTGTCCTTCACGCCGCCGGACTCGAAGGTCGCGGCGAGATCGGCGCGGGCGATGCCCGCGGCGAACAACAGAGATAGGACGGATCCGACGGATAGGACTGATCTCATGATAGCACGGCGGAGATGCGGTGTGGTGCCTTACTTCCCCATCGTGCGGACGGTGCCGTGCAGGTCGCCCTTGAGCACTTCGCCTTCGGTGTCTTCAAGGTCCCAGGAGACCTTGAGCGACATCGAGGGCTTGTGGCCTTCGAGGTCGAGTTCGACGGTCTTGCCGTCTTTCAGGAGGCGGGCCGCGGCGATGTTGATGTTGTCGCGCTTGCGGTAGTCCTTGGATTCCTTGTCGAGCGCCTGTTTGCGCGCTTCGGCATCGATGGTGTCGACCGAGAATTCACCGGAGCCGTATTGCGGTCCGCGGACGTAGTCCCAGCGCTGAGCGGAGTAGCTTTCGGGATCGGTGGCGAGCTCCTCGTCGAGTGCGGATTCGAAGTGCAGGCGCACGCCGGTCGCGGTGATTTCCAGCTTGTCGGGGATCGGCACGGTGGCGCCGGTGTAGCGGATGCGCTGGAAGGCGGACTCGCTGGCCGCATTCGTCTGCCAGCCGCGGAAGCCGGCGACATACATCGAGCCGTCGGCGTGGAAACGGGCGCGCATCGCGGAGGAGCCGAGCTTGACCGGCAGCTTCACCACGCCGCCCTGCAGGGTCTCGCCGGTGGTCGCGTTCAGCACGCGGTAGATCGACGACTGGCCGTAGGAAAGATGCAGCATTTCGCCCGGCTTGAGGCCGAACTTGGTATTGTCCTTGGGTACCCAGACCTGGGAGCCACTGGAATTATCGACGTCCATCGGCAAATAGCAGAGCGGCTCGGTGTAGGGCGCGCCGGTCAGTCCCTGGCGGCTGGCTTCAGTGCCGAAGAAGGCCGGGGCCTGGTCCTTGGTGATGAAGTTGATCTTGCAGCAGGGCTGGTTGGTGCCCTCGTTTTCACCGGTGGTGATTTCGCCGTTCGGTCCGATGCCGAGACCGCCGGGGGCGCGCAGTCCGGTCGCCACGATGTCGGCCTTGGATCCGTCCTTGGACAGCTTGATGACCGTGCCGTGGTGCGGGTAGATCGGGTCGAAGCCACGACCGCCTCCGCGGACCGGCGAGCTTTTCGAGAAGTAGAAATTGCCGTCGGTGTCGGTCTGCAAGTCGAAGGAGAACTCGTGGAAGTTCGGCGACACCGAGGCTCCGTTGAAGAAGCACTCAAAGTGGTCGGCCTCACCGTCCTTGTTGAGGTCGTGCAGCCTGGTGATCTGGTCGCGGCCTTGGACGTAGATGATTCCGTCGACGACTTTCAGGCCGAGCGATTCGAACAGGCCGGCGGCGTGGCGCTTCCAGGAAAGCTTGCCGAGGTCGCCCTTGAGGCCCGTCACCATCCAAACGTCGCCATTCCAGGTGGCGATCGCCGCGCTGTCCTCGTCGATGAAGTCGAAAGCGGCGAAGCGGAGGTTCGACTTCCACGGGTTGTCGGCCGGCAGGGTGATGGTGTCGGTGACCCACGGCGATTTCTTGTCGGTCGAAAGCTCGCCCTTGGTGGTCAGGACGTCCTTCCACAGGCCTTCGCCGCCCTTGGTGGCCGCGGCGACATTGAAGGGTTCAGCGGCCTTGGCTTCACCGCCGCGGGCGTAGGAGATCGTGAAAGAGGTCGGCTTGTCGGAAGGGGCCAGCGTCGCGATCAGGCGGTTGGCCATGCCGGACGCGGCACTGAGGACGGCTGCACTGCCACCGGTGGCGACGGACAGGTCTTTGCCCGACTTCGCCGAGCTGCCGGTGGCGGTGAAGTCCGCGGAATCCTCGGCGGCGAGCAGGACCAGCGGCTTGGCGTGGGCGGCGATTTCGAAGTGTCGGACGAAGCCGTCCGGTCCGGATTGCAGGTGCTCCAGCACGCGGGTGCCGTTGACCAGGTAGTCGAAGACGATGCGCGAGCCGTGGCGGTAGAAGCCCTTGTATTGGGCGTGGGAAATGTTGCCGCCGAACTCGGCAGGCCGCTTGTCGTCGAAGCTGCCGGCTTCATCCGCCCAGCCGGGGCCGTTCGCGGTGTTGAAAATGAAGTCCTTTTCATTGGCGACCCGGACCAGCGGCCCGTGGGCCCCGGTCCAAGGAGTGCCGCCCCAGTGGACGCCGCCCTTGTAGGCGGTGACGATCCGCAGCGTCTCGGTGTCGAACAGCGCGCGGGAGCCGTCGCCGAGATCGACCAGCACGCCTTTCACGGCAGCGGGTTTTTGTTTGCCGTCGAAGGTTCCGGCGAAGGTGTTGCTCCAGGCCGGGCCGATCTGCATTTCTTCAAACCACTTGGCGGCGGTGGCCGGCAGGGCGGCGGCGGCGAGGACGATGGGTGCTAGGTAAGGGCGCATGAGTGCTGGATAACGTCGGGGATTCAGGTCGGGTTTACGCGCCTCGCAAGGAAAGCATGCAGGGATGAGAAATGCCTGCCGGGGCGCGATCTGGCGCGCTCACTACGCCAGCTTCCCAGCAAGTTTAGCAAGCTCTCCGTCTCCCGGTGAGATTCGCGGGAATTCCTAGACCCGGAACAGCCCGGGGCTATCCTCCGCCGCGATGTGGGACACGATGATGCAATGGGGTGGCTGGGGCAGCGTCGGCACCGGCCTGGCCTGGGTGGTCACCGGCTGCTTGCTGGTCGCGGGGCTGATCGGCTGCCTGATCCCGATCCTTCCCGGTCACCTGATCCTGCTGTTCGCCGCCATCGCCCACCGCTTGATGCTCGGCCGGGAAGGTTCCGGCATGGAATGGTGGACCTTTGTCATCCTGACCGTGCTGCTCACTTTGTCACAGGCCTTCGAATTCGCCGCCGGGGCGGCCGGCACCAAGTGGTTCGGCGGGACCAAGTGGGGCGCTTGGGGCGCGCTGATCGGCGGGATTGTCGGGATGTTCTTCTTCCCCTTCGGCCTGATCCTCGGCCCGCTGATCGGGGCCTTCGCCCTCGAAAAATGGGGCGCGAAGCAGGAAATGAAGCCTGCCGCGGTGTCCGGCGTGGGATCGGTCGTCGGGACTGTCGCGGGGATGGGAATGAAGCTGGTGATCGGCCTGGTGATGATCGCCTGGTTCTTCGTGGATTGCTTCTGGGTGGGGTAGAGGGGGAAAGAAACGCCAAGTGCCGCCTCAGCTTCCCGTCGCTTTTCCGATCGTGCCACCTTCGGCAAATGTCGCCTTGATGAAGGTTTGCTTCCGGTCGTCCTTCCCCGAGGCGATGTTCTTCAGCCAGCACGTGATGGTCCGGGTGACGGTATCGAAGGTCCAGTCGATATGGGAAACCGGTGGCTCCAGCAGGTGGAAGAAAGGGGAGGGATCCGTGCAAACCAGTGAAACGTGCTCCGGTGCCAGGATCCCGCGGCGGGCGAGGTAGTGCTGGGCGGCGATGAAAATTTCGGAAGCGTCGAGGAACAGGGCGGTCGGCGGGGTATGCCGGAACATCGAGCCGAGGCGCTCGTGGAGTCCCGCCTTGTCGCCGTTCCAGACCGCGAGGTTGTAGGGGCCGGTCGGGATTCCCAGCGATTGCAATTCATCAAGGAATGCCTGTTCCACCGCCCCCGGGACCGGATGGACGCGCTCCGGCAGCACCAGCATGACGATCCGGCTGTGGCCCAGCGCGACCAAGCGGCGGACCGCCCGGCGCACGGCGAAGATCTTGTCCGGCTTCACCCCGGCGATGGGTACCCCGCGCATTCGTCCCATCAGAGCAAAGGCAGGGACCTCTTGTTTCGCAACGGTGGTCAGCACTTCCTGAGAACCTCCGACGATCACCCAGGCGTCGGCAGGGGTGCTTCCGACGAATCGGGCCACGCGCCGGGCGTCCATCTTTAAATCCATCAGCGAGTGCCCGGCGAATTCCGCGGCATGGCCCGCGGCGCGGAAGCTGTGGACGACATTGTTCAGGGCGTGGTTGCTCGGGTCGTCGTTGGCATAAGGGAGGATGCGAACCTGGAGCTGTCTTTCGGCTGCCTCGTCCAGATGCACGACCCGACGCCGGCGGCCTGCTCCCTGAGGCAACAGCAGGCCTTCCTTTTCGAGCTGCAGCAGGGCGGCATCGATGGTGTTGCGCCCGATCCCCAGTTCCCTGGCCAGGCGATCCCCGCCGGGCAGGAGTTCGTTCCATGTTCCCTTCCGAATCTCGCTACGAAGGTGGGCGGCGACCTGCTCGGAAGCACTGAAAACCTGGAGCGGGTTCATGGGCGAAAACCTCCTGATAATGGTCGTGGTTGTCGAGATGGAAAAAGCTGGAGGAGCCGCCTTCCAAGAGTCACGATTCCCGGATCGCGTTTGCAGCAGTCGTTTCAGGAAGTCCCCGGCCAATGGGAATTTTTAGCAGCCGCTCCTTCCTTCTGCCGTCCTAAAAATCCCCGTATTCATGAAGCCCCGCCACTTCCCGATCGCTCGCCTTTCCCTCCCGCTCGCCTCCGCCCTTGCGGCGCTGCTGATCGCTTCCCATGCCGATGCGGCAAGCCTGTATTGGGATACCGACGGTGCCACCGCCGGTGCAGGAGGCACGTCTCCTAACGGCACGTGGTCCACTCTCGGAACTACTTGGTCCACCAGTCCGAACGGCACGGTGGCGACTGCGGGCGTCACCACAGGGCTTACGGACGACCTCTTCTTCTCCGCCGGGGTCACTGCCACTGGCGCTTACACCGTCACCCTAACCAGCGCCCAAGATGCTCAAAGCCTGACCTTCCGCAGCGGCACTGCGACCATCAGCGGCGCGGGCGGTGTGGTCAACCTCGGCGGCACCGGCATCATCAATGTCACCAACAGCCTTCTCGCCGTTCCGAACAGTGCTGTCATCGGAGCGAATACCAACACCATCATCGGTGGCACAGCGGGCCTCACCAAGACCGGCGTCGGCACGCTGACGCTCAACGGCACCGATGCCAACACCTTCACCGGCGGCTTGAATGTCAACGGCGGCACGTTGGCGCTCAATTTCGCCAACATGGCCACGCCGACCGACCTGATCGACGGCGGCAACGCCTTGGGTTTCGGCAGCGGCAATCTATCGATCACCAGTAAGACCGGGGCTTTCACCACGAATCAGACGTTCGGCAATGTCACCGTCAATTCAGGCGGCGGCAGCCTGCTGGTGAATCCGAACACCGGCACCGCCACGAATATCACGCTTGGCACGCTCACCTCGACGGCATCGGGCGGAGGTTTGTTGATTGGTCGTGCTTTGAGTGCGGGAACCGGCACTCTTTCCATTACCACCACCTCCAACGTGGATGCCACAGGGGTTTACGGTGGGCGTACTGTGTTTGCCAACGGCACTGCTGGCACCGGCTATGACTGGGCCACCAACACCGGCGGTGCTGGTCCGGCTTACACCCTTTCGGCCTATGCGGGCTACGCAGCGCTTGCTCTCGGAGTCGGCACGGATGCCGCCAATTCCCGCATCTCCGCGACCGCCACCATGACCGGCAGCCGCACCACCAACAGCCTGAAGTTTGAGAACCCGCTCACGGCCCAGACCTTGACGATCGGCGCGGGGAACACTTTGACGCTTTCGAACGGCGGCCTGTTATTCACGGGAGCTAGCGTTGCCCAAGGCCCGCGGATCGCCCTCGGCAGCATCACCGCCGGCAATGGCAGCGGATCCTACGATCTGGTGGTTCACCAGTATAATGCCACGGCGCAGAACATCGCCATCGGCATCACAGGTACCAACCTAGCCTTGATATCAACCATCTCCTCCAACATTGTCGACAACGGATCCAATCCCGTGACCCTCGTTAAGAACGGCCCCGGCGGTTTGGTGCTCGGCGGAGCCAACCTTTTCACTGGTGGCATTGTGGTCAACGAAGGCAATCTGGCTTTCAACACGCTAACTGCGATTAACAATAATGCGATCACCTTCAATGCGAACAGCATCGTTCATACTTTTGGTGGCTCGACCACCAGCGGTAACATTACCCTGAATAATAACAGCCAGGTTACTCTGCTGAATAACAACAGCAGCTTCACCGTAACCGGCAATGTTCTCGGCAGTGGCGGCATCAGCGCTGCCAACGGCGGCCAGGGGGCGATCACCCTCAACCTCAACGGCACCGGCAATACCTTCACTGGGCCGCTTCGATTTACTCATAACAACGGAAGCCAATCTGCCGCCATCAACGTCAACAGTCTCGCCGACACCGACACCCTAGGGACGGGCAACATCACTTTCGGAGCGGGTTCTGCAAGCTCTGTCAGCCATAACTTTGCTCTGGGATCCGGTGCCACCGGAGCTTTGGCACTGACCAACCGGCGCTTCGAATTGGCAGGAGATCAGGTCAACCAGCAGATC
Source organism: Akkermansia sp. (assembly GCA_043729195.1). Classification (GTDB taxonomy): domain Bacteria; phylum Verrucomicrobiota; class Verrucomicrobiia; order Verrucomicrobiales; family Akkermansiaceae; genus Haloferula. The sequence continues at coordinate 105,342 of JAYTLR010000034.1, forward strand.
AACAACGCTAGCGGCCAGTCGCTGACCATCAGTTCGGACCTAATGGTCACTGGCACTCGGGCGAAAAACCTCGTGCTCGGCGGAGCGGGTGTCGGTATCAGCACCTTCGGTGGTGTGATCGCCAATCATGCAACTCCCACGGCCGTGGGCACAGTCCCCATGGGGGTGAGAACCACTGCTGTCGTACCAGCGGGAACCGCCATCACGCTGGCATCCGTCGAAGGAATTGTCGCCGGTGCTGCGATTTCGGGCACCGGCATCGCCGGTGGCACCACCATCGCGACGGTCAATCCTTTCACCCGACAAGTCACGCTGAGTTTAGCCACCACCGGCGCCATTGCGTTGGGGAGCAATTTCACCATCCCCGGGGTCGTCAACTCCATCTCGGTGAACAAAAATGACGCCGGGACTTGGGTGCTCTCGGGCAATAACTCCTACACCGGCCCGACGAACATCACCGCAGGCACTCTGAATATTCAAAACGCAAACGCACTCGGGGGTACTGGTGTTGGCACCCAAGTGGCAAACGCCGCCACCCTGAGTCTGCAAGGCGGCTTCAGTTATGCCGCAGAACCGTTGACACTGACCCCAGGCGGCGGCGGCTCAGCGATGTTGTTGAACGTGAGCAGCTCCAATACATGGAATGGCCCGATCACCTCGAATACCGCCACCAGCAGCAACGTCTCGCGGATTCAATCTGATGCCGGTACGATGACCCTGGCCGGTTCGGTTACCCTATCAGGCAGTGCTCACCAGTTTGTGTTTCAGGGCAACGGAGCCATCACGGTTAGTGGTCAAATCACGGGAGTTGGCCGCGTGACATCAAGTGCGACCGGAACGGGTATCCGAATCGTGAGCAATGATACGAACAACTATACTGGAGCGACGAGCGTCAATGGTGGCACGCTTGCCTTCACCTCGATTGGCAATGTCGGTGCGACCAGCAGTGCTCTGGGTGCGCCAGTTCTGGCGGATGCCACCATCCAACTCGCTGCTTCGACGACTGCCGGGACTCTGAGTTATGTCGGAACGGCACTCGGTGGGCATACGAGTAACCGTGTGATCAATCTTGCCTCGACCACGGGGGCTCCCACCATCGAAGCCAATGGCGCTGGACCGCTGGTATTCACAGCGACGAACACCGCCACCGGCGCGGGCATTAAAACACTAACACTGAGAGGAACCAACACGGACGATAACTCGATCGGTGCGATCGTTGACAATTCCGTCACCAATACCACCTCGGTCACCAAGAATGGTGCTGGCAAGTGGATACTCTCAGGCACCAACACCTACACTGGTACCACCACCGTCAGCGCTGGTACGCTGCTTATCAACGGCAACTCCAGCGCTGCGACTGGCAATGTGAATGTCAACGCCGGCACTCTTGGTGGCACCGGCACCACCGGCGGCAGCGTATCCGTGGCCGGCGGGGCCACCCTAGCCCCGGGCGCTAGCATCGAAAGCCTCGCCGCCGCTTCACTCACCATGGCAGCCACGTCGACCTTCGCCTACGAAGTTTTGGACAACAGCGCGGCCGGCGCGGACCTGCTCGCGCTCGGCAGCACCATTTCGCTCACCGGCGTGACCCTCAGCCTCGACCCCGCCTCTACCGCCGCCCTGAGTGGTGGTGGCTGGAATATCGGCGATAAGCTCACGCTCATCAGCTACCTCGGCGCGGACATCACCTCCGGCTTCACTGCCTTCCTCGACGACACCTCGTATTTATTCGGTTCGAATTCGTGGTTGTTTAATTACAACGACACCGTGGCGGGTACTAACTACGCTGGCGACGCCGTAGCTGCTGGACAAAATCGTTTTGTTACCATGACTGTCGTCCCCGAGCCCCGCGCCGCCCTGCTCGGCGGACTTGGCTTGCTCGCCCTGCTCCGGCGCCGCAGATAAAAGCTGTATCGGGGTCTGCGATCGTTGCAAACTGGTCCCGAGGCCATGATGCAAATGAAGTGCCAACGAAAAGCTTCCATTGATCCACCAGCATCGGCTTTTTCAGCAGAGGGAATGTAGTTACACAACGCCGCTGGAACCAGCTCATTGCTCCCGCGAACCCGGCATCATTCATGTTGCAGACTCCATGGTGCCGGTCGATCTTTCTGAATCCCAAATTTGTAAATTAAAAACCATGAAGCCCAAAACCACCATCCGCTTCGCCTTCCCACTCGCCTCAGCTCTCGCTGCGTTGCTGGCGATATCCAATGCCCATGCCGCCAGTCTTTACTGGGACATTGACGATGCCACTGCCGGCGCGGGTGGAACCGCTCCCGCCGGTTCATGGACAGCTGGTGGCACCACCTGGGGCACCAGCCCCAACGGCAGCGTGGCAACTCCTGCCACTACCACCGGAGCTACCGACGACCTCTTTTTCTCCGCTGGCGTCAATGCCACCGGTGCTTACGGGATTACTCTCACAGATACTCAAAATGCCGGCAGTCTCACCTTCCAAGACGGCACCGCCACTATTAGTGGAGCAAGCGGTGTCATCACGCTCGGCGGCACCGGCATCGTCAATGTCACCAACAGCCTCCTCGCCGCTCCTAACACCGCCGTCATCGGCGCCAACACCGATACCCTCATCGATGGTTCCACGGGTCTCACCAAAGTAGGAGTCGGCACGCTCACTCTCAACGGCACTGCCGTGAACACCTTCACTGGCGGTTTGATTGTCAACGGCGGCACGCTCGGCCTCAACTTCGCCAACCTCGTCACACCCACCGACCTGATTAATACCGGCAACACCCTTGGTTTAGGCGGCGGAAACCTTTCGATCACGGGAAACGCCGCAGGCACTACCATCCAGACCTTGGGTAATGTTACCATCAACTCAGGCGGTGGCAGCATTCTGGTCAACCCCAACGGCGGCACCGCTACCAACATCACGCTTGGTTCGCTCACCACCACTGCTTCGGGCGGTAGTTTGGCGGTCGGCAAAGCCCTCAGCGCCGGAGTCGGCACCACCACCATTACCACCACCACCGACAAGGACGCCACCACCGGCATCTACGGTGGCCGCGTGGTCTTTGCTGACGGCACGGCCAATACCGGCTACGACTGGGCTACAACGGTTGACCTAGCCAGTCCTTTCGGGCTTTCGGCTTATGCTGGCTACGCCGCGCTGGATACCGTCACGGTCGGAAACGTCACGGACACCGCCAACTCCCGCATCACCGCTGGAGCCGCAGTCCCTGCCGCTTCCAACCGCACCACCAACAGCCTGAAGTTCGAAAACCCGCTTACCGCCCAGATACTCGATCTTGTAGCTGGCAACACCCTGACGCTCTCGAGCGGCGGTCTGCTTTTTACAGGGGCTGGCGTGGCCCAAGGGCCTAGGATCAACAACGGCAGCATCACTGCCGGAAATGGCAGCGGCTCCTATGACCTAGTGGTTCACCAATACAACGCCTCGTCGACCATCGCGATCGGTTCAATCGGGTCTACCATCAACAACAACACCACCATCAATTCCAATATCGGCAACAACGGTCCGGATGCCGTGACCTTGGTGAAGAACGGCCCCGGAGGTCTGCTGGTGGGCGGTGCCAATACCTTCACGGGTGGCATCGTGATCAACCAAGGTAACGTCGCCTTCAATTCGGCCACCGCCATTAACAACAATGCGATCACGTTCAATGCCAACAGCACCGTCCACACATTTGGCGGGTCCAGCACTTCCGGCAACATCACCTTGAACAACGGTAGCCAGGTCACGATCCTCAACAACAACAGCAGCTTCACCGTCACCGGCAATGTCCTCGGCAGTGGCGGCATTAGCGCTGCGAACGGCGGTCAAGGTGCCATCACCCTCAATCTCAGCGGCACCGGCAATACCTTTACCGGTCCGCTTCGCATCACTCATAACAACGGAACCCAGGCAGCTACGATCAATGTAGGAAGCCTCGTCGATACCGATACGTTGGGAAGCGGTAACATCACTTTCGGCGCGGGAACCGCAAGCTCGATCAACCATACCTTCGGGCTTTCCTCCACAGCGATCGCTCCGTTGATACTGAACAATCGTCGCTTCGAATTGGCCGGAGATCAGGCCAACCAGCAAATCAACAATGCCAGTGGTCAGGCTCTGACCGTCAATAATGATCTTTTGGTCGTTGGTAGCCGGGCGAAGAACCTAGTGCTCGGCAGTACCAGCACCGGCATCAGCACATTCGCTGGCGTCATCGCGAATCATCCAACTCCGACAGCCGTCGGCACGGTCCCGATTGCGGTCAGGCAAACGGCTGCTGTTGCAGCGGGGGGAGCTCTTACACTGGCATCCGTCGAAGGAATTGTCGCCGGTGCTACGATTTCGGGGACCGGCATCGCGGCGAGCACCACCATTGCGACCGTCAATCCGTTCACGAGACAAGTCACGCTGAGTTTGGCTACCACCGGCGGGATTGCGTTGGGAACCAACTTCACCATCCCCGGTGTCGTGAACTCCATTTCAGTGAACAAAGCTGGCGCTGGCACGGGCGCATGGGTGCTTTCTGGTAACAACACCTACACAGGCCCCACCCAGCTCACGGGAGGTGCGCTCAATCTCCAAAACATCAATGCTCTAGGTGGCACGGGCGTCGGCACCTTGGTGGCGAACATCGCCACGGTGCAATTGCAGGGTGGGTTTAGTTATGCAGCAGAGCCTTTGATCTTCGCGCCAGGCACAGCGGGCTCCGCGATGCTACACAATATCAGCGACTCCAATACGTGGAATGGCCCGATCACCTCCAACACCGCCACAGGCACCAATGTTTCGCGGATTCAGTCCGATGCCGGCACGATGACCTTGGCCGGTTTCATCACCATATCAGGGAGTGTTCACCAATTTGTGTTTCAGGGTAACGGAGCGATTACTACCACGGGACAAATCACCGGAGTCGGCCGCGTGACATCCGGTGCCACTGGAACCGGCGTTCGGACCGTGAGCAATGATTCGAACAACTTCACCGGAGCTGTTAATGTCAATGGCGGAACCCTTGCGTTTACCTCGATTGACAATGTCGGTGCCGCCAGCAGTGCTCTGGGTGCTCCAGTTCTCGCTGATGCCACCATCCAGCTTGCCGCTGCTACAACAGCCGGAGCACTGCGTTATGTTGGCACAGCCGGCGGTGGGCATACAAGTGACCGTGTGATCAACCTCGCATCAACCACGGGTGCTGCCACTATTGAAGCCAATGGTACCGGTCCGCTGGTATTCACATCGGCCATGACGGCGACAGGTGCAGGAATCAAGACCTTAACCCTAGGCGGCAGCAATACCGGCAACAACACCCTCGGTGGCGCGATTGTCGACAACTCCGTCACCAACATCACTTCGCTTTCCAAAGATGGGGCGGGCAAGTGGATCCTCTCCGGTGCCAACACCTACACCGGAAACACCACGGTCAACACCGGCACACTCGAACTCGCCGACAACGCGCAGCTCAAGTTCGTGCTCGGTGCCGCTTCCGGCACGAACAACAGCATCGCCGGTGCCGGCACGGTCACGCTCGAGGGTGACTTCGTGATCGACACGACGGCTGCCAACGCGCTCCCTGCCGGTTCCTCTTGGACCCTTGAGAACGTCGGCTCGCTCCCCGGTGCCTACGGGGCCAACTTCACGGTCGTCGGGTTCACCAATGCCGGAAGTGACACGTGGACGAAGGCCAACGGCGCGACGGTCTACACCTTCGACGAGACCACCGGCATCCTCACCCTGTCGGCTGCCGGTGGCTATTCGTCCTGGCAGGCCGCCAACGGCACGGGCCTGGCCATCGACCTCGACCACGACGGCGACGGCGTTCCCAACGGGGTGGAATACTTCCTCTTCGGGTCCGGGAATTCCACGGGCTTCACTGCCCTGCCCACCGTGGTCGGCAACACCGTCACTTGGACCAAGGCCGCCGTGGGATATAGCGGGAACTACACCACGGACTTCGTCGTTGAAACCTCGTCCACGCTGATCGGCGTGTGGGGAACCGCAGCTTTGGGAGCAAACCCGGGGGAAGTGGTGATTTCCGGCAACGACGTGATTTACACCTTCCCGGCCGGCCCGAGGAACTTCGCCCGCCTGAAGGTCACCGGCCCCTGACTTGGTTTCCCATCCCTGGTGGCCGCCCTGCGGAAGCGGGGCGGCCGCGTCGGTCAAAGCAGGCCGGAACTTGGATGACCCGAGTCCCCTTCCGGCGCGACGAACGCCACGCGGCCCCGGCTCCTCACTTTTGTCACTTGGCACTTCTCACGTGGAACTTCGCCGCCTAGCGTCTCCGGGCCGCTCTCCGGGTGATCGCGGCCTTGCTTGCAAGGTCGAGGAAAGTCCGGACACCGCAGGGCAACGTGCCTCTCGAAAGAGGGGGACGGCAGCGTCAAGGCTGCCGGACGGAAAGTGCAGCAGAGAGTATACCGCCCCCCGTAGCCTCGGCGAAGGGGGGTAAGGGTGAAAGGGTGGGGTAAGAGCCCACCGCGCGTCCGGGCAACCGGCGCGGCACGGCAAACCCCGCGTGGTGCAAGACAGAACAGGGGAAGGGTTGCCCGCCCGTCGTATCCCCGGGTATTAGTCGCAGTTCCGCGCAAGCGGGCTCCCGCGCAAGCGGGGAGAGAAATGATCGCCCAATCCCGCAAAGGCGGGAGGGACAGAATCCGGCTTACAGGAGAGCGGCCGCTTTTTCTGAAGTTCCAAGTATTGAAGTTCCAAGTGCCAAGGAGGCGCTTGGGACTGTTGGCTTGTCCGCGGAGGCGGGTGCTGTTTGAATTTGCCTGATGGAGAATGGTCACGCTGCCAATTGTCCGAGCTGCGGAACCGCATACGGTCCCTTTGACGGGATCGAGGTGGTTCGGACTAGGATCGGGCGGATGTTGGAGCGGTGGATTTTTCCGGTGACCGGTGGCTGGTGCCTCATGATCCTGGTGGCGGCGGCGGTCGTCTCCGGGAGCCCTTCGCGCGGCGGCACTCTGGAACGGGGGATCGGCTGGCTGCTGGTCGGCCTGCCGGCGATCCCCGGTTTTGTCCTTTGGATGGCGAGTTGGTTTTTCCCGCAAGTCCGGCGCTTTCATTGCCGCCACTGTGGAGTGGTGAAGGAGGTGCCGTTTGCGGAGGTGCTAACGTCTCCGTCCTCGTCCACTGATTAACGGCTGGAGCTGCCGAACCATCTCAAGGGTCCCGCAGAGCACGGGTCACCGGATGCGACCTAGGCGGCTGGCAGGCAAACGCCGGCACCACCGTTTTAAGGCCGCTGGCACTTCGGGCACCAGTAGGTGGAGCGCTGGCCCATGACGGCGTGGCGGATCAGCGTGCCGCAGACCCGGCAAGGTTCGCCTTTTCGCTCGTAGACGAAGAGGCGCTGGCGGAAGTAGCCGGGCTTGCCGTCGGAGTGGAGGAAATCGCGCAGGGTGGTGCCGCCCTGGGTGATGGATTCTTCCAAGACCGCGCGGATGGCTCCGGCGAGCTTGGCGAGGCGGGGTTTGGAAATCCGTTGGGCGGGCGTGGCGGAGCGGATGCCGGCGCGGAACAGCGCCTCGCTGGCGTAGATGTTGCCGACGCCGACGACCACCTTCGGGTCCATGATGGCCAGCTTGATCGCGCAGGATCGGTTGGCGCAGGCGGCGGCGAGGTGCGCTGCGGTGAATTCCGGCTCGAGCGGTTCCGGCCCGAGATTTTCTAACAGCGAGTGCTTCAGTGGATCGCCCGCCGGCAGGTGAAGGAAAATCCCGAAGCGCCGCGGGTCGTGGAAGCGGAGCTGTTTGCCGGAATCCAGCGTGAGCGCGATGTGGTCGTGCTTCTTGAATTCCTCCGCCGGATCGACGAGGCGCAGGCTGCCGGACATGCCGAGGTGGACCAGCAGGGAGCCCGATTCCTTCAAGTCGAAGATGAGATATTTCGCCCGCCGCCGGACTGCGGTGAAGTGGTCGCCGGCGATGGTGTCGAGCGATTCCGAGACCGGCTGCCGCAGCCCGCGGTGGCGGACGATGACCTCGCGCACCGACTTGCCGACGACATGCGGCTCGACCCCGCGGCGGGTGGTTTCGACTTCGGGGAGTTCGGGCATGATGGGAAACTCAGATCATCCCGAGCTTCATCTTTCCTTCCTCCGAGATCATGTCCTGGTTCCAGGCGGGATCCCAGACGAGTTCGACCTTGGCGTCGTCGATGCCCTCGATGGTCATGATCTTGGACTGGGCGTCGGCGGCGATGGCGGGCCCCATGCCGCAGCCGGGGGCGGTGAGGGTCATCTTGATGGCAACGACTTTTTTGCCGTCCTCTTCTTCAATCGCGCAGTCGTAAACGAGGCCGAGATTGACGATGTCGACCGGGATCTCGGGGTCGTAAACGCCTTTGAGCTGGGCCCAGACCTGTTCTTCGAGCGGTGCGTCCTTGAGGCGGACGGCTTCGGCGCTCTTCTCCTTTTCCTTTTCGAGATCGACGCCGAGGGCATCGGCATCCTTCGAAGAAATCCGGGCGAGTCCGGCGGAGGTGGCGACGGTGTAGGTGCCGCCGAGGCGCTGGGTGATGAAGACGGGCGTGCCGGCGGGCAGGGTGATGGCGTCGCCGCTGGGGATCTGGATGGCTTCGACCTCGCGGGCCAGGGTGATTTCCTCGTGCATGGAGTCGAAGTGTAGGCAGGACGGCGGGCGGTGCAAGCGGCTTGCCGTGCCCGGGGAAAGCAGGCAGGTTCCGCCCATGAGCCGGAGACAACGGAGGAAGGGAGCAGCGTCCACAGGGCGCGGCGGAGCGCGCGGGCGTTGGTTGATGCGCGGGGCGATCGGGCTGTTAGGGCTGGGCGTGGTGGCGCTGGGCGGCGGCTACGTGGGGCTGCGGAGCTGGCTGCACGGCGACGACTTCAGGCACATGCTTTCGGCGGAGGCGGGCAAGGCGCTGGACGTGACCAGCGAGTTCGGGCGCTTCCAGTGGAGCGGCACCCGGATGGACACGGAAGGATTCAAGGCGACGGGCGAGGGGATCGTGAAGTCGATCGACGCCGAAGGCCTGCGGGTCGAGATGGGCTTGGGCGGCTGGTGGCAGGGGGTGTGGCGGGTCGAGGACGCACGCGCGCGGCGGATCGAGGTGGAGATTGATACCACGGCGGCGAAGCGGGCGAGCGAAGCCCCGAGTACCGTGCAGGTGGAGGTCCCGCCGAAGCCGAAGAAATGGTATGACGACTTCGTGCCGCAGGAGGTGGAGGTCCGGCAGGTGGAAGTGGCTTCTTCATCCCTGAAACTGATCACGAAGAGCGGGCCGGTGGGCATCCGTGGCACGTCGTGGCGGGTGACGCCCGACGCGGCGCAGGGCAGCTACCGGGCGGAAGGCTCCGACGGCACCGTCCTGCTGCCGTGGAAGTGGGCACCGCCGATGGCCCTTGGCCGGGCGCGGCTGCGATATCAGGACGACGCGGTCTATCTCACGGACGCGGATTTTCAGGTCTATGAAAGCGGCCGGCTGGATTTGACGGGCGAGATGTCGGTAAAGGGCGACGGCTACGTTTTCAACGGCGACCTGCGTGACGTGATGTGCGCCGAGGTCCTGCCGGAAGACTGGAAGCAGCGGCTTACAGGCAAGGTGGACTCCAGTTTCACAGTCGAGCACGGCCCGCGCGGCGCACTGGTGAAGGGACATCTGGAATTGAGCGACGGGGTGCTGATGGCGATGCCGCTGCTTGATTCCTTGTCGGCCTATGCCGACACCACCCGGTTCCGGCGGCTCGCGTTGCAAGACGGGCGGGTCGATTACGAGTGGGAGGATGGCGCGATCCACTTGCGGAACCTGGTGATCGCCAGTGAAGGACTGGTGCGGCTGGAGGGCACGATGCGGGTGGACCGCGAGGAGCGGCTCGACGGGCGCTTCCGGCTGGGTCTGGTGCCGGGTGTGCTGGCGCGGATTCCGGGCGCGGAAACGATCGTCTTTCAACCCGGCGAGCGCGGGCTGCTGTGGACCTCGTTGCGGGTGACCGGGACGATCGATGATCCGGAGGAAGACCTCACGATCCGGTTGATCGAGGCAGCGGGGTTGCGGATGTTCGAGGTGCTGCCGGAGACCGGCGAGCGGGTGCTGAAGTTCACCCGCGAGGTGCTGGATGAAGACATGACGAAGCACCTGGAGAAGGGAGTGGAGGTGATCGAAACCGGTCGCGACGTGATCCGCGAGGCCGAGGGGGTGGTGCGGGAAGTGACGGGAATCTTCGATGTGCTGCGGGGCGAGGAACCCAAGGAGCCCAAGGCGCTCACCGACAAGGAACTCGAAGAACTTAAGCGACTCAAGGCGCTGAGGGAGGCCAAGGAAGCAGAGAAGTCCAAAGAAGCCACGGAGGCTGAAGATGAGTGAGCCAAGTGGAATCGCCGCGGAGGAGGCCATGCAGCAGTCTTCTCACGCGCTTTTTCTCACCCGGGTCTTCGCCACGGTGGCGGCGCTGGTGCTGGGCTTGCCTTGCCTCTTGGCCGGCCTAATTGCCAAGAAGTTCGGGATCATGTTTGCTGAAATCGGAGCTGAATTGCCGGTTATCAGCCAGCTGATCGTCAAACTTCCCGCGGTCTGGATGATCGGTGCGATGGTGCTGATTGGGGTGACCCTGTTCTTCATCTGGGCGAAGGGCAGGGCGGCTGCTTTGATGGCAGGGGCAGGTCTGCTGTTGCTGGCAGTGGTGCTTCCGATCATCGTGTTCGCGATGTTTCTGCCCCTGATCAAGATTGTCAGTGAAATGGGGAATATGTGAGGCGGCCATCCCGCCGAAAGGTAGGGAAGGCGCGTCTGTCCGAGAAGGCACCGAAGGGTGGCATCGTTCCCGGGGGGAGAAGCAGGCAGTCGGGTACCGCTTGGGTCGGCCGAGGGCGGTCCGCCCCTACCTTTCGGACGTCCGATGAGCGTTCATTCCGCTCACTTCACCGTGATCTTCCGGCCCTTGCCGGTTTCCCAGGCATTTTGAAGGCTCTTGTAGAGCGCGTTCAAGTCGCGGAGGTCGAGCATGCGGTACTCGATCATGCCGGCGTGGCTGGTGGTCGGGTAGTTCTTTTGCGCCAGGTCGAGTGCGTTGGAGCCGGCACGCTGGCCGGCGCGGTCGAGCAGTTCGCGGCCCTTGCCAACGATCCGTGCGGCGGAGGCGGAACCGGATTCCTCGGCAACCGAGGTGACATAGTAGAAGCGGGCGAGGCCGCGGCCGTTGGTGTCGATCACCATTTCCGTAACGAGCAACTGCGCATCGAGAACGTATTGATGCATGCTGATCGAAGCAATGCGGTCGATCGCGACCATGTAGTGGCCGCCGGGCACGCTGGCTTGCCAGAAGCGGCGGTGGGCATCGGACTCCTCGGCTTTGCTTTTCTCGTCATCTTCGCTGTCGTCGGTGTCGTCGGAATCCGTGTTGGTTCCTTCGACGTCGCCTGCCACGTCGTCGACAATCTGGGCGGTCAGGGGGACAGCAAGGAAGAGGCTGGCGAAGAGGTAGAGCAATGCGGTCTTTTTCATTGTGGAGGGACTGTGACGGGTGCCGGACGATTTGGCCAGCGTGGGAATAATACTTCGGGGAACTTAAAGATTGAGCAGCGAACGTGGATTTCGCTATTTTCCATCCGTGGTTCGCTTTCGTCCGAATGTCGCCGCGCTGATGCTCAAGCCGCAGGGCCAGTTGCTCGTCTGCGAGCGCTGGACCATTCCGGGCGCATGGCAATTCCCGCAGGGCGGGGTGGACGATGGCGAGACCTTGGAGGAGGCGCTGTTCCGCGAGGTGCGCGAGGAAGTCGGGCTGTCGCCGGAGCATTACGAGCTGGTCGGCTATCGGACCGGCTACCGCTATCTCTATCCCGAACAGGTCCGCTTCAAAAAGATGCGCAAACACGGCTGTCACGGCCAGGAGCAGACCTACTACCATTGTTTGCTGAAGCCCGGCGCGCCGGAGGTCAACGTGAACCAGAAGCCGCGCGAGTTCGGTGCCTATCGCTGGATCCTGCCGGAGGAGTTCGATCTGGAATGGCTGCCGGAGTTCAAGCGCGACGTCTACCGCCAGGTGATGATGGATTTTTTCGGCATCTCCCTGTGAACCCGAGGGGCGGAGACGGTCACTTCCCGCCGGCCATCCTTGCGGGATCGAGCAATTCCTCCAGTTCGGCGGCCGACAGGCCCAGCTCGGTGAGCCGACCGAGAGAAATTTCTCGAACAGTCCGGCGGTTGGCAACGGATTCCTTCGCGATCTTCGCCGCCGCTTCATAGCCGATGCGGGGGGCAAGAGCGGTGACCATCGAAAGGGACAGCTCGATCAGTCCGCGGCATCGTTCTTCGTCGGCAGAAATGCCCGCGACGCATTTTTCCCGCAGCACGGTGGCGGCATTCGCGAGGAGCTTTACCGACTCCAGCAAGCAGGCTCCCAGCAGTGTCATCGAGACGTTCAGTTCGAGGAATCCGCCGGCACCGCACCAGGCGACGGTGGTCTGGTTCCCTGCGACCCGTGCGGCGACCATGGTGACGGCTTCCGGGATCACCGGGTTGACCTTGCCCGGCATGATGGAGGAGCCCGGCTGGGTAGCGGGCAGCCGGATTTCACCAATCCCGCAACGGGGGCCGGAGGAAAGCAGGCGGAGGTCGCAGGCGATTTTGTGCAGCGAGACGGCAATGGTCGCGAGCTGGCCGTGGGCTTCGACGCAGGCGTCTTTCGAAGACTGAGCTTCGAAGTGGTCGTCCGCCTCGCGGAAGGGCAGTCCGGTGTCGGCGGCGAGGCGGCCGATGGCGAGCTCCGCGAATCGCGGGTGGGTGTTCAGCCCGCTGCCGACGGCAGTGCCGCCCAGGGGCAGCTCCATCAGGGCGCTCATCGCCTTGTTGCCACGGGATGCGGCAAGTCCTGCCTGGCGGGCCCAGCCGCCGAATTCCTGGCCGAGGGTAACGGGGGTGGCGTCCATCAGATGGGTCCGGCCGATCTTGAGCACCTGTGAAAACTCGAGCGACTTGGCTTTCAGCGCGATCTCAAGGCTCAGCATCGCGGGGATCAACTGGTCCCGCAGCGCGAGGGCCGTCGCGAGATGGATGGCGGTCGGGAAAACGTCGTTCGACGACTGCCCGAGGTTCACGTGATCGTTCGGATGGACGCTGGTCCCCGCGCGGCGGCACAAGGTGGCGATCACCTCGTTGACGTTCATGTTGGACGAGGTGCCGGAGCCCGTCTGATAGAGATCGACCGGGAAATGCGCATCGTGTTTTCCCGCGGCGATCTCCCTGGCAGCGGAGGCGATGGCGGCCGCTTGATCGGCCGGTAGCAGGCCCAGTTCCGCGTTGGTTTCCGCTGCCGCCCGCTTGATCCGGGCCAGCGAGTGGATCAGCGGCGGGGGCAGGGGAGTGCCGGAGATGGGGAAATTTTCCATCGCACGGGCGGTCGATGCTCCGTAGAGGGCCTCCGCCGGCACTTGCATCTCGCCCATGGAATCGTGTTCGGCGCGGGTTTCCTTCATTCCTGCAAGCAAGCAGCTTCCGGGGGGAAATCACGGCTTGATTCCGGTTTCCGCGCTGTGGTGCCTGTCATCGCGGAGAAAACGAGGCACAAATCCGGGCCTCGGCGGTTTTTCCCGTGCGAACGGCCTGACTCGGCACTTGCGGGTGGGGTCGGACAGTTCCAAGGTTTCCTCAATCGCCCTGCTCCGGCCTCTGAATCTCCAATCCCATGCGTCTCCTAACCCTACTCCTGCTCGCCCTTTCCGCAGTTCCGGTCCTTGCGGCTCCACCCACCCCGACGGGCTTGACTGCGGTTGCGGCTGCCAACAAGTCGATCCGGCTGAACTGGACCGCATCGGTCGGTGCCACCGGCTATCTGGTTTATCGCGAGCCCAACACCAGCACGCCGATCGGGACGATCGGAGCCGTCACGACCTACACCGATTCGGATCCTTCCCTGGTCGGAGGTACGAGCTACACGTATCGCGTTTCGGCAGTCAATGTCACCGATGTTGATCGTGAATCCGCACAGTCGGCTCCCGCTTCCGCGACCCCGCTTTCCAATCCATCCGCCCCAACGAACCTCGTGGCCTCGAGCACCTCGGATGGAAACGTGGTTCTTTCCTGGTCCGCCGTCGCCGGCGCGACTTCCTACACGGTGACCCGCAATGGAACGGAACTCGATGATACCACTTCGACCACCTACACCGACTCGGACGTCGATACATCGACGGTTTACCGCTATACGGTTTCAGCCACCACCGTGGGGGGAACTTCGGGCGAGTCCAATGTGGCGACCATCACCACCAAGGGCGATGGCAGCCAGCGCGAAGCCGTGTGGACGAGGGAATTCGAGCGTGCCGATGGGAACTTCGACGAGATCGTCACGTTCCAAGAATATCTTGTCGCCTTCCCGAACACGCTGCCGTGGGTGGTGATGAACCACCGCTTCAATTCGACCGACGACGACATCAGCGGTGACCTGACGGTGGACGAATACATCGAGCACTTCGCCGGGAAGACCGTGAAGCGCCCGTCCAAAGCGCAGACCTTCTTCATCGCTGACCTGGATGGAGACGACCTGCTCGATGTCGACGAATACTCGCTGACGCTCAACCGCGGCACCAAGTTCGTGCAGGTGCAAAAGAAATTCGACAAGCTCGACAAGAGCGACAGCGGAATGCTGAGCCAACGCGAGTTCGGGATCCGCTACGGCACAGAGGAGTGAGCGGCGCCTTATCGGGTCAGCCGGACTTGAATCGGTGATCCGGTGGAATCAGAGCCGCGCAGCAGATTGCGCGCGCGAGCCAACTTCACGGTCCCGGCCAGCGAGGTGTGGACGTTTGCTTCGGCTTCGAAGTCGCTGGTCGCAAGGAGTTGGACCTTGCCGGTCGAATGAATCACCGCGGTGCCGGTGATTCCGAATTCACCCAACACCAGCGACAGTCCGCTGCCGGTGATGTCGAATACGCCGGTCAGACCGGTCGGGACGATCCAGTAATTCTGGGGGACCGATGTGCCATCCTGGGTCGCGAGGCCCTCCCATTCGCCGGCCAGATTGCGCGGGGTGCCTTGCGGCTTGGCCTTGAAACGGAAGTTGCCGTTTTCGGCGGTGATGCTGCCGGTGATGCGGCGTCCGGTCAGCCGGGCGGTCAGCGTGCCGGTAACCGAGTTTCCGTCGGCCACCCGGATGTAGCTGCCGGTGAGGTTGCCCTTTTCATCAATGTCCCAGGTTCCGGCGAGGGTGAAAATCCCCGGGGCGTCGTCGCTGAGTCCGTAGCCGGTGAGGTCTTCGTCCTCTTCGAAGGTGGCAAAGGCGAGGCCGTTCTCGGTGCCGGACAGCGTGATTTCCCAAGTGCCAACCGGCGAGAGTTCGGCGGCGGAAAGAGTGGCGGGTGCCAGCAGCAGCAGTGCGGATGCGATCAGGGGGAGTTTCATGGGGGCAGGCCAAACATGCCTGCAATCCCCTCCGTCAGCCAGATACGCGATGGCGGAGGATCACGACGCGAAGTCGACGCGCTCGTAAAGGTCTGCCAGGGAGAGTTGCGCTTCGATTTCCGGCAGCGGGATGACTGCGTCCAACCCGGCGTGGTGCTCGATGGCGAAGCCGCCTGCCGCCCGGCGACGGTGGACGGTGACGAAAGGAGTATCCGGCTCGACGTAGAGCAGCACTCCCAGCGACGGGATCGTGAGATAAGCATGGAGCTTCTCTCCGAGGTCCGTGCGGCGAGTGGATTCGCTGAGCACCTCAATGACGACGACCGGCCGGTCCTGGAAGCGGTCCGTTGCCGGGTTCGGAACGCACACAACCATGGCGTCCGGATAGTAGAAGCGGGTTTGGTCGGGGAATTGGATCCGGACCTTCGTGTCGCTGTTGAAGGGCTGGCAGGTCTTGCCACGAAGCTGGACGGAAAGGGAGACGAGTGAGTTAAGAGCGATCGTATTGTGGCGGTTTGTTGCACCAGCCATCGCGTGGACGATGCCGCCGAGGTACTCATGCTTCACGTCGCTGACTTCCTCTCCGGCCAGGTAGTCGTCGATCGAAATGGGCTCACTTTTGGCGAGGGCGGTCATAGGCTGAAACTACCGGATCCTTGCGACGGCGGCAAATCGCGATTTGGCAACCTCACACGCACACCGAGCACTCGTTGATCTTCTTGAAGAAGTCATTGCCCTTGTCATCGACAAGGATGAAGGCGGGGAAGTTCTCGACGCGGATTTTCCAGACGGCCTCCATGCCGAGTTCGGGATACTCGACGACCTCCTGGCTCTTGATGTGCTCCTTCGCCAGCAGCGCGGCGGGACCACCGGCGGAGCCGAGGTAGAAGCCGCCGTGTTTTTTGCAGGCGTCGGTGACCTGTTGGGAGCGGTTGCCCTTGGCCAGCATGACGAGCGAGGCGCGGTGGCTCTGGAAAAGGTCGACGTAGCCATCCATGCGTCCCGCGGTGGTGGGGCCGAACGAGCCGGAGGGGTAACCGGCGGGCGTCTTGGCGGGGCCCGCATAATAGACGGGGTAGTCCTTGAGGTAATCGGGCAGCTCGCCGCTTTCATCGAGCCGCTCCTTGAGTTTCGCGTGGGCGATGTCGCGGGCGACGATGATGGTCCCGCTGAGCGAAACGGCGGTGGTGACGGGATACTTGCTGAGGGTGGCGAGGGTCTGTTCCATCCCCTGGTCGAGGTCGATCGCGACGCCCTTGAATTTCCAGTCGCGATATTTTTCCGGGATGAAGCGGCCGGGGTCTTTTTCGAGTTTTTCGAGGAAGATTCCGTCCTTGGTGATCTTCGCTTTCGCCTGGCGGTCGGCGGAGCAGGAGACGCCGATGCCGACCGGGCAGGACGCGCCGTGGCGGGGCAGGCGGATCACGCGGACATCGAGCGCAAAATATTTCCCGCCGAACTGCGCGCCGATGCCGATCTGGCGGGCAGCTTCTAACAGCTCTTTCTCGAGTTCGAGATCGCGGAAGGCCTGGCCCTGCGCGTTGCCGGAGGTCGGCAAGGCGTCGTAGTAGCGGGTGGAAGCCATCTTCACCGTCTTGAGGCAGGTCTCTGCCGAGGTGCCGCCGATGACCAGCGCGAGGTGGTAGGGCGGGCAGGCGGCGGTGCCGAGGGAGCGCATTTTCTCGATGGCGAATTCCTTGAGGCGCTTGGGATTCAGGAGCGCCTTGGTTTCCTGATAGAGGAAGGTCTTGTTGGCTGAGCCGCCGCCTTTCGAGACAAAGAGGAATTTGTAGGCATCGCCCTCGGTTGCGTAGAGGTCGATCTGGGCGGGGAGGTTGGTCTTGGTGTTGACCTCGTCGTACATCGTAAGCGGCGCGGTCTGCGAGTAGCGGAGGTTTTCCTCCTGATAGGTTTTGTGGATGCCTTTTGACAGCCACTCGGCGTCGTCGCAGCCGGTCCACACCTGCTGGCCTTTTTTACCGACCACGGTGGCGGTGCCGGTGTCCTGGCAGGCGGGCAGGATGCCCTTGGCGGCGATTTCGGCGTTCTTGAGCAGCATCAGGGCGACCATGCGGTCGTTCTCGCTTGCTTCCGGGTCGTCGAGGATGGCGGCGACCTGCGCGAGGTGGCTGGGGCGGAGGGTGAAATTGATCGCCTTCATCGCCTCGTTGGCGAGCAGGGCGAGGGCTTCCGGCGCGACTTTCAGGACCGGCTTGCCTTCGAATTCGGAGAGGCTGACATGGTCCGTGCTGAGGCACTCGTATTCCGTGGTGTCGGGGCCGAGCGGGAAGGGATCCTGGTAAGCGAAGTCGGACATGCGTGCGAGCTTAGGTCGTGGCCGCGGGTCGTCCAGTCCGGGGCGCGGGATTTCCATCGCGGTGGTGCCTCGGAATTCCGGGTTATGGTGGAGACGATTGTCGGTGCGTGCGGCATTATCCCATGGCGCTGTGCGCGATTCATGAGATGGCGGTGATCGATACTTTCCTGAAATTGATGGTGGAGAAGCGAGCCGAGCGGCTGGTGTTGGTCTCGGACAAGGTTCCGTTTCTGCTCAAGGCCGGCGAGACGATCGCGCTGTCGATGCCGGCGCTGCGGGCGGAGATGTTGCTGCGGATCTCCCAAGAGCTTGCGGGACCCGGTGGCGGGGCTCCGGCGGGGTGGGCGGAGGGATTTTTCGAGGCGGCGGACGGGACGAGTTTCGGCTACATGATCCGTCCCGGTGAGGCGGAGTTCCGGGTCGAGGTCAATGCGCTCGGAGCCGCGCCGCGGGGCGAGGATGCTAGGGAGCACGATCCGCTGGCGCTTGCGGTGGCGGCTTTTGCGAAGCCTGCGGTGGCGGCCCCTTCGGTCGAATCCGTCGCGCGCCCCGAAAAGGACCTGCGGGCGACGCTCGATCTCGCGCTTTCGTTGGATGCGACCGATATCTTCCTGTCCTCGGGCAAGCCGCCGCGCGTCCGGCGGAACGGGGCGATCGTGCCGCTCGACGCCGACCATCCGACCGCCGGGCAGATCCTCGGCTTGCTGCCGGATGAGGCTTCGAAGGAGGAACTCGAGCGGACCGGGAGTGCGGATTTCGCGATCCGCTGGGAGACCGCGGACGGCCCCCGGAGGATCCGTATCAATGTCTTCCGACATCTGGACGGAGTGGCCGCGGCGCTGCGGCCGATTCGCTTGCGCATCCCGCCGCTGTCGGAGCTTTCGCTGCCGGAGGATCTTTTGAAGCTGGCCGATTTTCCGAGTGGCCTGGTGCTGGTGACGGGGGCGTCGGGATCGGGGAAATCGACGACCCTCGCGGCTTTGGTCGATCACATCAACCGGACCCGGGCGCGACATATCATCACGATCGAGGATCCCGTCGAATACGAGCATCGCGACATCCGCTGCCTGGTTCACCAACGGGAGGTCGGGACCAATGTCGAGAGCTTCGCGTCCGGCCTGCGCGCCGCCTTGCGGGAAAATCCGGACGTCATTTTGCTAGGCGAGTTGCGCGATCACGACACCATTTCCGCCGCTCTAACAGCGGCCGAGACGGGGCATTTGGTTCTAGGCACGCTGCATTCCGGCAGCGCTACGGCGGCGGTGAACCGCATCGTGGATGTTTTTCCGGGCCACCAGCAGGCGCACATCCGCAACCAACTGGCACTGTCGTTGCGGGCGGTGCTTTCGCAGCGGCTGGTGCCGACCCGGTCGCGGGGACTGATCCCCGCGGTGGAGAAGCTGATGGTCACGCCCGGCGTTGCGAACGGCATCCGCGAGGGTCATGACCACCACATCCGGAACGCCATGCTGACCGGCGGCGAGGACGGCATGATCACGCTTGAGCGATCCTTGTCGAACCTGGTGCGCGATCGGGTGATCGACCGGGAGACGGCCTTCCGGCACGCGATGGACCGGAAGGCGCTGGAGCACTTGTTAGAGTGAGTTTCGCCACTCAGATCCGCCCTTCGTCGGCATCGATGTAGTCCATGAAGGTAACGATGTCGGCGCGATCGGTGAAGCCGGACTCCGCCTTGCGCTGGGCGAGACGTTCGGCGAGATCGTCGCGGAAGCCGCGGGTCTTCATGAAAGCGGACCACCAGGCGAGCTCGGCGACGGTCCGTGGCATCCCGTTTTCGCGGGCCCAGGTCAGGGCTTCGGCGTCGGACTTTCCAGCGCGGATCTGCTCGTTGAGCGACGTGTAATTCACCCCGAGGAACTGGCAGGTCCAGAGGTCCATGCCGGAGCCGAGGTTGTCATGGTAGTCGGGCGATAGTCGGCCGGCGGCGTGAAGGCGGACCTTGTCACAGAGACGGGGGAAATAAACGAAGCCGTCGATTTCGTCGCGCGGGCTGCGGGGGGCTTGGTGGGCTTGGTGGGCTTGGTGGGCTTCGGACATGATTGGGAACTTGTGTGGGGAAAGATGCGGACTAAGTCAACTGAAGCGATGACTCCGCCCGACAAGACCTGTGCCACCTGCGGCCGCCGCATCGAGTGGCGGAAGATCTGGGAGCGCTGTTGGGACGAGGTGAAGTATTGCTCCGATGCCTGCCGCCGCAGCAAGCCGAGCGACGCGGATCGGAAGATGGAAGAAGCGATCGTCGAGTTGCTTTCGAAGCGGGCGGCCGGGGCCACCGTTTGCCCGAGCGAGGCGGCGCGCGCGGTTTTTCCGGACGGCTGGCGGGAGCGCATGGAAGACGCGCGACGGGCAGGGCGGAGATTGGTGGCGGCCGGGCGGATCGAGATCGTGCAAGGCGGTCGTGTGGTCGATCCTTCCACGGCGAAAGGGCCGATCCGGCTGAGGCGGAAGCCGTGATCCAGCGGAAAGCTGCTTTGCTTTTCTCGTGACGGCCCTAGGATGGGACCATGAAAAACGTGGTGATTTCCGCTTTCCTGGCTCTGGCCTTCCTTCCGGCATCCGCGCAACACACGGTCACCCCGCCGAGCGCGCCGCGGCTGCCGATGGCGACCGTTTTCAAAGGCGAGGCGAAGTTCCGGGCGATCGTCCAGCAGGCGGAGAAGGAGAACTGGCGGCAATTGCCGATCGGTGCGCGCACGATCCGCGCGGCGCGGGCGATGGTCGGGACGCCGTATGTCAACTACACGCTGGAAGTCGACGACCGCATCGAATCGCCGGTCGTGAACTTCGGCGCGATGGACTGCTGGACCTACTACGAGAACGCTTTGGCCTTCGCCCGCATGCTTCGCTACAAGCCCGGTCCCTACACGCCGCAGGACATGCTGCACATGGTCGAGCTGGAGCGTTATCGCGACGGACGCTGCACCGGCGGCTACCTGAGCCGCATGCACCACCTCGAGGAAGTTTTTTACGACAACGAGCGCCGCGGCTTCGCCAAGAACATCACGCCGCGCATCCCCGGGGCGGTGCGCCTGAAGCGGGAGATCCGCGAGATGACGGTGCAGTGGAAGAGCTACCGCTATCTCCGCAACAGCCCCTCGCTGCTGCCGGAGATGGGCCGGATCGAGGCCCGGGTATCGAAGTTGCCGGTCTATCACATTCCGAAGAAGAGCGTCCGCGGGATCGAGGGCTATCTGCAGGACGGCGACATCTGCGCCATCACCACGAACTGGCACAACGGCTACACTTCACACGTCGGGCTGATCGTGAAACTGAATGGCCGCGCGTATTTCACTCATGCCACCTCGGACCGCGACAAGGGACGGATGACCATCATCGACCGCCCGGTCACCGATTACCTCAACGGCTCTTCCAAGCATGCCGGGATCGTGGTCGTACGGCCGAACGATTTGCCACCATCGAAGTTCTGGGAGCGGCCGGTGGCCGGGCGCTGAAACGCATCAATCGAGGTCCGGCTGCTGGGTCGGCCGGAGACGAAGCACCCGGTAGCCTTTGACGAGGGCCGGCAGCCCGATGATGAGCAGGACGAGGCTCCAGTGGCCGTGGCGGAACCAGTTGAGGGTGAAAAAGACCAGCGGGATCAGACCGCAGAGGGTCCAGACGATGCCGAGCGTGCGATTGCGCCGGTGATTCCGGGCAATCAATTCGCGGGCCCGCAGCGTGGTCGCCAGCTTCAACTCCGAGCGCTCGGATTCGTTGAGCCCACCTAGAGGAAGTCCCGCGAAAGCCCGCCGGGGTAAATCGCCCGCGGCCAGTCTGAGGGCGACTTTTTCGATGGCCGCCCGGTGGACTTGAGCGACCGACGGGGCCTCAATTTCGATGGCACTCACGAAGCAATCCAGACATTTGCCGCGAGCCCTGTCGAGCCAATCGCCGACGGAAGGCTTCGAGGGTAAACGGATGAAAGCAAGAGCCTGAATGTATTTTCATGTTTGATCCGCCCCGGATTTTGTTAGCCCCCGAGCATGAAATCGAGCGGGCCGGGCTGGACCTACCTGAGCAACCACGCGCACACGATCCTACTGCTGTGGCGTGAGCCGGACTTGCGGGTGCGGGATATCGCCGCGCGCATCGGGATCACCGAGCGGGCGGTGATCCGGATCATCGGCGAACTTGAGGCTGCCGGGGTGATCCGCCGACATCGCGAGGGGCGGCGGAACCACTACGAAATCGATGGCGACACGCCACTGCGCCATCCGCTTGAACAGCACGTCCGGCTGGCCGAATTGCTGGAACTGCTGAAGGGTCCGCCGGAGGACGGTTAGGAGCCCGCTGGAGGGACGAATTTCTCGCCGCGCAGCACTTCCACATCGCAGGAGTAGGCGATCACCGCGAAGTGATCGAAAAAGCGTGCCGCGATTCCCTGCATCAGCAGGTCGGCGGTGGCGTCGTTGACGAGGGTGTCGATCTGGATGTTGCGGCCTTCCCATTCGGAGGCGCGGACTCCACGCGAGCCGCAGCCCTCGGCCAGCGTGATCGTGTGACCGGTCACGCCGTGGCTGGCGAGGAGCTTGAGCAACTGCGTGCGGAGCAGGCTTTCCGCGACGATGGTGACTTTTTTCAGGCGGACCTTCATGACAGCAGGGGTTCGAGGTGGCGGGCGAGAAACAGGCACCACGGGATGCCGAGGGCGAGATTGAAAGGGAAAGTCACCCCGAGCGACAATGTCAGATACACGCCGGGACTCGCTTCCGGCAGCGCGATGCGGACGGCGGCGGGCGCGGCGATGTAGGACGCGCTGGCAGCCATGACCCCGAGCACTGCGGCCCCGCCGGGAGAAAGTCCAGCGAGCAAGCCGCCGGCCACGCCAAGTGCTCCGTGAAGGAGCGGGAGCAGCATCGCCAGCACCACCGGGCGGATCCCGGAGTGGCGGATGTCCTTGAGCCGCCGGCCGGCGAGGGCGCCGAGTTCGAGCAGGAACAGGCAGAGGACGCCCTTGAAAGGAATCACGAAGAAGGGCTTCACGCTTTCCCACTGCGCCTTGCTGGACAGGTAGCCGATCAGGGTGCCTCCGGCGAGCAGGACGATGCTTTTGCCGGTCAGCACCTCGGCCATCGCCTCCCTCGAGAAGGCCGGCCCCGGGCCGCGGCGGGCGAGGAGGAGGGCGATGATGATTCCGGGGATCTCAAGAATCGCCACCATTGCGGGCAGGAAGCCTTCCGGGTTCAAGCCGGATCGTTGGGCGGCCTCGTTCGCGACGAGGAAGGTCACTGCAGAGACAGAGCCAAAGTGGGCGGCCACGGCGGCGGCATTGATACGGTCGAGCCGGCCCCAGGTGTGCATCAGCCAGAAGGCGATCAACGGCGTGGCGATTCCAAGTCCCAGCGTGACAAATCCCGGCACCACCACCCGGGCCAAGCCCGCCTCGGCCACTGCGGCGCCGCCTTTCATGCCGATCGCGAACAGAAGGTAAATCGACAATGCCTGGAACACCGGTTCCGGCAGCCGGAGATCGCTCCGGGCGAGGCAGGCGACGAGGCCCAACACGAAGGCGAGAACGACGGGAGAGAGCAGATTATCGATGAGCATGGCGGTCAGGTCAGGCGGCGGCGGGGAAAGAAGATGGAATTGAAAAACATGCAATAAAAATCATGCGTCAAAATTCACCAGTCGCAGAATGTTGATTCATTGGGCTTCTTTGACAAAATTCCAAGTTTGGGCTTGCACGGGTCTGCTCAGCGGGTATTCACCGCGCCCCGAATTATGGCTAAAAAGAGCTGGATTGCCCGCAACGAGCGCAAGGCGCGCACTGTCGCCAAATACTCCGACCTTCGTCACAAGCTGAAGGCCGAGAAGGACTACATCGGCTTGACGATGCTGCCCCGTGACGCCAGCCCGACCCGGCTAGTGAATCGCTGCGAGTACTCCGGTCGCCGCCGCGCTTTCCTCCGCCGCTTCCGTCTCTCCCGTATCAGCTTCCGCGAGCTCGCCTCGCACGGCATGATCCCGGGCGTCACGAAGTCGAGCTGGTAAAACGGCACGCCGTCCGCTACGGTTGACGGGGGGCGGTAAAAGCTCGCCCTCCCGTCCCCCTCAATGCCCATCTACGAATATCTTTCCGAGAACCCCGAAGATCCGGAGCGATCTTGCCGCATTTGCCGCAAAGGGTTTGAACTGAGGCGGCCGATCGACCGCCCGGCACTCGAGCAGTGCCCGCTTTGCCGCCACTCCGTGCGCAAGGTGATTTCCAAGGTGAACACGCCACGGATCGCGAAGCCGCTGTCCGTGAGCGACGCCAAATCGGCGGGATTTACCGTGCTCGAACGCCGTGACCAGGGCGTTTACGAAAAGCTCTGACCAGGATGAGCGCACTTTACGATCTGTCCTGGCTTGTGGCGTCCGCCGAGATTTCGACCGAGCTTCCTTCCCTCGGGGTCTGCTTGCTCTATCTACTTGGAATCGCCTTTTTCCTCCTCCTCAACGCTTTCTTCGTCGCATCGGAGTTCGCCATCGTCAAGGTCCGGCCGAGCCAGCTCGAGGCGGTGGCCAAGGAGAAACCGGCCCGCACCGCCACCGCCCTCCACGTGGTGGGCCATCTCGACGGCTACCTTTCCGCCAACCAGCTCGGCATCACGATCGCCTCGCTGGCACTGGGCTTCCTCGGGGAGCCCTTCGTCGCCGCGCTGGTCTCGCCGCTGCTGCTGATGGCGGGGGTTCCGCTCGATGCCGAAGTTCTCGGCCTTTCGATTCACCCGGTAAAGCTGATCTCCTTCGTTCTGGCGATCGCCTCGTTCACCTTCCTCCACGTGGTGATCGGCGAACTGCTGCCGAAATCCATCGCCATCCGCAAGTCGGTCGCCACCACGCTGCTGCTGGCGGGCCCGCTGCACCTGTTCTACCGGACCTTCCACTGGGCCATCCGGGTCTTGAATGGCACCGCGAACTGGATCCTCAAAAAGGTTTTCCACATCGACCCGGTCGGGGAAGGCGAGCACATCCACTCCGCCGACGAACTCGCGCTGCTGGTCGCCGAAAGCGAACGCGCCGAGGAAGTCACCGAGATCGAGCGCGAGATCCTGATCAACGCCCTCGCCTTGAACGAACTCTGGGTGCGCGACGTGATGACGCCGCGCCAAGAGGTCATCGTGCTGCACGCCGACGAGCCCTTCGAAAAGTCGCTCGAAACGGCCCGCCGCACCAAGCACACCCGCTTCCCTTTGGCCAAAGGCGGCCACCTCGACAACGCGATCGGCCTGATTCACATCAAGGACGTGCTCAAACTGGTCGGCACGCCGGATCCCGACCTGATGCGGATCAAGCGCGAACTGAAGATGGTGCCCGACACCATGCCGCTCGATGTCCTGCTGAAGTTCTTCCTCAAGGAGCGGGCGCACCTCGCCATGGTGGTCGACGAATTTGGCACGCCGGTCGGCATCGTTTTCCTCGACAACGTGATCGAGGAGCTGGTCGGCGACATCCACGACGAGTTCGACAACGAGAAGCCGGAGTCGAACTGGATCAATGACAACGAGTTCGTGATCGAAGGCGCGATGACATTGAACGATCTCACCGAAATGGCGGACGAGCTTGAACTCGACAGCGGTGAGGTCACGACCGTCGGTGGCTATATCACACAGCAGCTCGGCCGGTTTCCGGAGGTTGGGGAGATGGTTGAGATTCACGGCTGGGAAGCCAAAGTTACCAGCACCGATGGCCGCCGCGTTGGCCAGGTGCACTTCCGCAAGCTGGAGCCAGTCGCCGCGACCGGCGATGCGGACGCGGAATAAATGATAACGAGGGGAGAGCTGGACCACGGGCTCGCTGAGCAGGAAAACCAAGAAACCGGACAACTCCGGGCAGGCGGCGGGGTTTTGAACAAATGGGTCGGCCTTGTTGCCGCTCCTGAATCCCAATCCACCATGAAACCCTGCATCCATTCGCTCGTCGCGGCGTCCCTGCTCGTCATCCCCTGCGCCTTCGCCCAAGCACCGGTGCCACCTTCTCCTGATAAAGATCGGCCCGAGGCCCGCCCGCATGCGGTGCATCCGGAGCGGCAGCAAGCCCAGCGGCGCGAGCGCCCACAAGCGGGCCAGCCACAGCGGCCGGAGCGGAGGAACATCGAGGCACCGACTCCGCCGCTGCCGCCCGTGACGGGCATGGCGCGGGGCGGCCAAGGACCTGAAGGAACACCAACCCACAGGCCTGCGGAAATCGAGCGCGAACGCCGGATGGCGATGGAGCACATGGAGCGCATGGAGCGGTTGGAGCGCATGGAGCGGTTGGAGCGTGCGATGCAAGAGCGCGACGCCCGGATGGGGAAGGCTGCTCGCGAGCTGAGTGCGCGGATGGACCGCATGGAAGCGGTTTTGAAAAAGTCCGGACCGGAAGCCAAGGCTGAGCCGGCGCGGCCGATCCCCGACGAGCGGATCAAACAGGCCGGCCGGGAGATGGAAGAGCGGATGAAGCACCTCAAGGAAATGGAAGCGAAACTCGGGGAACGTGCCCGTGAGCTTGAGCGGATGGCAGAGACCCTCGGCAAGCGTGAGCGTGAGCTCCGGCAGATGGAGGAAAAGCTGAAGGCAGGGGCGGAAAAGCTGGAGACTCGCGAAAAGCACCGGCGCGAAATCGGGAAAAAGGAAATGCGCAAGAAGGGAGAACGCGAAAAGAAGGCGGAGTGATCCCCGGAAGGTGTAACCTCTGAGCTGACTTCCCGCGTACCCCGCATTGCGGTGGTTTGCCGCTTTCCATCATGAAGACGTTCTCCCTTATCCTAACCTTTGCCTTATGCTCCGCAGCCTTCGTTTCGGCGAAGGATGAACCCAAAAAGCCTGATCTTTTCGAGTCTGGTCTCCGTCAGGTAATGGACGACTATCGGAAAGGTGATAATGCGGCTGTCACCGAGAAACTTCGGATTCTCCTCAAGATGATGGAAGAAAAGGGCGCGGAGAAGGTCGGGGAGACTCTCCCGGAGGAGATTGAAGGCTGGATGGGGGAGGCGCTGAAGCGCGAAGATCTCACCGTGGTCGGGGGCGGCATTTCCATCTCGCGGACTTACGTTTCCGACAATAAAGAGATCCGGGCGAAGGTGATCAAGGATTCGCCGATGGTGAAGCAATTGATCCCTTTGATCGCCAATGAGGATCTTCTCAAGCTGACCAACCGGAAGACCTACCGGATATCGAGTGAAACCGCGGTGATGGAAGGCGAACGGAAGCTGCAATTGGTGGCGGATGGCCGCATTCTGGTCGAACTCGTGGGGAACGAGGAGACTGAGGAAAAGGACCTGGTCGCCTTGATACGGAAGCTCGATCTCAACGCGCTGGCCAAGATGAAGTGATCGCGGGAGGGGCGTGGAAGAGACTTCGCGCCCGCCTTGCCCTCAGTCGAGCGGCGAGGTCAAGGAGGGGAGGCAGTCGATCAGGAAGCGGCTGGCCCGGCGGGCATCGTTTTCCAGCGCCAGCTTTTCACGCTCCAGGGGATTGCTGGCGACCGTCATGGGTGCCTGCAGGCCTCGGGTTGTCTCTGCTGAGGCTTGGTCGGTGCTCCCGATCACAGGCAGCACTGCCGGATCCGGCCACATCAGCACGATGGCCGCAGCCACGGCGGGGGGGAGCAGGAACCAAGGCCAGACCCGACTGACTCCCGTGGGCGCGGGTTCGCCAAGCGAGCGGATGATCCGTGCTTCCAGTCCCGGCGAGGGCCGGGGGGCGGGCTTATGGGCGCGGAGCAGGTCGCCGATCTCATCGTGGGGCTCTCGGGTTTTCATGGCGTGCGTTGGAATTCTGAATGCGGTGACGAGGCCTGGCCGCGGAGCGTTTCTGCCAGCGTCTTGCGGGCGCGGTGGAGGATGACTTTCACCGCACCTTCCCGCTTGCCGAGGACGTCGGCGACTTCCTTCAAGGGCAGTTCTTCCCGGTAGTGGAGCCACAGGGCGCTGTAGGCATCGGCGGAAAGATCGCGTTTCGCAACTTCCCATAGCCATAGCGAGTTGCAGGCAGTCTGGGACTCGGCGGGAAAGGGTAGGTCGGCGGGAAGCGGTCGGGACTTTCTCAGGGCGGCGATCGAGAGGCGGCGGGCGATGGTGAACAACCACGGCAGCAGCGGCAGTGCGGGGTCAAAGTGGTGGAGCTTGTTCCAAGCGCGGAGAAAGGTCTCCTGCGTGAGGTCCTCGGCGTCCTGCCGGTGGCGCGTCAAGGTCAGCAAGAATCCATAAACGCGGCCATGGTGGCGGTGGACGAGTGTGCTAAATGCCGCCGACGATCCTTCCCGCGCTTGGCGCGCGAGCAGGGAGTCATCGGAGCAGGGGACAGGATTCAAGGTAAGCCAGTATGGCGGATTTGCAGGCCTTGGGAAGGCGAGTTCAGCGGTCCGGCCCCGGGCTTGAGGCGGCCTTTTCCACGAGGGTGATCCATTCGCCGACCGGCAGGCTGAGCGTGGTTTTCATGTCAGGCACGCGGGGATCGACCGTGAGTTCGGCTCGCAGGTCGAGCCCGTCGAAGCGGGCGTCGCTTGCCTGAACGAACGCGATCACGCCATCCAGCATCCGGCGCAGGTTCTCAGCGTCGGCAGCATCCGCGGTTCCCGCGCCGATCCGCACCGCGAAGCGCCCGCCGTGCTCGTTGAATGTGACATGGAGCGTCTTGGCCATGCGGATCAGCCGCGCCTCGTCTCCAGGCATGTCGATTTCCGAAAGCCGTGCGCTGGCGGCGATCAGTGGACTGCCCCCGAGTGCAGTGAAGAAGGGGTCCGGCCTGGCCGGGGCTTTCGCCTTCAGAACATCCAGCGCTTGGAGCAGCATGTCCTTCTGCCGGCTGAAGACCACCAGGCTCTCACTGGCGAACGCGGCGTGCTGCCAAACGTCTTTGTCTTTCCAATGATGGACGGCGATGCCGATGTAAGCGGAGGTTTCATAGCTATCGGCGGCTTCAAGAACATCTTCGATGTGGGCGTGGTCGAACGTGCCATCGATCAGAGCGACTGCATGGTCGGGCTTGCCGTCGCCGTAAAGGGTGATGCCGCGCAGGTCGTTGAGTGGATGGATCGAGAACATCCGCTTGAAGACCCGGAGCTTGGCGCCGTGGTCGGCCTCGATTCGTGCGAAGATGGACTTCCCGGTCGCGCTGCCGCGCATCGCGTCCAAGTCGGCGTGGAGCTGCCATTTGGCGGAAGCGGGGACCTGGGACGGGATGATCCCGCCCGCGTGGAGCGGGGCGAGTAAAGCCAGCAAGCAGAGGAAGATGGATCTCATGATCGGCGATTGTCTTTGGGAAATGTACGGCACAGAGCGACGAGAGGTTACATCGGCGGACCCGGCGGCGATGCGTCCGGGGGGGGGCAGGAGCCAGAACCGGATCGTGGATTTTTTATGAAGATTCGGACGATATTCGGATTTCTAAAAATTTCGGATGGTTTGAGCTTGCGCAGTTCAGAAGCATCTGCTGGATTACTCGGCGTGATCGGAGGATTTGAAATAACAAAGGGGACTTCTGTTGCCGCCTCGGCGCAAATGTCGTGGGTCGGCAAGGGCTGTAACTGGGCCGCTGCGCTTTTTCTTCTGGCGTCGGCGCTGAGCTTCGGCGGTGTCGCCGGGCATTGGTTCAGCGGCGAGCATGCCGGTGGCGGTCTTTTGTTCCGGTTCTTGCAGTTGACGATTGGGTCGTTCGCGATGGGCCTTTTGGTGGCCGTTCCCGGGTCCTTGCTTTTCGGCCAGAATCCCATCCGCTGGGGCATGGGAATGCCGATTCTGGTTTACGCTGGCGGGGTTTTGATTGCTCTGGTCGCCGGGCGCACCGGCGTTTCCGGTTTGATTCTCGGTGCCCCGTTGTATCTCGGCTTCGCCATTGCAGCCGGGATGATGGGGACGTTCCTAGTAGACGCCGTTTTTTCCCGAATCCGAACCGTCTGAAGGGACTGCCCTCCGGTTCGAATTTTCCAACCGGGAGATGCGAGCTCCTCGCGAATCCGCCTCGACGATGCGTATGAATGCCAGAAACCTGAAGCTTCAGCATTTAGGGATATTTTATATTCTTTGAAAATCATGCGTTCCAACTGCGATTGGAAAGGCATGAACCCGAAACTCCCCGCTTCCTCCATGCTCTCGCTCTCCCTCCAACGCCATTCCCGATCGGGCACCTCTTGCGGGGTGGTCGGCGCGATCCGTGTTCCCGGTCTCTGGACCGGCACCCGCGAAGGACTGATCTCGACCGTGATTGCCTGCGTGGCGGCTTTGGTTTTTGGCGGTGCTGCCGGTGTTTGGTTCTCGCCGGACGATTCCGGTTGGATGGGACAGATGCTCCGCATGGGCGTCGGATCGACGGCAATGGCCGCCGTGGTGGGTTTGATGGGATCATTGCTGGCAGGTCGCAACGCGATCTACTGGGGAGTCGGAATGCCATTGCTGGTTTACGTGACGGGTTCCTTCAGCGCGTTCATTTCCGGCCACGCGGGAGCCACGATGTTCCTGAAGGGAGCCCCTCTATTTTGCGGTCTGACGGTGCTTGGAGGCATGGTCGCCACTTTCGTCGTGGACCGCAGGGGAAGACCGGCGGTCTGACAACGACGCGGATCGCCGGGGGAGTTCGTTCATCTTTTGAAATGTCGGGAGCGGCGCAGGGCCTTGACAATCCGGCGAACCTCGAATCTTAAAAGCCTGGCGCTGATGACTTTCATCCGGAATCCGTGTTTCTGGGGAGTAGCCCCCCGTTCGAGCGGGCTGTTGATCAGGACGGCTCACCATTAACGCTCGCCGACAGAAGGGAAGGTGTCGGAAACTTCTTCCTTCAATCGGACGGGATTCTCCTGAGGCTTCATCACGGCCCCGGGGCTTGCATTTTCACTTGAAGGCGGAGAAAGCGCTTCGGTGCGTCTTCAATGGCAACGGTGTCGATGAAACGAACGGATTTAGTGCCATCGGGGTTCAATGAATCGGTCGGCGTGTCGATGCGAGTTTCGGAGATTGGCTCGGGTTTCCAGTCCGTCAGGTCGGGGCTGGAATCGATGGAAAGAATCTGGTCGGCAGCCGCTGGATTGATTCGAGCGGAAACTCCGAGGTATTCCCGGCTGTCCCCGGAGTCCGTGAGAAATTCTGTCTGGAGAACAAGGGCGGAGCCGCTGTCCGGGTGATTCAACTGACTGAGGGCGACCCACTCCAGCCAATTGGTGCGGCCGTCACCATCGCCATCGGCATTCCAGTAGAGTCGCGACTGAGCGCCGGTGGAGCCGAGTTGCGATTCGATCCAACTATCAAGATCGCTGGCGGGAAATGTGTCGGGATAAACTTGGAGCGGCTCGATCTTGACGGTGTTGTTAGAGGCGAAGGTGCCTTGGTCGAGTTGGATCCAGGTGGCCGAATCCTCGCTGCCGAAGAGTCGGAATGCGGTGATGGTGCCGTTGAGGTTTCCGTCCTGGCGGGGCAAGTATTCAAAGGTGTCGAAAAAGCGGAGATCACCGAGATTGAAGACGATCTCGTGTGGATGGCTCAGGCAGGCTGGCTCCGGTGTAACGGGTGTGCCAGAAGGTGTTGCTGAGTCCGTCAATCGTCCGGTAGGCGCGGTGGTCCGGTGAGATTTGCTCACTGCTTGCCGAGTGGATAGTCCAGGTGCTGCGGTCCAGCCGGGTGCCGCCGGTCAGAAGGTAGAACTCGGCCATGGATGCCCAAATGCCGGTGCCGCCATCGGTGACGAGCTTGACGTAGCGGAAGCCACGATCGCGGTGGACCATTGCGTGGAAGGTCATCGGGGCGGTGTTAGGCGAGCCGCTGGCCAGGATGGAGTTGGCAGCGAGAGTGACCTCAACCGGGCCGCGGCTCCATGGAGTCACCGTGACGGTGTAAATGCTGCCGTTGCCGAGGAGATTGGAAAGCCTGGCATTGGTGGCTTGAAGATCGCCCAAGGACAGTCCGGTGACAGGCTCGCTGAAAGTGAGCGTGAGTACGAAGGGTTTACCGACCTGATCAGTAGGAACCGCGTGATCGGTCGAAAAGACAGGAACTGTGGTTTGATTGGCCGCCGGTTCTAGGTCATCGATCTGCAAAAGATAGGCGTTGAGCTGAGCCCGCTGAGTGTTTGTTAGATCGGCGGTCGGGGCATGAAATTCGTGGGCATTGGCCGAGGTGAGCACCTCGTCAAGCGTCGCAGCCGAACCGTCATGAAGGTAAGGTGCCGTGCGCCAGAGTCCGCGCAGGCTGGGCGTGTCGAAGCCCGGGATGGGTATGCCAAGCCGGTTTCCGGAAGTCGGCTTTTGAGTGCCGACACGATGCAGCGCATTGCTCGCGCTATCGGAAAAATTCGGGCCTGAATGGCAGGCATAACAGCTTTGTTGATTGAAGATCGCCCTTCCGGCGACTCCGTCCGGGGTGAGCGATCCGTCGGCCTGGCGATAGGGACTGCGGCCCACGGCGGTGAGTGAATTGACATAAGCGGCGAGCGCATCGAGATCGCTGCTCACTCCCGCTTTCGGAGTGCCGAGCGGTTGGCCGCGCGTGCCGGTGTTGAAATCCGTATCCGTCATCAAACCGGTGCCACCGCGGAAGGTGCGGATCTGGTTCTCGAAATCCTGTACTTCATCGAAGTTTGCTGTCCAGTGCCGCCGCCCCTGCCCTGCGCCCTTGCCCCGCAGGTCGATGGTATTGCGCAGGCCTTCTCCGAGGTTGGTGAAATCCCACACCCGGCCGTCGCTGCCACCTTCCATGTGGCAGCTTGCGCAACTCATGTAGCCGTCTTGGGCGAGGCGCGTGTCATAGGAATCGTGGAAGAGCTGCTTGCCACGGAGCACATTCGGTGCAAGCGCTTCCGCTGCCACGATCGGGACATCGGCTAACAACGGAGCCGTGCCGCAGGTGCTCGTGCAGATGATGCCTGTGGCGAAAACCGAGACGCTGCGTGTCATGAAATTGTGCACGAAGAGCCGGGTGCCATCCGGGCTGATCGCCAAACCATCCGGAGCCTCGCCGCTGGACTCAAAGGCAAAGGCGGAGGTGCTGCCATAGCCATCGAGCACCCAGATTTCCTTCGACCCGAGGGTGCTCACGAAGAGCCTGTTTCCAAGCGGGCTGTAGATCGCGGCGGTGGCGACATCATTGTTTTCCAGATCCACCCGGCTGCTGAAGTCCTCGATGCCGGCCGCCAGATCGATGCGCGAGGCGATGCTGCGGACGGTGCTCTCGAAGGTCAGCGGAAGGCCATCACGCGCCGTCCCGCGGAAGATGTTGTCTTTCTTCGACGGTATGGTGGCTTGGGTGAGGTCAGGCGAAATCGCCAGCGCACCGAGGTAGTTGGGCAGTCCGCGACCGTTGGTGGAACTCTCCGGGTTCATGCTCGGCTGCATGGAAATGAGACCGGCCACGGAGAAGGTGGCGAGATCGATCCGGGTGATCTTTCCCCCATCGTCCGGCGAGACGAAATACGCGACAAGCAGCTGTCCGCGGGGAGGATCCAAGGCAAGGTTGCGCGGGTGTGACCTGGTGACGACGGATCGCGTGAGCGTGCGGCTGAGGGTGTCCACCTCGACCACTTGGCCACGGTCTTCCAGAGCGATATAAGCTTTTGTTAGATCCGGACTCATCGTCAGGCCGTGCGGCGAAGATCCCGGTGGCAGCACCATGGTCGCGATCGCTGCTCCGCTTGCGGCATTGATGATAGAGATCGTGGAGTCCTTTTTGTTAGCCACCCAGATTGTGCCGTGAGGTCCTGCGGAGAGGGTGGCGGGCTGTGAGCCGACCGGCACCTCGTGCAGCTTTGCATAGGGAGTCGTGCCTTGGATCGCGGTGACCGTATTGTTGTCGGGATTGACGTTCCACACCCGGGCCGACGAATCTTCATGGATGATTGTGGAACTGACTGTAAGTGCCCGGCACCACGGCCAGCGTCGCCGTATTGCGCAGCGTGAGGGTGGAAGTGCTCAGGCTGCTGGCCTCGACGAAGTCGGTGAAAAAAACGCCGATGCGCGACTTGCGGTTCATGTTCACCGAACCGTTGGCTGGGATCACAAAATTTACCACGGGTGGCAGGCTGTCGCGGTTCACGTCATGAACCCCGATGCTCAGCTTTTTCGAAGTGGAATGATCACTGGTCACAGCGATCATGTTTCCGAGCGGAGTGATGAAGGCATAGTCGTCGTTCGCCGGATTCTGCGGGTAAATGGTGGACACGACTGGCGCGGGCGACTGCGCCAAATCCCACTTGGTCGCACCCGGATAGTGCCCGATGAAAGCAAACCCGTCTTTCCCGAAGCCGTATTCGGGATTCGATAAGGTCGTGCCTGCATTTGCGTTGTAGGTGGTCTTCACGATATTCGTGGGGTTGGCGAAATTGTAGGATTCCAAGGCTCCGTCCTGAGCTCCGAAGAAGTGCGAACCATAAACGAAGCCCTGGTAGCCGATGCGCACATCGAACGGAGCCGCGATCTGTGTCGGATTCGCAGGGTCGCTGATTTCCAGCAATAGAACCTTCCCATCGAAAGTCGGGAAGGTGGACGAGCTGAGGACCAGCAGATTTCCAATCGTCACCGCCGCACGAAGGGTGAGATTCGAGAGTTGCGAGACATTTCGATACGCGAGCTGCACCGGGCTAGCGGGATTCGTGGTGTCCACCACATGGAGTCCATTTGCTCCTGTTGGGGCAAAGACATAACGGGCACCCTGCATCGCGGGAGCGAATGGATAGCCATCGTAGTTGCTCGGGCTGGTCACGTTTGGAAACGAATATCTCCCGACGATCTGGGGAACCGTCGCCGGATTCTCGTCATACAGATTGGCCACATCCAGCAGGGCGAATCCCGCGCTCCCCACTCGCTTTTCGGAAACTAACATCAGATCTCCGGCCATGATCGGCGAATGGTTTTCCGCCGAGTTTCCGAGGTAATGAGTGGATGATGCGTTGTGGAAAACCGCAGAGAAATCCCGCGAATCGAAAATCCTCAGCGGGCTGGCCGGGGTTGGAGATATTGTAAGCCGCCAGCGCACCATTCCCTTGTCCGCCCCCGTGATCCGCTCCCAGCGGCGCGAAGAGATAGCCCCGGTGCATCATCACTGCGCTGATGGCTTTGCTGCCGCTGGTCCCGTTCGTGGTATTGATGCTGGAAAGCACCGTGTTCAGTTGTCCCGGACGGTCGATGTTAGGGAATCCCGGACCTTCGGCAGCGGGGGCTGGAAATGACAAGAGTGCAAGCGATGCTGCAATCCGCTGTGGGGTGAAGAAGGTAGGTTTCATCGAAGAGAGAGTGCGTATCCAAGATCGATGAAACTCAATCTTCGGCGGCGGTATTAGGCAAGTGGCCGGTTGGGGGAGAATCGTTGAAACGGGAATCCCGTCAACCATCTGAAGGGCTCGGCGGTCGGCGTTCATCGTTTCACATACCTGAACCCCGGCATGGCCCGGACCAGCCTTCGCATTTCCAATTTCATCAGCGTCGCGGTGACGACTTGGGAGGGCAGGCCGGTGGCGTCGATGAGGCGGTCGACGCCGCATTCTTGGTCGCCGAGGGCGGCGAAGACGGTGGTCTCCTCGGGCGGGAGTTCGGGGACGGCGTTGTTTTCGGCGAAGGGGAGGGAGGGCTGGCGGGCAAAGGGGAGCTCGCCGAGGTCGTCGAGGATGTCGGCGCCATCGGTGACGAGGGTGGCGCCTTCGCGGATCAGGCGGTTGCAGCCGGTGGAGGTCGGCGAATTGATCGGGCCGGGGACGGCGAAGACCGGGCGGCCGTATTCGGAGGCAAGGTTCGCGGTGATCAGTGAGCCGGACCAGGCGGGGCACTCGGTGACCAGCAGGGCACGCGACCAGGCGGCGACGATGCGGTTGCGCTGGGGAAAGGTCTGCTTGTCGGGCGAGGTGTGGAGCGGGAACTCGCTGACGACCGCGCCGTGGCCATCGGCGATCTTTTCGGCGAGCGCCATGTTTTCCGCGGGGAAGAGCTTCGCGAGGCCGGAGCCGATCACCGCGACGGTGCGGCCGCCGGCGGCGACGGCGGCTTCATGAGCGACGGTATCGACGCCGCGGGCGAGGCCGGAGACGATGGTGAAGCCGGCGTGGGCGAGTTCGAAGGAGAGCTTTTTGGTGACACTGCGGCCGTAGCTGGTGATGCGGCGGGTGCCGACGACGCCGATGGCATGGCGGTCGCGTTCTTCGAGCTTGCCCCAGACGTAGAGGAAGAGCGGCGCGTCATAGGCCTCGCGGAGGGCGGGCGGGAAGGCGGGGTCCTGCGACTGGACGATGGAGAGGCCGCGTTCGTGGACTTCGCGAAGCTCGGTGGCGGGATCGGCGTGGTCCTGCCACTTTGTTAGAATGGCGGCGGTTTCCTCGCCGATGCCGTCGATCCGCATGAGGTCGTTGTGGGACGCGGAAAGCGCGGCTTCGGGGGAATCGAAGCGGTCGAGGAGGCGGCGGATCCGGACCGGGCCGATTTTCGGGAGGAGGTTGAGGGCGATTAAGGCTTCTAGGGAGGTCATGGAAGGAGAGGTGAATCGAACATCGAACGCCCAACATCGAACGTCGAATTCTGAATGGAGAAATGGGAGGCTGATTTGCGGTTTGTTAGAGCCGCCATTGCTGGAGCTGTTCGGGGAAGGGGCAGTCGGAGCAGTCGCTGGCGTCTTCGAGGCAGAAGTCGCGGTAGATTTGGAGGAGGGCTTGGTGGTGGGCAGCTTTTTTGAGCCAGGGGGAGGCGGCGGCTTCGCTGCCGAAGAGGCGGATGGCGCAGCGGCGGACCTTTTCGTTGCGGGCGCCGGCGGGGAGCTTGAGGTAGCGGTCGAAGGGCTCGCCTTCATGCAGGGCGAGGGGAAAGAGGTGGTTGGCGAGTAGCTCGATGGCGCGGGCTTTGCCGAAGAGCGCGACGGGGCGGGCGGTGGCGGCGGAGGAGAGGGTGTGGCGCTTCGTCCAGAAAGGGTCGTCGAGCTTGGAAAGATAGGCGACCAGCGCCGGGGCATCGAGCGGGCGGGCGAAGGCGAGCTTGCGGAAGCGCGGCCAGTCGCGGGCCAGCGCACCGAGGGCGGCGACGCGGCGGTGGGGGTGGTTCGCCGGGCGCTGGCCGCCGGCTTTCCACGGGATGGAGTGGGCAGATTCCCAACGGCCGCGGGCCTTCCACCAGGTGTCCCAGAGGCCGCGCAGGTGGTCGCGGGTGTCGGGCGGGGCCTTCTCGTGGAGGTCGGGCGCGAGGAAACCGGCGGCACCGAACAGAAGGGCTTCGGTCTGCTCCGGATGCTCGCGCAGGGCGGACAAGGGCAGGCGCTGTGCGAGCAGGCGCATCGCCAGCGCGTTCGAGCGGTAGCCGAGGGTCTCGGCGACGGCGTGATAGAGGGCGGCATCGCGGCTGTGGGCGTCGGCGGTGCGGAGAAAGCGCGCGGCTTTCTGCGCGGCGCGGTAGTTGGCGGCTTCGGCGAGCAGCGCGGCGATGGCGGCGGGTGCGACGGCGGCCAAGGGCTGGACGCAGCGGCCGGGGCGGGCGATGGCGGTCTCGCGGCGCGGGCGGAGCAGCGCTTCTTCTAACAGGTCGTGCGGCATCAGGACGCGCGGCACTTCGCGGTGTTCGCGGGTGCGGGTGAAGCTTTCCGGGCCATCGCCGGTGAAGACGACGTGGAGGACGGTATCCTCGAAGGCCGGGTCGGCGCCGTGGCCGTGGGCTTCCCAGTCGGAGGGGCGCAGGTCGAGCTCGATCGGTCCCTCGCGCAGATGGCCGGAGATCTCGATGGCGGCGTGGAGGAAGTCCGGGCCGGCGCTGCGGTTCCACTCGCCGAATTGTACGATGCGCACCGTACTTCCCTCCGCGTCGCGGAAGTCACGGCCGAAGGCACCGGCAAACCACAGTGCCTGGAGCTCCAGCTCGGAAGGGAGGACTAGTGGGGGCGATTCGCAGAGGACTGGCTGGTCCCAGACGGCGGCGAGGAGTCCGCGGTAGGTGGTCATTTCGGCGGTGCCGGCGCGGCCGGTGGCGGGGGAGGAGGGTCGAGGATGGTCAGCCAGGCGGCGGCGGCGGCGGATTCGGGAATGCCGGCGAAAACGGTGCGGGCGCCGCGGAGGATCTGGATGGCCTCGGTTTTGCGGTTGGCGGTGCGCTCGATCGCGGCGACGTGCAGGTCCATCCGCAGGCGGTCCTTCTTGTCTTCAAAATAGAGTTTCGCCTTTCGGAAATCGGTCGCAGCGCCTTCAGGGTCGCCCGCTTCCTGCTTCATGAGTCCGAGCGCCTCGAGCAGCGTGCCGCTTTTCATCCGGTCGGCGGCTTCGCGGAGCTGGCTGTCGAGCTGCTTCGGATCTTCCTTCCAGCGCAGGTGGCCCAGCCGCAAGGCGCGGTATTCGCGGTCGGCGTCGGTTTTCCCGCCGGTGCCGTCGAGGTGGAGGAAGGGCCGGTAGAGAGGGTCGCCGAGGACGAGATTCTGCCACGATAGCACCGGCAGCGACATGTAGGCGGCTTCGACCAGCGAGTGGCCTGCCAGCAGTCGCGTCTGGAAGATATCGAAATGATGAGTCATCTGGAGATAGGGCTCATAGACATTCCCGAGGGTCGCGGCGGCACCGCGGGCGAGGAGCGGAGCGGACCAGTTCTTTGCCGGATCCCGGAGCTGGGCCGCGCTGAAGGAGTGGAGGTGGACCGCCACTGCGCCTTTCTTGAAACGGAACGCGGGATTGAGAAAGGGACCGCTGACATGGTAATCGTACCAGCCGAAATAGATGGCCACGTCGCGCAGCGGGTAGTGGGTCGGCAAGGTGTCGGGAAAGCGGTCGGCGATGATCGGGATGCCGAGATCGCGGTGGGCTTTGACGATGTTTTCCAGCGCGGGATCGCCCTCGGGCATGGTGGGGAATTTCTGCGCGACATCGATGACCGACATGCCCCAGAGGCCGGTCTTTTCGGTGTCGATCGCATCGCGGATCATCCGTTGGCAGATCTCGCGGCTCGAGGCGTCGATGCGGCCGACCAAGGTCATCGGGAGGCTGGTCTCGGCGAAGGGCTTTTCGGATTTGAAGTAGGGATTCGACAGCGGGCCGGCGAGTGTCAGGCCTTCGACGCCGAGGAGGGCGAGTTCGGAATCGACCGAGGCCTCGTCGGAGTGGATGAAGGGCTGCTCGCCGGGCTTGAGGACTGGGGCACCGGGTTCCTTGGCGATCCGGCTCGGCACGCCGCGCATGCAGACGAGGATGCGGATTTTCAAGTTTTTGGGGACCAGGTTGCCCTTGTCATCGCGGCCGCGTTCCCACCATTCGCGGCGATCGTATTCGCGGATCAGGCGATCGCGCAGGGTCTCGTTGAAGGTCTTGCGGTCGATCTCCTCGGCCTCGGTCAGCTCGAGTCCGATCATTTGATCAGCGGGGATCTTGCGGGCTGCGGCGTAGAACTCGGCGAGGGCCTTCGAGTCCGCGGAGGACGAGTTGTAGAGAATCGCCACCGATGCCGGATCGGGCGGGGCCAGGGCTGCATGGAGCGCCAGGGCGGAAGATAATAGAAGGCTGAGAAAGCGGATCACCGGTGAACCATGACGGCTCGGCCCGGGGAGGCAAGCCGGGGCTCGCCGATCAGGCCCGGATTTTCAGGCCGTCCCAGGCGACGCGGACCCCGGCGGGCAGGGTGGCCTCGAGTTCGTGGTGCTCGTTTTCGTGGGAGAGGTGGGTTAGCCAGGCCTGGCGGACGCCGGTCTCCGCGATGATGGCGAGCGCCTCGTCGGTCGAAAGGTGGGTCGGGTGGGGCTTGGTGCGGAGGGCGTCGATGATGAGGATGTCGGCCTTTCGCAGCAGTCCGACGGTGGCGTCGGGGATGCTTTTCACGTCCGGGATGTAGGCGATGGCAGGGGCTCCGGCGGACTCGAAAAGGAAGCCGTTCGTCTCCGTCTGCGCGTGCTCCACGGGCAGCGGGGTGATGTGAAGGCTCCCGACGGTAAAGGGGCCATCGATTAGCCGCGGGTCGGGCTTGATGTAGCCGCTGAAAACATTACCGGCCGAGAAGGCCCAGCCGAACATGTTCTGGAGGGTGGCCATGCAGGAGGGTCGTGCGAAGAGCGGTAGCGGGGAGTCGCGGTGCCAGCAGAAGGCGCGGAGCTCGTCGAAGCCGACCACGTGGTCGACGTGGTCGTGGGTGTAGATCACGGCGTCGACTTTGCTGAGGTCCTCGCGGAGCGCCTGTTCGCGGAGGTCGGGGCCGGAATCGACGAGGACGGAGGTCTCGCCGGCTCGGACGTGGATGGAAGATCGGGTGCGCTTGTTTCGCGGGTCTTCCGAGCGGCAGACGCGGCAGGGGCAGCCAATGACGGGGACGCCGACCGAGGTGCCGGTGCCGAGGAGGGTGAGTTCGAAATCGGCTGGCATCAGGTCGGGGGGACGTTGGCACGGTGGACCGCGGGGGGCAAGGGTGCGGCGGGGGTTTCGAGCCGGTCTGAGGACCGGCGGTCCCGGGGCTGCCGGTCGGAAGACCGGCGCTCCCGGGCGGCGGGTTGACTCGCCGCCGTGGCCTTGCATCATGCTGCGGCTGCGCCACTGCCATGCTTACCCTTCTTAAAATCCGCAACCTCGCGCTGGTCGACGAACTCG
The DNA here is from genome assembly GCA_043729195.1 of Akkermansia sp. Taxonomy (GTDB): domain Bacteria; phylum Verrucomicrobiota; class Verrucomicrobiia; order Verrucomicrobiales; family Akkermansiaceae; genus Haloferula. Next base: position 145,471 of record JAYTLR010000034.1, read on the forward strand.
TCTGGGAACTCGGACCCGGGCTGGTCGGCGTGACCGGCGAAACCGGCGCGGGAAAGTCGGTCATCGTCGGTGCCCTCAAGCTGGTCCTCGGCGAGCGCGCCGACAAATCGCTGATCCGCACCGGAGAGGACACCTGCACGGTCGAGGCCGTGTTCGATCTTCGCGACGCCTCGGAAATCAATGCCGTGCTGGCCGAGGGCGGGCTGGATGCTTGCGACGATGGTTCGCTGATCGTTCGGCGGGTCATCGGGCAAAGTGCGAACCGCCAGTTCGTCAACGATTCGCCGGTCACGCTGAACTTGCTCAAGCGGCTGGGCGAGCATCTGGTCGATCTGCACGGCCCGCACGATCACCAGTCGCTGCTTTCGACCGAGCGCCAGCTTTCGATGCTGGACGCCTATGCGGGCAGCGATGCCTCACTGGATGCCTACCGTTCGGCGTGGCGTTCGTGGCGGGACAAGGTGAGCGAGTTTGAAGATCTGCGCTTGGCGGAGTCGGCGAGCACCCAGGAGCTCGATCTGCTGCGGCATCAGGTGAGCGAGATCGATGCCGCCCAGCTCAAGCCGGACGAGGAGGACGACATCGCCGACCGTTACCGCCGGGCGAGCAATTCAACGCGGCTGGTCGAGTTGTCGGGTGCTGCCGCTGCGGCACTGGGGGCGGATGAAGGCGGGGTGCTTTCTCATTTGGTCGAAGTCCAACGGCTGGTGCGGGATTTGGAAAAGCTCGACCCGAGCATCCGCGAGCGGACGCAGGGGCTGGAGAACGCGGTGATGGAGCTGCAGGAACTCGAACGCTCGCTGGCCGATTACGCCGAGGACCTGGACATCGATCCCGCCGAGGCGTCGCGGCTGGAGGAGCGGGTGAATCTTTTCGAAACGCTGAAGCGCAAGTATGGCGGCGACCTCGCGGCGGTGCTGGCCCAGCGGGATCGTGCGGCGGCGCGGCTCGATGCCGTGGAGAATCGCGGCGAGCGGCTGGGGCAGCTCGGGGCCGAGGCCGCGGCGCTGCGCGAGGCGACGGACAAGGCGGGCCTGGCCCTCAGTGCGAAGCGCAAGAAGTCCGCGCCGAAGCTGGCGAAGGAGATCGCGGGACAACTGAAGGACCTTGGTTTCAAACAGTCGTCGTTCGAGTTGCAAGTCGTCTCTAACAAGGAGCCGGGATCGTCGGGTTTGGAAGGGATCGAGTTCCTCTTCGGTCCGAACCCCGGCGAGCCGCTGCAACCGTTGCGGCAGATCGCGTCGAGCGGCGAGATCAGCCGGGTGATGCTGGCGGTGAAGAGCGCGCTGGCGGATCAGGACGCGACTCCGTTGATGGTGTTCGACGAGATCGATGCCAACGTTGGCGGCGAGATTGCGCGGGCGGTCGGGAAGAAGATGGCGGTGCTCGGCGCGCGGCATCAGGTGGTGGCGATCACCCATTTCCCGCAGGTCGCAGCGCTGGCGGCGCGGCATTACGTCGTCGAGAAGGAAGTGGCTGGCGGCCGCACCCGTTCGCGGCTGTTCCCGGTGACCGGCGAAGGCCGGATCGCGGAGCTGGTCCGGATGCTCGGTGGCGGCGGCGAGTCGGCGTGGGCGATGGCGGCCAGCTTGCTGGGGGATGGGTGACTCAGAGAGCCGGCCGCTTGACCTCGACAAGGAATGCGGGCAATTCCCTTACATGATCCGGTTCACCCTTACCGCCAAGAATCAGACGACGATTCCCAAGGCTGTCATCGAGGCGTTGAACCTCAGGCCGTCGGATCAACTCGTTTATGAGATCGAGCCGGACGGACGGGTGGTGCTTTCGGCAAAGACCGGCACTTTTGCCAGCGTGGCGGCGAGCTTGGCCCGCAAGCCGGGTCCGGCTCGTAGCGTGGCCGAAATGAATGCCGCCGTGAAAGCCGCGGCGGTGAAGCGTTTCAAGCGGGCAGGATCATGGCGGCCCTCGATACCAACGTCCTGGTCCGCTACCTGACCCAGGACGATGAGGCGAGCTTGCTGGGGGATTGACTTCCGCCGATGAAGTGGGACCATCCCACCATGATCGTGACCTTGGATTCCAAACGGCGGCTGACGGTTCCCGTTTCGGTCGCACCCGCATCGCCGGGTGATGCCTTCGAGGTGACCTTCGACGCCGACGAGGACGCTTTTGTGTTCCGGAGGGTTGCGACCAAAGGCGATTGGTTGTCGGTGATGAAAGAGTGTCCGGTTCCCATGGACGACCTCCCGCCTCGCCGCCGTGAATTTCCCCGCCGCCGCGAACCATGAGCTGGCTGCTGGATACGGACGTGCTGAGCCAACCGGCCAAGAAGCACGGGGATCCGCGGGTGCTGGCCTGGCTCGAACGGGAAAAGGAGCGGTGCTACACCAGTTCGGTCGTCATCGGGCAGTTGGCCTATTGGGTGCGCTCCAAGCAAGGCCGGCAACGGACCGCTTTGCAGAGCTGGCTCACCCGCCTGACGGAGTCGATGCACGGACGCATCCTCGGGTTCAATGTGACCGTGGCCCATGTCTGGGCGGACCAGGAGCTCCAGCTTCAGAAGGTGGGGCTGCCGATGCCGGTGGAGGACGGATACATCGCCGCCACGGCGCGAAGGCACGATCTCACGATCGTCACCGGAAACGACAAGGATTTCCTTCGCCCGGGGCTCAAGGTTTTCAATCCGTTCCGGTCGGCTGATGAGTGACCGGCTCTTCCCATGAAACGCAGCCCCCGCAGCTTCAAGGCCGTGCCCGAGCCGGTCGATGTCCCTTCCGCCCAGTTGGCGCGGGAGCTGGGTTTGCCGTGGAAGCAGGTCGGGATGCCGCGCTTGGTCGTAGGCCGGCGGGAGTGGATCGCGCTGCCGGAGTTCGGGGTCGGGCCGCTGCATGCGAAGACCGACAGCGGCGCGCGGACTTCCTCGCTGCACGCGGAGCAGATCCAGGTCTCGCCCGACGGCAAGAGTGTCCTTTTCGTCACCTGTGATCATTACGGCCGGCACATTACCTGCGAGGCTCCATTGGCAGGATCGGGCACGGTGAAAAGCTCCACCGGGGTGGCGGGGAAACGCTATTACATCGAGACCGACGCGGTGTTCTCCGGCGGCTTCACCTGCCGGATGCGGCTGACTTTGGCGAACCGCTCCGACATGCGCTGCCCGATGCTTCTTGGGCGCCGCGCGCTGGCCGGCTTTTTTCTGATTGACCCACAGGGGGACCATCTGATGGGTCCGCTACGCGATCTTGAATCGCAAATTCCCGGCATCCGCCGATTATGAAAATTCTCGTTCTCTCGCGCAATGCGAGCCTCTACAGCACCTCCGCCCTTGTGAACGCCGCCGAAGCCCGGGGCCATGAAGTGAGGGTGGTCGACTACCTCCGGTGCTACATGAACATCACGGCGCACAACCCGAAGATGTTCATCGAAGGCGAGGAACTCACGGCTGACGCGGTGATCCCGCGGATCGGGGCGAGCCACACTTTCTACGGCAACGCGGTGGTGCGGCAGTTCGAAATGATGGGGGTTTTCACCGTGAACGATTCGGTGGCGATCGCGCGCTCCCGCGACAAGCTGCGGAGCATGCAGTTGCTGGCGCGGAAGGGCGTCGGGCTGCCGATCACCGGCTTCGCGCACTCCACGGATGCGACCAGCGAGCTGATCAAGATGTGCGGTGGCGCGCCGCTGGTGATCAAGCTGTTAGAAGGTACCCAGGGCGTCGGCGTGGTGCTGGCGGAGACGGCGAAGGCGGCCGAGTCGGTGATCGAGGCGTTCAAGGGGCTGCGCGCCGACATCCTGGTCCAGGAATTCATCAAGGAAGCCCAGGGCGCGGACATCCGCTGCGTGGTGGTGGATGGCAAGGTGGTCGCATCGATGAAGCGGCAGGCAGCCGAGGGTGAGTTTCGCTCGAACCTGCATCGAGGCGGCACGGCGGAGAAGGTGAAGATCACGCCGGAAGAGCGATCGGTGGCGATCCGTGCGGCGAAGATCATGGGCTTGAATTTCGCGGGTGTGGATTTGCTGCGCTCGAACCACGGGCCGGTGGTGATGGAGGTGAACTCGTCGCCCGGCTTGGAGGGGATCGAGAAGTCGTCGGGCAAGCCGGTGGCGGACATGGTGATCGACTTCATCGAGAAAGCGGCGGTCAAGCGGCCGAAGCCGCCGAAGCCGACGGACAAGTGAGTGTTCGAAGAAGCGGCATCGGCGGCGGTGATCGTTACGCACCCGCTCAATCCCGGATCCCGCGGGAGCGCCAGGGTTGGTAGCCGCAGCAAGAAATTGGGATTGCGGGGAGTGCTGACCAGAGATTCAATGGTTGCATGGCCCAGCTCATTGATATTCAGCGCCAGACCGAGAAGCTTTCCCAGGAAGACCGGGAAAGCTTGGTCGCCTATTTGCTTCACGGATTTTCAGGAATGCCGATGGGTCCGGATGACGCTGAGGTGGATCGGCGTGAAGCGGAGCTGGATTCCGGGTCGGTCATGTCGATCAGCCACGCCGAATTCCTCTCACAGGTGGGTCGCCTGAAGCGATGAGGGAGGTTGAATACCACCCCAAAGTGCCTGCGGAGGTGCAGTAGAACTGCATCCTGATGCCAAAATCAATCAAGTACTGGCTCTGGGCGAAGCTGCTCTTCGCAATGTCCACCCTTTGCTTCGCTTGGCCTGTGTTGGCCTTGATGAAGGGCGGCTTCAGTCGTGGGAGGAGGTCAAGTATGGGGACAGGAGTGATTGTGAGTCCGGAGACGGATCCGCTCAGGTTTTGGAGTTCGGTGGCCGGGGTCCTTGTCTTGGGAGTGCTGCTGTTGTGGTGGGGAATGATTTATTGGCAGCGGCATCAGCGGAGCTGTGTCCGACGGCCCTCGAAAGCGAAAAAGCTGCACCAGCGGCGTTGATCGGAGCGGTCCTGATCAATCCCGGATCCCGCGGTAACGCCAGGGCTCGTAGCCGCGTTCGAGCAGGTAGTCGGTGGGGATCTGGGCGGCGTTGACGCGCCAGACGGGGTAGGGACCGGCTTCATAGACGCTGACGGCGGAGCCGGGGATGCCCCAGTTGGCGAAAATCAGGACGTGTTTGTCGTTGAGCAGGATGTCGCCAGGCTTGAGATCGGCCCAGCTTTGCAGGCGGTCGCAGATGCCGGGGAGTTCCTTGGTCGAGTAGGGGCGGGGCAGCCGCCAGCAGCGGGAGACGAAGCCAGAGCAGTCGATGCCACAGGCTTGCTGGCTGGTGCCGGCATCGCCGAGGCGGCGTTTCTCTACGGTGGAGATGTCGCCGGCCACTTCACCGCGTTCGAGGGAAGCGAGGAACTGTTTCGGGGTATCAAAGCCGCCCCACTGGTAAGCCATACCGCGAGCGGTTTTGCCGGTCTGCCACCAGCCGTTGGAGAAGCCGTGGCTGGAGAGGGTAGCGTCGGGGGTGTGGACGAGGATGCCGTTGGCGTCCTTACCGTGGCGGACGTGGTGGGCCTGCGGGGTCCACTCGAGGCGGCTGTAGGTGTATGCAATGGAGATCGCCTCGCTGCGCCGCACGGTTTTCGCCGGGCCGGCGATGGAAAGGTCGGGGGAGGCGTCGGGGGCGCAGTGACTGAGGAGGAGGGCGGCGGGGATGAGGAAAGCGAGGCGCAGGAACACGGGGAGGAGATAGAGGGATAGGGTGGAGTTTGAGAATCTTGAAATGGGCTCTGGGCCACCGGCTGGCTCCGCCCGGTGATCGCCGGAGGCTTTCGGACTGCTGCGATGATTCGCAGCTTTGGAATGCAGGGAGAGGATCGCTGCCCGGGTGGGTTGTGGCGACCTTTGAGGATCGCTGCATCCCGCGAGAACTGCGGGCCCCAGCTATCACTCGGAGAGCTGCGAATCATCGCAGCAGTCCGAGGGCGGCAGCGCCGCGGTCCTCGGGCGGCTGTTTCGGGAAATTCGAGAATCCGAATCATGCTTCGGGCTGGTGATCCTTGGCAAGGCGCCTCTGCCCGGACGATACTCTTGCCCATGGAGATCCGGCCGGTGGGCATCGTGCGTTCGTGTTTCGGGGGGAAGTTTGCGGTGCCGCGGCAGCCGGGGCTGTGTCCTTCGGCTTGGGGCGAGCTGGTGTTCGAGCCGGAGTTCCGCCAGCCGGAGGCACTGCGGGGGATTGAGGGTTTCTCGCATCTCTGGCTGATCTTCGGCTTTCATCTGACGGCGGACGCGGGCTGGCATCCGACGGTGCGGCCGCCGCGGCTGGGCGGGAACGAGCGGGTGGGAGTGTTCGCGAGCCGCTCGACCTTCCGGCCGAACGGGCTGGGGCTTTCGCTGGTGCGGCTGGAGGGAGTCGAGGTTCGGGAGAAGGAAGGGACGGTGCTGCTGTTAGGCGGGATCGATCTGGTGGACGGGACGCCGGTCTATGATGTGAAGCCGTATCTGCCGTATGCGGAGTCGCCGGCGGATGCGGTGGGAGGGTTTGCGGCGGAGGAGCCGCGGCGGCTTGTTGTTTCGACGACGGGGGCGGCGGGGTTTGACGCGCTGCCGGAGCGGGCGAAGCGGGTGATCGTGGAGGCTTTGTCGCTGGATCCTCGGCCACCGGCGGGGAGGGAGGAAGTTGGAAGGATTCATGGGGCGGGGCTGTGTGGGATGGAGGTGAAGTTCAGGGTGTTGGATGGGGAGTGTGAGTTGGTTTCGGTGGAGGTGGCGGAGGGGTCGGGGTCGGGGTTGGGGTTGGGGTTGGGGTGAACGGACCGCAACCGTAGCGAAGCGGAGATGGACCGACTGGATACGATTGCGATCTTCGGTCAAAGGCGCGGAGGTCGCGGAGGTGAACACGGAGAGATCGTGTGCCGAGGGATCGGTCTGGTGGATTTTCGAGCGGACTAAAGATCCGCGGTCCAGTACACGCTCACCGGCTTCGGAGTTGAATGATTAAGAAATGTGAACTAGCGTCCGGGCCATGAACGGGAAATCCATGGCGATGTTGCTTGCCGCTTGTGTGCTGACCGGGTGCAAGGACCGTGGGGAGTCGGCGAAGCAGGAGCTGAAGGATAGCGGGTACGACCTGACTCCGGAGGCGTTCTTTCGTGCGGCGGAAAGCGACGATCTGTCGGCGCTGGAGAAGTTGGTGAAGGGCGGGATCGCGGTGGATACGAAGGATGCGGCGGGTGACACGGCGCTGCATGCGGCGGCGGTGGCGGGGATGAAGAAGTCGGCGGACTTTTTGTTGGATCGCAAGCTGTCGGTGGATGTCAGCGGAGCGGGAGGCCGGACGCCGCTGATGAGCGCGGTGCTTTCCGGGTCGCCGGTGATGGTGCGCTACCTCCTTTCACAGAAGGCGGATCCGCTGAAGAAGGATGCGGAGGGCTTCAAGCCGCTGATGCTGGCGGTCCGTGCCGGGCGGGCGGAGATGGTGGCGGAGTTGGCGCCGTATGATCGGGAGAAGCTGGACGACGCCTTGCTGGTCGCCGCGCTGGAGGGGAAAGCGGCGGTGATCGATGAACTGACGAATTACGGAGCGTCGGTCTATGCCCGGATGGACGACGGTCGCACGCCGCTGATGCTGGCGGCGGAGAACGGGCATGTGGAAGCGGTGGAAATGCTGATCGAGATTGGCGCGAACCGCTTTTCGATGGACGACGACGGGCGGATCGCCGCGGACATGGCGCGGGAGGCGGGGCACGAGCAACTGGCGATGCGGTTGGCGGAGGAGCCGCGAAGGGATGAATTCGGGATCGAGGAACCGGCGGACCTCGGCGCGGAGATGCTGGCGAAGGTCAGCGAGGCGGAAGCTGGCGCTGCGGGGGAGGATGCGGGAAGCGCGCCGCCGGCGAGGCAGGGAGTTGCCGGGGCGGAGACGGTGCCGGCGCCGCTGGACGGGATGGTATTGGAGCCGGCGTCCAAGGGGGCCTTGCCGGCGAAGCAGCCTTTTGTGATGCGCGCTTACCGGCAGAAGGAATTGCCGCTTCGGGTCGAGTCGGTGACGGGTGAGGTGGCGACACTGCGGATGTCGGGCGGCGGGGTGAAGCAGGTTTCGCAAGGGGAGGCGATCCCCGGCACGCCGCTCAAAGTCGTGCGGGTCGAGCGTCGGATGCAGGACACCAAGGACCAGGCCGGGCAGACCGAGGTGTCGGTGGTCGAGGTGGAAGACGAGGGCAGCGGGCGTCGGCGCGAGCTGGTATCGGGGCTGGAATCGACGGCGCACGACCCCGTGGCGCTGGTCGAGGATGCCGGCGGCAAGCGCTACGTGGCGAAGGCCGGGCAGAAGTTCCGCGGGGCGGACGGGGCGGAGTATGTCGTGATCGATGTGCGGCCGAATCAAATGGTGATTGAGGACAAGACCGCAGGTGAGGTAATAACGGTTCCGCTCCGCGGGCCGCGGGGTTGAATCCTCATCCGAACATGGCTGCCAAGACCCTCGAGCCGGGCAATCCGGTGAAGCAATTTTCCGTGCTGTTGCCGAACCGTGCCGGGGCCTTGGCCTCGCTGGTGAAGCTGCTGAGGTCGTCGGCGATCGAGGTCGTGGGTATCAGCGTCCAGGATTCGCGGGATGCGACGATCGCGCGGCTGGTGGTGACCGATCCCGAGATGGCGGAGCAGATTTTCGTCGAGAAGGGGATCCCGCACACGACCTGCGAGCTAGTGGTGATTTCGCTGCGCGAGTCGGGACCGGAATTGCTGCCGGTGCTGGACACGCTAATGGTGGCGGAGACCAACATCGACTTCGCCTACGCGCTGATGCCGTCGCCGAAGGGTCACTCGATGCTGGCGATGCACGTCGAGGACTATGATTTCGCGACGAGTGTGCTGAACCAGGCGGGGTTCAAGCTGGTGTATCAGGAGGGGTTGAGTCGGTAGTTTTGGAGAAGGAATTAGGTGATTAAGGAATTGGGGGATTAAGAAATTGGGCGATTGGGGATTGGAGGGCGGATGAGGTCAGTCGGGCTCGTTGGGTGGGTCGTCGCCGGATGTGGAGCGATACGAGGTGGAGGAAAGCTCGAGATTGGCGAGGAAGAGGATCGCGCTGGTGACGACGATCAGAGAGAAGAGTAGGGTTAGCCCCCCAGCCTGTGTGCTGGCTTGGACGATCTCTTCAGTTTCGCTGACATGGATGTTGGGAAATACTTTTCCATGGTGACGCAACGAGGTTGCACTGTGAGACCAAACAATTCCGTGGATGAATGACCAACCGATCGCGCCGCAAAAGAGCATCATAAGGAAGTATCCGAGGTGGAGCAGCAACGGCCGTCTGAAGGGACGGGCGAACCACCAGCAGACGCCGAATGACCAAAGGAAGATTAGAGACCAGGCAGGAAGAGTGCCCGCATTGAGCGGAAACCAACTCTCAAGCCACGACGAGACGGATGGACGATAGATTGAGAGGAGCACGCTTCCGATTAGCGGTGCACCGCGATTCTATCAAGACGTCAGTTCCAATTCGCGAATCCTGAATCGAATGTGCCGATCCGAAGATGGGCAGAACAATTCTTGGAAGTTTGTGTGTGTCGAGCTCCAGACTCCATGCGGTGGAGCCGTGGAGCTGTATGCTGCCAGGTACCGTCCCGGTCGGCCGACCTGTCCTCCCCAGCTTCAGCGAAGGCGGAGGGCGTCCGACCCTACCTCTTGCGGCGATGCCTGAGTGCATTCAGGGTTTCGACAAGGCTTTCAGATAAGCGGGGAAGTCTGGGGCGGCGGGGGCTTTCTTCTGCCGCTCTAACAGGCCGGTCCAGATGGCCTGGATGTCGGGGTGTTCTTTGCCGCCGAAGCCGATGGCTTTGAGGCGGTCGGGGAGCTGCCCAATTTTCGCGGGGTCGGAAGTTGAGGCGAGGAGGATGAGGGCTTCGCCTTCGCCTTTGACGGTGATCTCGCCGTCGCCGGGGGTGACTTCGGATTCCATCGGATAGACCCAGGCGCGGGCTTGCGGCAGGACGAGGATGCGGCGGTCTTCGATGGCGGGCTTGGCGTCGCCCTGGGTCAGGCGGACCCGGAAGCTGAGGAAGCCGGGCTTGTCGGTGCGGAGGTGGAGGACCAAGAGGTCGTCGGCGCGGGAGATGAAGGCGGTGGCGGTGAAGCCGGCCGTGCCGCGCTGGAAAGTGGTGGTGGCGATGCCGGTGGCGAGGTCGAGCTGGCGGCGGTAATCGGTGACTTCGGCCGCGGCGTCGAGCCACTCGAAGCGGAACTCGCCGAGGGGCTTGCCGGCGAAGCCTGTGCCAGGCTTGGCGGAATCGGCGGCGGGGGATTGCGGGGCTGCCAGGAGCGGAAGGATCTCGGTGCCGGTGGAGCCGGAAACGAGAGTGCCGAGCTGGCCGTTGGCGAGGGGGAAGGACAGATCCGCGGACGTCGCCTCAGCGGCGAAGTGGAGGACTTCCGCAGCGGCGGCATGGAGAAGCATCAAGAGAACCGCGAACCAGCGCACGCGGGGAATTGAAGTGCGGAATTCATTCGGCGGGAAGCCTTCGTTGCAGTCGGAGTACACTCCCCGCTCCAGAAGGGAGGGCGGTTCCAAGAAGAGTGCTGGATTTCCCATTGTCGGGCGATGGGGCGATGTGAGAGAAACCCGATGCCGTGACGAGTTCCGTTCGAAAACTTTGCTGCCAAGGATGCGGAGCCACGCTGCCGGTCGAGAGGGGTATCCGCTTCCTCACCTGCAACTACTGCCACGCCCGGCTGGAGATCGTCAGCGACGAATCTTCCACCCACACGCGGCTGCTGGAGGGGCTCGACGAACGGACCAGGAAGATCGAGCGCGATGTCGAAGCGATCCGGCTTCAAGGCGAGTTGAAGCACCTGGATGAAGCATGGGCGAAGTATCAGTCCCGGGTGGACCCGCGGGATGACAAGGGTCGGAGCGACGGATCCAGCGGCACCTTGATGTTGTTCGGGCTGATCGGCTTGGTCATCGGAATCGCGCTGTTGTTTTCCGAAGCTTGGTGGATGGGGATCGCGCTGGCCCCGGCGGCACTGTGGTTTTCGGTGAAGGCATTCCGCTGGGAAATGACCCGCGGGCGGGCGATCCAAGGGATGCGCTTCCAGTATGAGATGCGCCGCAAGCAGATCTTGCAGCGCATGGCCGGGGGGCGATGAGTCCGCTCAGTGATCGCTCGCCTTTTCCGCGCCGAGGCCGGTGTGGGCGCGGACGCTGAATTCGGCGAACTTCGCTTCGGCTTCCGGCTCGCGGCGGATCAGGCTGCCGAGGATCGCGGCGAGGAAGCCGAGCGGGATGCTGACGATGCCGGGATTGGTCAGCGGGAACCAGGCCTGGGCCTGGATCAGGCGGCGCTTGGCGGCGACGATCTCCGGGCCGTCGATCCCCATCACGCTGGGGCTGACGAGGATCAGCAGGATGCTACTGAACAGCCCGACCAGCAGGCCGGTGACGGCGCCGGTGGTGTTGAAGCGCTTCCAGAAGATCGACAGCACGATCACCGGCAGGTTGGCTGAGGCCGCGACGGCGAAGGCGAGGCCAACGAGGAAGGCGACGTTGATGTTCTGGAAGACGATCGCCAGCACGATGGAGATGCCGCCGACGAAGAAGGCGGCGATGCGGGCGATGCGGACTTCCTTGTGCTGCGGGACTTCTTTCCCGTGGTTGAGCACGTTGGTGTAGAAGTCGTGGGCAAAGGAGGTGCTGGCGCTGATCGTCAGGCCGGCGACCACCGCGAGGATGGTGGCGAAGGCGACGGCGGAGATGAAAGCGAAGAACATGTCGCCGCCGAGGAAGTGGGACAGTTCGGGCGCGGCCATGTTCTCGTTGGCGATCATGTGCGGCTTGAGCAGGGTCGCCGCGCCGAAGCCGAGGAAGGTGGTGAGGATGTAGAAGACGCCGATGATGATCATGGCCCAGACCACCGAGACGCGGGCCGTTTTCGCATCGGGCACGGTGTAGAAGCGGACCAGCACGTGGGGCAGTCCGGCGGTGCCGAGGACCAGCGCGAGGCCGAGCGAGATCAGGTCGAGCGGTCCCCAGCCGCCGGTCTTGGCGGTGGCCTCGGCGCCGAATTTCATGCCGGGCTCGAGAAAATTGCGGGTCACCTCGTTGCCCTTGGCGTCGTTGTAGGTCAGCGCCGAGATGGCGTCGAAGAACTTGGTGAAGCTGTAGTCGAACTGCTTCATCACCAGGAAGCTGAGGACGAAGGTCGCGGTCATCAGCAGGATGGCCTTGATGATCTGGACCCAGGTGGTGCCGTGCATGCCGCCGAAGACGACGTAGACGATCATCAGGCAGCCGACCCCGGCGATCGCGAGGTTCGGAGTGATCCACGTGTATTCCTTGAGCAGGGTGCTGACGAGGACGCCGGCACCGATCATTTGGGCGACCATGTAGAAGGTCGAGACGGTAAGGGTGCTGAGCGAGGCGGCGGCGCGGACCGGGCGGGCTTGCAAGCGGTAGGCGAGCAGGTCGGCCATGGTGTATTTGCCGGCGTTGCGCAGGGGCTCGGCGACGACGAAGAGCACGGTGAGGTAGGCGACCAGGAAGCCGACCGAATACATGAAGCCGTCGAAGCCGAAGAACGCGATCATCCCGGAAATCCCGAGGAAGGAGGCGGCGGACATGTAGTCCCCTGCGACCGCGAGGCCGTTCTGCCAGCCGGTGATCGAGCGGCCGGCGGCGAAGTAGGCGCTGGAACCGGTGTTCTTTTTGGCGCTCCAGACAGTGATGCCCAGCGTGGCGACCACGAAGGCGAGAAACATGATGAGGGTCATCGGGGTGGGAAAGTCAGTGGGTTTCGTGCTGGATGACTTCGGCCGCCATGCGGTCGAGGGCGGCGACGCGGCGCATGTAGAGCCAGGCCATGCCCCAGGCCATGAAGAACTGGGAGAGGGCGAACAGGTAGGCGCCGTTGATCTTGCCGAGCAGCGGTTTTTTCATCAGCTCCGGGTGCCAGCCGACGAGGTAGAGCAGGGCGAAGTAGTAGAGCAGGAAGAAGATGCAGCAGGGGACGACGAAGCGCTTTTTCGCGTCGAGCAGGGCCTTGAAGCCGGGCTTTTGGGCGAGCATCTCCCAGTCGGGCGGGGTTGGGTTTGCCATGAGTCCCGGAGGCCTAGCAGCCGCGGGAGCGGGTGTCAAAGGAGCAAGCTGCGGATGTCACGGGGAAATTCCGTTGGGCAAGGGGCCGGGGCTGTGGTTGCGTGGCGTCGCACATGCGCTGCTTCTACTCGCAGGATTTGGAACTCAAATTGCCGTCGGGACATCCGTTCCCGATGGAGAAGTTCCGTATTTCCAAGGACATGCTGCTGGACGGCGGGATCCTGCGGCCGGAGGAGATCATCGAGGTGAAAGTGGCAGAACCGCACTTGCTCAAGACGGTGCACGAGACCGCCTACATCGAGCAGATCTACTCGGGGCTGATGGGGCGGAAGGAGCAGCTCCGGCTCGGGTTGCCGATGACGCCGCAGCTTTACCACCGCAGTGCGACCGAGGTGGAAGCGACCCGTCAGACCTGCCATGCAGCGCTGGCGGAAGGAGTGGCGGTGTGCCTTGCGGGCGGGACGCACCACGCGTTCAGCGAGCATGGCGAGGGCTACTGCGTTTTCAACGACGTCGCGATCGCGATCCGCGACTTGCAGATGCGGCAGCCGGGAATCAAGGTGATGGTGGTCGACACCGACGCGCACCAGGGCAATGGAACCGCGGCGATTTTGGGGGACGACCCGCGGGTCTTCACCTACTCGATCCATGTGGGGAAGAACTACCCGACGAAGAAAATCGCGGGTTCACTGGACGTCGAGACGGTGCGCTACGTCGAGGGCGAGATGTATTTGAAGCAGCTCTTCAGCACGCTGGCGGGGGCGCTGGATACCTTCGCGCCGGACTTGGTAATCTGGATCGCAGGGGCGGACAACCACCGCAACGACCGCTTCGGGCAGATGCATCTTTCAGTGAAGGACCTCCAGCGCCGCGACGAGGTGCTGCTGCGGGCCTTCATTCGCAACCGGGTGCCGGTGGCGGTGCTTTATGGGGGCGGCTACAACCGGCAGGCGGAGTTTACGGCGAAGCTGCATCGGAACACGGTGGCGACGGCGAAGAAGCTGGCGACGGAGTATCGGGGGCTGTGAAAATGAACTGGACCTTCGGATCGGTGGCGGTGGTGGGCGCGGGGGCGGTGGGGCTTTACTACGGGGCGCGGTTGGCGGCGGCGGGGGAGGATGTGCGGTTCCTGCTGAAGTCGGATTTTGACGCGGTGAAGCGCGACGGGATCCGGGTCGATAGCGTGGCGGGCGATCTTCATTTGCGTGAGGTGAAGGCCTTTCGCTCGGCGGAGGAAATCGGGCCGGTCGACCTGGTGATCGTAGCGTGGAAGGCGACGGCGAACGGGATGCTGGAGTCGGTGCTGCCGCCCTTGCTGCATGAGGGTACGCAGGTGCTGACCTTGCAGAACGGGCTGGGCAACTGCGAGCGGATCGCGGCGATCACCGGGGCGGAGCGGGTGCTGGGGGCGATGTGCTTTGTCTGCCTCAACCGCCTTTCGCCGGGTCAGGTCAGCCACACGGCGGGCGGACGGATCAGCGTGGGGGAGTTCGTCAACGACGGCCGCGGCCGGGCGGGGGAGATCGCGCGGCGTTTCAGCGCGGCGGGGATTCCGACCGATGCCTCGCCGAGCCTGGCGGAGACGCAGTGGAAGAAGCTGGTCTGGAACATTCCCTTCAACGGGCTGGCGATCGCGGAGGGCGGGGTGACGACGCAGGACTTGTTAGAGACGCCGGGGATGGAGGCGGAGATCCGCGCGCTGATGGCGGAGGTGATCGCCGCAGCGCGGGCGCAGGGGCTGGAGTTGGCGGATGGATTGATCGAGTCGAACGTCGAGCGAACGCGGCCGATGGGGCCTTACCGGCCGTCGAGCATGATTGATTTTGTGGAGGGGCGGGATGTGGAGTTCGAGGCGATCTGGAGTGAGCCCTTGAAGCGGGCGCAGGCGGCGGGAGTGGCGGTGCCGCATTTGGAGAGGTTGGCGGGGAGGATCCGGGAGCGGATTTCGATCGCTGGATAAGGGCACTTCACGGGAAGGCCCGCCGAGGGATTGATTGGCCGGATGCAATCTGGTGGGCGGTCGGATTGACGATTGACGATTGTTGATTGAGGATTTTGATTTTTGATCGTTGAGAAGAAGGTGCGTGTGCCGGATTCATGGTTCACCCGGAGAATGAGGTTCCATTCCGACGTGAATTCTTCTGGATCCGCTATCAACCATCGACTCTTAACTCTCAACTTCCCTTTTAGGGTAACCGGGGTCGGATGACCCGGGAAGAAGGTCAAGGTTTCAGCCGACAACCTTTCGGGGTGAGGCGATAGCGCTGGACCGGACTGTTGGGCGATCCCGGGTGGGTCATCTCGATCACCCCCGACTCCAGAGCCGGGTTGAGGTAATTCTTCCGGAAGGCCGGCTTGTGCTTGAGATTCAAGCGCTCGCGGAGCGCTACGGCCGCCAGTTCTTCCCCGAACCCGAGGTGCTGGAGAAGCAGTTTTACTGGGTCGCTTACTGGGCCGTTTACTGGGTCGCTGGAAGGAAGCACATCGAGCGCGTCGCGGATCGCGTTCAGCATGAATTCCACGAAGGGCGTGGCCTCCGCCAGGCGGTCGGCGGCCCCGAGTGCCGCGTAGTATTCCGATTGGCGCTCGCTGATCAGGCTTTCTACCGGCAGCCAGGCTAGTTCTCCGTGCCACGAGGCCAAGGCGAGGGATTGCCAGAGCCTGCCCATCCTGCCGTTCCCGTCGGCGAAGGGGTGGATAAACTCGATCTCGTAGTGAAGCACCGAGCTCGCAATCAGCGGATGGTGCTCGGTCGTTTCCAGCCATCGGAAGAGGTCCCCGACCAAATGCTCGACCCGGTCGGCGGGCGGTGCCATGTGAACCAGTTGGATACTGCGGTAAATCCCGACCCCGCCGTGCCGGAAGACGCCGGCATGGTCGACCAGCGCGCGCATCATGATGCCGTGGGCGGCGAGGAAATCCTCAACCGAAGCGGCCTTCCAATCGCTGAAGCGGTCGTAGCACTCGATGGCATTGCGCACTTCCTGGATTTCACGCGGCGATCCCAAGACGCGCTTGCCTTCGATGATGGCGGTGACCTGATCAAGGCTGAGGCTGTTGTTCTCGATCGCCAGCGACGCCTGGATGGTGCGGATGCGATTCTCCCGGCGAAGCCGCGGGGAGACCGGCCCGTCGCCGGTCCATCGGCCCACTTTCTCGCAGATCCCCGCGACCAAGGAAAGGATCCGGGGCGTGAGGGTGACGGGCGGTGCTTGGGGCTTTGGCATCGGTGGGCTGTTCTTTCGAGTGGTCCATGTCGAAGCCGACCGCGTCAACGTCGCCGAGAGCGTCTGTCCGGGATGACCTTGTCGGATTCAGGTTGGGATTTCAACGGGCAACTTGCCCCGCTTCCTCCCGACAACTTCTGCTTCATGCGCCGTCGGAAAGCGGCTGGCGGACCTGCATCAAGGACCGATCATCCGGTCCAGCGGGCTCTTCACTCCGGTCGCCCCGATGTCCTTGGCGACGTGAGTGTAGATCTCGGTGGTTTTCACATCCGCATGGCCCAGCAGTTCCTGCAGCGTCCGAATGTCCGTCCCGCCCTCAAGGAGATGCGTCGCGAAGGCATGGCGCAGAGCGTGCGTACTGGCCTTCTTGTCGATCATCGCCTTCTCCACCGCCCTTCGCACCGCTCGGGAGTAGCACTCATCGTGCACGTGATGACGCCGGACGATCCCGCTTTCCGGATCCCGCGACGTGCCGGGGGCCGGGAACATCCACTGCCACGGCCACTTCTCGCCCGCCCGGCGGTCCTTGCGATCATAGGCGTTCGGCAGCGCCACTCCCGGCAGGCCGTCCGCGCGGTCCTTCTCGTGGAGTTCCCGCAGCTCCTTCTTCCTCTCCGCGATCTCCTCCCGAACCGCCACCGGCAGCACGGTGGTCCGGTGTTTGTCCCCCTTCGTATTGCGGATCGTGATCATTCCGCGACCCTCGTCCACGTCCTTCACCCGCAAGGTCACCAGTTCATGCAGCCTCAGCCCCCCGCCATACTGGATCCTCGCCATCAAAGAGTAGCGTTTGTCGATCTTGTCCAGCACCGTCATCACCTCCTTGACATCGAGTACCACCGGAAGCCGGGTGGTGGTCTTCCGGAGCCGCACTCCAAGGTCCACCGACTCCCTCCCGCAGACGTCCCTGTAGAAGAAGACCAGTGCATTGAGTGCCTGCTTCTGCGTCGAAAAGGACACCCTCCGCTCCTCCACCAGCCAGGTCAGGAAATCCCGGCCCTTTCCGGGGTCGAGCATCGCCCGGTCATCACCGGTCCAGCGGGCGAAACTGGCGCCCCATCGGCCGTAGGTCTCCCGGGTGAGGCGGGCAAGGCCGCGCCGGCACCCCGCCCGGTCGACTGCGTCCCGCGCCCGCTCCTCCAAGGTCCGGGTTTCATCCCCGCGATCGCGGGTATTCTTCACCCAGCGCAGATACCACTCGATGGCGGCGGTCCACTGTTCGAGCTGCCAGGCTGCTCTTTCCTTGGATATCACCTGCTCTCTCCAAAACAAGACACATGCCTCGCGACTTGCGGAGAGGCGATGGCGCGACCGGAACGTCTCGAACCAGCTCAGAACCATGGTGAAACCATCGCGCTGGCGGGGATTGACGTCACGGGAGGCTTCCAGATCCTTGCTCCACGGATGCAATGCAGAATGCGGTTTTGAGTTCATCAGAACAGTTCTGCAAAGTGTTCGCCTGAACGTCCATAAAAAACTCGCTCCTTCGTTCAACCGGGATTCTTCGAGTTCCAAAAATTACGCGGAACCGAAGCGCCATATCTAACAGTCACGGGATTCCAACCCATCAAAGAGCCCGTAGCAAATTCGCCGCTCCGTTGTTCACCAGTATTCCCGAAGCGCCGCATTGACAACCAGCCATTTCCAGCGATTATGCCGGGACAATGAATCCCACCCAGCGCTTGTTAGATATCCAGCTCCGAGTGGGAGAATAAACACTGTTCGCGCAGAGATGAAGAGTTATAGATCCGCTTCTTTTCTGATTGCCGCGTTTCGGATGATTCCGAGACGGGCGTCGAGGGTGATTCGTGCTGGTGGATTCCGCGCTTGCCGTAGTTTGCGGCGTTTCCGATTGGCGAGTTCAGGCTCCAGCGTGACTCGTGTTGATGGTTCCAGCCTGATCTTTGGTTCGAGCGGTTCGTGTTTGCCAGATCACTCCGGCTCCGATAGTCAGAGTTCATGCGACCGTCCTGCATCAAGCCTTCCTGATCAGATGGCGCGAACAAGTCGTGACGCACCAACCGGCCATAAGCTTTTCAATTGCATTTCAATTTCCTTTCAATCGCGCCGGTGGGCGCACATCTGACGTTCG
>JAYTLR010000035.1:0-6312 GCA_043729195.1 Akkermansia sp.
GGACTTCATGGAACAGGAAGCCGAGCGCGGCATCACCATCCAGTCCGCCGCCACCACCTGCTTCTGGAAAGGCCACCAGTTCAACGTCATCGACACCCCCGGCCACGTCGACTTCACCATCGAAGTGTACCGCTCGCTCAAGGTGCTCGACGGCGGCGTCGGTGTGTTCTGCGGATCCGGCGGCGTGGAGCCCCAGTCGGAAACCAACTGGCGCTACGCCAACGACTCGGAAGTCGCCCGCGTCATCTACGTCAACAAGCTCGACCGCATCGGCGCTGATTTCTACCGCGTCGTTGCCCAGGTGAAGAAGATCCTCGGCGCGACCCCGCTCGTCATGGTCCTGCCGATCGGCACCGAGAGCGATTTCATTGGCGTGGTCGACCTTCTCACTATGAAGGCTCACGTCTGGGACGAATCCGGACAGCCTGAGAATTTCACGATCGAGGAAATCCCGGCCGACATGGTCGAGAAGGCCAAGGAATACCGTGCCGCCCTCATTGAGACCGCCGTCGAGCAGGACGACGAGGTGATGGAGAAGTACCTCGAAGGCGTCGAGCCCGACGTCGACACCATCAAGAAGTGCATCCGCAAGTGCACCATCGACCTCGCCTTCTTCCCGACTTACTGCGGTTCATCCTTCAAAAACAAGGGCCTCCAGCTCATGCTCGACGCCGTAGTGGACTACCTCCCCGCGCCGACCGACGTGAAGCCGCTTCCCGAAGTGGACGAGGAAGGTACCCCAACAGGCAAGTTCGCCATCATCGATCCGGCCGCTCCTTTCCGCGGCCTCGCGTTCAAGATCATGGACGATAAGTTCGGCGCGCTGACCTTCACCCGCATCTACTCGGGCACCATCAAGAAGGGCGACACCGTTCTGAACTCCTTCACCGGCAAGACCGAGCGCATCAGCCGCATGGTCGAAATGCACGCCGACGACCGCAAGGAAATCGACTCCGCCCAGGCGGGTGACATCGTCGCCATCGTCGGCCTCAAGAACGTCCAGACCGGTCACACCCTCTGCGACGAGAAGAACCCGGCCACCCTCGAGCCGATGGTGTTCCCGGATCCCGTCATCTCGATCGCCGTCGCGCCGAAGGACAAGGCCAACGCCGAGAAGCTGGCCAACGCGATCGGCAAGATGATCCAGGAAGACCCCTCGTTCCGCGTCGAGACCGACGAGGAGACCAACGAGATGATCCTCAAGGGCATGGGCGAGCTTCACCTCGACATCAAAATCGACATCCTCAAGCGCACCCACAAGGTCGAGGTCACTGTCGGCGCGCCACAGGTCGCCTATCGCGAAACCATCACCAAGCCCGTCACCGACAGCTACACCCACAAGAAGCAGTCCGGTGGTTCCGGGCAGTATGCCAAGATCGATTACACCATCGAGCCGGGTGAAGTCGGCTCCGGCTTCATCTTTGAATCGAAGGTCGTCGGCGGCAGCATCCCGAAGGAGTTCATCCCCGCCGTCGATAAGGGCTTCAAAACCTCGGTAAATAAAGGGCCGCTTGCCGGCTACCCTTGCCTGGACTTCAAGGTCACGCTCAACGAAGGGGGTTTCCACGCCGTGGACTCCAGCAACATCGCCTTCGAAATCGCCGCCAAGGCCGCGTATCGCCAGACCATGCCGAAGTGCGCGCCGCAGATCCTTGAGCCGATGATGAAGCTCGATGTCTTCGCTCCCGAGGAGAAGGTCGGCGACGTGATCGGCGACCTCAACCGCCGCCGCGGCATGATCCAGGGCCAGGAGCCGACTCCGGGTGGCGTCCGCGTCAAGGCCGAGGCCCCGCTGTCCGCCATGTTCGGCTACATCGGAGACCTCCGCACCATGACCTCCGGCCGCGGCCAGTTCTCCATGGAGTTCAGCCACTACGCCGCCTGCCCGAAGAACATCTCCGACGAGGTCATCAAGGCCGCCAAGGAGCGCGAAGAGGCGAAGAAGAAGTAAGTTTCTTCCGATCGATTCACCAAGGCCCGCCATCCGAAAGGGTGGCGGGCTTTTTCGTGGGGCCGCGGAGGCTCCACCGGGACCGAGGAATTCATTCCGCAGAACGGTCCCCAGGACATCTTTGCCGGCTCAGGTCCGCATCGCCAACCCGGCCGTCTGCGCCCCTTCTGCGGGCTGCTGCTCCGCGCACACGGTGGCACCGGCCTTGCCGACTCACCTTCCCCGCAAGTCATAGCAAATAACCCGCGCCTTCTTCCCCGTCCCCGGGTCGGTGCCGTTCTGCACCACGTAGAGCAGGCCGCGGTGCAGGCTCGGCAAGGTCCATGCCTCGCGTGCCGTGAACAGTCTCGCCCGCTGGATCTCTTTCGTGCCCTCGGGCGAGATCTCGATCTCCGCGAGGATGCCGTCTTCACCCAGTGCAAAGACGCGCTTCCCGGCTTGCAAGAGGCTGCCGCGGAACAGCCCCTCGACTTGGCCGTTCACCTGCCAGCGGTAGTCCTTCGTCCACACCAGTTCGCCGCTCGCGAGGTTCACGCATTTGAACTCGGTGTCCGGCGGGTTGCGCCCTGCGAAGCCGAAAAGATGCCCGTCCTTCACCAGCGGCATCATGAAGTGCATCCCGAACTCGCGCTGCTTCCACAGCGGCTTCGATTTTCGCTTTTCATCAAACTCTAACAGAACGCCGCCGAGTTGATAGCATTCGGAGATGAAGACGCGCTTGTCGTCGATCGCCAGCGGGGAGGAAGCGAGGACCGATTCATAGGCACGGGCGCGCCACGGGAATCGGTCGTAAACCTCGCCGGTCGCGGCATCGATCGTCAGCATTCCGCCGTGCGACGGCTTGCTCTCGCCGCCCGCCAGCACCAGCGCACAGGCCTTGCCACGGATCGTCGCCACCACCGGCGAGGCATAACTTGCACCCCAGGTGTCGCGGACTTCCCACAGCGTCTTGCCGGTCTTCTTGTCGAAGGCGGCGACGCAGACCCCGGCTTCGTCCTTCTTCTCGCCGCCGACGTTCACGATGATCCGGTCCCCGTGCACCACCGGCGTGGGCCCGTAGCCGAAAAAGTTCTGCGGCACCGAGTATTCCTTCGCCAGATCGCGTTGCCAGATCAGCTCGCCCTTATCGGTGCTCAGGCAGTGGAGGCGGGCGGTCACCCCGGCGATGTAAACCCGGCCGTCATCAACCACCGGGCTCGACCGCGGCCCGCTGCTGAAGCCGTAGCGGTCCTGGTATTCGACCGCGTAAGAGAAGCTCCAGACGATCTTGCCGGTCTCCGGTTCACGACATTCCAAGGTCTCCTTGCCGTCCACGCGATGGAAGTGAAACAGCCGTCCACCGGCAAGGATCGGACACGAGTAGCCGTCTCCACGCTCTGCTTCCCAAACGATCCCCGGCCCGCCCGCTGGCCACTTGTCGAGCAGCGGTCCCTCGCGGGTCATCGCGTTGAAATGCGGGCCGAGGAAGTGCGGCCACTCTTCCACTACCGCGCCCTCCGGCAATGGAGCGGGCTCGGCGGACAGCAGCGCGGCTGCACTGCCGATCAACAGCGTGAAGATTTTCAGGGTCATCGCTGATTCTACGCTCGGGAGCTTTCGAACTTCCACCGGCATCGGCCGGACATCCCGAAATGTAGCGGCGAGTCTGCGACCGCCGGTGGCTGTAAAAGAAGCCACGGGAGAGCAGCTTCTTCATCAAAGCTGAAACGGGTATCAAAGGTCGCTTCGTTTACAAAGTGCGGCGGTCATTGACGCGCCGCTACATGGGAGGAATGTAGCGGCGCTCTGCGACCGCATTTGACCCGATTACAAACGGCCGCATTGCCCTTGTCGCGGGGTCGGTTAGAAACATCCCAAGTTCTTTGAGAACGATTCCGTCAGCCGAGTGCACCGGACGAGTGGTCCGGAGCAGCGGGGGAACCAATCCCGACCGTCTGTCCAAGGCTCGTTGCCTTGGTCCCCGGTCTTGGGGCATGCGGTGCCTGCGGCACCGGGAGCACGTGGTGGCTCCAGCCCGACAGCTAACCCCGTAGGCATCACCGCGGGGCGCGGATCGATCGGTGTTTCTCCTGACAAGGGACCGCCGGAGCCGCCGCCGCTTCGCCAGTCCCAGAAAAGTATCCGGCCCCTGCCTCCCGCAGGTGGGGCAGGACCGGTCATCGAAAGAAAAAGGAGAACACAACATATGATCGCTGACATTTGGTTCAGCTTGGGAGTCACCGTGGCGTCAATCGTCGCGCTGGCTGCGTCCGTCTATCTCTTCCTCGGCGTGCGGTACATCCCGCACCGCCGGGTTGGGATCATCGAGAAACTCTGGTCGGCCAGCGGCTCGCTGACCGATGGCCGGATCATCGCCCTCAACGGCGAGGCCGGCTACCAGGCCAAGGTCCTGCGCGGTGGCCTCTTCGTGGGCTATCCGTTCTGGAAATACACGATCCACAAGGTGCCGCTCGTCACCGTGGCGGAAGGCCGCATCGGCTACGTTTATGCCCGCGACGGCCAGCCGCTGCCGCCCGCCGAGACGCTCGGCCGCATCGTCGACAGCAACGGCTTCCAGGACGCCGTCGGCTTCCTCGAAACCGGCGGCCAGCGCGGTCGCCAGCGCGGCATCCTTCGTGAAGGCGTCTATGCCATCAACACCGCCGTCTTCATGGTGATCACCGAGACGGGAGTCCACACCGGCCCGATCTCCAGCGAGGAAAACCGCATGGCGCAGCACTGGTTGGAAGAACTCCAGGTCCAGTCCGGCTTCACCCCGGTGCTGGTCGGGAATCCGCGCAGCAACAAGGTCGAGCCGCCGAACTCCGCGTCCGGCATGACGGATTCTGACAACATCGGCGTCATCACCGTGCACGACGGACCGACGCTCGAGGCGGGCGAAGTCATCGCACCCGAAGTCCGCGACGAGAAGGGCGGCTCCGGCCACAACTACTTCCAGGACCCGGAGACCTTCCTCCGACTCGGCGGCCGGCGCGGCAAGCAGCTCCAGGTGCTGACCGACGGCACCTACTTCATCAACCGCTGGTTCGCCACGGTGGAACTGAAGCCCAAGACCCTGATCCCGATCGGCTACGTCGGCGTGGTCATCGGCTACTTCGGCGGCGATGGCACCGACATTTCGGGCGCGACCTTCCGCTACGGCGAGCAGGTCGAGATCGGCCGTCGCGGGGTGTGGAAGCAGGCGCTCACGCCGGGAAAATACGCGCTGAATCCGTATGCCTTGAAAGTCGAGCTGGTTCCTACGGTGAACTTCGTACTTCGCTGGATCAGCGGCCAGACGGAGAACCACAAGTACGACGAGCACCTGAGCAGCATCCCGCTGATCACCGCCGACGGCTACGAGCCGATGCTACCGCTGAGCCTGGTGCTGCACATCGACTACCAGAAGGCACCCCGCGTCATCCAGCGCTTCGGCGACGTAAACCGGCTGATCAGCCAGACGCTCGACCCGATCCTGACCGCCTACTTCCGCGACGTCGCGCAGAGCAGCCACATGCTCGACCTGCTGACGCGGCGCGAGGAGATCCAGCGGCATGCCACTGAGGAACTCGGCCGCCGTTTCGAGACCTACGACATCAACTGCGTCGCGGTGCTGATCGGTCGTCCCGAAAGCGCCAGCCGCAAGGATGGCGAGGACCCGATCGACAGCCTCTTCGACCAGCTCCGCCAGCGCCGTCTGGCCGAGGAGCAGAAGGAGACCTTCGGCAAGCAGCAGGAGGCCGCGGCGCGCTTGAAGGAGCTCAACCAGGCCCAGGCGGAAGCCGCCCGTCAGACCCACCTGACGGAAACGCACATCGAGATCCAGGTCGCGGCCAACCGCGGTTCGGCGCAGTTCGCCGAGGCCGAGCAGCTTGCCAAGCGAGAGATCGCGATGGCCCAGGGCCAGGCCCGGGTGGCGGAACTGATCGGCCAGGGTGAGGCCTCGCGCATCCGCCAGATCGCGGAGGCCGAGGCCGGCAAGATCGCGTGCATCGGTGAGGCGGAAGCGGAAGTCAGCCGCCAGAAAGTCTCGGCTTTCGGCGACAACCGGCTCTACGCGTTGAACCTGGTGGCCAGCGAGCTTTCACACAGCACGCAGCCGCTGGTGCCGGAGAAGCTGGTGATGCTCGGCGGCGACGGCCAGAGCGCACCGCAAGCCGGAGTGTTCCAGGCGATGATGCAATTGCTCACCGCATGGGATGCCTTGAAGGAGGAGGTGCCGGTGGTGGAAGTAAAGGAGATCGAGCCACCGAAAGCGGCGTGATCGATCAAGGAGGGGCGGCAGAAATGTCGCCCCTCTGTCCTTCAAGCGTTGTCAGACGGGCGATGTACTGGACCGCGGATCTTTAGTCCGCTTGGACGGTCGGGGATTTCGAGCGGAC
>JAYTLR010000036.1:0-5903 GCA_043729195.1 Akkermansia sp.
TTTGTTTGTTCATACACCCCTGCCGGGTGGCAGGGATTTAAGATCAACACCAGCCCGCTTTCAGCCCGTCCTCGTCAAAGCCTGTGGGACGGCTGTGAACCCCAATCATCAATCCTCCAACGGACTCACCACCCCCAGCCCGTGCATCCCCGTTGCCACGTGCAGAACGGAGTATTGGACGTTGGCACAATAGAAATGAAGAAACGCTAACAAGATTAGATGAGAAGGCAGCGAGGCATTTGATGGCCCGCGGCGACGGTGGGAAGATGGTCTTCGAGTCGGCTGCCGACCGGGAGGACTTCAAAAGCCGCTACGAATCGGTGGCGGTGAACGCGAGCGACGCCGACCCTTACTAGTTGCGGATCGGGCAGCCGGCCAACAGCGGCTACCGCTCGACTTGCAAGCGCATGAAGCGCCGCGGATGAGCCGGGTCACTTCGCAAGTAGAGGTCACGAACCACAACCGCGCGCAACTCGCCGTCGCCAGTCTCGGTGATGTCGGTTCCTGGAACTAATGCAGTAAACGCCCCTCCTCCGCTGCTGACCGCGAGACCGGTCCACGGCCCGGCAGGGCTGGCGGCGGCTTGGACGGTCAGGGTCAGGTCGGTGGCGGATGGCCTGCGGGAAAACGACAGCGCCAACTTGCCACCCGCCTCGCCGCCCACGGGAAGCGGCGCCACTGACCCGAGATTCGGATCCCCGCCAAGCGCGTATTCCAGCAGGTTGACGATGTCATCGCGATCAATGTCCGAGAGGTCCGCCGCACTGCCGGAATTCGCGTTGGTCGCGAAATGCGTGAAGCGCCACTGCTGGATCGGCGGCAGCGGGGTCCATACGAGGTTCACCGTATTTGCCACGTGCTGGAGCGTGAAAGCCCCGTAGCCGCTCGCCGGCCGGCCGTTGAGGTCGCTGCTGGTGGTTCCCAGCTTGAAGCTTCCGGTGATCGAGGTCGCGGCCACCACCGGCCAGCTTCGCGCTTGCCCCCAGAAGGCGGCGCGAAAATCCACCGCACTGCCCGGCCGGTTGAAGACCAGATCGATGGCCGCGTTGGTCGTGATCGAGAGCCCCGCGGCGTTCACCCGGTCGAGGGAGGGTCCCGCTTCGAGGTTGTCGCCGAGCTCCCAGGCAACGCGGCTTGCCGAGCCGAACGCAAGGGTCCCGCTGAAGGTGATCGTGCCGAAGCCATCGCCCGGTTGCAGCAAACCGTTGACCACCGTGTTCGCGGCGATGCTTCCGCGCCCCGCCAGCTTCGCAGCGGTGGCGACCGTGACGGTGCCACCCGCGACCAGACTTCCGTTCATGACCAGCGTGCCAGCGCTGACCGTGGTGTTGCCGGTCCAGGTGTTAAAACCGGCCAGCGTCCACGTGCCGCTATCGTTCTTCGCCACGGCGAGGACATTGGGAGCGACGCCATCGAGCACGTTGCCAGTGATGATTCCCTTGCCCGCCCCGGCCAGATCGAGCGTGCGGCCGGTGGTGTTCGGCATGAGGTTCCCGTCCAGCGTCAACGTCCCGGCGCTCGCCAGCAGCCGCGTCGCCCCGCCGCCGCTGGTCAGGTTGAAATTGCCGCCGATGAGGTTGTCGCCCGCCTCGTTGATGATCGCGCCGCTGCTGCTGCTGGTGGTGAAACTGATGGTCGCGGGCAGTTCGATCGGGTCGAGGCTGCCGTCGAGCCGGAGCTGCGGCGCTCCCCCGGTGCCGTTGCTGAGGACGATGGTCTTGGTGCCGTCGCCCAGCGCGTGGCTGTTCGTGATCCGCAGCGCGCCGCTGTTCACCGTCACGCCCCCGTCGAAGCTGTTGACGCCGCTGAGCACGATGTTTCCGGCGTTGATCGGGCAGTCGATGTAGAGCCAGCCGCTGCCGCCGATGGGGTTCGGCACGGGCAAGGTGCCGGTCCGTTCAAAGCGCAGCGTGGCGTTGTTGGTCACGTAGCCGCTGCCGAGCCCTCCTCCCGGCCCGTCTTCACCGACTTGCAAAGTGCCAGCGCTGATCACGGTGTCGCCGGTCCAGGTGTTCGAACCGCTCAGGATCAGCTTCCCGGTGCCCGACTTGATGAAATCGCCACCGCCGTCGATTACTCCGCTGAAACGGAAGTTCGCGCTACCGCTCGTGTTGAAGGTGGTCGCGGCCCCGAGGGTCAACGGGTTGGCGACGACGTAGGTGAGACCGGCCCCGTTGGAGGCGCTTGAATTGACTGCCGGCTCAAGCAACCCGTTATTGAGAAACAGGAGACCGCCTCCGTTGATCGTGACGGTCGTGGCCGCGCTGCTGGTGCCCACCAGGCTGAGGCTGTTTACAACGAAGCCGCTTCCGAGATCGTGGGTCGGATTGGTTGCTCCCCCCGCCAGCGTCTGGCCGGTGAAGAACTGCAAGGCGGTGCCCCGGCCCGCGACCGGCGAGACCGCACCGGACCAATGGCTGCCGTTGCTCCAGGGTAGCGGGCTGCCGGTCGCCGCGTTGTTCCAGACATAAGTCAACGGCGCGGCCGACAGCGTGATGGTCCCTCCCGCGCTCAATCCTCCGAAGTGGCGCACCGTCATCCCGGCCGCGAGGGTGCCGATTTCCCCCGGTGCCAGCGCGGAGGTGAACACAGCGAGGTCATCGAGCTGGCCGTCGAACCAACGCCCCGGCTGGAAGGCGGGATTGGCATGGCCGCCGAAAGCCAGCGGCGAGTTTTGATCGAGGGCGAAGGTGAAATCGGAGTCGCTGCCGACCAGCGTGCCGTTCACGTGGAAGGAAAGCACCGGCCCGTCGCGGACCACCGCGAAATGGTGCCAAGTCCCGGCGGCGATGCCAGTCCGGGCAATGTCGACGTCGAAAATCGTGCCGTTGTGATGCTGGAGCCGCACCGCCGTCTGGCCGGCCGGGCAATAGACATAGATCTCGTTGTTGTTGCCGAAGCCGTCGCCGTCGGAGATATGCCAGACCATGTCGTCGTTGGTCGTGTCACGCCGCTTGAACCAGCCGGACACCGTCCAGTCCGCCGCATTCCAGTTCAGCTCCGCCGCACTCACGCTGCGCCGCAACCGAGCAGCCGTGGTCCCGGCTTCCGCGAGATCCACCGAGCGCGCACCTTGGCTTGTCAGCGGCGCGGGATGATCGGCAAGCATCTGGAACGAACCCGCCCCCGCGAAGTCGATGGTCCCGTGCCGCAAGTTGCCAGAGACGTCGGGAACTGTCGAAGGCACCGCGGCTTCGGGCTCGTCGAAATCATAAGCCACCAGCACCCGCGGATCCGGCGAGGTGTCGGTCGCCGTGAAGCTGAAGAGCGGCAGGCCGGTGTAGCCCGGGTTCGGAGTGAAGCGCGCGGTGTGACCGTCGTCTAACAGCACCACTGTCCCGTTCACCCCGCCGCTGACGCTGAAACGCATCTGCTCCGGCGGCGTGCTGTCGTCGGTGACGTAGCCGCGCAGGTCGATGTCCACCGCGTTGTCGCCGCTGCCCGTCACTCCGCCGTTGACCGCGGTCGGCGGGTCGTTGGTCGCGGCGAGGTTCCAGGTGGAAAGCGGCGCGATGACCGGCAGCAGCGTCGGCACCGGCTCGCCGGCCGATAGCGGGACAAACCAAAGCGCGAGCGTGGTATTCGTCACGTTGGCGAGCTGGATCGCCAGCTTCTTGTGCCCGGTGTTGGCGTTCTGCCCTGCGGGGTTCGGCGAGCTGGGCAGCGGCACCGCGTTCAGGATCTGGAAGCTTCCGACGCCGCTCACGATCTTGCACCACAGCCGCTCCGCGCCCTGGGTCATCATCGCGGACGTGCCGTCGGGATCGATCGTCACCGTGGTCGTCGGCGAGGTGAAGTGTCCGAACCACCACACCGACTTCCCGCTCGCCGCCTGGATCTCGTCCTGCACCAGCACCTCGTCGCGCTTGCCGGTCAGCCGCGCGCCGCGCCAAACGCGGGTCATGCCTCCGTAAACCGGGGTCAGGTTGTGGATCGCGAAGCTTTCGCTGCCACCGGCCTCACTCTGAAAGGCCAGCAGCGGGGCGACCGCACTGAGAACCATGCCGGCATTCGCGCTTAGCTCGATGGTCAGTGTGTTCTGTCCCTCCGGCCGCATCCGGTAGTAATCCCAGCGATCGGTGCCGCTGCTCGGGGTGTCGCTGAAGTAGCCGGGCAGCGCGTAATTGTCGCCGCCGAGGTCGTGGAACCAGCGCTTGCCGAGGGCATCGAGCACGAAAGTCCCGGCATCGAGATTGCCATGCGCGGCCCCCATTTCCCCGCCCTTGCTGCCGATGAAGGTCGCGCGGCTGTCGTTCCACTTGCCACGCATCGTGACCATTTCCTGCGGCTGGAAGGCCGTGCCCGCATCGCCGTGAAAGGCCATGTCCACCGGCGTCGCGGAGCCCGCCACCGACGTCGTGCTGTCCGTGTGCCACAGCGCGTCGAGCGCACCGCCGCCGCCCTGGTTTTCCCACCCCGCGAAGACCGGCTGGCCATAGCGCCGGGCCATCCACTGGAACACCGGCCCGCGCGACGGACCACCCGCCCCGGCGTCGGCGAAGTTGAAGATGATGTTGGTCGGCCCGGTGGCTCCGATCGGTGCGAAGCCGCTCTCCGACACGCCCTGGGTGCCGCTGATTCCGAAGTCGCTGCCCAGCACCCACTCCAGCCCGGCGAACATCCGGATCCCGTATTCCGTCGTGTAGCCCCAGTAGCCCGGGCCTTCATACCAAGCCCCGCAATCGGTGGTGAAATGCGCCCATATCGGGCGGGTCGAAGTGATCGAGCGGTGCAGGATGTTCTCCGCCAAAGCCTCGCTCTCCGTCCCCACCGCCAATGCCCCGAGGCTCAGCCCGCCGGTGCACACCATGTTCCAGTTGTTCGCGGTGTTGCGCGACCACCACGCGTTCGAAGTGAACTGCGAGAGCCCGGGATTCAGGCCGAGATTGAGGATCGCGTTGCGGATCGTGTCGCGCCGCGGCTGGCTCCAGTAGTGGTAGAACCAATCGTAGCCGATCGCGCAGGCGTGGGTCATTTCCGCGGTGTCCAGAAAATGCCCGGGATGCCAGTCGGGAAAGGCGGCCACCGCGGAGAGTTCGGTCCAAGCCCGCTCGGCATACTGGGGGTCTCCCGTGAGTTGCCAGGCGGTGCCGAGCTTGTATATCCGGTCCACCACCCGACGCGACTCGCTGAGAATGGTGCCGCGGACGTCGGGTGCATACGTCACCGCAGCTTCCGTGAGAATCGTGTTCGCGCTGTTGATCGCGTTCTGCGCCCAGGTCTTCGGCTGGCTGGCGGTCGGGCTTTGCCAGGTGGCGCGGAGTTTCGCAAAGCGCGCCGCCGTGGCGAAGATCCGCGGATGGTCGCGCGCCATCGTGTCGAGCAGCGCGGCCTGTGCCGGCTGCGCGGTGGCTAGGCCGGGCTGAAGCAGCGCTTCACCCGGAACCACGCTGAAATTCGCGTCGCCCGGCTTCTTCCAGCCCACGCTCCAGTGATCGGCCCCGCTGTCTTCCTTGTGCAGCAGTTCGACGTAATACGTCCGCCCTTGCACCAGCGGCAAGGCCACCGACTGCTGGCCCGCTTGCACATTCCAATCGCGGAGGCCAGTCGCCGCCGTGACGCTCGCGATAAGCACTTTGTTGGCGGCCGTCGCATCGCTGCTGAGATAAAGCTCCACCACCTCGTCGCCGCTCGCCGCGAACTGGTAGTTGCCGGTGACCGGCGGCACGATGAACCCGGTGACCCTTGTCCCGCGGGAGTCGCTCCAGTCGCGTGCCAGGCTCTCGAAGCTCGTGATGAATTCCCGCCCGCCCGGCTTGGCCGGATAGTTCGGTTCCGACGTCAGCGCGGCGATCGTGCCGCCCGCGATCCCGCTCCAGTGCTCCTCTAACAGCGAGCCGCCCGCCTTGGCCTCGCGGGATGGGAACAAGTGCGCGGCCGGGATCACCTCGCGCGCCGTCGAG
>JAYTLR010000037.1:0-3312 GCA_043729195.1 Akkermansia sp.
CCCACGGTATGTCGGAAATCCACGCCGTCCAAGTGGCGCGCCTGTCGCTGCAAGGATAGCGGCGTGCCGACACCCGGCAGGGAAGTCCGCAAGGATCGAGCCGGCAAAATGCCATGACTGGAGAGCCGGATGCGGGAGATCCGCACGTCCGGTTCGGAGGGGGGAGCGGGGCGAGAGCCCCGTTCCTACCTCTATCTTGAGTGGCCAGCGCGCTTGACTTCGCACCTTTCCGCTCAGGCACCGATCGGGTGCCACACGGTCTTGGCCTCGGTGAAGTCGCGGAGGGCGTAGGGCGAATCGTGGCTGGAGGAGAACCAGTCGGTTTTCGGGTCGTGGAGGATCACCCGCTTGACCGACTCGGCGGCTCCTTGTTGGAGGGCGGTCGCTTCTTCCTGGGTCGCGGTGGCGGCGACGGCGCGGAGGTGTTCGTGGGTGGCGAAGGTCGGGAGCATCTCCTTGCGGTCGCCGGTGAGGAGATTGACCACGCCGCCCGGGAGATCGCTGGTGGCGAGCATTTCGCCGAGCAGGATGGAGGGGTAGGGCGCGGCGTGCGAGGCGAGGGCGATCACGCTGTTGCCGGTGGTGATGGCCGGCAGGATGAGGGTCATCAGGGCGAGCAAGGGTGCGTCTTCCGGCGCGAGGATGCCGATGATGCCCATCGGTTCGGTGATGGTGAAATTGAAGTGCGGGCTGGCGACGGGGTTCACGCTGCCGAGGACCTGCTCGTACTTGTCCGCCCAGCCGGCGAAGTGGACGATGCGGTCGAGGGTGGCGCGGACTTCGTTTTCGGTCGTGACAGCCGCCATTTCATCGGCGCGGGCCTCTAACATTTCGGCCAGGCGGTAAAGGATCTGAGCCCGGTTGTAGGGTGTGCGCCGCGCCCAGCCGGCTCCACCTTTCGCAGCGGCTTCCACGGCGTTGCGGACATCCTTGCGGGTGCAGCGCGGGATGTTGGCCTGGAATTCGCCGGAGCTACGGTGGATCTCGTAGACGCGGCCGGACTCTGAGCGGATGAAGGCGCCGCCGACGTAGCACTTGGGGGTTTTGGTGATAGGGAGAGGGTTCATGAGTGATAGAAGATTTAACCGTCGGAAGGATGGATCGGCAGCTTCCGTAGCCGGGCTCGGTCGCCTGATACGATCATAAGCGCACCGGAAAGTAGGGCCGGTCCCGCCTGATCGAGAGCGCGGAAGACGTTCTCTCTCGCTGCGAGATCGAACTCATCTTTCATTCTCAAAAGAACGACGCTCGGTCCGCCATTTCCGCTGATAAAAAGCAAGCGTGAGAAATCGAGGTCTTGAGTGAGAATCACATGCCCTTCGTCACGCGCCCATTGCATCAAAGTGGAATTCGGAGCATTTCCGGGGCCGATTTCAGACCAGTGTCGAGCCTCCCAATCGCGGGAGGGAAGCATCGGGATCCAATCGGGGCTCAGGTTCATGTCGACAAGCAACCTCATGCCGGGGAGAGGATGATCTCCTCGTCATCGGCGCACATCGCGGCGTAGTCCAGGCAGGCATCGATGTCCTCCGGTTCGAGATAGGGATACGAAGCCAGGATCTCTTCCCGCGTCCGGTGATTGGACAATTGACGAAAGACATTGGCCACGGTGACCCGAAGGCCCCGGATGCAGGGTTTGCCCGACATGACGGCGGGATCGGCGGTGATGCGTTCCAGATTCATGGATCCAGGATGACAGATGGCGATGGGTGGCGCAAATCCGAAGGCTAGCCAAGCGAAGCGTAATCCAGCAACCCGTGCTTCCCGCCTTCGCGGCCGAAGCCGCTTTGCTTGTAGCCGCCGAAGGGGCTGGAGGGGTCGAACTTGTTGTAGGTGTTGGCCCAGACGACGCCGGCTTTCAGCTCGGCGGCCATCTTGAGGATCTTGCTGCCCTTGTCCGTCCAGACGCCGGCGCTGAGGCCGAAGGGGGTGTTGTTGGCCTTTTCAATCGCTTCCTCCGGGGTGCGGAAGGTGAGGATGGAAAGGACCGGGCCGAAGATTTCCTCGCGGGCGACGCGGTGGCTCTGGCTGACCTTGGTGAAGAGCGTGGGCGCGAAGTAAAAGCCCTTTGCCGGCAGCTTGCAGACGGGCTGATGGAGTTCCGCGCCTTCCTTCACGCCGCTGGCGACGAGCTCCTTGATTTTCGCGAGTTGCTCAGCGGAGTTGATCGCGCCGATGTCGGTGTTCTTGTCGAGCGGGTCGCCCACGCGGAGGACCTGCATCCGGCGCTTGAGCTTGGCGACCACGAGATCGGCCACGCTTTCCTGGACCAGCAGGCGGGAGCCGGCGCAGCAGACGTGGCCTTGGTTGAAGAAGATGCCGTTGACGATGCCTTCGACCGCCTGGTCGAGCGGGGCGTCCTCGAAGACGATGTTGGCCGCCTTTCCACCGAGCTCGAGGCTCAGCTTCTTTCCGCTGCCGGCGAGGGCGCGCTGGATGATCTTGCCGACCTGGGTCGAGCCGGTGAAGGCGATCTTGGCGGCGAGCGGGTGGCTGACCACGGCGGCTCCGGTCTCGCCGGCGCCGGTGACGATGTTGACGACGCCCGGCGGCAGGCCTGCTTGTTCGAGGATGGTGGCGAACTTCAGCGCGGTGATCGAGGTGGTCTCGGCGGGTTTCAGAACTACGGTGTTTCCCGCAGCCAGAGCAGGCGCGATTTTCCACGCGAGCATCAGCAGCGGGAAATTCCACGGGATGATCTGGCCGACGACGCCGAGCGGCTGGAGCGTGCGGCCGGGGGCGACGAACTCGAGTTTATCCGCCCAGCCGGCGTGGTAGAAGAAATGCGCGGCGGCCATCGGCAGGTCGAAGTCGCGCGACTCCTTGATCGGCTTGCCGCCATCGAGGGTTTCCGCCACGGCGAACTCGCGGGCCCGGTCCTGGAGCAGGCGGGCAATGCGGAAGAGATACTTGCCGCGCTCCTTGCCCGGCAGCTTCGACCAGGCGGGGAATGCCTTGGCGGCGGCGGTGTAGGCGGCATCGACATCGGCGGCGTTGGCGAGGGCGATCTCGCTGAGCTTGGCCCCGTTGCGAGGCGCGATGGTGTCGAAGTATTTCTTCGATTTCGGCGCGGTGAACTTGCCGTCGATAAACAGCCCGTAGCGCGGCGCGATGAAGGGCTCGGCCGACTCCGGGGCGGGGTCGAATTCCCAGAGGTCGCCGAACAGGAGTTCGCGTGGGCGGGCGGGGGATTTTTTGGCGGGCATGGTGAAGAAGTGCCGAGTGAGCAGTGAGCAGTGAGCAGTGAGCAGGGGAAAGGCAGTCAGTAGCCAGTAGAATCGTCGATGAAGCGGTGTTGGACTGGGAGCGGGG
>JAYTLR010000038.1:0-29526 GCA_043729195.1 Akkermansia sp.
CCCACTTGCCCTTGGTGCTTTCCCTCGCGGAAACATCCTCCTCGTCCTCGATCACCTCCTCCACGTCCTTGTTCAGCCGGTCGATCTCCTCGCGGTTGAAGTCCAGCTTCGCCAGCCGGCTTTCGTAATAGATCGGCACCGTCGCCTTGTCCTCCTTCGCGTCCTCGATGTCATAAATCGACACGTAGCCGCCGAGGGTCTCCTGCGTGTTCGCATCCGCCTTTTCGATCGGCGTGCCGGTGAAGCCGATGAACGACGCACCCGGCAGCGCATCCCGCATGTGCTGCCACGAATCCTAACCTTCGCGACGTGCCATGCGCAACGAGCAGCCGAGCAACGCCAAGTTCAGCAGAATCACTCCATGCCGCTGCGGATGGCTTCGATCATTGCGAGCAAAATCTGATACAATTCGCCTCACACAAAGGCGAAAATAAGCCAAAACTTCTGATAGTGGCTCCCCATCAATTAGCCATCGCATAATTGAAATCTGAGCAGCATGTGCAATAACTTGTTTACACGAATCCTCCAACTGCGGTTCTCGTCGTGGCTCGTCACCTTCAAATCGATGGAATGGCACCTCTGCGAACCCAAGAAATGCATTTGCACCGCTTTCAATTGCCGCCCCGCCTAAGCTTTGGGACTGGCACGCAAGGCAGAAAATTTCTTTATCAGCCAGCACGGCTAGCTGGTCGGAACTATTCAGCCAAACAGGTCCATGCTCACCGCTTAAAGGAAGATCGGCTCCAAGCAATTCTTTCTCCCGACCATGTGAAAAAATGATTACACGGGTGTAATTCGAATTTCGCATTCTATCCAAAACACTATCAATATCGTCCGCATTCTGGATACGGACATAATCCATTCCCGAACCAATTGCCTCAACCAATTTATCTACTACTGGCACCAAGAAATCCAAATCCCCGCAAGCAGTTTTAATTAGAATAATTGAGGCGCTCATGACAGATCATGCGTATAAATCCGCCAGCGATGCTACTCCGAATTCTGATGCAATCCTCGCAACTTGCTCGCCAAGCACCCCTGGCTGACGAAGCATTTTGGCCAATTCGGCGAAAGAAACCTGACCGTTGCCAACAGGCACACCAAGTTGGCTCAACAACGACGATTCCATCAAAACGTTTGGCGTCCGAAGAAACTCACGTTCCAGGCGCAGAAGCCACGGTGGCTTTAGAAGATGTCCTATAGCATCATCCGCCACTCTGTTTTTTGCAGAAAAATCGACGATTCCCAAGCTGATGATACTGCGAACATGCCGTTCCACCTGACCCCTCACGCCAACCCCGGCGCTTGCTGACTGTTCAACAAACAAACTTTGAAGATGATCTTGAATATTTCCGCTAAAAACTAATGCAATAGCAGCGTGATTTCTCTCACGAAAGGCACGAATCAGATTGATTGGCAGCAGCAATCCCGGCAAGGTAATTGAATTATGGTCGAACAGTTTGACGTCAACAAGCAAAGCATCCCATCTCTCTTCAGACAGTTCTTCTACTTTTGCCTTCAGCTGATCCTCATCAGGGTATAAGTCGCTATGCAATTCAACTACTTCAACACCCACCTCCCAGGGGTTATTTACTAATCCGATTTTCAATCTTCGGGAAATTCTTCCCAGATATTCCTCCTCGTCATCAATCACTAGAATCCTCAAGTTCATTTCAAAAATTTCATTTCAAAAGTTGCACCACCTAGCAGCGAATCATTTCCACAATAACTCATTTCCCCGCTCATTGCGCGGATGACTTGGCGGCAGGTATACAGGCCGACTCCACTTCCTTTCGTAGCAGTGGACCCGAGTTCAAACAGGATTGCCTCAATATGCTTTGCTAGAGGGCGGCCATCGTTACTGACTGAAACTTTCAAATCAGTTTTAGAGGCTAGTATACGCCAGCGCATAAGGCGCGCTCCTGCCTTTTTCGCATTGCTGGTGAGATTATCGACGACAATCGCAATTTCAACAGGACGAAGCTGAGCCTGAAAAACTTGTGACTCATCCCATTCAATTTCATGTCGAACAGGGCCACTTGATCTAGACGCCAGTTCAAGATATTCGAAGAAATATCGCGAGAGATCGCCGCTAACTCGTTGTTTTCGGAGATCAAATCCGGTCTCCATCACTAAACTGCTAACCGTAAGAAGCTTGTCAGACTCGAATTTGATAGAAGCTAATCCCTGGATCATTTCGGATTCTTTGACTTCCTTTTTTAAATTAACCTTACCTATAAGATCTCCCGCAAGTTCACCAATTGCGTCCGCCACCAGTTTTATCCAATGCTCAAGAATTCCCCTTTGCTCATCCGCGGGTTTGACCAATTCCTTAAGAATCTGATTCCTCTGCCGCTCCGTGGATAGTTGCTTTTCAGTGACAATTCGGCGCTTCCGTTCAGTCACCGCTTCGGCTTGCGCTTCAACTCTAGCATTCAGCACAGCTCCCATTTCCCTCTTGATGCGGGTTGCTTCCTTGGCCAACGCCACGTCTCCGTGCTGATGGGCAATTCGTTCAAAGTTATTGAGCAGAGCACCGGCGCCATCCGCCTGTCGCTCGTTGATAATCTTGAGCAGTTCCGGATTTGCGTCGAAACGCACAATATTCTCCGATTCGGTAAGCCGCGTGATCAATTCAAAGACCTCATTACGCGAATCGCTAGGAGTTGGTGCTAGAGAGTCGTCGTCATTCCGTCCGGGCGGATTTCCCCACCGGATCACATCAACGACGTAGTTTTCAAGGCGGCGAAGCGCATTATCGGTCAGATAATTTAGTAATTGCTCACGCTCTTCTGAAACCATCAACCCCCCATCGCGACTACTAACTTCTTTGAAGGTGTTGTTGCCGGCGGTTATCTGTATACGACCGAATAAATCTCGGGCTCCGAGGTATCGAGAAGAACCCTGCTGCTTACGCCTCGCTATCCCGTAACTATCATCATCATCGCGACCATATGGAAGAATCCTAATGCCATTTTTGTATAAAAAGATGGAGCCAAATTTCACAGGCTCGACACCCACGGCCTTTCGAAATGCCATCTTAGCGGATCGATTTAGGTAAAATATCGTTATTTTTACACCTCCAAGTTGTTGATATTCGGTGTTCGCCTCAACGACCGAGTAGATAGCTTGCTCTCGGTCTGTCAAATCAGTTTGGATAGTCTTACCCGACTCAGCGAAGGTCACCATCAATTTGGTTGTCTTAAGATCGAGACGTTCGAACAAAAAATTGCGCACTTCGCCGTTGACGCGATCGTCCTGCGGTTTTGTTTTATCAGCCCGCTCTTCGTCTTGTGCGACTATTACAACACGAAATTTTCTTTTGGTGGCCCCCTCTTCTGGACTGATCAACTTTTGAAGCTCCTTGCGTAATTCAAGGATCATCTTTCTATCCCAATTCGAACGAAGCCCGGTAATCTTCAGCTTTGTCCCTCGCTTTTTTTTGAAGCGTTCCTTTGCAGAAATTCCCCTTCGAATTCGAATATCTTCGAAACGCTGTTTGGCGTTCTCTTCAAAATCACGCCAATCCACTCGCAACCATTCGAACTCAGCTTTGGTCTCGTCGCGACGCGTAAAGAGGGTGAGATGCCTTCCAAGGCGATCACAAGAAAACCGGCCAATACCTTTTGCTCCTGCAAAGGGGCGATTCTGGCCAATTAGATCCCGATAGTCGCCATTCTTCACCAGATCAGCATCTTCCGAGAGGTCTCTTTTGGCCGAGTAGGCAACCCACAACCACTTTCCAGTGATGTCTTCTGAAGTCATGCCTTTGCCATTATCCTCGATGACGATTGAAGCCTTCCTTGAATCTCTTATATTCTGAAAGGCGATAACGACCTCAGTGGCGTGAGCATCAAAGGAGTTTTTGACCAATTCAAAGATGGCCACAAAATCATTTGTGATTAGTTCGCTGCCGATAATATTCTTTAACCCGGCGCTAACCGAAAAGTGATTGGCGTCTTCAGACATTTAGAACCTCCTTGATAGCTCTTCCAGCCATTTCAGCAAATAGTGGTGGGACCGCGTTCCCAACCTGAGTATAGCGAGGGGTTTGCAACACTCGCTGTTTGCCACCCGTGGTGTATGGCCCCTTAAATTCAAACCAGTCTGGGAAAGTTTGGAGTCGGGCGCACTCGCGGACGGTCATTACTCGAGGCTCTGCGTAGTGAACAAAATCATCGGGTATCGTAGTCACTGTTGGCGAAGGCTCGTTACCAGCAAGGACCGTTACACTTCGCTTTTTCAGGCCAAAGGGCAAACGCTCCGCACCTAGAATACAACGATTTCGAGGAGCCCCCACAAGGAGTCGTTCAAAAACGGCCTCGACATCCTCAGTGTGATTCACAAAACGATGACTGTCTGGAACGTGTGCATTACCGCTGCCTCGAAGGTACTTCTGCAGACCAGTTGTTGAACGGGGTGACATCCCCGACTCAAATCCATTTGAGTCGGGACAGCTTTTGACTCCATGACTCTTATGAAGATCAGACAACGCCGACATCGCGCCATTTTTTCTTGGTATTCCTCGTTCTTCTAGAAATGCAGCACATCCTTCCTCAAGCGCATCAAAAGCTAAGTCGGCTAAACCTTCGCGGGTAGCGATGACAATAAAGCGCTTCCGACGCTGAGGAATTCCATACTCTGACATATCGATCAACTCCCCCCGAGCATCGTTGTAGCCAAGCTCCCGAAGTTTCTCAATCACCACTTCCGAATAAGCAGCTCCGCCCGCGGAATTCGCTTTGAACTTCATTGTGAAGCCTCGGACATTTTCAAAAAGGATTGCCCTTGGCTGCACAAGTTCGACAAACTTCAAATATGAGTGGACCAGGTTATTCCGGCCGTCTCCCTCAACTCGTCGCCCCGCAGTTGAGAATCCTTGGCAGGGCGGCCCCCCAACAATGAGATCGACGGTCCCTCTCAGTTTCTTGAGTGCTTTAGAATGCCGGTCAAGCAAATCGATGATATCCCAATTTGTTGAAGTTAGCCAATCTGGCCATTCAAAGTGATTTCGATTATCGACGAGATTCGCTTTAAGTGTCGAAAACGCTGCCGCGTTCCGCTCAACGGCAAACAATCCTTTCCATCCTGCCAGATGCAAGCCAGTGCTGAGGCCACCGCAGCCCGCAAATAAGTCGATATATTTCAAGGTGTTCGTCATACTTGAAATTAGTTAGCCAGCAAAAAATCACTCTGTCCAGGACAGAACTCATGATCGTCGATGAAGAGCGTTTCGCCGCGGCGGTCGCGCAGGGCGGCCGCACCGGGACGGGAGCGCTTGGCTTTGTTTTTCGTGAGGAACCAGATGCAGGCGGGAATCTGGGTATTGGTGAAGAGCTGGCCCGGCAGGGCGACCATGCACTCGACGAGATCCGCCTCGATCAAGGCGCGGCGGATGTCGCCCTCGCCGCTGGAATTCGAACTCATCGAGCCACTTGCGAGTAGCAGCGCCATCGAGCCATTCGGCGCGAGGTGGTGGAGCATGTGCTGGACCCAGGCGAAGTTGGCATTCCCCTGCGGCGGCGTGCCGTATTTCCAGCGGGCGTCGCCCTCCAGCTTACCGTCCCACCATTCCTTGATGTTGAAGGGCGGGTTCGCCATCACGAAGTCGGCGCGGAGATCCGGGTGCTGGTCGCGGGTAAAAGTGTCCGCCGGTTCCTTGCCGAAGTCGAAGTCGATGCCGCGGATGGCCATGTTCATCGCCGCCAGCCGCCAAGTGGTGGGATTGGATTCCTGCCCGAAGACCATGATGTCGCCGATGGTGCCGCCGTGGTTGATGGACGCCCCCGCGTTCACCCTATGGGCTGGCCTACGGGCTGGCCTACGGGCTGGCCTATCGAGCGGTCGATCTTGCTCCGCTCGGTTCTTGTCGAGCTCGCGGAGAAAGGTCTGGGAATTGGAAGCCTTCATTCAGGGAGGGAAACTAAGGGGACCTTAGGCAAAAGAGTGACGGGGGGAAGACGAAAGATGGGCGGTGTCAGTGCAGGGCTCCTCCATTAGGGAAAGAAGCCAACCGCAGATGAACCGGATGGACGCAGATTGAGGAAAAAAGCTCGGATTACTGCCAGTTGTCCGACTGGATATCCTGCGACAGCGTCCATGCCGTCCGTCCATCTGCGTTCATCCCGTTCATCTGCGGTTGAAAATCTTCCTTCGTGGCCATCCCGGGTGCGCCGCTCTCTCTGGAGGAGGAGCCCTGGGTGCCAGTGGCAGCTCATGATGGGAGCGCCGGACCCCAGAGTGCCGCGCGGGAGCGCGGGTGAGCAACAAACGGGGGCAGTCCCGATGGGGTCGTTGGACCCTTCCGAGATGGGGCGTGGACGGGGCGAAGCGGCGGGGAGCCGTGATCAGCCGGGTCCCGCGGCTGCCGCCGGCAGTCCAGTCGAGGCCAGGACGTAAACCGCCACCAGCACGGCGGTCACCGCCAGGCCCGAGACGATCGTCCAGCGCTTCGTGAAAGCCCCGGCGTCCCGGCGTTCCAACAGGATCGTCGCGATCACCCACGCCCCGGGAATCGCAAAGGCCAGCGGCCCCCACTCGCGGATCATCACCGGCAGCCACGGCCAGTCCATCGCCGGATCCGGATAGCCGGCGGAGCGCAGCAGGATCGTCGAGATCAAGGTGCCGACCTGGATCACCGCGCATTGCAGCGCCGCGAAGGCCGCTTGGACGGCGTATTCCCTGAATTGCTCCATGATCGTGCCCAACGGGCTCTCCGCTCCATTTCATCCTGCCGAAGTGGAAAAGCGAGCGCGGACCGAACGCTATCCCCCGCCCGCTCCCAAAGGCCCCTGGCAATTCCAGCACACCGCAAAAGTCCCCGGCGAAAGCTCGCCGCACTTCGGACATCTGATCTCCTCCTCACTCCCCGGAACTTCCTGTTCATAAGAGCGGATGATTTCCATGGCACGGGCGTGGTCCGCGTCATCCACCACACACAAGGCCGGGTAAAACGCGGGGATCACCACCTCGGTCCCGGACAAGGTCTCGTTGCGGACGAAGGTCGCGATTCCCTCGCCCTCGAGGATGCTTTGGTACTGCCCGACCCGGGCCATCTCGGGATCACGGAAAAGTTCGATCATCTCAAGGCTTCACCACCAGCGTGTTCGACACATCATTCCCGAACTGCTCGAAGCCATCGAACTGCCAGACGACCTTCTTGGTCTGCGGGTCGACTTCGATGAGGATCGGCTGGGCGGGGCCGGCGTGGCAGTTGCCGATGACGTAGTTGCCGTTCGGCAGCACTTGAAGCGTGGTCACCCAGCCCAAGGTAATGCCGGGCAGTTCCTTCTGCTCGATCTTCCACACGATCTCCTTCGCCGGATTCACCTCCAGCACCGAGTGGCCGTTGCCGGTGGCGATGAGCGTGTTGCCGTTCTTCAAGCGCAGCGCACCGAAGACCGCGTTGCCGAAAGCCTCCGGACCGTGGCCGCCCTTGGCTTCTTTGCCGAACATCGGCACCGGGAAATCCCACACCAGCTTGCCCTCGCCATCATACTCCCGGACCGCGCCGTCGCCTTCATGGCAAACAAGGTAATGACCGTTGTCGAGCTTGCGGGCGAGCCGGGTGTCGCGGTGCGCGTCGGGACGGTCGATCTTGAGCTTCACTTCCTTGAGCAGCTTGCCGGCGGAGTCGACCTCGATGATCCGGCCGATGCCGCTCTCCACAATCATCATGTTGCCGCCCGCGAGCGGTTGGAATGCGTGGACTTCGAGCCGCTTGCCCTCGTTGCCGTTGGACTTGGAGGAATCGTAGCTCCAGACGACTTCCTTCTTCTCCGGATCGATCGCGCAGACCTCGCGCATGTTTTTCTGAACGTAGATCTTCCCGTCGTCTCCGCGGTGGATGTCGTGGATCCCGGCCCAGGGCATTTCCCAGGTCACTTTGCCATCCCTCAACAAGGCGAGCTTTCCTTTGCCCTGAAGCAGGATGTCGCGGGCGTGAACCGAGGAAACGAGCAACAAGGCGGCGAGAGCGAAGTGAAGGCGCATGATCGGATGGGTTGGCGAGCAGCCAGCGATTTTCTAAACCGGACTGCCCTCTCGAAAATCCAATACCCACCTCTCCCCGCCAAGTCTTTCACCCGAACACCGACTCACCGACTGATCCCGGGAGGGATCAAAGCGCAAGTAGCCGGGGGTCGAGCGCAGCGACCACCCCCGGTAAAGTCGCAGCTTGTATGATTTGCCGATCCCGGGAGGGATCGCAGCCGGGCCGCACCGCACGCAACGGCGACCGTGGCTGGCACCCCTCCGGGGAGCCGGGGACCTGCAATGCCCGGATCCGGGGGTAGTCGCTTCGCTCAACCCCCGGCTACCGGTGCTGCGATCCCTCTCGGGATCAAGATGACATCCGACCTCACTGACCTACCGACTCACCGGTTAGACCCCCATTCTTGACGGACGGGGCTTATATGCTTAATTAAGACTTCCTAAGTATCCAAGCACTTACGCCACCGATGAAATTCCTGCCGATCACCGCTCTCGCCGTCCTTTCCTTCTCCCCGCTCGCCTCCGCCGCGGGCAACGGAGCCCTCGACCGGGCCTTTGCCAAAGCCGACATCAACGACAGCGGAACGATCGACCGGACCGAATTCCTCGCCCTCCAGCCGCGCGGCAAGTCGTGGACCGAGTCCAGCCATCGCTTCAATTTGGCGGACGTCGACGACGACGACCAGCTCACCCAAACCGAGTTCCGCGCCTCCAACGGTGGCAAGGAAGGCGGCAAGCCCAGCCGCTCGCAGACCTTCACCCTCGCGGACATCGACGATGACGGCTTCCTCGATCCCGAGGAATTCGCCCGCACGCTGCCCCAGAGCAAGCCCTGGCGGAAAGTGCTGCGCGAGTTCGACCGCAAGGATCGCAACAACGACGCCCTACTCGAGCCCCGCGAATTCGGCGTCGCTTTATCGGCATTCTGAGAAACCGAACGAAAGTTGACCTCTTGACTTACTGAATTTCCTCTCCGAGCTTCCATGAAACCACTTCACTCTCTCAGTCCCCAGATTGCGCTTCTTGTCACAGCCCTCCCGCTCGTCGGCTTCGCCTTCGCCGGCGATGTCCCGACCCCGGTCGAGCGCTTCAACTTGGCCGATGCCAATACCTCGGGCACCCTCACACCCGCTGAGTTCGACACTACCTTCAGCCCCGCCTTGTCGAAAGGGCAGCGGAAGAAGCAGTTCCGGGATGCCGATGACAATGCCGACGGCGAGGTGATCCTTGGCGAATGGCTCGGCTATCTGCGGGATCTGGTCCTCAAAGACCCCAGCTCCACGCCCACCGAGAAATTCGAGGTGGTGGACGGCGATGTCAGCGGCTCGCTGACACTTGAGGAATTCGCCCTGCTGCTCCCGGGGAAGAAGGCGCTGATCGAGTTCCGCAAGCGCCACCTGATGGCCGATGCGGATAACGACAATCTGGTGACGCTTGGCGAATGGCTCGACTACCTCGCGGACCCGCAGCCCGACACCTCTGGCATCCCTTTCCGCAAGTTCGACCTCGCCGATTTGAATGATGACGACGGGTTGACCTTGGAGGAGTTTGCCAATGTCTATCCGCCGGCCGTGAAGCCGAACGTGCTCTTGAAAAAGTTCACCGGCAAAGACGCCAACGAGGACGATGTGCTAACCCGCGACGAATGGAATCCCGGCGGCGAGGGAAGCCTCTGATCACGCTGTTTCTGGAGCGGCGCGGAAACCGCCGCTC
Source organism: Akkermansia sp. (assembly GCA_043729195.1). Classification (GTDB taxonomy): domain Bacteria; phylum Verrucomicrobiota; class Verrucomicrobiia; order Verrucomicrobiales; family Akkermansiaceae; genus Haloferula. The sequence continues at coordinate 9,706 of JAYTLR010000038.1, forward strand.
CAGCGCGTCTCGCCGAAACGCGAACATTCGCTCCACCTCCGGGTCGACGAAGATCGGATGTGCGAATGATTTGAAGAGGCCAGGATGCAAAACACGACGCGCTTCGCTCTTGGCGATCAGGCTTCCGCGCCTACCTTCGCCCCGCCATGTCCTCGCCCAAATTGTTCAGCCCCGGTCCCATCGACGTCTCGCCCGAAACCTTCGCAGCGATGTCCCACACCATGATCGGCCACCGCGGCTCCGAGTTCGAAGCCCTCTACGCCTCGCTCCAGCCCGGCCTCCAGACGATCTTCGGCACCACCCGCCCGGTCTTCATCTCCACCTCCTCCGCCTGGGGCGTGATGGAAGGCGCCCTGCGCAACCTCGCCCGCAAGAAAGTCCTCTGCCTCTGCTGCGGCGCCTTCTCGGACAAGTGGCTCGATGTCGCCAAAAAGATGGGCTACGAGGCCGACTCCGTCCAGGTCGCCTGGGGTGATCAAATCGACCCCGAAGCGGTCCGCGCCAAGCTCGCGGAAGGCGGCTTCGACACCGTGACCTTCATCCACAGCGAGACCTCGACCGGCGTTCTCAACGACCTCGCCGGCATCTCTAAAGTGGTGAAGTCCTTCCCGGACACCATGCTGATCGTCGACACCGTCTCGTCGCTCTCCACCGTGCCGGTCGACATGGACGCGAACGGCATCGACGTCATGCTGGCCGGCGTCCAGAAGGCGCTCGCCCTGCCGCCGGGCATGGCGGTGTTCGCCGTGTCCGAAGCCGCCATGGAGCGCGCCAAAGGCACCCCGAACCGCGGCTACTACTTCGACTTCGTGGAGTTCGCCAAGAACGCCGCCGTCAACAACACGCCGTCCACCCCGGCGATTTCCATCCTCTTCGGCCTGCAGTACATCCTCGGTCTGATCGAAGCGGAAGGCTTCGCCGCCCGCCAGGCCCGCCACGCGGAAACCAACGCGATGATCCACGCGTGGGGTGCCAGGCACGGCTTCGAGCACTTCGCCCCCGAAGGCCGCCGCTCGCGGGCGCTGACCTGCTTCAAGACGCCCGAAGGCTTCGATCTCTCGGGCTTCATCAAGAACCTCAAGAACAAGCATGGCTTCCTGATCAACGGCGGCTACGGCAAGATCAAGGGCACCACCTTCCGCATCTCCAACATGGGCAACGAAACCGTCGCGACGATGCAGGAGCTGATCGATGCGATGGACGACGTTCTGGGGTGAGAGCCGAAGAGTTGGGAGGATAAGCCCCATGACTGCGGAGGGCGTGCTCGCTGACTTCACTTAAAAATGAAAAATCCGCTGGAACTTTTCGGCTACCTCGTGAAGTCTGGAGAGGTCCGCGAGGTCGTCGCTCTCGAAATCGACGGCCAGTGCCCGGCACGCGATTACCTAATCGATCTTGCAGCTCACAACCCCAAAGGCTGGCAAATTCTCAGCTCCCAGATCCGATTAAGTGCCGACGTTCCCCGGCTCCAGACCCGCGACACGTTCAAGCTCCTCGATCCATCCCGCCAACTCTACGAATTCCGCACCCGCTCGGGACTTCGTCTTTACTGCTTCCTCAACGAGGACCAACTCATCTTGCTGACCAACGGAGGAAAGAAAAACACCGTCAGAGAACAGAACCGGGACATCGAAAAAGCACGGACCATCTGCGACGAATTTATTAGCCGGGTCGCATCCGGTGCGGTCCTTACCATCATCGAGCCATGAAACCCCGAATCGTCCGTAAAAAGGGTAACAACCCCTTGGCCGAACTTTTCCAAGCTCCCCCTTCCGCGGAGTCCGAGGCGACCTACCGCAAACTTCTTATCACCCACCGGATCCTCGAGTTGATGGAAGAAAAGGGCGTTTCCCGCAGCGAACTCGCGGCGCGGATGGGCGTGCAACCGTCACGGGTGACGGCCATGCTCAGCGGGACCGGCAACCTGACCATCGACACCCTCGTCCGTGCCGGCATGGCCCTAGACGCGGAGCTCCACCAGACATTTGTCCCGGCCGGCAGGCAGACGAAACGGGTTCCATGCAAGTATCCCACGGGTCAGCAAGTCGTCTCGCGTGTCGCCGAAGATCCGGCACCTTACCGTGCGACGAAGAAGGCTTAGGTCTACGTAAAAACAAGCCCTTTCCCAAGGTCCTCGAACGCCACCGTCCTTGACCCAACGGCTAAACCATCGGATCACCTACGACGTAACTCAGAAACAATGAAACCGCTCCTCCTACTCCTCGCCCTGTCCATCCCCGCCTTTTCCGAACCCAACGCCCTCACGCCCGAGGAGCAGAAGGAAGGCTTCAAGCTGCTCTTCGACGGCAAGTCGCTCGACGGCTGGCGCTCCTTCAAGGCGGACAAGTCCAAGGAGCAATGGAAGATCGAGGACGGCGCGATCGTCCTGACCGCGGGCGGCGGCGGCGACCTGCTCACTGCGGAGCAGTACGCGGACTTCGACTTCCGCTGCGAGTGGAAGATCGCCAAGCAGGGGAACTCCGGCATCATGTGGCGCTCCACCGAGGAACACCGCGCGCCCTACGAAACCGGGCCGGAGTATCAGATCCTCGATTCCTTCAAGCAGGAAGGCCACAAGTACACCCACGAGACGAACAAGGGAAACATCGCCGGAAGCTTCTACGACATCATCCCCGGCAAGGAGGAATGGTCGAAGCCCGTCGGCGAGTGGAACGAGACCTGCATCCTGGTGCAGGGCACGAAGATCAAGCTCTTCCTGAACGGCAACGTCACCGCCGACGTCGACACCAGCACCGCTGAATACAAGGCGCTGCTCGACAAATCGAAGTTCAAGAACTGGAAGCACTTCAACAAGGCGCCGAAGGGCCACATCGTGTTCCAGGACCACGGAGACAAGGTGGCCTTCCGCAGCGTCCGGATCAAAACGCTGTAAGTCCGCGGGCAGAGCCCCCCCGGGACCGCTGGTCTTCAGACCGGCAGCAAGGGATCGATCGAGCCGGTCTGAAGACCGGCGGTCCCGGGGCTTCACGGGCTTTTCACTGGCTTCTCACACGGGGCGCACGTCCGGGCGGCTTTTACAGGGCGACCCATGATCCTTTTCCTCCGCCGAACCCTCGGGCTGCTCATCCTTCTCCTCACGCTGGCCTTCGTGGCCTTTCCGCTGGGGAAAACCTCGTGGTATCTGCTGACCGACCGCGGGCTGAGGTCGGCCGCGCCCTCGACTTTCGCCTTCAGCTTGCATGAGTCGCTTTCGGAAAGGCTGCCGGACTATGTCGACCGGCGGATCGCGTCCGGGGTGGCGGAGACACTGAACATCGGGCAGATCACCGCGACCGAGTTCCCGGTCTACGGCGCTTACTTCTACCTGCTCGCCACGGACCACCTGCAAGCGCAGTGGGAAGCGGACCCGTCACTTGCCGGCCGCGCGCCGAAGGAGACCGGCGCGGAAGCGATCGAGGCCTGCGCGCGGATCCTCCTCGATCTCGGCCACGCGCATTGGATCCGCACTTACTGGGGCGACGACTATTGGCAGGACCCGAACTGCTTCTTCCGCACGCTTGTCATCGGCGGGCTGGCTTCCCACCGGCGCTTGACGGGCAGCGACGAGCACCTGCCGCTCCTCCAACAACTGACCGACGATCTCGCCGCGGACCTGGATGCCTCGGCGACCGGGCTGATCGACGACTACCCCGACCAATGCTTCCCCGCAGACGTGGTGGCCTGTCTCGCGATGATCCGCCGCGCCGATCCATCGCGGGACGAGTGGGCGAAGGCAGCCTTCCACCGCGTGCTGGCGAATTTCCCCGGCGAACTGCCACCCTATATGTCGGACTCCGACGACGGCGCAGCGCTCGGGCCGTCGCGCGGTTGCACCAACGGCTTCTTTTTTTCGTATGCCCGGGAAATCGACGCCGCCGTGGCCGACCCGCTCTATCAGAAGTTGCTCGACGGCTTCTGGCAGGAAGGCGCATGGGCGGCCGGTTGGCGCGAATTCCCGCGGGGATCGAAGCATCCGGAATGGTACATCGATCCCGACTCGGGGCCGGTGCTGTGGGGCTTCGGGACCGGATCGACCGGACTGGGGATCGGCAGCACGAGATTGCATGGCGACCACCACCGGGCCGGTCTGTTAGGGGCGGAGATGATCGCGGGCGGGATCCCCTTGTTAGATGGATCGCTGTTGCTGCCGCGGCTGGTTTCGGACCTTGAGCACGCGCCGCATTTCGCGGAGACGGCGATCTTGCATCAACTCTCGTTGAGCGGCGGCGGGGAGCCGTCAGGCAAGGCGCCGCTGACGCTGGCGGTGTGGTTGATCCTCGGCATCGAGTTGCTCTTCGCGGTGCTGCTGTTGCGGCTTGTGCGGTATCTGATTGGGTCGGGGAGGAAGGCGACACCGGAGGCCTCTCCCGGGACCGTCGGTCCTCAGACCGGCTCGAACGATCCCTCGCTGCCGGTCTGAGGACCGGCGGTCCCGGGGCCTGACCGGCAGGACGTCGCAGGGACCGGCAGTGCCGATCCCTGGGTGAACTTCATCAGAGCCCCTTCAAATACGCCGTCATGTCGGCGACGCCTTGCGGGGTGAGGTTGAGGAGCGAGGGCGCATACATCAGCGACTTCTCCATCCGCTTCAGGCTCGCGATGCGCGACTTGGCGATGGTCTGGGTCTGGCCGCCGATGCACTTCACGATCACCGGGTCGCTTTCGCTGAGGACCATGCCGACGATAGTCAGACCATCGGTGGTCTTGATCTCGCTGCCTTCGTAGCCATGGGAAATGTCGGCGGAAGGATTGAGGATCGCGTTGATGATCACCTCGGACGGCTGTTGTTTGCCAAAGCTGGTGAGGTCCGGGCCGTAGTCGGTGCCGGTGTCGCCGATCTTGTGGCACATGTAGCAAGACGCGATGGCCGCCTTGCCTCGCTCGGCATCACCCTTGAGCTTCAGGATCTCGGCGGTCGGCGGCAACTTCGGCGCATTGGCGGGCTCGGCGGGCATCTCGACCGCGACAAGCTGCACCTTGGCCGGATCTTGGCCCATCGCCTTGAGGATGCCGTCCACATCGTAGGACTTCCAAAGGTTGCCCTTGCGATTGTTGACCCACCACTTGGCAAGATCCTTGTGGACGAAGCCATCCGTGTTCGCGAGCTGGATCATCGCGGTGGCGGCGGCCGGGCTCTTGGTGAAGCCGAGGGCGGTCAAGGTGAGCTTCGACTGCTCAGCGCTGACCTTGCTGGAAAGCGCGCGGGCTTTCTGGTCTGCGACGGCTTGCGGCGGGTGGAGACGCCAGGCGAGCCAGGCAAAGGCATCGGTCCAGGCATCCGGCGCGGCGGTGACCTTGCTACGAAGGGCATCGTAGATCACGGCTTCCTTGCCGGTGCAGCCGAGGCCGAAAGCTTCGAGGTAAGCGCGGTCCGTGCCATCGAACTTTTCGGCGATGGTGACCAGAAAGGGCAGTGCCTTGCCGGCCGGTATGTCGCGCAGGCTCAGGGCGATCTCGCGACGGACCATCGGGGAAGGATCGGCGGCCATCTTGCCGGCGAGCTTCACCACATCGCCCCCGGCGGAGCGGATCGCGCGGCAGGCAACGAGTCGGGTGCGGGGCTCCGAAGAGGCGAGCAGCTCCATCACGATCTGCTGGCCCTTGTCGCCCATCTGGGCAAGCAGCCACACCGCGCGGGCGGCGACGTGCGGGTTCTTGTCCTTAAGCAACTCGCTGACGGCGGGCACGACCGTGTCGCCCTGAGACTTCAGGCGGGTGAAGCCGCTGTTGCGGACGTTCACCGCCGGGCTTTTCAGCGCGAGGATCTGGCCTTCAGTGGTGGCGAGGTCGATCTTCGGCACCACCGATTTGAAGCCCTTCGGCGCGATGCGGTAGATGGTGCCGGAGCCGCCCTTGTCGCCGGTACCGTGGCCACCGACGCGGGGGTCGAACCAGTCCGCGACGTAGAGCGCGCCATCGGGACCGACCGTGACATCGGCGGGACGGAAGCGGGTGTTGAGTTCCTTGTTGGCACCGCCAATGAAGTCGGAGCCGGCAAACTTTTTCTCTTTGTTCGACGTCAGGAAATCGATGCGTTCGAGCTTGAAGCCCGCGCCGTCCGGCACCGGGAGGTAACCGAAGACCACGTTCTTGCCAGCCTCGCAGGCGAGCAGCAGGCCCTGCCACTTGTCGCCGAGCGCGCCATTTTCATAATAGGCGACACCGGTCGGCGAACCGCCGCCGTAAACGTCGCCGGAAGGCATGGTACCGGGGTCTTCCTGACGCCACTCGGCGGTCGGGGTGTCTTGACCCGGGCGCTTGTCGGCGCCCCACGAGCGCTGGCCGTCGGCGGACGAGAAGCCGGCGTTGCCGCCTTCGATGATCTCCGCGACGCGGCAGGCCGGCGGGTCGTCGTTGTCGCTCTGGAACATGTCGCCGAACGAGGTCATGGCCTGCTCGTAGGAGTTGCGGTAGTTGTGACCGACGATGCGGGCATTCGTGCCGTCGGGATTCATGCGGACGGAGAAGCCGCCGACCCACACATTGCCGTCATCGCTGGGCTGGCCGGCGGCAGCGCGGGTGTCTGAGTACCAGGTGCCGCCGCCGCTCTTGTAGTAGCCGCTGCCGACGCGGAAAGTCTTGCCGGACTTGTCGGTGAAGATGCCGCCGCAGTTGCCGTTGTTGAAATTCCACTGGCCGTCGGGACCGGCGGTCACGCTGTGCAGCGAGTGGTCGTGCTGGCGGGCGTTGAAGCCGGTAAGCAGGACCTCACGTTTGTCGATGGAGGGGTCAAATTTGCGGTCGCCGTTGACGTCGGTGTAAACGATCAGGTCGGGCGGCTGGGAGACGATCACTTTGTTGTCGAGCACCGCCACGCCGAGCGGTGACGTGAGGTTCGGGTCCTGGGTGAAGACCTCCGTCTTGTCGGCTTCGCCGTCGCCATCGCTGTCCTCGAGGATCACGACGCGGTCACCTTCGGGGCGGGTGCCGCCGGCGTGGCGGTAGTTCACACCTTCCGCGACGTAGAGCCGGCCCTGGGCGTCGAAGTCGATGTTGGTGGGGTTGTAGAGCAGCGGGGTGGTGGCCCAGACGGTGATCTCGAGCTGGTCATCGGCGATCGTGAACAGGTCCTCGGGGACCAGCGTCTCGCCGGTGTCCCCGTTGCCGGCTTCCGGTTTCGTCGTGAAGACCTGGAACTTCGCCGCGGCGGTGGTTTTCTTGCCTTCCCGGAACGCGCCGCCGTCGTCGATGCCGACCTTGGCGGTGAAGCTTTCCACACCGGCGGGGAGATCGAAGACGATCAACGAGGCTCCGTGGGTGCCGATGCCCTTTTGGAACGTCTGCTTGTCGATCATCAGCGGACCGCCCTCGATGTTCTTGCCGACCTTGCTCTGGCCGAAACTCGCCTGTGCCGAGCGCCACTTGATTTCGGTGAGGTCCTTGACCTCGCCGCCCTTGAAGGTGATGCGGGGTTCGATCCAGTTGGCCCAGTCAAAGCTCATCTCTCCCTGGTCGGACACCACGAGGTAGAGTTCCTTGGCACCGGCGATGGAGGCCTTGAGCTCGTGAATCCGGGCGCTGCCCGCCGTCATCTCCGGGCTTTCGGCGACCGGCTTCACGGCCTGGGCGCGCGGCTGGCGGGCGTTTTTGCGGACCGGTTGCTCGTTCTTGACCGTCTTAAAGCCGGCCTCGCGCTCGGTTTGCACCGGTGCCGCGGGGATCTTCTTGAACTCGCCGGGCTCGACCAGCTTGAGGCGGACCGGCTTGCCTTTGTCATCGAGGTTGGCGTTGAGCTCGTCCTCGGTGAGCGGCTTGGATTTCACGCCGCTGGCGGGGACTTCGACACCGGCCGTCCAGGTGATCGCGTTGAGAACGATGGTGCGAAAGCCGTCGACCGACCAGTTCCGGTGGTAGTGGCCACCGGTGAAGCCGACGCCGCGGCCGCCGTCGGGGCGCTCGATGCCCCACATCAGCGTCTGCTTTTTGCCCAGGCCGTCGACGCCGTGCTGGTTCCAGAGGTTGATGTACTGCTTCATCCGCTCCCGGTCGGGGACGGCGGTGACCAGGTCCGCGACCTTGGCGCGGTCAGCCATGAAGCGCATGTTGTAGTAGAACTCGTCGTAGGCCTCGACCAGCGAACCGACGCCGCGCGAGACGGGATGGTTCGGCAGGACCTCCAGGTCGGCGACCCAGTGCGGGTTGACCGAGAAGTCGGTTTCAAAGGCACCGCCGATCCAGGGGCGGTAGTACTTTTCGCCCTGCTCCTTGTCCGGATGCACGGCGTAGTGCATGAACATGATGCCGACGCCACTCTTCGCCATCTGATCGACCTTGGCCCAGCCCTTGCCCACCACGCTGGTGCCGTCGGCGTAAATGACCAGCGCCTTGGTGCCGTCGAGGACCTTCTCATCGGACGGCCAGCCGTTGTGAACCTCGGCTTGGATATCGAGACCGCTTTCGTTGAGCGCCTTTGCCAGCAGCATGCAGCCGGCGCGGAATTCGTGCTCGCCCGGACCATGGCTGCGGCCGCCGGCGAGGAAGACGACCTTGTTTGCGGCGTGGGCCTGCGACATCAGAAGCGTGCAGGCAAAGAAGAGGCGGGCGAAGCCCGGGACGGGTTTGCGGATCATGGCGTGATGGAGGAAGGGTTGGGCGATACGGTCGCTTCCGATGGGTTCTTAGCGGTCACCGGACGAAACGGGAAGCCCGGGGAATGCGGAATTCCGGCATCCGTCAGGCGGCCGAATTGCGGACGGGCGGCAGGTAGCCTTCACGAGGGACCATTCGGACAGGAAGCCGCAGATTACGCGGAGTTTCGCAGACATGTTGACTCACCGTGCGGACCCGGCCTGCGCCGCTGCGGCCACAGCAGGGCACCGATAGTGAAGGGCAACCCGAAGGTCAGGAAAACAACCGCCCCAAAACGCAGCATGACGAAGGTCATCTCCATCAGTCCCTTGAGCCCGCCTCCATCAATGAGCCACGTGACAAGCCCTATCGCATAAAGGGGCAGCAGGATGGCAGTGACGCTACGCTAAATCCTCAGGCATGACTGAAGTCGCTCTTTGCGGGGCTGATCGACCCATCGGTGCCCCGTTCCGATTCCAATCAGGAAGAACAGGACGACGAACACTGCCAATTCTTGATAACCGAAAACGACCATGACCCGCGATGTCTACGCCTCCCCGGCCGGACTTCCTGCATTCCCCCCGATTTTCGATTTCCAGAACATCCTCGGTCCCCTCACCTTCCCCCCGTGAACCTCCCGCCGATCCCGCGCCCATGAAAACCGCTCCCGGAAATGGCTTTGCCTTCGGCAGCACGAGCTTTTGCCTGGTGGACATCGAGACCACCGGCCTCTCGCCGCAGGGCCACGAGATCACCGAAATCGCGGCGATCCGGGTGGACGAGCGCTTCGGGATCGTGAGCGAGATGTCCCGGCTGGTCCGCACCACTCAGCCGGTGCCATGGCACATCACGCAGTTGACCGGGATCTCCGATGCGCTGCTCCGCGCCAAGGGCATCGAGCTGCGGCGGGCGCTGGAAGAGACCTGGCAATTCGTCGAGGGCACGCCGTCCTTCGCCCACAACGCGCGCTTCGACCGCGGATTTCTCGATGCCCATGCGGAGCGCTCCGCGATGCCCTTCCGCTTTCCGCTGGAGTGCTCGATCCCCGTCTTCAAGCGCCTGATCCCCGGTCGGAAAGGTTACGGCCTGCCGGTGCTGGCGGCGGCGCTGCGGGTCCACGGCGGCGGGGCCCACCGCGCGCTGGCAGACTGCCGGGTGCTGCTGGAGTGCTTGAAGAAGGCGCATTCGCGGTGAGTTGACGGCTGGGACATCTCCGCCGACTCGCCGTTGGGTTTCCGCTTTCCGCCAAGGCTGATTCGTGCGATTTTCCCGCCATGAGTTCAGCCTCCGAGGTTCACCAGTTGGCCCTGCAGCTTCCACCTCGGTCCCGGCTCAAACTGGCCGCCGAACTTCTCAGCAGCGTGGAAGCGAGCGTCACTCAGGAAGAATTCCTCCAAGAAGCGGCCAAGCGCGATGACGAGCTTGAGAGTGGAAAGGTGAAAGCACTGGACGAGTCGGAATTCTGGAGCGGGATCGCGAGCCGCAAACGCCGCGCATGAGCCCGGGGATTTCGTTTCACCCGCAGGTGCAAAAGGACCTCAACGAGATCCTTGATTTCTACGAGCAAGAGGGCGGAACGAACATCGCGGCCCGATTTGAGGACGAGTTCCGTGCCTCGGTCGAGCTGGTCCGGCAGAATCCCCGTCACTTTCCCTTCTATTGGAACCAGCGCCTTTTCCGGCGCTGCAAGCTGAAGACTTTTCCCCACCTGATCCTTTTTCGGGAACGTCGCGTGGGCGTTCGAATCCTGGTTTTGAAACATGTGAAGAGGGCTCCCTCGTTCGGACTCGGCAGACGATGAATCGGCTGGCGAAAACGCTAAGCCCAAGTCCCGTGAATTTCGCATTTCCGCCGCCCATCCGCCCCGCCATGCTCCGCGCATGGATTTCCTGGCGAAGGCACGGCACGTGATCGAGATCGAAACCGGGGCGCTGCAACGGATGGCGGCGCGGCTCGACGAGGGCTTCACGCGGGCGGTGACGACCCTGCATGAAACGCTCGACCGCCGCGGCAAGATCGTTGTGGTGGGGATCGGCAAGTCGGGGAACATCGGCCACAAGATCGCCGCCACGCTGAACTCGACCGGCGCCACCGCGGTGGTGCTCAATTCCCAGAACGCCCTGCACGGCGACCTCGGGATCCTGTCCGATGGCGACGCGGTGCTGCTGCTTTCCTACTCCGGCGAGACGCCCGAGCTGCTCGACCTGCTGCCGCACATCAAGCGCTTCGACGTCGGCCTGATCGCGCTGACCGGCAAGGCGGACTCGACCCTGGCCGAGCACTGCGACGTGACGCTGGACACCTCGGTCGACCGCGAAGCCTGCCCGATGAACCTCGCACCGACCTCGTCGTCGACCGCGATGCTGGTGATGGGCGACGCGCTGGCGATGGTGCTGTTAGAAGCACGCGGCTTCACCGAGAAACAGTTCGCCCGCTTCCATCCGGGCGGCGCGCTCGGCCGGGCGCTGCTGACCCGGGTGTCCGACATCATGCGGCGCGGCGACCAACTGGCGTCGATCCCCGAGGGCTCGACCGTTCGCGACGCGCTGGTGGCAATGACCTCCGCCCGCTCCGGCGCCTGCGTCGTGGTCCGGCCCGACGGCAAGCTTGCCGGGATTTTCACCCACGGGGATTTCGCTCGCTGCTACCAGCAGGACCCGCTGGTCGGCGACCGGGCGGTGGCGGATTTCATGACGCGCCGGCCGATCAGCGTGGATGCCGATTCGCTGGCGGTGGAAGCGGTTCAAACGATCGGCTCGCACCGGGTGGACGACGTCGTGGTGCTGGATTCCGAAGGCCGCGCGGTCGGGCTGGTCGACACCCAGGACCTCGCCCGGCTGAAGATCGTTTGAACACCTCTTCGCTCTTGATTCCTTAAGAATCCCGAAGTATCAGGTCCCCGCGCATGGCGAGGACCCGCAAGAAGCAGATAAAGCTCGGCTCGACGACGGCCGGTGGCAACCGCCGCCGCCGGCGTCAGACGCTGTCGGAGGCCTTGCGCCGGGCGAGCGCGCGGGCCCACGAGCGGACCAACCGGCGGCTCGGCCAGCGGGAATTGAAACACGTGCGGGCCTCGATCAGCAGCACGGCTTACGGCTACGAAGACGCGCCGACCGGAACGATGACCCGGATGGGGCGCTGGTTGCTCGGGCTGCTGCTCTTGCCGCTGTGCTGGGTCACCTCATGGACCTTCTTCGCCCAGTTTAGCAATGCGACGATCGACCATGGCTTCTGGAAAATGCCGGCGTTCTGGTACTTCGCGACCGGCGTGTTGCTGATGACCGGCTGGTTTTTCACCGGGCTGCTGCGATCGTTCTTCCTCTATCTCTACGTGCTCGGCCATGAGCTGACGCATATCCTGACCATCTGGGCCTTCCGCGGAAGGGTCAGCGATTGGGATGCGACCTCGGAGGGCGGCTACGTGACGACCGACAAGTCGAACATCGTCATCGCGCTGTCGCCGTATTTCGTGCCGCTGTGGGCGACGGTCGGGGTGATCGTCCACGCCCTGTTAGGCCTGGCCTTCGAGCTGCCGCCGGTGTCGGACAAGATTCTCTTCGGCTGGGTCGGTTTCTTCTGGGCCTTCCACCTGCTGTGGACGCTGTGGATGATCCCGCGCGACCAGCCCGACTTGAAAGAGAACGGCCGTTTCCTGTCGCTGGTGATCATCTATCTGGCGAACCAACTCGTACTGGCGGTGCTGCTCTGCGCGGTGGCCAAACCGTTTGGATTCGAGGAATTCGGGAACGAGTGGGTCGGAAATGCGGCCAAGTCGTGGGACGGCTTCGTGCGGATGGGGCGGGAAGTGCGGTTCGGGCAGCCCTGAAGCTCAGTCATTTTCAGTCACCGAGCCCTCGCGGGTCTTCGCGGTCAGGATGCCGGCGAATCCGTCGATGACTTTCCAAGCACCAATTCCAAGGCCCATCAGGCTCAAGGCGATGACCAAGAAGTCGTTAGACGGTGCCCGAAAGCGCCCTGTGAGGCAGGGAAAATCGGAATGTCGAGCCCACCCCTTCGACACTTTCCGCTGTGACCTTGCCGCCGTGGGCCTCCACAACCGTCTTTACGATGGCGAGACCCAGGCCCGTTCCTCCCGCATCCTCCGGATCCGATTCCCCCTTTTCGAAGATTTTTTCGAGAAACTCCCGGGGGATTCCCGCCCCGTTGTCGCTCACCCAGCATTCGACGACCCCATCCTCGGGGAGGTCCAGTGCCCCGATGACAATCCTACCGCCGGGGGTGTATTTGATGGCATTGGCGATCAGGTTTTGAAGGAGCCTCCGCAAGAGGCCGGCATCCGCAAACACGAAGAGATCCTCGGCTACCTGATTGGTCAGTTCCGTGCTCGCGGAGCCTGCCACGGGATGGAGTTCGTAGGTTAGAGCCTCGACGAGAAACCACAGATCCAGTTCGCGCCGCACCAGCTTCATCCCGGCTTCCGTTTGGAGATTGGCGTTTTCCTCCAGGACTTTGGACACGAGTTGCTCGAGTTGTTTCACATTACGACGCAACGCCCCCATCATTTTGGCCGAAGTGGCGCTGATTCCTTCCTTGAAGAAAGTGTCTTGCAGCAATCGTTCCGCCAGGGAAATGGCATACAGGGGCGTCCGCAGATCGTGCGCCACGAAGGCGAGATACTCTTCGCGGCGCTGCTGCACCTCCCGCGCCTGCTCCGTGGCATAGGTCTTCAAGGCCAGGCCGATCGAGTGGTCGAAGACCCGATTGATGATGTGGTTAGGCCGCCCTTGCAGGTTCACACCGTTTTCGTCGGCAAGATGGTGAATGCAACCCCGCAGCACATTGTACTCGGCCACCACCTCCTCGATATCGAAGGCGTCCTTGAGTCGCTGCAGCCCATGAATGGGAGGGCTGCCATCGGCGAGCGCCGCGGGGATGGACTGGTCGGAATTTGTCTGGATAGCCTCCGCCAGTTCGTCAAGCAGCCCGGGGATGTGATCGTTGAGGGTGTCGACATCCAGATTCCGCGCCGAGGGGAGTTCCCTCACTTGTTGCCGCCACCGCGCCATGATCGCTTCGCGCTCTCGTTGGATGAGAACCGCCAATTGATTCAGTTTGCTCATGGGTCGTTGCGTGCGCCCCAGAGTTGGGGCAGTTGCTTGAGGCTAGTCGCCCCCGAACATGGGCGTCAACGAATAGCTGATGGGTTCGGAAGGTCGCAGACCGCCCGCTACGGGATGCCGGCTACCATCACCATCGCTTCCTCATGCGCCTTCCTGACCTCCTCGCCGATCGCCTGGATCCCGCGGCGGACGGTGCTTTCGTCCATGGTGAAGGTCATCCGCAGGCACTCGTGGCGATGGCGCCAGGTCTCGTCGTCGTGGCCGAAGAAGAAGTAGTGGCCGGAGATGATCAGCACGCCGCGCTTCTTCAGCCGCTCGTAAAGCTCGCGCGAGGTGATCGGCAGGCCGGGGAACCAGAGCCAGAGGAACAGCGCGCCCTCGCTCCGATGAACGTAGTAGTCAAAGTCGCCGCCGAAGCTCTCCGCGACGAACCCGCGGGCCTGGCGGGATTTCTCGATGTAGAAGGGCCGCACGGTCTCGTTGGCGAGCTTGAGGATCTCGCCGCTTTCGACCAGCGGCAGGGCGATCGCCTGGCCGATGTTCGGGTTCGCGAGGCCGATCACCGCGCTCATCGAGGCCATCGCGGCGGCGATTTTCGGGTGCGCGACCACGATCCCCGTGCGGGTGCCGGGCAGGCCGATCTTGGAAAGGCTGAGGGTCAGAATGATATGCTCGTCCCAGACCGGCTTGGCGTCGGTGAAGATGATGTTGGGAAATGGCGCGCCGTAGGCGTTGTCGATGATCAGCGGGATGCCGTGGGCTTTCGCGAGATCGGACAGGCGGGCGATTTCCTCGTCGGTAAGGACGTTGCCGGTCGGGTTGGTCGGGCGGGAGACGCAGATCGCCGCGATGTCGTCGGTGACTTCCAGCGCGTCGAAATCCACGCGGTATTTGAACTCGTGCGAGCCGGTCTTCTCGATTTTCGGCGGGACGGCGCGGAACAGGTCGCCGCCGGCACCCTGGTTGGCATAGCCGATGTACTCGGGGACCAGCGGCAGCAGGATTTTCTTGCGACGGCCGTCGGACATGGGCCCGGCGAGCAGGTTGAAGAGGAAGAAGAACGCGGTCTGGCCGCCGGCGGTGATGGCGACGTTTTCCGGGCCGATCTGCCAGCCGAACTCGCGGCGGAACAGGGCGGCGAGGGCGGCGATGAACTTGGGATTGCCGCGCGGCGGGTCGTAGTTGGCGAGGACGCGCTCCAGCGCACCGGGTTCGGCCAGGATTTCCTCCATCCGCCGGCGCCACAGCGCGTTGACTTCCGGGATGTGGGCGGGCTGGCCGCCGCCGAGCATGCAGAGGTCGGGACCGCCGGAGGCCAGGGCGTTGCCGAGGTCCTCCATCAGTTCCTCGATGCCGCTGCCGCCGGCGAGCTGCCGGCCGAAATTGGAGAATTCGTGGTTCATGACACGGGTGCCGTTGACCGGCGGGGCTGTCACCCTATAGTGGCGGCTCTTTCCCGAACAACCTTTCTATCCCATGGCACTCCAAATTGGCGACACCGCACCTGATTTCACCCTCGTTTCCAAAACCGCCGATGGCCCGCAGCTCGTGAAGCTGTCGGAGCTGGTCGGAAAATCGAACATCGTCCTGCTGTTCGTGCCGATGGCCTTCACCGGCGTCTGCACCACCGAGCTGTGCGACATCTCCGGCGGCATCTCCGAATACGAGGCGCTCGACGCCAAAGTGTTCGGCATCTCCGGCGACAATCCTTTCGCGCAGGAAGCCTGGGCAAAGCAGTCCGGCATCACCCTGCCGCTGCTCAGCGACTACGAGCACGCCGTCGCGAAGGCCTACGGCATCGCTTACGAGCAGTTCCTGCCGGAGGCCAACCTGATCATGGGCGGCGTGGCGAAGCGTTCGGCCTTCGTGATCGATAAGGCGGGCATCGTCCGCTACGCCGAAGTGCAAGAGCACCCGAAGGACCTGCCGGACTTCGAAGCCGTGAAGGCCGCGTTGCAGGCGCTTGGCTGATCAAGACCTTACGCTCTAAAGGAAAAGGCCGCGGGGATCATCCGCGGCCTTTTTCGTGAGCTTCGCTTAGAAATTCCCGCCTTCGACCGGCGGCAATTCTTCGCCCACGCCGGGAGGCAGCGGGGTCGGGACCGGCGGTGCTTCCTCGACCGGGACCGGCGGGACGTCGGGCACGGGAGGCAGGTCGGGATTCACCGGGGCATCGGGATCGATCACCGGTGGGATGGTCGGCGAGCCGTCGGGAAGACCGGGCGGAATGCTGCCGGGGAGGGCTGGATAGACTTGGATCGCGTCCGGCGAGACCGGGGGAACCGCCGCCGCGTTCTGATCGGAGACAATAACGGACGGCACGTAGCCGACTTCGCCGCTGTTGAGCTCCACCTTGACGAAGCTGCCATCGTCGGAAATCACCTTCATTTCGGTGTTGGCCGGGAGCTGGCGGTCGGCCTCGGCATCGCCCTTCGGCCGCTTGCTGAAGAAGGCCGCATTGTCGATGCTTGACCGGACGAAGCTGCCGGGTCGGAGGCCGGTCTTCGCCAGCGGGGTGGTGCGGCTGCCACCGGGGGCCGTCAAAGGATCGAAGTTTCCGCCGGTGGTGAGCTCACCGGTTTCGCAAGAAGCGAGGACCACGGCGAGGGCGGAAATGACGATTGGGTAACCCTTCATGATGATGAGACCACGTTGCCACGCCCCTGGATGAGGGTCAACGGGATATCAGGCTGGATTCCAGATGCTCCCGCAGCGCCTCGCGCCAGTCGCGGGGTGGATGACCTAACAGCGCTTCGAGCCGCCGGGTGGCCATTGCGGTGTGGCGCGGCCGGGGGGCGCGGAAGGCGGTCATCTCATCGAGTGCCAGCGCCTTCAGAGGGGGTGTGGCGATGTCCCTCTCCACGAGGAAGGCCAGGATTTCAAGCGCCATGCCGTGCCAGCTCGTCACCGGTCCGCCGTTGCAAACATGGAAGCAGCCGGCCGGTGAGTCGGCCGCGATCCAGGCCCCGACCCATTCGCAGAGGTCGCCGGTGAAGGTCGGCCGTGAAAACTTGTCGGCCACCGCCGCGAGTTCCTGGCCGGCCAAGGCCCGCTCGAGGATCTGGTCGGGGAAGGCGGGCTTCTCCGGGCCGAAGACCCAGGACACCCGCATCACCGCGCCGCCCGCCGCGAGCACGGCCGACTCGCCGTCGCGCTTGGTTTTGCCATAGACTGAAAGGGGCGACGGCAGCTCGTCTTCCGTCCGCAGTCCGGGTTCGCGTCCGTCGAACACATAGTCGGTGCTGAAATGCAGCATCTTCACCCCACGCTCCCGGCAGATCGCGGCAAGTGCCGCCGGAGCGTCCGCGTTGACCCGCCGGGCGAGCAGCGGCTCATCTTCGCATTGTTCGAGGCTGGTGATGCCCGCGGGATTGAGCAGGACATCGAATTCAAATTCCCCGAGGATCTTCCCGCTGTCCGGAACCGCGAGATCGAGACGCGTCCGCGGCAGGGCGATCACCTCGTGGCGGCCGGCCAGATGGCGGGTGAGTGCTTTCCCGACCCGTCCCGTCGTGCCGGTGATGACGATGCGCATCGGCCGGATCAGATCACGCCGGCCTCGTCCAAGCTGTCCTCGACGTAGCCGTGACCGACGCCGGCATCGCGGATTTTGCGAAGGCGGCGGCGGGCACCGAACTTGCTTTCGGGGCCGTTGACCAGATTGACCACGCCCCCGACCGCGAGCGGCAGCAGCGACGCGACACCGAGGGCGGCAAAACCGAGAGCTACGCCGCGGCGGGCGCTGGCGTGCATCATTTCGCCGAGGATCAGTCCGGCTGCGGCGCCCAGCAAGGCAGGTGCCGCCAGCGCGGTGGATTCCGTCCAGTCCCGTTCACCGTCGTCGTCGAGGTTCATGAAAGAAATCCTAACACCCTTCCGGCGGCAGACAATCCCGGAAACAGGGGGGGCCTCCGTGATTCCCCTTTTCCGCCGGACCGGACCCGTTAAAGTCCGCCCAGCAATGCCCGACCCTTCTTCCACCTACGCCCTCATCCTCGCCGGCGGCTCCGGCACCCGCTTCTGGCCGCTCAGCCGCAATGCCCGGCCGAAGCAACTGCTCAACCTGTTCGGCGACACGACCCTGCTCGAGCAGACCATCGCCCGCC
Organism: Akkermansia sp.; assembly: GCA_043729195.1. GTDB lineage: Bacteria > Verrucomicrobiota > Verrucomicrobiia > Verrucomicrobiales > Akkermansiaceae > Haloferula. The sequence continues at coordinate 27,461 of JAYTLR010000038.1, forward strand.
TCGACGGACTCGTTCCGGTGGAGAACATCCTGATTCTAACCAATGCCCAACAGGTCGATGCTGTCCGCGAGGTGGCCCCGATGCTCCCGGCGGAAAACATCTTCGCCGAACCCGCCAAGCGCGACACCGCGCCGGCCGTCGCGCTCGGCATCGGACTGGTCGCCGCCCGCAATCCGGACGCGGTCATGATGGTGCTGCCGGCCGACCAGTTGATCGCCGATACCGCCGCGTTCCAGTCGGTCATGCGCGACGCGCTGGCCACCGCGGAAAAATCGGACGGCCTGGTGACCATCGGCATCAAGCCGACCTGGCCCTGCCCGTCCTACGGCTACATCGAGCGCGGCCAGCGCGCCTCCATCCCCGGCTTGCACTGCGAGCAGATGCCGGCCGAAGTGAAGCGCTTCCGCGAAAAGCCGAGCACCGAACTGGCCGAGCAGTTCCTCGCCCAAGGCGGCTTCTGCTGGAATGCCGGGATGTTCGTCTGGTCGCTGCCGAACGTCATTCGCGAGCTCAGCAACCACCAACCCGAGCTCGCCTCTTTCATCTCCGAGCTGCGCCGCTCGTCGGACCTCGCCGCGACGGTGGCCGCCCAGTTCCCCAAGCTCACGCCGATCTCCATCGACTACGGCTTGATGGAAAAGGCCCGCCGCGTCCTGAACATCGAGGCCACCTTTGACTGGGACGATGTCGGCTCCTGGCTGTCGGTCGCGACCTACCTCGACAAGGTCGGCAGCGACAACCGGGTGAACGTGCCGATTACCGAGATCGAGTCGGAGAACAACATCGTCTTCAACGCGCGGAAGGGCTGCCACATCGCCCTGCTCGGTGTCGATGACCTGATCATCGTGCAGACCGAGGACGCGCTGCTGATCGCCAACCGGCATCAGGCGGACGCAATCAAGAAGCTCTCCGACAAGCTGCCGCCCGGGCTGCTCTGAGGGCCACCGTCGCGGGGGAAGGAGCGCCTAACACTTCACGGTCTTGCGCTTTTTCCCGATCCCACCCTTGGCCGCGACCTTGCGGATGGCGTCCGGAGCGGAAGGCACCTCGCACGCGTTGTGGCCCAGATCCGCCCTCACCGGCCCGATCTCCTCGGCGGTCCGGAGTGCTTCTTCGGTTAGTGCGGAAATCCCGCAGCCCGCCGCGATGACGAAGCCGTTCATCCCGTAGCGGACCAGATCCGGCGCGGCGTGGATCGACGACTTCACCCGCAGCAGAAGTACCCTCCACCCGGCGAGGTCGAGTTCCGTATCCGGCTTCATCAGCGCGAGGCAGGACAAGGTCGACCACCCCGCCAGAGCGATTGTCGGCCGGTCGGAATCGATCCATTCAAGCCCCATCTCCCACCCGTGCCGGCTGCCGGCCGCCACCCACGGCACCGTGGCGCCGGGCAGTCCCCCGCCGTAGGCCCGCCCGGCCCAGCGACGGAGGTCGGCTGGTGTCATGCGCACATCGTCGGCGATCAGGCCGGCCAGATACATCGCGTCATAGTTGCCGGTGTCGTAGAGATCGAGTGCGAGCTGGTAGTCCTTGCCGACGCGCTTCCGGATCTTTTGCAGCTCGGAAATTTTCACCCCGAAGCAGGGCTCCACCACCCCGTGATTTTTCATCATCAGCCGCTTGTAGCTTTCGCTGCCGAGCGGCTTGAGTTCATCGATGATTTCTTTTGCAGTCATGGCTTGCCGGACGACTCGGTTGGCGCGGGATTGAACTTTCCATCACGACCCGCGGGATGAGACCCTGAACGCGCTCCGTCCGTTTGGGGAGCTACTTTTTTAACCGTCCATGTCACGAACCGTCCATGTCACGATTTGACGACTTCCATCCCGCGCTCGGCATCGACCACGGCGAGGCCCGCATCGGCATCGCCGCGACCGATCCGCTGGGCATCCTCGCCCATCCGGTGGAAACGATCGATGTCCGCAAGACCGACCCGCTCGAACGCATCGCCGCCCTCGCCGCGCAACGGAACATCCGCACCCTGGTCCTCGGCCTGCCGGTCCGGATCGACGGCACCGAAGGCAGCGCCGCGGCGAAAGTCCGGGTCTTCGGGGAAAAGCTCGCCG
>JAYTLR010000039.1:0-144118 GCA_043729195.1 Akkermansia sp.
CGCGCCCTCGTCCCGGAATTCGAGGGCGCGAGACGCACCCTCTCCGGTCAATCCAGCGGGTACTCGCCGTCCTCGCCGATGCCGACCCACTTCAGGCGGCCGAAGGCACGGAGGATGGAGGGCGTGAGCTCCTCGCTCTCGTCTTCGGAATGCTCGATGGTCGCGGAGCTGGTCAGGCCGCGCAGCGACTCGATGCTGATGACGGTGCGCTCGCCTTCGAAATGGATCCAGTCGCCCCAGTTCTTCGACTCGTGGCTGGGGAACAGCTTCTCCTTGCGGAGCGCTTCAACGACTTCCTTGATGGTGCAGGGATCTTCGGATTCGGGGAGTTGCAGGACGGTTTCCATGTGGCGGGCAGCGAACGTGAACAGGATTACTCGCGAATGGAAGCTTCGCATAGCCGCGAATACAAGCCGCCTCTTCCTAACAGATCGTCGTGGCGGCCGCTTTCGACGAGCCGGCCGCCGTCCAGGACGCAGATCAGGTCCGCCTTGCGCACGGTTGACAGCCGGTGGGCGATGACGAAGGAAGTGCGGTCGGCACGCAAGGTTTCGAGCGCCTGCTGCACCAGCCGTTCCGTCTCATTATCAAGCGCGGAGGTGGCCTCGTCTAACAGAAGGAGCGGGGGGTTCTTCAGCAGCGCGCGGGCGATCGACAAGCGCTGCTTTTCACCGCCGGAAAAGCGCACGCCGCGCTCGCCGGCCACGGTGTCGAGTTTCTCGGGCATCTCGCGGACGAAATGCGCCGCATTGGCGCTTTCGAGGGCCGACCAGATCTCTTCGTCGGTGGCATCGGGCTTCGCGAGGCGGAGGTTGTCGCGGAGGCTGGTGTTGAAGAGGAAGCTTTCCTGGGTGACGTAGCCGGTGTGGTCGCGCAGCCATTCCTTTGACAGCGATTCGATCGGATGGCCGTCGAGCAGGATGCGGCCCTGGTCGGTCTCGTAGAAGCGGGTCAGCAGGTTTAGCACGGTGGATTTGCCGGCCCCGGTGGGACCGACGAGGGCGATCGTCATGCCGGGCTCCGCGACCAGCGAAATGCCGCGGACGGCGGGCGAATCGGGATCATAGGAGAAGCCGGCGTTCTCGAACTCGACGCGACCGGAGAACACCGCCGGGCGTTCGCCGTCGGTGAGGTGGCTCTCGTCGGGCAGGTCGAGGATGTCGAAGACGCGCTTCGCGGCCACCTTGCCGCCGAGGTAAAGCTGGGTGAGCGCATTGATGCGGGAGATGGGATCGAAGAGGAAACCCCAGGCGACGAGGAAGGCCATCGGGGTGCCGGCTTCCATCTTGCCCTGAAGAACCCACCAGGCGCCGCAGCCGAGCATCAGGATGATCCCGGACTCCGCGAGCAGTGAAACGCCGGGCCAAACGATGGCCTGGCCTTTCATCACCCGCATGTGCTTTTCGCCGACGTGGCGACTTGCGGCGTCGAAGCGGTCGAGTGCTTCGGGTTCCACCGTGTAAGCCTTGATCTGGCGGATCCCGGCGAGGTTGTCGTGGAGCAGCGCGTTGAGGGCGGCGGAGGCTTCGGACGACTCCCGCCAGCGGGGTTCGGCGCGCTTCGAATACATCGTGGTGATCAGGCCGATGATCGGCAGCGGGGCGAGGGTGACCAGGGTGAGTTCCCAACTGTGGTAGAACATCCAGCCGGCCATGATGAAGAACTGAAGAACGGCGGGGATCGCCTGGTCGATGGTTTCGACGATGACCCGGTCGGTGCACGGCACGTCGCTGGCAACGCGCGACATGATCTCGCCGGAGGAGTTGGTGTCGAACCACTTGATCGGCAGGCGTTGCAGCTTGTCGTAAAGCGCGTGGCGGAGATCGTGGATCAGGCGCTGCTCGAGGGCGTTGTTGCCGTAGGTGCGCAGCGTGAAGAGGACCTGGCGGATGAAGATCGCGCCGATCCCGAGGGCGGCGGTCTGGAACAGCAGGTCCTCGCGGCGTTTGCCGATCACGTCGTCGACCAGCACCTGGGTGACGGTGGGCAAGACTAGGACCAGCAAAGTGCAGGCCACTGCCATCGCGAGCGAGATGCCTGCGCGCCATGGGTAATGCAGGACTAGTTTGAAGACGCGGGTGAGGACGGACATGCGGACCTCATGAAGCGCGTAAGACGCTTCCGAAGCAAGGTGCGATCCTCGCGAGGTCATTCCTGGGGTTGACCGAATATCTGCACTCCCTAGGAGGTTAGCCTTGGGAAACAAATATGATTGCACGGCGGACGATCACATGAGGAACCTAGGAATTATTTATCACCCGCCTTGCCTTCCCCAAAATAAACTCTCACTTGAAAACGCCATGAAACTCCGCCGCCTCTTTGCTGCCCGTCTCTCGTTCCCGCTCGCCTCCGCCCTCGCCGTTCTGCTTTCCGCCCCAGCTGCCCACGCGGCCAATCTCTACTGGGATATCGATGGGGCCGCGGCCGGCGCGGGGGGGGCCACGCCCAGCGGGGCTTGGACCACTGGCGGCACGACCTGGAGCACCAGTTCCATCGGCACCGCAGCAGCGGCCGGCTCCACCACGCTGGCTGCCGACGACCTTTTCTTCTCCGCAGGCACGAATGCCACCGGGGCTTACACGATCGGCCTCACGAGCACGCAGAACGCCGGCAGCCTCACTTTTGAAGAAGGCGCGGCCACCATCAGCGGAGCCGGTGGCATCATCACCCTCGGTGGTACGGGCGGGAGAATCACGGTCGGCAGCGGGCTGACCGCCACCATCGGAGCCACCACCAACACCATCGTTGGCGGGACGGTCGGGCTCACCAAGCTCGGCAACGGCACGCTCACCCTCAATGGCTCGCTCGCCAACACCTACACGGGCACGACGACCATCAATGCCGGCTCGATCTCGCTCAGCGGCGGCGGATCGATCAACACTTCCACCGGCCTCACCCTCAATGGCGGTGGGCTCACTCTTACCAACGGATCGGCCGAAGCGGCCCTTGACCGCGTGTCCGGTGCCGCTGTCATCTCCAACGGCGGGACTCTTACCTACGCGAACACCGCCACCGCCAGCACCACTTTTGTGGAAGCAATCGGCTCGGTGGCGCTTGCCTCGGGGCAGTTGAATCTGGTCCAGTCCATGGACCAGAATGCGGCTCTCAATTCCCAGACGCTGACTCTGGGTGGACTCACGCAGACCGGCACTGCCGCGGTCACCTTCTCCGCCCTAACCACCGCGCCCAACGCCACCACCAACATCGTGGCCGTCAGCGGTGCCTCCACGACCCCGGCAGGCCAGATCATCGGGCCCTGGGCCACCACCGGCGTCGCGGCGGGATCACAAAATCTCTACGCAACCTACAATGCCTTCGGCCAGATCGTCCCCATGCCGGTTGCCGACACTGCCGAGACGACTTGGACAAACGCGGCGAACAGCTACAGCGGCATTGGTGCGGTCACCCTGACCGGCACCCGCACGGTCAATGCCTTGCGCTACTATGGTGCCGCTTCCACGTTTACCTTAGGCAACTCTAACCTCCAGACTTACGGACTCCTTTTCGGCGGAAACAACGTCATGACGGTGACCAACGCGGGAACAGGTGTTCTCACCACCCCAAGTGGCGGTGGCTCGCTCTACATCACGTCGGGCTTCACCGCTCCGGCTCATGTGATCAGCGCTCCGATTACTGACAACGGCGGGGTGGTTACCGTGGTAAAGAGTGGCGCGGGTTCGCTCACCCTGTCCAGTCCGTTCAATAGTTTCACGGGCGGAGTCGTGATCAACGGCGGAACTCTGGTTGCCAATGCGAACATAAACCTTGGAGGGGCTGCGGGCGGCATCACGGTCAACGGTTCGGCAAATTTGACGATCGGCAGCGTCACCTACCCCCGCACTCTCACGATCAATAACGGAGCCATTGTTACAAATGGCAACAGCAACCCTACTATCACCGGGGCTGTTACCGGCACGGGCGGCGTCGCCGTGAGTTCAGGGTTCGGAAGCCAGCTCGTTCTCAGCAGCGCTTCCAATACGTTTGAAGGACCCATTCTTGTAGGTGTCGTATCTGGCACCACGACCCAAGCCTATCGTGTGTCGGTTGGCAGTATTGCGGACAGTGCGACTGCGAACGGGAGCATCGAATTCCTGGCAAGTTCAATTTCCCATGCCAATGGCTCCGCGTTTGAATATACCGGCGCGGTCAACCAAACGATCGCCAATCGCCAGTTCAGGATATTGTCGACGGGTGCCACTCCTGTGAATGGTCACCAGATCCGCAATCTTGGGACGGGCAATCTAACTATCAGCACGGATTTGGACGTGCGCTCCGCGGCCGCGCAAAATCTGAGACTCGCCGGCACGAATGCCGGGAGTGTCTTCAGTGGTGTGATCTCCAATGGCAGCAGCACCGCCGTCAGTCTGACGAAGGTGGATGCCGGTAACTGGGGTCTCTCCGGCGCGAATACTTATACCGGCCCGACGCGCATCGCCGGCGGAACCTTGACCGTCAACAGCCTCGCCAACGGGGGTTCACCGAGCAGCATCGGGCAGTCCAGCACGGCGGCACTTAATCTGGTGCTTGCAGGCGGGATTCTGCAATACGCGCCGATTTCAGCAGTCGGCGGCGGCGGTCACACCAGCGACCGCAACCTGATCCTTACCGCGTCCAGTACGATCTCCGCCTCCGGCACGGGGGCTTTGGTCTTCGGCCAAACCGGGGGCATTTCACCGGATGTCACCGGATTGACCGGCACACGAACTGCCGGAAGCGCCGTCATCACCGCCCTGGGCAGCACCGCCAACCTCGTGGTGGGCATGGGGATCGCCGGGACCGGCATTCCGACGGGGCGCACGATCGCCTCGATCGATAGCGCCACACAGGTAACCATGAACAGTGGAACATCCGTCACCGCTTCGACCAGTGCCGTCAGCTTCGGTTATATTGCGCGCACCCTCACGCTCGCTGGGACCAGCACCGATGCCAACACGATTGCTGGAGTTCTGCAAAACTCATCGGCTGTGGCAGCCGGTGTGCTGACCCTTGGCAAAACCGGGCTGGGCTCTTGGTCGCTCTCGGGTGTCAATACCTTCAGCGGCAATATCACCGTTAGCGCTGGCACGCTGATCGGCGCAGGTGCGACCAATGGCTCGGGCGGCGTTTCCGTTTTCGGCAGCCGCGTCAATACCCGCACCATCACGGTCAACAACGGCGGCACCTTGCAGTTCAATTCAGGCAATATCCTCGGGTCGAACCATACCCAAATCACCGCTCCCACGCTGGTGATCAATAGCGGCGGTGTGGTGACCAACGGCGGCATCGCGACGAACAACGCGCTTAACAACGTCCAGCTCAACGGCGGCACCCTGACCTCGACCACCGGGCATACGAGTTCCTCAGCTCCTTTCGATCCGGTTTACGGCGCGTGGAACCTCAACGGCTCGGTTACCTCAACCGGAAATTCCACAATCTCGACTTCAGATCCGACCAAGGGGTGGATCATGCTGAAAGTCGTCGGCGATAAAACGACGGACTTCAGCGTCACCAGTGGCACGCTCACCGTGTCGGCTCCCGTGGTCGATAACCTCGTTGACAGCAACATCGGCTCGCTCCGCAAGTCCGGTGCGGGCAGCATGGTCCTCTCCGCCGCCAACACCTACAGCGGTGCGACCAGTGTCACAGGAGGCTTCCTCACGGTTTCGGGCGGTGGCACGTTGGCCAGCACCAGCGGCTTGTCGGTGAGCGGCGGGGCGGCCTTCAATTACCAGCCCACCACCATCGGCACCGCCTTGACGCTGGGCGCCGCCTCCACGCTGGGCTTGAGCGATGGCAGCTCCATCGGGCTGACTTGGGATGCAACCACCGCCAGCAATATCGTGGCGCTCGGCGCGGCCACGGTGGGCACTGCTGGAGTGGGTCTGAACATGACCGGCAGCTATAACTCCGCTATCCTTTACACCGTTCTCACGGCGGCGAGCGGACTGGACACGGGTGCTTACTATCTTTCGAACCCGGTGGATTATACAGCGGTGATCGTCAAATCACCTACTTCGGTAACCATCACACCAACCGCAGCTCCACCCATCGCAGGTGCCTATTGGATTGGAACTGCCACAGCGGGTTTGACAAAAGTTTGGGCGGCCTCCGATGGCATTGCCGACAGCAATTGGGCAACTTCTGCGGGAGGTGCCGCGCAGGCCCTGGTGCCGGGTGCCGGAGCGGATGTGATCGTTTCCGCCACGACTCCGGTGGTGGCGCCGACAACGACCACGCTCGGTGCGAACATGTCGATCAAGACGCTTACCATTTCCGACACGGTCAACGGTCTCAGTCTCAGCGACGCTGCCAACACGCTAACCATCACTCCAGGCGCACCGACGGTTGGGATCACCATGGATGCCAGCGTGCCTGCCAGCACCATCGGGACGAAAGTGGCCTTGGGTGCAAATCAGACTTGGACCAATAACTCCGCCAGCCCGCTCACTGTGGGCGGCGTGATCAGCGGTGCCTTCGGTTTGACAAAGGCTGGCACTGGCACTGTGGTTTCCTCCGCTTTCAACACGTTCAGCGGCCCCCTCACGATCGATGGTGGAACCCTTGAGTTTAGCGCTTCCGCGACCGGTGCCAACAATGTCTATGCGAGCACGCAGATCAATATCAATGGAGCCTCGACACTCCGGATCAGCGGCGGGAGCGGCAATATCCCGATTTACGAGAACAGAAATTACACCTTCGACGCCACCGGAGGCGGTTCGATCCTGGTCGGAACGGGAAATTACAATGCCGGCACGGCGGGATTTACCGTCACGACCCTGGGTGGCGCGGCCAACACCATCGGGCTCATCACCACCAGCGGCGCGTTTGGATTTAACATCGGCACGGGTTCTGGCGTCACCTTTGACGTTGCCACGGGATCGGATATCACCAGCGATCTGACGGTCGCTCCCACCATCGCGAATACCGGAGCAGTCACAAAAAATGGCGCGGGCCGGCTCACCTTCACTGGAACCAATAACACCTACAGCGGGGGCACATTCATCAATGCCGGCACCCTCCGGCTGAGCGGAGGCACTGCCATCACGGGGGTGGTAACGCTGGCGGATGCGGCGGGAGCGACCTTGCAGGTGGTGACGAGCGAAGGACTTGCCGCGCTCACGGGCGGCGGTGCGACTGGCGGTGCTGTATCCATCGATACCGCGCAGGTCCTCACCCTCGTTGGAGCTGCCAACAGCATCCAGACCTACGCCGGCACCATCGGCGGGGGGGGGGCACTGACCAATGCCGGCACCAATGCCACCTCTTTCCAAACGCTGAGCGGAGTCCTGTCCCACGGCGCTGGAATCAACGTTACCAGTGGCACACTGACGCTCACCAACTCGGGTAACAGCTACACCGGCGTCACGCTCATCGACGGGCCCGCGACAGGCAACACCGCAAGCCTCATCGTCACCGCGGACGGTGCCCTCGGTGCCACCGGCCCCGGCAACGGAACGACGGTCAGCGGCGAAGGTGTCAACGTCGTGGCGGCTTCACTGGGCTTGTCGGGAGGGATCAATTACGCCACGGCAGAAACCATCACCGGCTCAGGAGCTGGCCAAAACGCCCGTGGTTTCATCCAATCGGTCAGCGGTAGCAACACCTTTGCGGGCAATATCGAGCTGGGCGTCAACGGGGAATCCCGCATCGGCAGCCAGGATGGAGCGTCGCTTACCCTCACCGGCGCGATTACCCAAGCGTCGGGCATCACCACGGGCAGCATCCTGTTCCGCGTCGGCAGCATCGCTGGCGACTTTGTCACCCTGTCCAACGCGGGCAGCTCATTTGGGGGGGATTCGACGATCTTCACCGGCGCGACCAATGGCTACGCGGGAGTTCGTCTCGGGATCAGCGATGGCTTGCCAACGGGCCTGACGGTCTCCGGCTTCAGTGGAACCAACGCAGCAAACACCGCACTCGATCTCGCAGGCTTCAATCAGAAATTGAATGGTCTGATCAGCGGCGCTGGCGCTCTGCAAGTCATCAACACTAACACAGGGACGCCATCAACCCTCACCCTGGACCCGCTGACGGCGGACAGAACGACGACCAACACCCTCATTCTCGGCGGTGGCGCTCTGGGGGTGATCAACGTCGTGAAAAATGGAACGTTCGGCCAGACGCTGGGAGGGATCCACACCTACACCGGCGACACCACGGTCAACGCGGGCACGCTGACACTGGCCGACAACGCGCAGCTCAAGTTCGTCCTGGGTTCCAGCACCGGCATCAACAACACCCTGACCGGTCCGGGCACCGCGAACCTCGATGGTGATTTCAACATCGACACCTCGGCTGCCGACTCCCTCGCGTCCGGCTCCTGGACCTTGGAAAGTGCCGGCGGCGGAAGCTACGGTGCCACCTTCAGCGTTGTCGGCTTCACCAATGCCGGCGGCGACAAGTGGACGAAGGCCAACGGGGCAACGAAGATGTATCGCTTCGACGAAGCAACCGGAATCCTCACGCTTGGCCCTGTGGACTACGCTTTCTGGATCAGCAGCTTCTTCCCCGGTGTGACGAATCCCTTGATCATCGGTTCCGGTGCCGATCCGGATTTTGACGGAATTGCCAACAGCGTGGAAATGGTCATCGGCGGCAACCCCGCCACCGGCATGGACACCGCCCTCTTGCCAACCATCGAACTGGTCAATGCCGATCCGGATGGCGACACCACGTTCTCAGACTACCTGCTCTTCACCTATCGCCGCAGCGACCTCTCTGCAGCCGCTTTGGTGACGGCGGACTGTGAAACGGACACGGATCTGGTCGCGCCTTGGACCGCCGCCACCGGAGCCCCCGGCGTGGTGATCCTGGTTAACGACAACTTCGCCTTCTCTCCACCGGCCGCAGCGGACACCGACCGGGTGCGGGTCTATGTGCCCCGCGGTTCCAATACCACACTCTTCGGTCGCCTGAATGTCGTGGTTCCCTGAGCGGCCCGGCCGTCACCAGTCGGCAACGGACACCTGATCCTCACGGACGGCGCGGCGGGTTCATCCCCGCCGCGCCCTTTTTTACACAGGGATCCGCCGGATGCCGGACGTCGAAGGACCCGGAAGCAAGGGGCGATCCCAGGGCTCCTCCATTAGGGAGAGTGCTGGATCGTCCAGGGGGGGAAATCAATCGAGGGACCAAGCATGGATGGGATGGATAGGATTGGAATCAGGGAAAACCTCGTCCCGCGGAGTCAAAACATCCCATCCATCCTATCTATCCTGCCGCGCCACTTTTCGCGAAGGGTGCCGCCTCCCTCCCCGGCTCAAGGAGCGAGGACGACCCGGAGCTTATAGAATCCCTTCGGAAGCTGACCGATGGCGCGTGAATAGGAGCGTTCTTCGATCCCGCCCGAGACGGATCCCCGCTGATCGGTCACGGCAGTCCAAGTCACCAGATCCGGAGATTCCAGCAACTGGTAGTTGATGCCGGTCCTGTTGGTCGGGCGCGAGTAGCGGACCGTCAAGGTGCCGGGGTTCATGGTCAATTCGAGCGGTTTGGGAGCTGCGGTGTTGGCGGGATCGATCCCCAGCGCGAACTCGATCAGGTTCGCGAGGCCGTTGCCGTTCGCATCGTCCTCGGCACCGTTGTTCCCTGGGGAGGAAAGGTTCGCCGTGCTCCAGTCGGAGTAGCTCACGAGCGGGGCGTTCGCGGGTGCCTGGATCTTGGAGACGAGATAGGCTTCCACGCCGGCCCGCTCGGTGCTGTTGAGCACCCGGTCGAAAATGATGGCCTCCCCGATCGCGCCGCGCATGAAGTTCGCGCCGTTGATGGCTCCCAGTTGATAGGTCGGATCGGTGGTGTTGGCAGTCGCCGTTCCCGTGCCCACCTGGGCGCCGTCGAGGTAGAGAGTGCCGATCTTCGTGGCCGAGTCATAGGTGGCGGTCAGCAGGTGCCCTTGGCCGGCCGTCATTGAAACGGTTGATGTCACGAAAATCGCACCGTGCCAGAGGCGCGGCTGCGGGCTGGTTGACATAAACAGGGCGTGCCGCGTGCCGGATGCCGTGGACGACGAAAGGATGTTTCCCGTAAGAGCAAAGTCCGACAATAGAACCCGGACGATCTTGGTATAACTCCCGGTGCTCATCCCCCCCGCGCCGGCGAGCCAGTCGTCGCCGTCGAAAGCGACCCCGGGCATGGTCCCGAACCGTTGCGGTGCATAGTCAGGCGTGGCGATCGGATTGGACTGGACCGCGTGATTGCCCTGGCCGCTGCTGTCCTGCCAGCCGGTGACCACGCCCGCGCTGTCCCGGATGATGCCGCTTTCCGGCCTGAGCCAGACTTTCAGGCCGTTGCCGATACCGCCAGGCGATGGGGTGGCTCCTGCAAAGACCACCACGGAGGCCTCTCCGGTCTCGCCGGCGTTGTTGGTGGCGCGGAAGAGCACCCGGTGCCTGCCCGAGGCCGGCACCGTCCAGTTCGCGGTGACCGTGGCGGCGGAATTCACCGCGGTGTGGAGGATGCCATTGATGAAGACTTCGAAACGGGCGATCGGGGTGGCCGGCGAAACCGCTGTGGCTTGCAGCGGCACGGTGGTGCCGGCGGCGAACTCGACAGGTCCCGTGGGCGACACAAGGGTGACGAGCGGGTGGTTTGTTGCAGGGACGGGCTCCGAGAACGTGAGCAGGCCGATGCCATTGCCGTTGCGCACCCAACCGGGGGCGTTGCCGATATGGGCGAGGTAGTCGAGGCTCGTCGCTCCGGTCACCGGGCGGTCATACTGAAGCTCGATGCCGGTGGCGGTGACGGACGAGGACAGGAGCACCGCGGCCGAGCCATTCAGGCGGAAGTCCACCAGGGCCGCCGGATCGACCGTGATGGTGGCACCTGGCTTCCTGAGAACGATGCGGAGACGGTCACCCGCGGCGTTTGCGATCTCCACCCGCGCCGGATTCGGAGGATCGATGTCGGGGGCGTCGGGCGCGCCATAGAGATCGCGAGCGACCTGCCGGAACGCGTTGATGCCATGTGTCTCATAACCACCGGTGAATGGGTAATGGCAGTTGTCGGTATGGGCGGTCAGTCCATTGGTGGACATGATGCCCCCCTTGACATAGAGGTCGGGAATCAAGCGCTGGGCATCGCGCAGGGCCGGAAGTTCGCGGGAGGTGCTGCATCCGACGTGGAGCTGGGTGACATAGACCTTCTCCACCGCCGGGTAGTCCACCTGCCAGTCGGCCATCAGCGAACCGAAGCCCGTCATGTGCTGCGCGGCGTTGTTCACATCGCTCTCCCCCTGATAGAAGAAGATGGCGCGAACACCCGTATTCACCTTGGCTTGGAGGGCGCGGTAGCGGAGGCGGTTGTAAACGCGGTAAGTGGTGGTTCCGGTGTCGGCGAGGTTGTTGAGATCGGCATCGTCGCGCTGGAGGCGGAGCATCGAGTAGCCGCCGCGGGCGCCGTTCAGGATTGCCACCGGGATGCTGTAGGTATCGACGATCTTGCGGCCCACGACCAGCGGCCACTGGCCAATGCCGGCGGGGATTCCGAGGCTGCCGTCGCCGTTCGCCTCGACCCAGAACGGATGGGCCTGGGTGACGGTTGCATTGTCGCTGGACATGCCGAAAGTGCGGATCCACGGCGAAGCGTAGGCATTGGCGCTGCCCGAGTAACTACTGGCCTGGGCGTTGGACTGGCCGTACCACAAGAAGACATCGCCCGCGGTGACGCCGCTGATCCTCCGGACGAGATAGGAGTTCGCGCCCTGTTTGAGATAGAGCTCGAAGGTATAGTTCGCGAGTTCCGCGGTGATGGACGGACTGAAGGAAAACGCCGCGGATCCCCCGGAGTAGGTCAGGATCCGTTCGGCATCGGCTCCGTGGGGGACTCCGTTTCGAAGCACCTTGAGGACCGCCTTTTCGAAGCCGCCGGTGGTTTCGGTTCCGGTGATGGGGACGATGGCGGTATTGGTGGCGACGTTTCTCGGGGTGACCTGCTGGTGGACGGGCACCGCCGTCAAGGTAACGGTGAAGCGTTTCGGCCGGACGAGAACCACGAGCTTGCGGCTGGTGTAGGTGGCGGCGTTCGCAGCGAAGGTCCAATCCGGTTGAGCCCCGGTGGAGCTGCCGATGCCGACGTCGTCGTCGTCGACCGTGCTGTTGGAGGCCCAGCGGTTGTAAGCGAGCACCACTTGTCTGCCGACCGTGTTGTGAATCTGAAACGAGCCATAACCCGAGGGAGAGGCGGTGGTGAGGGTGTCACCCCAGTCGTAGAGCGTATTGCTTGAGCCGAATACGGTGTTCGGATCTGCGGCGGAGTAGCTGTGGTGCCACATTTCGATCTGCCCGCGATCAAACGATCCGGTTTTCACGCCGGCCACGTTGGAGGCGACCTCGAGGTGAGTGACGCTGCGTTGGAAAGTGATGTTGTTGTTGGTGTCGTGCGGCAGGCCGGTCTGGGCGACCGCGGTGGTGAAGGCATCCATCGAGGCGTAGACCCACGTGGTTCCCGCGGCGTTGGTGAGTTCCAGGTAGTAGGCCACCCGGTCGAAGCCTCCGGGTGCCGCGGTGGCCGCGTTGTTGATGGCATAGGGCACGGCGGTCGTGCCCTGGAACGCGCCGTTCACCGGTATGGCCAGTTCGTAGGCCAGGTTGTAGCCGGCCGCCTCGGGCACGTTGCTAAAGACATCGGCCCGCGCGGCGCTTGCCGCGAGCAGGAATAGGCAGACCTTGCCGGCAAGCCGGAGCCCGCGGTGGAATCCGCCTTTCGCGGAGATCGGTCGGAAACGGAGGACGGCGCCCTCCGGAGGGGTTTGGAAAGGTGGGTTTCTCATCGTTGGGTTTATTGACAGATCTTCTACGAAGGATGCCTTGTCGCGAAAATTTCTGAAGGAAATCGGTTTCGTGCTCCCTTGACCGGGATCCACGCGCCGATGGCTAGGCGGAAGCACTTGCCTCACGCGCCGAAGAAGTGCTCCAGCGCCTCGACGCAGCCTTCGCTGTAGCCGTGCTGGCAGGCGTGTCCGCCGTTCGAGACCACGTGTTCGCGGATGTCGGCGACGGCGTTGCCGGGGCAGGCGAACATCGCGGCAACCGAAGGGTGGAGCATCTCGAAGTCGTTGTGGCTGTCGCCGATCGCGAAGGTGTGGGCGGGCACCAGGCCGAAGTGGCGGGCGACCTCGGTCAAACTACTACCTTTCTGGTAGTTCTTGTGGCCGAAGCGCAGCCAGATCGAGTTCCGCTGCCAGCCAAGCATCGGGACTCCGGCGGCGAGTGCTTCCACCCGGCCGATGATCCATGCCATCTCCTCCTCGGTGCGGGCGATCAGGCCGGCGGGGTCGCCGGGCTGGTCGATCCAGGTCGCGCCGGTGTGCTCTTCCACCTCGTGGCGGATGGTGTCGAGCGTTCCACGGACCTCCTTGAAAAATCGCGTTTGCTCCTTTTCGCAGTCGTGGTTCCACGGCTGGTGGGCGGTCCAGCGGCCGACATGGTTCGGCAGCCAGATCTCGCGTTCGCGGGCGACCACCCAGTCGGGGGCAAAGGGGAAGCGGCTCTCGACGAGGCCTTCGACGACGTGGGCGATCGAGCGGCCGGTGTTGATGCCCCAAAGCGCGCCCTTTTCACGGCGGAGGCGCTCCAGGGTCTGGAACAGCCGCGGGTTCACGGGTGTCTCGTCGGCGGGGTTGTGCAGGGTGCCGTCGAAATCGAAGGACAGGATGTGTCCCGGCAGGGCGAGTGGATCGAGCGGCTTCACGGGCCGGGAATAGCGGACCTGTGGCGGGGGTCAAGCGACGCGTCACTCGACCGGTTCGGCGCGCAAGGGCTGCTCCGCCACCTCCGCAGCGCGCGGAGGCTCTTCCAGCGGCAGCGCTCGTGGTGCCGGTTCCTCGACGGGAATGGCCTGCGGGGCGGGTTCCGGGACGGGATTGGCGCGGGGCGCAGGAGTTTCCTCCACCGGCAACGCGCGCATCGGCTTGACCAGCACCGGCTTGGCCTTTGGTGGGTCCTCTTCCACGGGCGGCGGCGGAACCTGGGGCTTCACCAGCACCGGTTCTTCGGCAGAAGGCGCGGCAGCACGCATCCGGATTTCGACGCGCCGGTTCGGTGCTTGGTCGTCAACCGAACCGGCCAGCACCATCGGCTGCGACTTGCCGAATCCTCGGGTCGCGATCTTGTCGGCCTTCAAGCGCAACGTTCCGGTGAGATACTCCTTCACCGCGGCGGAGCGGCGCTTGGAGAGTTCGAGATTGAAGGCATCCGCGCCGAAGAGGTCGGAGTGACCTTCGATCCAGCAGTAGAGGTTCGGGTTCCGGCTGATGATCAGAGCCAGCTTCATCATGCCGACCCGTGCGCTCTCGCGCAGCTCGGCGCTGTTGTATTCAAAGAGCAGGTCACTCGGCAGCATCGTTTTCTTGCCGATCAACACGTCGGCGGAAAGCCCGACCATGTCGTCGAGGGTGACCATGCCGTCCAGCGTACCGGCTTCGACCAGCCCGCCCGCTCCTTTTTTCAGGAGGTCTTCCGCGAAGCGGTCGAGGTTGGTGTCGTCAGCCATGACCGCTCCGGGATCGACGATCGTCTGCGCTTCGGCGGCCAGCGGCAGCGGCTCTTCGGTGCGGCCGATGTCCGGCAAGGCGGTGTCGAGATCGAAGCCCGCTGCCGGATCAATCTGGATCCCGGCCGGATCGCCTTCGATGGCTGGGTTGTTGAGCTTGATGGCAAATTCCGGGTCGTTGATGTCCGGGCGGAGATCGATCTCGGTGTTTTCCGGCAATTTCGCGAGGACATCGATCTCCTCAAGCAAAGTGGCGGCGTCCGGCGGCGGCGGCTCCACCTTGTCTTCGGGAGTTTGCATCTCGTAGTCCGGCTGCATCACCTCGACCTGCTCGACGTTGATCGCCTCGGTCTGCAATTCCTCGAACTCGCTGAAACCGAGCGCGATCTTAACGTGGCCGAGTGCGAAGAAGGCGGCGACATGCAGGATCACGGCGACGAAAAACGCCACCGCCGCCCACCAGCCGAGATTGTCGGGTCCTGGCAAGCGCAGCGGGGTCGATTCGCGCATTTCGCGCCATGAATAGCCGTCGTCCACGGCGGCACTATACTCGGCATCCGGGCCGTGACAATCACGGGGTTGGGGACGGAGGGCCAGGCCTCCTCCATCAGGGATCCATCCGCGACCTGGATCATCCTGCCCTCCAAACCAACCGCTTTCGGATTGCCACTTCGATCGGGACGGATAGAAGCCTACGAATGAAAAAAGGTGATTGGGTGAGGTTGATTCTGCTTTCGGGACTGATGCTCGCGATGCATCCGGTGCCGGCGTGCGCCGATGAGGACCCGAAGGCCGAGTATGAAGAGAGGCTGGCCAAGCTCGATTCGACGGGGACTCCGGAGGGGCACAAGAACCTGGCTTCCTGGTGCCGGAGGAATTACCCGTCGAAATACGGCTACCACCAGCGGGAATACAACAAGCACGTCTTCGCGGGCCTGGAGGCGAAGCTTCCGGCGAAACCGGCGGCGGCCAGCTACCAGGAACTGCGGGAGGCGGCAGCGAAGCTGGAACTGCCCGACCAGGAGAAAAAATACCTCGGTCTGTGGGCGGAACTGAAGTTCGCGGAACACCAGAAGCGCTTGAAGCCCGGCGATCTGGCGATGATGAAGCAGTTGTTCAAATGGTGCGAGGACCAGAAGGTGACGTTCATCGGTCCGGCGACCCGGATCGGAGAGTCGATCCTCGAACTGGAGCCGGCCTACCTTCCGGTGCGCCATGCGCTGGGCCACGTCGAATGGGAGGGAGGCTGGATGGCCCGGGAGAAGCTGATCAACGAAACGATCGACATCCGCTCGGTGCAGGACCGAATCAAGGCGCACCGTGCGCTGGCGGAAGGCCGCAACAAGATCGAGCGGGACTACCCGGCGCGGCCCTTTGAAGGGATGGACGAGCTCGGCAGCATGTACGCGTTCCGTCCGCGGAAGAGTCCGGATGCCTTGTTCTATGTCAGCGCGCCCGGCTATTCGCCGCGCAAGGCCAGCGCCCTGGTGCTTTCGCTCCATGGCGGCGGCTCCGGCGGGTTCGAGAAGGCGGACGAGTATGCCAAGATCGCTCTCGGCGAATGGACGAAGCAGGAAGGCTATGTGGCGGTTTCGCCGGTGGCGACGAACCACAACGTCAATTCATGGGGCACCACTTCCAATGTCCTCGAGATCCTCGATGCGCTGGAGGAAATCTGCGAGCGCTTCCACATCGACCGCAAGCGCATCTAAGTGACCGGCCAGTCGATGGGTGGCGGCGGGACGACCTTGTGGTATCTCTGTTTCCCGGAGTTTGCCGCCGCCTCCTGCGGCAGGGCCGGCTGGTTCCACCACGTCAAACGTCAGGAAGACCTGCTCGGCAAACCGATGCTGATCATCCAGGGCGCGAAGGATGAGTCCGACCGCCTCGATTCGCGGCTGAAGTTCATCAAAACCGCCGAGGCCTGCGGCGGCAAGCTGGAGGTCGTGGTTCACGACGACATCGACCACTTTATTCCCCAAACGGTGGTGTTCGAGGCGATGCTGCCCTACTTCGAAAAGCATCAGAACGACATCGAGCCGGACTTCGACGTCATCCGCGCCGCCGCAAAGTCATGGATCACCTGGAACGGACCGAAATGAATGGGGATCCCCAAGGGATCACCTCCCGGCCTTGCCTTTGCGTTGCGGGTTGTTAAAGGACCGGCGTGAAAGCCGCTTCCGTTCTTCCCGTCCGCTTGTTTCCGTTCGCTGTCATGATCGCGGCCCTACACGGCATCGGGCAGGCCGAGCTGGTTCCCTTGGACCTGCGGAGCGACGGGCTCGGCGGGCAGCCGGTCGCTTCGGCACAGCCGCGTTTGTCGTGGCGGGTGGAGTCGGAGAAGCGGGACCAGTCCCAGTCGGCGTGGCAAATTCTTGTGGCCGGCAGCGCGGAGGTCCTCGCCAAGGACCAAGGCGATCTCTGGGACTCCGGCAAGCAGGCCGCCACGCGCTCGCCTTCCGCCGGCTATAGCGGGAAGCGGCTGGAGCCGGGGAAGGTCTATCATTGGAAAGTCCGCTGCTGGGATGCGGCGGGCCAGCCATCGGCCTGGAGCGCAGCGGCGGTGCTGGAGATCGCCCCGATGACGCCCGCCGACTGGTCGGGCGCCCGGTGGATCGATGACGGCCGCGACAATCCGGCCAAGGACGAGGATTTCTATCAGCCCGACCCTGCGCCCCTGCTGCGGCAAGAATTCACGCTGGCCAAGCCGGTGGTCCGGGCGCGGCTGCATGTCGCGGGCTTGGGCTACGTCAGGACCAGCCTGAACGGCCAACGCCTGGCAGACGAGGCGCTGGATCCGCCGTGGACCGCCTTTGACAAGCGGATCCTCTTCCGCACCCATGATGTGACCGGGGCCCTGACGGAAGGCGCGAATTGCCTCGGCCTCTCCCTCGGCAACGGCTGGTTCAATCCGCTGCCGCTGCGGATGTGGGGAGGCCGCAACATCCGTGAAGCGCTTCCCACCGGCCGGCCACGGGCGATCGCCTGCCTGGTCGTCGATCATCCGGACGGCACCGTCACCACCGTGACTACCGGACCCGGCTGGAAAGTCGCGCAGGGGCCGACTGTTAGAAACAGCGTCTTCCTCGGCGAGGAGCGCGATGCCCGGCTTGTCATCGCCGGCTGGGACAAGCCCGGCTTTGATGCCTCCGCCTGGAAAGCAGTCCGCGTCACGGAGGCACCGCTCGAACCACTGAAGCCCCTCCTCGACATGCCGCCGGTGCGCGCGACGGAGACGATCCGGCCGGTCGCGGTCACCACGCCGGCCAAGGGCGTGCACATTGTGGACTTCGGCACGAATTTCACCGGCATCCCCGAGATCGTTCTCGGCGTGCCCGCGGGGACCCGCATCGCGCTCCGCTACGGCGAGATCCTGAATCCCGACGGCACTCTCAATCCGCTGACCAGCGTCTGCGGGCAGATCAAGGGGATGCGCAAGAACAAGGAAGGCGTGGAGAGCCCGATCGGCGGGCCCGGCGCGCCGGCCATCGCGTGGCAGCAGGACGTTTACACCGCGGGTGGCGGCAAGGAGACCTATCGCCCGGACTTCACCTTCCACGCGTTCCGCTACATGGAAATCACCGGGCTGTTAGAAGCGCCGGAGTTGGAGAGCATCCGCGGCATCCGGCTGCATTCGGAGTTGCCCGATGCCGGCGCTTTCTCCTGCTCGAACGAGCTCTTCAACCGGATCCAGAAGATCACCCGGAATACTTTCCGCAACAACGTCGTCAGCGTGCAGTCCGACTGTCCGCACCGCGAGCGCTTCGGCTACGGCGGCGACATCGCGGTGACCAGCGAGGCGTATCTGATGAACTTCGACATGGAGGGCTTCTACGCCAAGACCGCCCGCGACTGGGCGGACGGCGCGCTCCCGGACGGGAACTTCACCGACACCTCGCCCTTCGTCGGCGTGCAGTACTGCGGCGTCGGCTGGGCGATGGCGCATCCGCTTTTGTTAGAACAGCTCTATCAGCACTACGGCAACAAGGCGCTGGTCGCGGAGCAACTCCCGGCGGCGATCCGCTGGCTCGATTTGGAAGCATCCAAGCGGAAAGAGGGCCTGGTCACTTACGGACTGGGCGACCACGAGGCCTTGAAACGGATCGCCGGTCCGGTGCTGACCACGCCGATGTTCATCGACACCGCGCGGCGGATGGCCCGGCTCGCGCGCGTCGTCGGTGGCGAAAAGGACGCGCTGCGCTTCGAGCAAATGGCGGACGAGTCCAACGCCGCCTGGACGAAAGAGTTCCTCGATGCGCAGACCGGCAAGGTCGGCGGCGGATCGCAATCGGAGCAAGTGATGGCACTCGGCTTCGGCGTCGTGCCGGAAGCCGCGCGCCAGGCGGTGTTCGACAAGCTGGTTGCGGATCTCAAAGCGCCGACGGATGGTCCTTCCCTCAGCACCGGCATCTTCGGCACCCGCTTCCTTATGGAAGAGCTCACGCGCCGCGGCCGGCACGATCTCGCCGTCGCCTTGGCAGATCGAAAGACCTATCCGTCCTGGGGCTGGATGCTGGAAAACGGCGCGACCACGCTGTGGGAAACTTGGAAGGAGAGCGACAATACCTTCTCGCACAATCACCCGATGTTCGGCTCGATTTCGGCCTGGTTCATCCGCCATCTCGGCGGCATCCAGGCGGCGGACGATGCCGTCGGCTTCGACCGCATCGTGATCCGTCCGCAGACCGGCCACGGCTTGGAATGGGTAAAGTCGTCGCACCGCAGTGTGCGCGGGATGATCGAGTCGAATTGGAAGATCAGCGGGGCCGGCAAAGAGTTCGAGATCGTCATTCCGCCGGACACCCAGGCGCTCGTCGAGCTGCCGGTTGCAAAAGGGGAAGTCGTCACCGAATCCGGCAAATCGCTGGCGGAAGCGGGCGGGGTGACCTTGCTGGAGGCACCGGTTCATCGGATGAAGGTCGGCAGCGGGCAGTATCGGTTTGAAATCCGAGCGGGGAAGTGAGCGGCTTTGCAATGCGGCTTGCCGGCTGGCACCCGCTGTGCTGACCTGACCCTGCCATGCCTGCGAAAAAAGCTGCCAAGAAAGCGGCCACGGAAGCCGCCGCCAAACCTCCCGCGAAGAAAGCGGCCAAGAAAGCCGCGACGAAAGCGGCCGCGCCCAAGGCTGAAAAGCTCCCGGGTGCCGGGAAAGCCGGCCACAGCGTCGAAGTCGCCGCCTACCTCAATTACCGCGCACGGATCGAAAAGGGACTGCCTGGAGATCACTTCGACGACTGGATCGCGGCGGAAAAATCGCCGGATGTCTGACCCGCTTTGGGCTTCCCCGGGCGGCGGACCGGCCCGACAGTCTGCCGCGTGAACTGCTCATCCCTTGGCATCGGCCTGGCCGGTCTCGGCACCGTCGGCTCCGGCGTCGTGCTCGCCCTCGAACGCAACGCCGGCCTGATTTCCGCCCGCACCGGCGGCCAGGTGAAACTGGAAATCGCCAGGGTGCTGGTGCGCGACCCCGCGAAATTGCGGCCGGTCACCTTGCCGGAGGAAACGTTCACGACTTCGTGGCGCGAGCTGGTCGAGGACCCGGCGGTGGACATCGTCGTCGAGCTGATCGGCGGTACCACCGACGCCTTCGAGATCGTCGCCGCCGCGTTGAAGGCCGGCAAACCGGTGGTCACCGGCAACAAGGCGCTGCTTGCCGAGCGCGGCGTGGAGCTGTTCGCGCTGTCGAAGGAACACGACACGCCGATCCATTTCGAAGCCGCGGTGGCCGGCGGCATCCCGATCATCAAGACGGTCCAGGAGTCCTTCATCGGCAACCGGATCCACTCCATTGTCGGGATCATCAACGGCACCTCGAACTACATCCTCGAGCGGATGACCAACGCCGCGTTGGAATTTCCCGCCGCGCTCGCCGAGGCCCAGGCGCTGGGTTACGCGGAGGCCGACCCGGCGCTCGATGTCAACGGCTGGGACGCCGCCCACAAGGCGATCCTGCTGGCGACCCTGGCCTACGGATTTCCGATCAATCCCGCGAATGTCCATGTCGCGGGGATCGAGCAGGTCCGCCCGATCGACATCGAATTCGCCACCCGGCTCGGCTACGTCGTGAAGCTGCTGGCCGTCGTCCGCGAGCATCCGGACGGCGCGGTCGAGCTCCGCGTGCAGCCGTCTTTCATCGCGAAGTCCCACATCCTCGCCAGCGTGCAGGGCGTGTTCAACGCGGTGGCGGTCCACGGCGATGCCGCCGGGGATTCGCTCTTCTACGGCCGCGGCGCGGGACAGGATCCGACCGCCTCGTCGGTGGTCGCGGACCTGGTCGAAGCCGCCCGCTCGCTGGCCCATGCCAGCGGCCACCGCGGCTTCCTGCCCTATCGTGAAAGCGGCGTGCTGCTGCCGGTGGAGGACACCGAGACCGCCTACTATGTCCGCTTCGACGTGACCGATCGCCCCGGTGTGATCGCCGAGGTCGCGCGAGTGCTGGCCGACGCCGGGATCGGGATTTCCGGCACGCATTCGCCGGTCAAGCCCGACCAGCCCGACGCCGCCTTCCTCGACATGGTCTTCCTGCTGCACACCTGCCGCTTCGGGCTCTTGCAAGAGACGCTGCGGACGATCGAGGCGCTGGATTGCATCAACAGCACGCCGGTAGTGTTCCGGATCGAGAAGCTCTGAGGGCCGCGGCCTGTTACGCCCGCGGGGAAATGGACCCATGGCTAGGTGAACCACCAAGCCAAGCCATGAACTCCAACTTTTCCGACCGCTTCTCCTTCCGTCAAACCACCAACTGGACCGACCGCCGTGCTCCGCATGGCGAGTGCGGCCTCACCCGCCTTGGGCAATTTCTGCCCGGCGCCCCGTCAGACAAGGACGCGGCGTATCAAGCCGCGATCGAGGCCGGAGACTTCAACGCCGTGCTGGACCTGCTTCGGAAGGCGGTGCGAAAAGCGGACATGATCGCCCAGGCGGCGTGGATGTTGGAGCGGGCGATTGACGCGGGTTTTCGCTCGGTCGAGGAGCTGCTCCGAGCCGACGGTCAACGATTCGAGGCATGGGCTGCCGAATGGCGAGAAAAGCATCCTTTCACGCGCTGAGGCGGGTGGGACCGGCCGCGCCTTGGTGTCGGGATGGAGTGTCGCTTTCAAAGCGACATGACGATGGCCGAGCGGCATCCTGCCGCTCGACGCCGGGCCCCTGGAAGGAGCCCAGCCCTTGCCATGTCGCCTTCAAGGCGACACTTCAATCGACCCTCGGCCGTCATATCGCTATCGAAGCGACATGCCGGTGGACGCGCACGGCTCAGAACCGCCAGCCGATGCCGGTGCCCCACAGATGCTCGCCGGCGATCGGATCGTCCTCGGTGTGAGTGAAGGTGTAGCCGGCCTTGAGCAGGACATTCGGCCGGATCCGCCAGCCGCCGCCGATTTCCGCGCGCCAGACATCCGACTGCCAGGCGAAGGCGGCACCGCCCGGTCCGACGGCTTCGTTCGCGAGCATTTGGCCGAAGCGCGCGGCCAGCCAGACGCCCGGTGAGACTTTGTAGCGGGCTTGGACGAACCACGAGGCAGCTTGCAGGTCGCCCGAACTCGCGGTTTCAAATTCCGTCAACACTACTTCCCCGGAGACGATCCAGTCGTGGCGGGCCCAACGGACGTCGAGGCCGAGCGAGTTCTGCACGAGGTCATCGCGGTCCACTCCGACCGCATTCACCTCCGGCCATGAGCCGCGGCTGGCCGAAAGCCCGAAGGCCCAGGTCGCATCCGGCCGGTAGCCGACGCGGGCGGTTACGGTGGGATGGCTGAAGTTGATTTCCTGCCACGCGTCCGGATGGGAAGACAGCGCGGCGTTCTTCACCTCCAGGGCGTAGTCGAAATGTTCGGTGGATCCGAACGCGCCGCCACCGATGCCATAGCCGGCTCCCCAGATCATCGAGGCCCACTGGTCCTTCGGCAGGATCGAAAGCGGCACCGCGCCCGCACCCGGTCCTCCGCCGGGACCACCCGGTCCACCACCCGGTCCACCCGTATTAAGCGGACTTCCCGGCGAGGTCGGGCTGACGCCGAGTTGCTGGCTGTAGGGCAGCGGAGCGAGCAGGAAGGGATCGTCGAAGAAGTCGTGCTGGCCGGACCACGAGCCGAAGAAGGAAGCGTATTTGCCGACTTGAAAGTTCAGCCGTTGGTCGTCGAACGCGCGCCAGCGGAGGAATGCCTCGTCGATCCGGAGTTCGCCATCGGGCGCGCTGCCGGCATCGAAGCCGCGGTCCCAGCGGGTGGTGGAGTGGAACGTGAGGTGCTCGCCCGCGGCGGCATCGACATCGAGCGAGAAGCGCGGCGCGAAGAAGGCATCGTCGTCATAGCCGAGCAGGGCCGGCGCAGGCGTGTCGCCGGACCAGATCACGGCTTCGATCGACGGCCGGATGTCGATTTGGAAAGTCCCATTCTCCGGTCCCAGGGTGATGCCGTCCTGGGCGCAGGCGACGGCGGCGGTGAAGGGGAGAAGCAGGACTTTCACGGCACGGGCGCGTTGCGGGCGAAGTCGGCGGCGGTGGTTTTGCCCGCGCTGACGGTGACGGAGGTGGACCACTTCGCCTTCTCATCGAACTGGGCGTGGACCGTGTAGGTACCTGGAGGCAAGCCGGTGAGCGTGAACTTGCCGGCGGCGTCGGTGGTCGTGAAATAGCGGCTGTCCACGACGAGGATGACCGCCTTCATGTGGTCGTGGATTTCGCATTGTAGCCGCACCAGACCGGCCTTGTCGAAGGTCGCGGTGGGAGCGGGGCGTTCGCTTTTCTTGTAGCGGCCGGCGTCGAAGCGCTTGGTGCGTGAAAGCGAGAAGACGTTGTGGAAGTCCGGGTCGTCGTTGGGAAACTCGACCGTGGTGCGCAGCGGCACGACCAGCAGGCTCTGGGCGAATTGGTAGCCCGTCTGGTTGAGCGCGATCTTCGGCGGGGCCGCGGGCGCGGCGGTGCCGGGGCCTTCGATCCACACCCCGGCGCGGGGCGGCGGCGGCGGGGAGACCTTGCCGGAAATGGTGCCGGTGTATTTCTCCACCGCGATCCGGCCGCGCGGACGGGCGGGCAGCGGGAGGGTGCCGGTGACCGTGCCGGTCGGAGCGGCCTCGGCGAGGAGTGCCAGAAGGAGGAGGAGGGTAAGGACTCGCATGGGGATTTCGTTCTGAAATAGCCGGAAGCTCTGTCGGCTGGAAAGTCAAAACGTCAGCCGGGAGGCGCGGCACCGGGCTGAAATTGCTTTGCGCAGGCGGTCATCGCGGATGAGATGGCGCGGCGGAGTTCCAATGGACGATCTCTCTAACAATCGCCTGCCCGCCGAGGACTTTTTCATGGCGGCGCTGTGGGACGCGGCCCGGCCGGCGGAGGTCGCGGTGCCCGGCTATGAGATCCTCGGCGAGATCTCGCGCGGCGGGATGGGCGTCGTTTACCACGCCCGGCAATTGCGGCCGGAGCGCGAGGTGGCGCTGAAGGTTCTGCTGCCACAGTTCGCGGAAGAGCCGGAAATGCTGGCCCGCTTCCAGTTGGAGGCGCGGGCGATGGCGGCGCTCGATCACCCCGGGATCCTGCCGGTCTATGAAGTCGGCGAGGCGGACGGCGCACCGTTTTTCTCGATGCTGCTGGCGACCGGTGGCTCGCTGGCGGATCGCCTGCTGCGCGGGCCGATGCCGCCGAAAGAAGCCGCCGCCCTGATGGCCGAACTGGCCCGCGCCCTGCATCACGCGCACCAGCACGGCGTGCTTCACCGGGATTTGAAACCGGGCAATTTCCTGTTTCTCGAAGACGGCCGCGCCTGTGTCAGCGACTTCGGGCTGGCGAAGCTGACGCTGGCCGACCACGGGCCGATGCTGACGCGCACCGAGTCGTTCTTCGGCACACCGCACTACATGCCGCCGGAAGTCGCCGCCGGCTCGGTGGGGAACGCGACTGTCGCGGGCGATCTCTACAGCATGGGCGCGGTGCTTTACGAATGCCTCACGGGAAAGCGCCCGCATCCGTCGAAGGAAAACGTGGCGGCCTTGCTGCGCTCGATCGCCGACGATCCGATCGCGGCACCCGACACGCTGAAGCCGGAGCTCCCGCGCGACCTGTCGGTGATCTGCCTCAAGGCGCTGGAGCGAAAGCCGGGCGATCGTTACGCCACACTGGAAGACTTCGCCGACGATTTGGAACGATGGCTGGACGGCCGGACGATCCGCGCGCGGCCGGTCGGGCCGTACGAAGCCGCATGGCGCTGGGCGGTGCGGCATCCTTTGTCGGCCGGCCTGCTGGCGGCATTGTTAGGCGTGTCGCTGATTGGCGGCGTCACGCTGGCGGTGAGCAATCACCAGCGTGGCGAAGCCTTGGCCGATGCGCGGCAGAAGCTGCTGCGTTCGTTGATCGAGCAGGCACGCTCGGAGCGGCTGTTAGGTTTGCCGGGGCATCGCGAGCGGGCGCTGTCGCTGCTGCGGCAGGCGGCGGGGATATCGAGGACTCCGGAGATCCGGGATGAAGCGGCGGCGCTGTTGGCGAGGCCCGATTTGTCGCCGGAGCCGGTGATCCTGCCCGCGCCGGAAAGGACGGTGCCGGGCGACACGGACGATCCGGTCACGGCGCGGAAATCTGCGGGGCATCGCGTTCTAACAACCCATCGGTCGGGCGCGGCGAGGCTGTGGCGCGAAGGCGAGCCACCGCGTGAATGGTTGCCACCGGATGGTCGCGAGATCACGGGCGATTTCACCGCGGACGGAAGCGGGTTGGTGCTCGCCGAAACGGAACTCGGCGTGGTGATCGAGCGCTTCGGCAGCGCGCCGGAAGTACTCGAAGCGCCGGGGCCGATGCTGCGCTTTCTCAGCGTGGATCCTTCCGGTCGCCGGGTGGCGCTGGCGGGGGAAGAAGGCATCCGGGTCCGCGATCTAACAGCGGGCGGCGACTCGTGGCGATGGGGCGAGTCGCAGGCGCGCTGTGCCGCGGCGTGGTCGGCCGATGGCACGTTCCTCGCGGCGGCGGCGGGCGACCGGCGTGAGGTGGTGGTGCTGTCGGCGGAGGATGGCAGTATATGTGCCACGGTGCCGGTGACGGGCATCCCGCAGCACGTGGCGATCGCTCCGGGTGGCGCGTTGCTTGCCGTCGCTTCCGATGACGGATCGATCGCGGTCTGCGAAACGGCCACCGGGGAGACCTGGTGCGCGTTCCGTTTCGCGGTGACGGCGCTGGAGTTTTCCGGCGGCGTGTTGCGGGCCACCGGGGACGACGGCAGGATCCGCGAGTGGTCGCTCCACCGGCCTGCGGCTTTTCACGCGTGGAGCGAGCCACCCCGGGCGAAAGGCGATGGCGCGGTGTTCGGCATGGCTTTCTCGCCCGGGGCCTCGCACCTGTTGACCGTGAGCAATGGCGGCGTCGCGGTGTGGTCGGTCGCGGAAGAACGGCAGACCGGGTTCCACTTGTTAGAAAACCAGCGCATCGATGTCCGCTCGGCGGCGTGGTGGCTGGGGGAGCACGAGATCCTGCTGCAAGTCCCCGGCGGATTGGAGCGGCTGGCGATCGACGAATCCGGAAAGCCGGGCAAGACCGTCCGCGTGCCACGGATTCCGGGGAGCACGGTGCTCGATGTGGTGCCGGACGGCTGGTTGGTGTCGGTCACCGATGACGAAGGCGGAAAGTCATGCGAAATGTGGCCCGGCGGCGATCCCGAGCAGGCACGTCCGGCGGAGTTTGCTGATGAGTCGGCGGTGGTCGGCGCGGCTGGTCCGGATGGCGTGAGGGCGGTGCTGGGCAGCGATGGCGTCATCGAAGTCACCCGGGTGGATGGAAACCGCATGCGTCTGGTTCTTCCGCACGATCCTGGGGTGCGGGCGATGGCTTTTTCGCGCGACGGCGGACGTTTGATCGTGCTGACGCGGCTGCACCGGGTGTGCACTTCGGATCTCGCGGAGCTTTCCAAGACGCTGGACGGGATGGGGCTCTAGGCCCCGGGAGCGCCGGTCTTCAGACCGGCTCGAGATGCCTTTGCTGCCGGTCTGAGGACCGGCGCTCCCGGGGCGCTTTCGGATTGCGCGGGATTCGCGGGGTTGCCAGCTTGCGCCATGAAAGGTGAAGACCGCACCCTCGCCGGACAATTTCCGCAGACCCGCTGGAGCATCGTCCAACGCGCCCGCGGCGATGTGCCCACCGCGGAAACTAGCCGTGCGCTCGAGGACATCTGCACCGGCTACTGGTTGCCGATCTACGCCTTCATCCGCCGCAGTGGGGTGCGGCCGGTCGAGGCGGAAGAGCTGACCCAGGAATTCCTGCTGCGGCTGGTCCAAGGCGAGTTCCTCGACAGTGCCGACCGCGAGCGCGGCAAGCTGCGGACCTTCCTGTTAGCCTGCGTGAAGCATTTCCTGGCCGGCCAGCGCCGCTCCGCGAACCGTCTCAAGCGCGGGGGTGGCGTCGCGCCGGTGTCGATCGACCAGGCGGTCGCCGAGTATGGCTACGCCGCGGAGCCGGTCGACGAGCTGACGCCGGACGCCGTCTTCGAACGGCGCTGGGCGAAGAGTCTGATGGAGCAGGTGATGGCCGCGCTGGCCGCCGAGATGGAGAAGGAGGGCAAGCGCCCGCTGTTCGATGCCCTGCTGCCCTTCACCCATCTCGAGGCCAAGCCCGCGACGCTCGCCGAGACCGCCGACAAGCTCGGCATGAATGAGGCCGCGGTGAAGATGGCGATCAGCCGGCTGCGCGGGCGGCTGCGCGACCGCCTGCGCGAGGCGGTCGCGGAGACCCTGGGGCCGGACGACGATCTGGAGGCGGAGATGATGCATCTGCGTTCGCTCCTGGTGTCGCCTTCTTAAGGTTCAGCCGGGATGAAGATGCCGCCGATGCTGGTGTCATACCACGCATCGAGTTCCGAAACGGCCTGCGTCTTGGCGGTCTCGTCGCTGAGGGCCAGCGCTTGTTCGAGGCGGGCCTCGCGTTCGCGATCCAGCTTCAGCAGGGCGAGCCGGGTGGCGGAGTTGTTCGCGGCTTCGGCGTACTGGGTCTCGGCGACGATGGCTTCCGCGGGGCCGGCGACGACGGCGAGGTGGCGGCTTTCCTCAATGCCGAGCTGTTCGAGGATCGCGGCGGTTCCTTCGACCACCGAGCGCTGGATGTCCGCGAGTTCGTCGTAGCGTTCGGTGGGAGGTAGTCCGGTCACGGGGCTGAGTTCCGCGGCGACCCAGGTGCGGTAGGTGCTGTCGATCTCTCCGAGCAAGGTCCGCCGTGCGAGGTCGCGGTCGCCGTGTTCGGCCTCGAGTGCGACGAGCCGGTCCTGCCAGACGGCAAGGTTGGCGGCTTCGTCGGGGTCAGCGGCATCGCTCAGACGTTCGGCGTGGCGGGCTTCGGCGGCGGCCGGGGCCGGGGTGCGCTTGGCGGATTTCGCTCGGTGACGGCTTTCGACCGGGGCAGGAGCGGTCGGTGCCGCGGGATCGGGAAGGAGGACCGCGGCGGTGCAGAGAAGTCCGGCGGCGGCGGCAAGGAGGAGCGTGTTTGGTTTCATCGGAATGGAAAGGTAGGTGCTTGCGGGAAGGGCGCCCCTCCGTGAAGGAGGGACGCCCGGGGTTTGGGGTTGTGGGGGGGATTGGGCTTATTCGATCCGCTTGATGGTCACGGCGATCGATCCGGAGTTGTCGGCATAAGCACTGATGATGTCGTTGGCGTAGAGGTTGAGGAACCCGTGGCCGGAGGCGGTGTGGGTGAGCGTGCGGCCGATGCTGAATCCGCTGCCACCGATGAAGTTGAGGGGGCTC
Organism: Akkermansia sp.; assembly: GCA_043729195.1. Taxonomy (GTDB): domain Bacteria; phylum Verrucomicrobiota; class Verrucomicrobiia; order Verrucomicrobiales; family Akkermansiaceae; genus Haloferula. The sequence continues at coordinate 28,174 of JAYTLR010000039.1, forward strand.
GAGTTCGGGTGGGTGAAGCGCTCGCCGATCAGACGCATCATGTTGGCGGGGTGGCGGCGCAGCGCGTCAAGCGGACCGGGGGTGTAGCCGATGGCGTTGACGGTGGTGGAGAAGGGATCGATGCCGTTCTTCCAGGTGTCGCTGCTACCCGAGGTGAAGGTGTATTTTTGACCGGCGACGAGATACACGGTGGGGAAGTTGTGCGTCTGGCTCGCCTGCACCGTCACGGTCCGGGACTGGTTCAAGGCGAGCTGGTATTCGTCCTTGAAGATCAGGTTGGTGTTCCCGGCCACGACCTGCTGGGTCTCCTGGATCTTGGTCATGCCGTTCGGCTGGACCGTGGTGTAGCCGGGCACGACCTGCCAGAGGACCCGGGTGGCGGCCAGGGAGTCGGAGGCCGCCTGGATCGCCCGCTTGTCGTTTTTCACGAAGTCGTCCCAGAAGAAGGTGATCATCGGCTCCGGCATCCAGTTCATGAGCGGGGCTCCGACGGAGGTCTTCGCGCCGATCGCCAGCCAGTCGTCGTTCGTCGTGCCACCGAAGCAGTTGCACATGTGGACAAGGCGCAGCTTGAAGTTGAAGGCGGAGCCCTGGGTGGCGCGGGCATCCGTCAGCAGCTTGCGGATGGTCCCGGGGTTGGTGAGGGTCGACCTGACCCCGGTGATCGGGTTGATGAGGGTGGACGTGGTCTGGCCGGTGAGATTTTCTCCGTTCAGGCGGAGCGATTCCGGGCTGCCGTGGCCGAGGATCGCCAGGTCGGTGACGTAGCCGTCCTTCGATTGCTGGATCAACTGGGCGAGCAGGTTGGCCCGGGTGCAAGCGACATCGGAGAGGTTGATGAAGCGGTCGTAGCGGCCGGTGGCGAGGGTCTGGAACTTGCCCGCTTCGCCGCCTTCGATGAAGCTATCGACGATCGCGTCGGCGGCGTCCCGGACGGGGCCGGCGGGGAGTGCGTCGGTCATGTAGGACGAGCCGTCGTTGTTTTCCTGGAGGAGGATCAGCGTGCGGTTCACGGCGGAGCTGGCGGAGACGGTGATCAGAGCGGCGGAAGCGATGATCAGGTTGGCGATGGTGTTGCGGTTGGTCTTCATGGTGTTTGGTCTTTCTGGTTTGGTTGGTTTGGTTGGAAGTCTGGCCCGATGGTGGGCGGTGACATCCCTGCATTGGCCCGTCCGCTCCGGGGCGTAACACGATTGCTGGAAAAAATTTCGCGCCCCCGGGAAAAACCGCTCCGGGTGGGAGAACTGCTTGCGCCTTGCCTGTTCCCGCCCTCCCCGCTTTGCTCCGCCCGTGCGATGGCTTGATAAGATCGAACGGCGGCTGGACTGGGTTCACTTTGAGGGGCTGTTCAAGTACCTGACTTTCCTCGGAGTCATCGCTTATGCCTGCCAATGGGCGCGGGAGGATTTCGCGATGATGCTGGATTTTGATCGCGGCAAAGTCCTTTCGGGCGAGGTGTGGCGGGTTTTCACCTTCCTGTTCACGCCGATGGGGCTGGAGCGCCTTACTCCGTTCGGTGTGCTGTTCCTCTTCTTCGCGGTGAGGATTTCGTTTCTGATCAGCGACTCGCTGGAGGGAGTCTGGGGGGCGACCCGCACCACGCTCTACATCCTGACCGTCTGGGTCGGCTTGATCGCGTCCCATTTCATCTTCGCCCCGTTTTCAATAGCGAGCGGTTCCTTGCTCTACACCTCGCTGTTCCTCGCCTTCGCGACCTTGTTCCCGAAGGTGGAATTCATGATGTTCCTGCTCTTTCCGGTGCAGGTGAGGATCTTCGGCTGGATCACCGGGGTGCTGCTACTGCTCAATGCCTTGATCAATCCCTCCAGCCTTTTCCTGACCGTTCCCGCGCTGATTCCGTATGCCTTGTGGGTCCTTCCCGACGTGATCCACGGCCGCAAGTCGCTGGTCAAGGCGGCCCAGCGGCGGCGGCAGTTCAATGTCGCCAGCGTGCCGGAGATCTCGACCTTCCACCGCTGTGAAACCTGCCAGCGCACCGAGCGGGATTCGGAAGACCTGCAATTCTTCACGCTGCCCGACGGCAAGGAATACTGCGAGGACCACCTGCCGAAGCAGGGCTGAAACGGCCGGACTTTTCGCGTGCATTCGCCGCGCCCCGCGTTTCCCTTCACGGCACATGGCATTCGATCCCTCCACGGTCCGGGCGGAATTCCCGATCCTCGCGCAGCCGGTGAACGGCCGTCCGCTCGTCTATCTCGACAACGCGGCGACCACCCAGAAGCCGCGCGCGGTGCTCGATGCCTCCCGCCGCTACTACGAGGAAATCAACGCCAACATCCACCGCGGCACCCACCACCTGGCCCGCGCCGCCACCGCCGCTCACGAAGCGGCGCGCGAGACGGTGGCCCGCCACCTGAACGCCGCGGATTCCGCCGAGGTGATCTTCACCGCCGGCACCACGGACTCGATCAATCTGGTCGCCGCAATCCTGACGCTCGCCCCCCGCGATGAAGTGCTGATCACCGCGCTGGAGCACCATTCGAACATCGTCCCTTGGCAAATGCTCTGCGAACGGAGCGGGGCGACGTTGAAGGTGGTGCCGTGCCACGATGACGGCACGCTCGACCAAGATGCCTTCCACGCGCTGCTGTCGGAGCGGACCCGGCTGACCGCCATCACCTGGATTTCTAACGCCTTCGGCACGGTTAATCCAGTCCATGAGATGACCGCCGCTGCGAAAGCTGCCGGATCCCTCGTGCTAATCGACGCCGCGCAGGCGATCCCACATCTCGCGATCGACGTGCAGGCGCTCGGCGCGGACTTTGTCGCCTTCTCCGGCCACAAGGTCTATGCGCCGACCGGCATCGGCGTGCTGTGGGGAAGCCGGGCCGTGCTCGATGTCCTGCCGCCCTGGCGCGGAGGCGGCGAGATGATCAAGGAGGTGACTTTCGAGAAGACCACCTACAACGACCTGCCTTTCAAATACGAGGCCGGCACTCCGAACATCGAAGGCGCCATCGCCCTGGCCGCGGCGCTGGATTTTGTCAACGGCATCGGGCTCACAGGGATCGCAGCCCATGAAGACCGACTGGTCCGCCGGGCGGCGGAGGGGCTTTCTTCACTGGATGGGGTCCATCTGTATGGCCCTGACGGCCGTGCCGGGGCGCTCTCCTTCGGCATTGAAGGGGTCCATCACTACGACCTCGGCACCTTGATCGACCAGATGGGCGTCGCGGTCCGCACCGGCCACCATTGCTGTCAGCCGCTGATGGCGCGCTTCGGGATCACCGGGACCACCCGGGCATCCTTCGCCGTTTACAACACCGAGGAGGAAGTCGATGCCCTGGTGGGGGCGGTGGGAAAGGCTCTGGCGATACTCCGGTAGTTTTCCGTTACGGAACTACGCCTTTTCCTTTGTTTTGAATCCGGTAAGATCCTCCACGCAATGAAGACGCTTCTCGGTCTGCTCTTTTCCCTTCTCGGCGTGGCGCAATTGAATGCCCATGGACTCGTCACTCCGTTTCCGAAGGTAGTGCAGGCAGGGGTGCCCTTGGGCGGCTTGGCGGCGTCCGATCCCGGATTGCTGACCGTTTATAAGGTTCTCGTCCCGCCTGGTGCCTCGCGTTTGACCGTAGTGACCAGCAGCGGCAGTGGCGGGGTCCGGCTCTACGTCCGCGAAGCTGCCCAGCCGACGCAGAACGGCGAGGCGACCGACTACGAGTCCTCCTACCCCGGCACGCGCCAGCAGATCGCGGTGCCAAACCCGGCCGCTGGGCCCTGGTACATCGGCATCCAGGCCGAAGGCCGCTACAGCGGCGTCCAACTTCTTGCAGTAACGCCGCAGGCCAAAGGAGCCGTCATTCCGCCGGTCTTCAAACCTCAGCCCGGCCTGTATCCAGCCCCGGTCGCCTGCCAGATCACGACCCGTCTCAACAACGCCGTCATCCGCCACACCACCGATGGCAACGACCCGAACGCGGCCTCGTCCGTGGTGCCTGCCACCCTGAATGTCACCGTGGACTCATTCTTCAAGGCGCGGGTCTATTCATCCACCGGCACCGAAGGACCGGTCGCCGAGGCCACTTACCAGGTCCGGCCGCCCGGCGATATCATCGATCTGGACGGCAATTCCAGCATTCCTCACCTCGCCTCGGCAAAAGGGGGTCGCCACCTTTTCCGCATCACCGTCCCTGCCAATCAGCGCCTAGCCATCCAGAGCGAGGGAGGGAAGGGCAAGTCGACGATTTCGGTGCTCCGCGGGTCGATCCCGCCGGTCGGCAAACCCGCCCAGGGAGCTGCAACGATCCGTGGCACCAGCGAAGTGACCATTTCCAATACCGTGGCCGGGGAATACTACATCGCCCTCGATGCCACCACATCCTACGCCGGGCGCACCCTCATGGCCTATGTCGCAGGAAATGGTGCCGACCTGACGCCGTGGGCACCTTCCTTCGAGCCTTACGTCAGCGTGGAGGAGTTCAGCGCGATCTCCTGCGAGGTCGAGGAAGGCATGATCGGTGCCGGCGAGCGCCGCTTGCTCCGCTACAATACCGAGATCCGGAACATCGGCGGGCAGGACATGGTGATGCCGCCTCCGGAAGGGAACCCTTTCTTCGAATACCACGACTGCCACGGCCACTACCACTTCAAGGGCTTCGCCTCGTCGCGGCTTCTTGACATGCAGGGCAACGAACTCCGCGCCGGAAACAAGGTCAGCTTCTGCCTACTCGACGGCCTGCGCTGGCGCAGCGATGCGGCGGCCAATGGCATCTACGATTGCGAAAAGCAGGGCATCCAATCGGGCTGGGCGGACGTCTATGACAGCAGCTTGCCGGGCCAGTGGATCGAGATCGGCGATCTCGCTCCCGGGAACTACCAGCTCGAACTCACGGTCAATCCGGACGGCATCCTGAGCGAAACGAACTACGACAATAACACGGTGGTCGTCCCGGTCACGGTGACCGCGGAGTAGAGAAATCCCCGCAACCGTTCCGTTAGAAACCGAAGCGCGCCTTCACCGCCTCGCGTTTCAGACGCAGCTCCCGCCATTCGTTGACCAAGCGGCTGGCTTCGATCACCCCGCAACCGGCCGGCAGCAGAAGATCGCTTTCCTCCCACCACACTCCGCGGATCGCCACGATCGCATGGAATTCGCCGTCGAGGATCGCGCCGAACGGGGCACCAAATCCATCCGGCGTGCCGAGACGGCGACGCCAGGCAATGAGTTGATCGAGCGTCTCCGGGGTGCGGGGCAGGGGACCCAGAGCGGGCGTGGGGTGAAGTCTCCGGACCAGCGAGTCCGGGTTATCGTTGCCGTTCAGTTCGACCTCGAACGGCGTGTGGAAATGGACGATCGAGCCGAGCTCCATGATCTCCCGCGGTCCGCGCCGGACCCGGCCGATGTCGCCGAGCTTCGAGACCAGCGACTGCGCGACGTATTCGTGCTCGCGGATTTCCTTCTCATCCACCGCCAGCACGTCACGCTCCTCGGTGCGGGCGGTCCCGGCCAGTGCCATGGTTTTCAACACGCCGCCGGAGACCGACAGCAGCCGCTCCGGCGAGGCACCGGCGAATCCCGAACGACCGTCGGAGAAGCCGTAGCCTAACAGCGGCTCGTGGCAGTCCGCCGCGATCGCCAGCAATCCGTGACCCGGCGCTGCTTTCAAGCGCCCGCGCTCCACCACCACCGGCACCGTTTTTTCAAACGAGCCCGCGCGGATCGCGGCGCTGATTTCCTGGAAGACCGCGGCGAAATTCGAAGCGTCCGGCGGCTCCCACTCGCATGACAGATCCGTGATCCGGTCTCCGAGGAGCGGACCAGCAGCACCGCGGGTGACGATCTCCCATCGTTCGGGGATCCGCCAAGGTTCGGTGGCGGTGAGACCGAAGTCATTCCGGTAAAATGCCGCTCCGCTGCCAGGTACGACGTTTGTCGTACGAAACGGGCCAAATCCGACCAAGGTCCGGCCGTTTGGCAGGTCGGTGAAGGCGATGCTTTCGGGATTCATTCGCGCGGCGGTGTCGAGGTCATGCGTGAAATCTCTTCACCCATTGCGTCGGAGACCTGTTCCAGTTCCTGCATCCGGGCAAAGATCCTGCCGGCCTTGAGGCCGTTCAGGGCGAAGCCGATGCTGAACAGGACCAGGCCCAGCGGCAGGAAGGTGTAGGACAGCATGGTGAGAATCTTGAAAAAGGTAGTATCGAAACGGGGCGCCCCCCCTCCTGCCATGCTGTTTGACATCGACTCGACGAAAAGCCATCCGGTGATCGCCGGGACCAGGATCCCGATGGAGACGAGGACCAGTCCCGCCAACATCGTCCACCACGCACCGTCGCGTCCTGCCTTGCGATGCCCTAACAGACCGACCCAAAGCCCCGCCATGATGGCGAGGAAGAACAGGAGCACGGCACCCCCGAAGAGCATTGATGTCATGGCCTGATCCAATCTCTCCAAAGCGATGGCGTCAATCGCCGCCCTGACGGACCCAGCCTTGAAGCCGCTGTTCTAGCGATTGGAGTGCGGTTCCCAGTTCGGCCAGTGTCGGATCTGCTTTCCAGCGGCTGGCGGCATCGAGGGCTGCGCGGTCGTCGGCCCGCACCGCGGCTCCATCAAAGGGCGAGGGCGGACTTCCGTAGAGCCGGAAGCCGGTGGAAGCGCTGCGCAGGGGGAAGAGGGCGAGGAACTGCTGCTTCTCTGAAACCGGGATGGAAGGGTTACGCAGGTAATGTTCTATCCCGGCCGCTTGTTCCGGATCAGAAATGGTGGCACGGGCCAGCAAACTGGCTCGCAGTTCGGGCTGGGCATTGAAGAGGGTTCCGTCGCTCCCGATCAATTCCAGCGCGAGCTTGGGGTGGGCCGCGGCGGTTTCGTGGAGGGCCATGATCCCGGCTTCCACCGCAGGCGGGGAACGGTCGACCCAGCGGGCGAGGGTCGCAGTGGTTCCTGGCAAGGCGGCGGCGCGGGATAAATCGAGCGCTTCAACCAGGCCGACCTTGTCCTGCCACGCGGGGTTCCCGAGCAACCTTGAAAAGTGCCCCTCGAGTTCCGCGGCGGGCGCCTGCCAGGGACCTCCGAGCATAAGCGGCTTGAGCGCGACCGCAAACTCCTCCGCCGACCCAGTGCTGGCCAGCACCTCCCGCGCGATGCCGCCCGCGAGATCGGGATCGGTCACCGCAAGCATGTCTAACAGGAAGACCCGCAGCGTCGGCCAGCCGCGCAGGGCGCCTCCCGGACCGGTTTCGAACGGGATCCCGGTCGCGGCGTCGTCGCTTTGCCGCAGGAGCTGGCTGATGACCTCGGCGAGGAACTCCGGTTCTTCTAACAGCCAGCGCTCCTTGGTTTCCGCCAGGCGCTTTTTGAGGGCTGCCGGATCGCCTCCCTTTTCGCAGAGGACCACGAGTTCGCGCCACTCGCCCGCCAAGCGGACATGCCCGCGGGGACGGGGATCGGGGGCGCTCCGGGGACCGGGCTCCGTGGCTGTTAGAGTGGGAGCGGTCGGGAGTCCACGAAGCGCGAGCCACGCAAAGAGGACGATGCCGCCGAGCAGCAGCAGGCGTCTCGACACGGACCTCACTCGGCTTCGATTTCGAGTTCGAAGCGGTTGACGACCGCCGGATCACCCGCGAGACGGTCCTGAACAAGAAGGGTCCAGCGTCCGTCCGGTTCGCCTCCGGCGAAGGGACCGCTGATGTCGTAGTCTTCGTAGAGCAGGTTGTCTTCACCGGCACCTTCGCCGTTGTGAATGATCGAGAAAACGCCGCCGGGGCCAAGTAGGGCGACGACCAGATCGCCGCGATGTGCGGTGCTGATATCGAGTTGGAGCGTTACTTTTGAAACGGTGGCGTCGTCGGGAAAGCTCAGGACGCTTAGCGGGATCCGCGTCCAGCGTTGCGCACCGTCGGGAATCTTTTTCGGCTTGGGCATCGCCAGCAGGGTCGAGGAGGCACTCACGCCGCCGACGAATTTCATCGAACGGCGGGGAGTCGCCAGCGCCGGGCTGGCGGCCTGAAGGAAGCTCTTGATGTCTGGCGACATCGCGTAGACACCGGTTTCGGACGGGCGGCCGGAAACCAGCACGCCACCGGCTTTCCAGTTGCCCATCGGATCCTGGACCCAGACCGGGCCGCCGCTGTTGCCGGGGCCGGTCGAAAGGTGGGTGGCATACAGGTAGCGTCCGAAGGTCGGCTTGAATGGGGTGATGTCGGGAGCGGTGGAGTGAAGGTAATAACCGCCGGACTCCGCGGTGTAGAGGAGTTCCGCCGGATAGCCGGTGATCATCGAAATATTCGACTGCTGCAAATGGGAGATCCCCTTGAAGTCCAGCGACGCGGGAATGCCGGCGACGAAGGGCTGCAGGCCCCAAGCGAGCGCGACGTCACGACCGAAGGCGCTACGGGAGGTCGGCCCATATTCCGCCACCAGGTTCGCATACTGGGTCCAGCGGAAGTAGCCACGGGCAGGGATCTCGCTCTCGGTCGGAGGGGCCCCCTCGCCGTTGTAGCCGCCGACCCAGCTCGGCGGGGGAGTCCAGCCGCTGTCATCGAACACGACATGCGCGGCGGTGAAAAAAACGTTGGGATGCTCTGCGACAAAGCCGCTGCCCCGCGCACCGCCGGAAAAGACGAGGCCGTTGTAGTAATAAGGCGCTTGCCCGAGTTGCTCGTCACCAACCCGTTGCGAGGAATTGGTCTTTGGCGCTTCGCCGGCCGCGGCCGGAAACATCAGCCCCGCTAGGGCGAAGGGGAGAGTAAAGTTTTTCACGATTGAATGTATGGGATTCGAAACAGCTCACATTCCTTAAGTTTTTTTAAAACTGATGTCAAGACTCGGGCCGGGTTCGCCCGAGAGCAGACGGAGAGGCCGCGCAATGACCGGAGACGCCCTGAATTTTTCTTCCCACTTTCCCTGTGCCGGCAGGTTGTGCGCCCCGGGAGTCCCGGGCGCGGGTCACTACAGACCTTTCGGATTGGATGCACGGAGCTGGTTGATTTCCTCCGACATCGCGGCGGTCAATTGCTCCAATTCCTGCATCCGGCTGGCAGAGCGAGAGGCCTTCAAGCCGTGCATCGCGAAGCCGATGGCGAACAGCAGGGAGCCGAGCGCAGGGATGGCGCTCATGGCGATGAGGACGAGGTATTCCGAGCCGATCCCGCTTCCGCGACTGAAAAAGAAGGCTCCTGCGAAGTATGTCACAAATCCGAGGGTACTCAGAACCACTCCCGCGGCCATCGACCACCAGGCGCCGCTCCTGCCGACATGACGCAGGCCGAGAATGCCGACCCACTGGGCCACCAGGACGGGCAAGGTGACGAGCGTGCCGAGCATGAAGAATCCGGAGATGGCCATTCTTGGAACAAAGCGAGAATCCGGCGTGGCGTCAACGCCGGCAAGGCGTTGCCCACCTCAGGACTCTTCCTCGTCCTTCGCCAGCGGCAGCTTCGCCACCTCGTCGAGCAGGTTCACGATCTCGACGCCGCGCTCGGCGGATCCGTCGTGGCGGAAGCTCAGCACCGGGGTCGATTTCAACACCACGCGTTTGGAGACCTTCTTTTGGATGCTGCCGTGGTCGTGATTGAGCTTCTCGAGCACGATTTCAACCCGCCCGCCGAGCACGCCGATCCAGACCTTGGCCTCCTTGATGTCCTGGGTGGTCTCGACCGCATTCACGGTGACCAGCGCGCCGTTCCACTCGTAATCCTTCTGGATCACGGTGCCGATCTCGCGTTTCAGCAGCTCGTTGACCCGGTTGATGCGGTGGCTCATGGGAAAGTTGAGAGTGGATGGTTGAGAGTTGAGAGAAATAGAGCCAGACCGGAGGCTGATGTTTTACTCTCAACTCTCAACTCTCGACTTCAGACTCTCAACTCTCTCAAAGGCCCTGCGGGATTTTCTCGAGCGTGTAGCACTCGATGATGTCGCCTTCCTGGTATTCGTTGAACTCGCCCAGGCGAATCCCGCACTCCATGCCCGACTTGACCTCTTCCACTTCGTCCTGGAAGCGGCGGAGCGTGGACATCTTGCCATCGAAGACCGGCACGGTGCCGCGCAGGACGCGGGCGTGGGCCTTGCGGTGAATCTTGCCGTCCTTGACGTAAGAACCGGCGGCGCGGCCCTTGGACTTGGAAAGCTTGAAGATCATCTTCACCTCGGCGTGGCCGATGATGTTCTCGCGGGTCAGCGGCTCGAGCAGGCCGAGCATGGCCTCGCGGACCTGATCGATCAGTTCGTAAACGATTGAGTAGAGCTTCACCTGGACGCCCTCGGACTTGACCGCCTTGACGGCATTGGCCTCGACCTTGACGTTGAAACCGAGCACCACCGCGTCGGCGGAGCTGGCCATCTGGATGTCGCCTTCGGTGATCGGGCCGGCGGCCGCGATGATGATCTGGGTGTTGACCTTCTCGGACTGGATGTCGCCGATCGCCTTGCGGATCGCTTCGACCGAGCCCTGTACGTCGCACTTCAGGATGAGCTTGAGGACCGCCTTCTCGGTGCCGGCGATGACATTGGAGAACAGGTCCTCCATGCGACTCTTCTGCGGCATCTTGAGGCGGTCCTGGCGACGCTCGAGCTGGCGCTCGTCGGCCAGCTTCTGGGCGGCGCGGACATTGTCCATTTCAACCAGTTCGTCGCCGACGTGAGGCATTTCCTCGAAGCCGACGACTTCCACCGGGGTGCCGGGCTTGGCTTCCTTGACAGATTCGCCACGGTCGTTGATGAGAGACTTCACCTTGCCGGCGAAGGGGCCGCAGATGAACGGGGTTCCCACCTTGAGGGTACCGGTTTCGACGATCACCGATGCAGTCGCACCGCGGCCGGGCTGGACGCGGGCCTCGATGATCGCGGCGCGGGCGTTGCCCTTCGGGTTGGCCTTGAGCTCGAGCACTTCCGCCTGGAGGGCGAGCAGTTCGAGCAGGTCGGGGATGCCCATGCCGGTGAGGGCGGAAATTTCCACGCACTCGACGTCGCCGCCGAAGTCCACGGTTTGCAGGCCCTTCTCAGCGAGCTGGGTTTTCACCCGCATCACATTGGCGGCCGGGAGGTCGCACTTGTTGATGGCGATGATGATGGTCTTCTTTGCCTTCTTGGCATGCTCGATGGCTTCCAAGGTCTGCGGCATGATGCCGTCGTTGGCGGCGACCACCAGCACCACGATGTCCGTGATGTCGGCGCCGCGGGCGCGCATGTCGGAGAAGATCGCGTGGCCCGGGGTGTCGATGAAAGTGATCGGCCGGCCTTCGTGCTCCACCTTGTAGGCGGCCACGTGCTGGGTGATCCCGCCGGCCTCGCCCTTGGTGATGGAAGACTTGCGGATGTAGTCGAGCAGGGAGGTTTTCCCATGGTCGACGTGGCCCATGATCGTGATGATCGGCGGGCGGAGTTGGAGGACGTCCTCGGGCTCGTCTTGGGGAGCTTCCGGTTCGACCACGACTTCCTCGACCTTGTGGACGCCACCGCCCTTTTCGCGCTTTTCGCGTTCGAAGTAAAAGCCGTGGGCCTCGCAGACCTTGGCGGCGATTTCGGGCTCGATCGCCTGGTTGGGGGCGACGAAAACCTGGAGCTTGATCAGGTCGGCGAGCAGCACGAAGGGCTTGAGGCCCATCCGTGCGGCGAGTTCGCTGACGATGATCGGCGGCTTGATGCTAATGCAATTGCCGGTGTCCTCTTCCACGGCGGGTGCATCGATCGCTTCAGGCGCGACCGGCACAATCGGCGAGACGGAAGCTGCGGGAAGCGGTGACGGAATCTCCACGACGGGCACCGGCTCTGCTTCTTCGAGGAGCTTGGAAATGACGGGCAGGACGGCCTTGCCGGACTGGCTGGTCTTTTTGACGGTCGGGCGCTTCTTTTTCGTGGTGTCCTCGAAAATATCAAGGGCGCCGGCCTTGGCTGCGTCGAGAGCGCTGGGCGGAGCGGGAGCCTCCGGAACAGGCTGCGCGGCGGTGCGTTGGCGCTCGCGGCGCGAAGGTGCCTTGGCCGTCAAATCGAGGACCTGGCGTTTCGGAGGAGTAATGTCGCTATCTTTGGCCATCAGGCGGGTCGTGTCGTCGTTTCGGAGCCGGATTGCCGGCCCCGAGTAATTGGATTTGTCAGGCCGAGGCCGCGTTGGCCTTGGCACGGGTGAGGATGTCCTGAGCACGCTCTTCGGACACCTCGAGGTTGGATGAAATATAGTCGATGTCCATGTCCGCCACAAGGTCGACGCTCATGCCGCCGGCGCGGAACAGCTTGTCGGCGAGATCGTCATCGAGGCCGAGTTGCTCGGCAATCGAGTGGGCGGCTCCGGCGATCTTCTTCTCGAACTGCTCGAGCTTGCTCTCGTCCTTGCGGACTTGGACGTCCCAGCCCATGAGGCGGGAGGAAAGGCGGGCGTTCTGACCGCGGCGGCCGATCGCCTTACTGAGATCCTCCTCGTCCACGGTGACGTGGAGTACGCGGGCATCTGCATCGACCACGATGGTGCGGAGAACGGCGGGCTTCAGGGCCTCGCGGACGAACTCCTCGGGATCATCGCTCCAGCGGATGATGTCGACCTTCTCGTTGTTGAGCTCGCGGACGATGTTTTTCACCCGGGCCCCGCGGAGTCCGACGCAGGCCCCGACCGGGTCGACCTTGTCATCGGTGCTCCAAACGGCGACCTTGGTCCGGTAGCCGGCCTCGCGGGCGATGCCGCGAATTTCAACGGTGCGGTCGGAGATTTCGTTAACCTCGGCTTCGAACAAGCGGCGGACGAAATTCGGGTGGCTGCGGGAAAGGATGATTTCCGGGCCGCGGCCTTCGTTTTCGACGGCCACGACGTAAGCGCGGATGCGGTCGCCGATGTTGTATTCCTCAGTTTGGACGCGTTCGCGGGATGGCATGATGCCTTCGAACTTGCCAAGGTCGATCAGGACGTCGCTGCGGTCGAAGCGGCGGACGGTGCCCGAGACGATGTCCCCGGCGCGGTCCTTGAACTCCTCGTAGATCATCTCTTTCTCGGCCTGGCGGAGGCGCTGCATCATCGTCTGCTTCGCGGTCTGCACGGCGATGCGGCCGAAGTCCTTCGGGGTGACGTCGAACTCCATCTGGTCTTCCGCTGCGGCGTCGGCGTTGCGGCGCGAGGCGAGCTTGAGGGGGACCTGATTGAATTTGTCCGTGTAGTCCTCGTCGGGCACCACCTTGAGGCTGGCGAAGATCCGGGTCTCGCCTTTCTTGGTGTTGACCTCGGCGCGCAGGGTCTCGATGGCATCAGCCCCGGGAACCATTTTGCGATAGGCGGAAATGAAGGCGTACTCGAGCGCGGCCACGACCTTGTCACGGTCGATGCCCTTTTCCTTCTCGTAGTATTCGATGAGTGCGACGATGTCGTTGGTCATGGCTGGCAGTGCGGCGCGGTGCGCTCCGTATGTCCAGAGACGCAAAAGAGCGGGTTTTTCGACCCACTCTTTCGTGTCGGAAGATTGATCGGCGGGGGAATAGGGCGGAAAACCTTGAGTTGCAAGCCGAATCTCGGAAGCGCGCCGGCCCTACAGCGGCCTCCACTGCAAGCCCTTGAACTCGCCGCTGCTCTGCCAGGTGGCGAGGCCGAAAGGGGCGCAGATGTCGATCGGTCCGGGGCGCAGCGAGAGCTTCCGGCCGGTGGTGTCGAGGGCGATGACCTGCTCGCCGTCGATCCAGGCCTCGATCCGCTCGCCCGCCCGCAGCAGGCGGAGTGAATACCAGCGTTCCTTTTCAAAGGACCGGTGTTTGGTGGTCTCGTTGGCGGCGGCGTCGAGGTCATCGATGGACGATAGGCCGACCGTGCCGCCGCCCCAGCCGCCGACGACCCACGTGAGGCACTCGCCGGTCGAGCGTGCGGGGAAGGTCAGGCCGCAGAAGAAATCCGAGCCATCGAGGCGGCGGGCTTGCAGTTCGAGTTCGAAGGGCAGCGTGGGCGGGTTGCCGGCCCAGCGGATCGCGCTCAAGGCCTCGCCCCAATTGAGGCGCAGGGATCCAGCGGCTGGCCGGGTGAGTTCGCCACCCATCAGGTGCTGCCAGGAATCCTCCAAGGGCCGCCATGCCGTCTCTTTCACGACGGGCGGCGCTTCTTTCCGGCAGGAAGGCGCGGCTCCGGCGGCCAAGGCCAGGTGGATCCAGTTCCGACGATTCATCAGGCGGCAGACTGGCGTGCCCGACCCGTCGCCGCAAGGCTGGTCCTTGGCGAAGCGGGCATAAGATGCATCTTCGTTCCGTGATCCGTGCCCTCTTGTTCGATGCCGCCGGGACCTTGATCGAGCCTGCCGAACCGGTGGCGGAGGTTTATGCCCGGCTTGCGGCTGTGCACGGGCTACCGCTGGAAGCCGCGGTGATCCGTGAGGCGTTCGGTCATGCCTTCCTTTCATGCGGCGATCCCGTGTGGAAGAGCCATCCCGAGGGCGATGAAGCCGAGCGGGAATGGTGGCGGCAGGTCGTCGGTCTTACCTTGAGCAGGGCGGCGGGGCGTCCGCTGCCGGAGGACCTCGCACAGGAGTGCTTCGAGGCGCTCTTTGCCCACTATGCGTCAACCCAGGCGTGGCGGGTCTTTCCCGAGGTGAGGGAGGTGCTTGATCAAGCCCGGCGCGCGGGATTCCGGGTCGCCGTGGTGTCGAACTTCGACCGCCGCCTGCATCGCGTCCTCGCGGGCGCGGGATTGTCATTCGAGTTCGTCCTGACGTCCGCCGATGCTCAAGCCCGCAAGCCGGACCCGTCGATCTTCCACCAAGCGCTGGGACGGCTCGCTTTGTCGTCCGATGAGGTTTTGCATGCGGGCGATTCCGCGGCGGCCGACGGGGAAGGAGCACGTGCGGCTGGGATCGAGCCCTACTTGGTGGACCGCCCTGCCAACGACCTCCGCGGTTTCCTCGAACTGGCGTTGCTTCGCCGAGGAAAATGAACTTGCCAAACCTGGACCCCGCCACTACCCATCGCCGCCCCGGCCACTGGCAGCCCCGCCACGACCGCGAAATCCGAAAGCGAGGATAGCTCAGTCGGTAGAGCAGTTGGCTTTTAACCAATTGGTCCTGGGTTCGAGTCCCAGTCCTCGTACTTTCTTATATCGCGTTGATCCTAAGAAGTCCGCGACCTTGGCTTTACCAGCGAAGGGCAAACTGTGCATGAAACTGTGTAGTGCGGCCGATTCGGTCCTGGTGCGTCCGGTTTTGTCAGGTGCGTCCGCCGGAAGGGAAGCGGGATGCATGAGTGAACATTTTTTTGGGGAGATCGCCAGGCCGGTCGGCAGGATCAGGATTCGCCTCTTGTCGGGACTCTCGCCCTGGATCGACCATGGGCCGGCTTGGAATCCACAATCCGGGTGCGTTGCCGGATCGGGCAGGGTCATCCCTCGCTGCCTTGGAGGAGTGCATCCTCCGGTGGCGCTAGGCGAGCTCTTCGTCGGGCTCTTCGCTATTCACGATGCCGTTGGAGATCCTTCTCCTTCTGCGCGGGAGCGTCGGCGGCCCGCGCGACCGGCGACACCGCGGCAAAGAGCACGATCAGCAGGCGGCAGAGAAGCGGTGTTGCCGGCATCGGAAATGTTGCGGGCACATTCATAAGCGGGGAAAATTCTTCAGGATGAACGCGACGCCTGGCTTCACGAACTCCGGCCGGCAGAGCTTCACCCAGTGGTCCACGTCCTTCGGCGCATAGCCGGAGTGATCGAGGCTGTCGTCGCTGCCAGCGGGCGCATTCAGCTTTTGCTGGAGCCGCTCGATGGCCGATCCGATCCGCGCGCGCAGCTTTTCGTCGAGCAGCGCAAAGCACGTTTCGCCGTTGGCTTCAAAAAGCTCGTTGATGATCCAGAGGCCATCCCAGCTCGCGTGATAGGAAGGCTCCGCGCTTCGCCACGCGAGGAAGAGGCCGGTATCAAACTCGCACGCGGTCAGGTCGCCGCTGAGCCGCAGGCTGTTCGGCTGCTTCGGCAGCGGGTTGCCCTGTTTGTCTGCGGACTTTTTTTGCGCCCATGCCTTGTCCACCGCCAGCGCGCGGGTGAGTTCGCCGCGCTTCGTTGGCTTGATGAGGTTGTATTCGTCACCCAAAATCCAGAGCAGCAGCTTCGAGCCTTTCCCCTCCTTGCCGCCGGGCCACGCCACGGAAATAGCGTCCACCATTTTCCCGCCCTCCGTGTAGTCGAATCTATTGATGCGCCCGCGCAGGGTGTGAAAGGTGTAACCCATCTCCCACATCTGCCGCCCATCCGAGCTGGCGATGAGGCCTTTGTCGTTGAGCAGCCCGCGATAACCCGCAGCCACGCGCCTTTTGAAATCCTCGCTCATGATCTTCTCCGCACCGGGAAGTTTCGCCCGCTGCGCGGCGCTGCGGAACGTGTCGAACATGAACGGATAATCGCCCATGGCGTCGTTGCTCTGCAGCCCGATGAATGGGCCGGTGATCCCGGCGACATCGAGCTGATACATGCTACGGTAGCCCCCTTTGAAAACCTCGCCCGCGGGCTTTGCCGGGAAATCATTCATCCAGTTCAGCACTTTGAGCAGCTCATCGGCGTTTGTGGAAAGCGCGAACACCAGCTTGCCGCGGCGCGACAGCGTCTGATCGGGCTTGAAAATGGCTTTCTGGTTGTTGCGCAAAAAGCTCTCCAACTCGCCGAGCGTGTAACTCTCGCCATTTGAGCAGGCGTAGAGTGGATCGGCGGCGCGCGATGCGGAAACGAACAACAGCAGCGCGAGCAGCGAGGAGGCAAGCCGGGAGAAAATCATGGGTAATGTCATTAGCGAACGGACGCCGGATATGACGGGCGGCGGCTACGGTTTGCTCGCCGCGTCGAGCAAGGCCGTGACCGCCTCGTTCTTCGGGCGTTTCTGTGCGGCGGCGAGCGCGGCTGGCGTCACTTTCGCACCGCGCTCAAGAAGGAACTCGACGCTGCCTTTCGCCCCATCGCCAGCGGCGGCTTCGAGCGCGGTTTGGTTCTTCTTGTTTGGCAAATTCACGTCCACACCTTTGCTCAGCAGCAGCTCGACGACCTTCACGAGATTTTTCCTCGCCGCGAGGTGCAGCGGGTAATCGCCCTGCGGCAGCAGTTGATCCACCTTCGCCCCGCGCTCGATGAGCAGCAGCGCCGTAGCGCCCTCCTTCGACTTTTCAAACGCGGCGTAGAGCGGCGGGTGCAGCTCCGGTCCGGAGCCGGCTCGGTAAAATTCCCGGCCTGCTTCGATGGCCGCGCCGCTGTCGAGCAGGAGCTTCGCGACGTCCGCGTGATCGGACTGCGCGGCGAAAAAGAGCGGAGTCGCCTTGCCGGGATTGCGCGTCTCGGTCTGCGGTTTTACGCCCGCCTTTAGCAGGAGTTGCGCGATTTCCAGTCGACCCTGCTGCGCCGCGCGGTGGATCGGATACAGCCCGGAATTTTCCGGCAGATTCGGGTCAGCGCCCTTCTCCAGAAGCAGCTTCACCATCTCCGTCCGGCCCTCGACGATTGGCGGATTGAGCACGTTGAAACCCGCCGCGTTGAACTGCTTGATCGCGTCGGGCGTCGTCGCGAGCGCGGCATGCACCGCTTCGAGCCCGCCCCGCTGAGCCTCCAGCGCGAGCGGTGCGAGCGGCCAATCCCGCGCCTTGCCATCCCACGGAATCCCGCGTCCTTCCGGCCCCTCGAGCCGCGGCGTTTTGTCCGCTTGTTCGTTCCACTTGTCCGTCCGAAACGGCGATGCGGGCAGCCCTTCCTTGTTGATCAGGTTCACCATGCCCGTCTGCACCCAGCCGT
Organism: Akkermansia sp.; assembly: GCA_043729195.1. GTDB lineage: Bacteria > Verrucomicrobiota > Verrucomicrobiia > Verrucomicrobiales > Akkermansiaceae > Haloferula. The sequence goes on from JAYTLR010000039.1 coordinate 45,846, forward strand.
AACGCACCGCCAGCGGCTGCGCGACCTTCGGGCTCGAAACGAGCACGCTCTCGCCGTCGATCTTCGCCTCAGCCCACACGAACTGCCGGTCCTCGCCCGCCACCGCAAAGAACCGCGGCGGCTCACCGTCGTTCGTCACGAGCCCGCCGCCGATGTTGTCGAACGATACGCGGATCGCGCCGCCCTCGACTTTGCTCGCGCGAAACGTCGGCCCCATCCCGACGATCTTTTCGCCGTATGCGACCCTCCGCGCCGCCAGCGCCGCGCGCGCGCCGATCTTGTCCTTCGTCTTCGGATGCAGGTCGCCGTCCCCGAGATCCATGCAAATGGCGACGCCGGTTTTCGGCAGCTCGAGCGAGCGCATCTGCGCGTGCTGCACCTCCGCCCAGCCGCTGCGTTTCGGCCCGTCCTTCAGCACCTTGTCGCGCGGCGTGCTCGGCAACTGGATCGTGATGAACGGAATTTCCTCGCCGTCCCAGCACGCGCGCCAACCGCGGATCATCAGCTGGAGCAGCGTCGCGTAACGGTCGTCCGCGTGCCGCCAAGCCGCGTTCGTTTCGCCCTGATACCAGAGGAATCCGCGCACGCCGAACGGCGCGATCGGGTGGATGAGGCTGTTGTAGCGCGTGGACGGTAAATGCCAGTGAGGGATGATCTCGTTGAACGGATCGTCGGCCGCGTAAAAGCGCCCGTCCACCTCGTAGGCGGGCAGCGACATCAGCGTCTCGCGCGGCATCCACGATTCGATCGGCGAGCCGTTCAACGCGACCACGATCATGCCCATCGGCACCTTCAGCCGTTCGTGCAAATCGCGTCCGAAATAGTAGGCCACACGTGATAACTTGTCCGCGGTCTGGGCGCTGCACACGGCCCAGTTTCCCCTCGTCATCCAGAAGTCATCGACCGGCACTTCCGTCCCGTTGTCGCTGCCGGGAATCGCGGAAAAATACCGGATGAGCGGCTTGTCCGCCGCGGCGATGACCGCGGCATCGTTCTGCTTTTCCAGGTTCCCCTGCATGTTCGATTGCCCCGAGCAGACCCAAACATCGCCCACGAGCACGTCCTGGAACTTGCGATTGCGGATTTCGGGTTTCGGACTTTCGACGCTCACCGCGAGCGTTCGTCGCTCCGCCGAAGCCGGAAGCGCATCGAGTTTCACGAGCCACTTCCCATCGGCCGTCGCGCTCGCCGTTTTTGTCTGCCCCGCAAATTCGACCGTCACCACTTCGCCCGGCTGCGCCCAGCCCCAGACCGGCGCGGGCTGGTCACGTTGCAAAACCATGTGGTCCTGAAAAAGCGAATGCACGAACGAGCGTGTTGGCGTGTCCGCAGCGGCGTCGGGTCGCTGGGCGAGAGCCGTGGCGGCGAGTGACAGCAGCAGCGCCGCGGCGTGGAGAGAGCGAAGAAAGTTCATGGAGGTTGAAGCCTCGCGGCGCGGTTAAGCCGTCAGTCCGGTGAGCCGTCCGTTGCTGTCGCCGAAGCGTTCTTCCTTCAGTCCCACGCTATCGAGCGCGGAGAGAAACAGATTCGCCATCGGTGTTTCCTTCGGAAAATGCACGCTGCGGCCGGGGGTGATTGCGCCGTTGGCGCGGCCGGCGATGAGGATGGGCAGGTCGTGGTGCTCGTGTTTGTTGCCGTCGCGCAGCGAGCCGCCAAAGACGAGCATCGTATGGTCGAGCAGCGTCCCTTCACCCTCGCGGATGCTCTTCAGTTTGCGCACGAGGTAGCCGAACTGCTCGGCGTAAAAACGATCCACTTTCAGCAGCCCGTCCAGCCGCTCGGGTTTGCGCTCGTGGTGCGACATCGAGTGGTGCGATTCACTCACGCCGAGCCACGGAAAGTTCCGGTCGCTGCCGCCATTGGCGAACATGCACGAGATGATGCGCGTGGTGTCGGTCTGATAGGCGAGCGCGACGAGGTCGAGCATCACGCGGATGTGCTGCGGCGCTTCCGCGGGAATGCCGTCGGGCGCGAGCACGCCGGCCGGTGGCGGCTGCGCGGGGAATCTTTCGGCGGCCTGGATCTGCTCCTCCACCGCGCGGACGCTGTGCAGATATTCGTCGAGTTTGTGCCGGTCATCGGCGCCGAGTTTGCCGCTGAGTTGCCTGGCGTCGGCGAGCACGAGGTCGAGCACACTTTTGCGCACCATCGTCTCGCGTGCCTGCTCCTGCGCGTCCGCCGCCTGCGAAGGATCGCGGAACATGCGCAGAAAGACCTGCCGCGGATTGAGCTCGTGCGGCACCGGCGTGGTGTCGGAGCGCCACGAGATGCTGTTGCGATAAATGCCGCTGTAGCCCGCGTCGCACATCCCCGGCGGCTGCGGCCGCTCGCACGCGATCTCGAGCGAGGGCAAGCGCGTCTGCCGGCCGACCTTCTGCGCCGCAAACTGATCGACCGAAATCCCCGCGCGCACTTCCTTGCCGAAGTTCTTCCGCGGATGCGCCGCCGTCAGCCACGACGAAGTCTCGCGCGGATGCTCGCCCCCGCCGTCGCCGTGATCGCGCCCCTGGTTGTGCGTGAGCCCGCTCGTGAAAAGGATGTCGCTGCGAATGTCCGCGAGCGGCTCTAGCGCCGGCGAGAGGGTGAACTTCGTCCCTTCCTCCGCGACGAACCACTGCGCCACGTTCACGCCATTCGGCACGTAGAAGAATCCCATTCGTGTGGGAAACTGCGGCGCGGCGGCAGCGGCGAAAGCGCGGCGCGGCGACATGATCTCGAGCGCTGGCAGCGCGAGCATCGCGCCGAGTCCGCGGAGAAAATGACGGCGGGAGAGGATTGTTTTCATTTGGAGGTTGGGTGGAGATTGGACGGGACGAGCGCGCGATTGCGGAACGGGTAGCTCTTCACGATTTCGGTGATCAGCGTCGTGAGTTTGTAGCCGTCGCGCGCAGTCGCGGTGCTGATGCGCTTCACAGCACGCAGGTCATACGGCTCGGGCGTGCGGCCCAACGAGTAGGTGAGGAGTTTCTCGGCCAGGCAGCGGGTGAAGTCATCCTTCCGCGCGAGGAGCAGTTGTTTCAGCTCGTCGGGGCCGTTGACCGTCGTGCCGTCGGGCAGCGTCGCGGTCGCGTCGATAGTTTGCTTGCTCTCATCCTTGTCACGCCAGCGGCCGATGGCGTCGAAGTTCTCCAGCGCAAACCCGATCGGATCCATGCGCTTGTGGCACGCGGCGCAATTCGGATCGGCGCGATGCTGCTCGACCTGCTGCCGCATGGTGAGCTTCTCGCCGGACTCCGCGCGGTCGGGCAGCGCCGGGACATTCGGCGAGGGCGGCGGCGGCGGCGTGCCAAGGAAGTTATCGAGCACCCACTTGCCGCGCTTCACGAGGCTCGTGTGGGTCGGGTGAGAAGAGGCCATCAGCACGGCGGCGGTCGTCATCACGCCGCCGCGATGCGCGTCGGGCGGCAGCGGAATGCGGCGCATTTTCCGACGCTCGCCTTCCTTTTTCTGCTGCTCGTCGGGCAGCGGTGGAAGCGTGAGTTTGTAAAGTTTGCCGAGGTCTTCATTGGCGAAAGTGAAGTCCGCGTCGATGAGCGCGAGCAGGCTGAGGTCGCGATCGAGGATGTCCTGAAAAATGAGCACCGGCTCTTGAAGCACCGCGTTGCGCAGGGCAGTGCCAAGCTCGCCGAAGCGCTTTTTCTCGGGCTGGAAATTTTCGACGCTGCGGATGCCGAGCCATTGCGTGGCGAAGTTCTGCGCGAGCGCCGACGCGCGCGGGTCGGCCAGCATGCGGTGGGTCTGGCGGGTGAGTTCCGCGTCGTCGGTGAGCTTGCCGGACGCGGCGGCGGCGAAGAGCTCGTCATCCGGCATCGATGACCAGAGGAAATACGAGAGCCGGCTCGCCAGCTCGTAGCCATCGAGCGAGTAGCCGCCGTCGGCGCTGCGCGCGGCGCGGTCGGGCTCGACGCGATAGAGGAAATGCGGCGAGACGAGCAACGCGAGCAGCGCGGGTTTCATCGCCCGCTCGAAGCTCACCTCGGGCGCATCCATCGCAGCGAAGATGCCGGCGTAATGTTTCACTTCGTCAGCGGTCAGCGGTCGGCGGAAAGCGCGCGCGCCAAACTTCGCGATGACTTCCTTCGCAGCCTGCTGCCGGGTCCGCTCCGCCGTGGGGCGAATGCCCGCGAAAACCCGCCGATGACTTTCGGGCAGCGCGTCGGCGGAGAGATTCAGCGGGCCGGTGAGCTCGATGGAGTCCACGCTGATCTCGCCCTGCATCGGTCCCTCCGCCGCGGCATTCGCCTTCTCCTGCTGCTCGTAAAGATACGCGATGCCCACCTGCACGCGGCCCGCGGGCAGTTTGATTTTCCGGTCCGTGCGCACCTCCTTGCCATTGCGCGTGAGCGTGAACTTTTCCTCCTTCGCGTCGGCGACCAACGCGAGCTGCGCCTTCATTTTGTTGTCGTCCGCGCTGCGAACCATCGCGCGCAGCGAGTATTCGCCGGCCTGTTCGATGCGCACCTCGCGCGTAAGCCTTCCCGGCGCCGTGAAGAATGCCCGGCCCGCGTCGAGCTTCGCCCCGCCGCCAGTGGCGAGTTCCGCAGCCTCCCATCGCCAGGTGCGCGGCCCATCGAGTCCGTCGGATACGATGGCTCGATTCACGATGCGCTCCGCGGCCTGCAAGTATTGCTCGATGTGAATCGGCGACACGCCGAGCACCGCGCCGTTCGTATCGAAACCGGCGTCCGAGCCGTCCGCGGGAAAGTCAGTCGTCGGGTCGAATTGGAAATCGAACTCGACGCCCATGAGATCGCGCATGGTCCGCCGATACTCGTAGCGCGTGAGCCGTCGCAGCACCGGCCGCCCCGCATTCGGCGGCGCAGTGGCATCGATCCTTTCCACCGCGCTCTCCAGCCACGCGAGCAGCCGCTCGCGCTCGGCGGCCGTTGGCTGCGGTTTGTCGTGTGGCGGCATTTCGTCGTGGCGGATTTGCGAATGCGCCTCACTCCAGAGCTTGCGTGCCGGCATCGCCAGCGGGTTTGAGAGCCGCTCAAAATTCACGTCGCCTTTCGCCTTCTTCGCGCCGTGGCAGTCGAAGCAATAGTGCGCCAGCAACGGCCGAATCTCGCGCGCGAAGTCCGGCTCCGCGCCGAACCCGGTCGCAGCGCAAGACAGCAGCGCAACAGCGATCGCGAGCGCCGCGCCGGCAGTTAGCCTATGACCATTTGCATTCATGCGGAGAATTAGCGGCCGCGCGTTGATTGTGACGTAGAAAACGCGCTGCCTTTCCACGGGATCACTCCACCACGATGCGGTAAAAGCGGCGCGGGTCTGTCACCACGCCCGGGTCGGTCACTTGGACGGCGCCGCCGGTGCCGGGGATGGCCCCTCGCACGGTGCTCCACGAGCCGGGTTGCAGCGTCGCGGAACATTCCACGCGGTAGGTCTTGCCGATGACCGTCGGAAAATTCACGACCATGTCGTTCCCGCTCCACGCCATCGCGCCGACTTTCAGCATGCTGGCGCGGTCGTTTGGATTCGTGCCCGAGGCGAACTCGTCCGCATTCTTCCAGCCATCGCCATCAGGGTCGGCCGTGTCGGCGGCGTTCCCGGTATTGCTCATGGTACCGAAGTGCGTGAGCCGCCAATTCTCGAGGGCTGTCGGCGCGGGCGCCACGGCGATCTCGTCGATGTTGCCGAGGTCCTGGCCGTTGCTTTCGAAGCGGATCGTGTTCGTCGCGCCGTTGTTCAGCGTGACGCTGATGAGCATGTTCACCCACGTCGTGAATCCGCCGGTGCCGGCGAAGGTGATCGGCTGGCTCACGCCATTCACGATGAGCAATCCGGTGCGCGCGCTGGAACCGAGCGCGTAGCGGATCGAGAGCGTGGCATTGCCACCGGGGCCGCCGTTGATGTTGTTGAATTGGAGGAAGCCGCCAGCGGTAGGGAAATTGATGAAGCCGGTGCCGTTGAAGCCGGCGTTGTTGCTGTCGAGTGTCGAGCCGCCGCCGTATGCGGCGTAGGCGGTGTCTTCGCTTTGATGAGTCGTGGGCAGGCTGAACTCCGTTCGAATAGTGAAACTGCCCGCCGGCACCGTGAACGAATACGTCGCGCCGTCGGCACCCGTTCCCACGACAAGGCCGCCGGCGTTCGTCTGCGTCACGCGGTCGTCGAGCGTGACGCGCGGCAGGTGCCCGTCCGGGCGCGACAAGGTCACCGTCACGGGTGCTTTCGCCGCGCAGAACCAATCACCGCCCGCAGGTCGCAGAGACGCCGCGGTGGCGACGGTCGTGCTCACCGCCTTTACACCGACTGCGGCGCTCGTGACTTCAAAACCGTTGCCGAGATAAAGTTCGCTGATCGCACCCTCGCGCACTTGAATCGCACCGAGGACTCCCTTGAAAGCGATGTTGCCGGTGGTCTGACGCGCCCCGCTGTCGTCGGAGAAAAGGTAAGTCGTGTCCGCGAGCGCGGGTGCGCCGAGTTGGCTGTCCACTGCGACCATGATGGTGTTGCCGCTGCTGAACGCACCGTGCGGCTGCACGTTGGTGACCTTCGGGCCCGCGCTATTCAGCGACGGCTCGAACACGCTGATGAACGGATTCGTCCAGGCGTTGTTGTCTTGCCGCACGATCAGCGTCGGCATGTCGCGGTTGTTGAACGTGCTTGGAAACGCGCCCGCGCCTCTCGGGTGGAGTGCGTTGACCTTGAAGACCGTGCGGTCCGGCTGGCCGAGCATCCACATCGTCATCTTAGCCGCAGTCGTTGCGTTGCCGGTGTCCACGTCGAAGGTCGTTTTGAAATTGCCCGGGAGCGTCGCCGATTGCTCGTCCCAGAAATAATCGTAGCCCGCTTGATTGCCGTTCGCCGAAGTCAGCACGCTTGAGCTTGTGAAGGCCGGCGTTGTGCCGCTCACGGCTGAGACATTCATCGAGAGTCCGAGCGAGTGGTAGAGATAGTCGTGCGACTGGGAGGTGGCGGTGGTCGATTTCAGCTTGCTGCGGAAGATATCGAAATAGAACCCGCTCGAATCGCTGGTGAGCACATTGACGAGCAGTCGACGCTGATCCGCCGAGACGCTCGAGGGAGAGGAGTTGGATAAGTCGGCATAGACGAAGCTGAAGTTCGGCGAGACCGCGGCAGCCGTGCTCGCGGGTTCTACCGCGCGAGTGGTGAAGGCGCCGCCGGCCGTGGACTTGCCCCCGACGATCACCGCGTTGTGCGACGGTGGCCTGTCGATGTATTGCGTGTAGTCGGGCGTCCAGTAGCTCTGGCCCCGGTTCGGATCGGGCGCGATGATCATCCCCGCGCCGCAGAGTTCCATTGCGAGCCCCTGGTTCTGTGAGTGCCCGCCGGCTGTCCCAGCGAGGCTGCTGCCGAGCGCGAAGCGGTAGTCCGGCGTCGGGGTGCGCATTATCCATTGGTTGAGCGGCGCGGCGTAGAAGTGCCGGCTTTGCGTCGGCGGAGTGGTCGGACTCGTCGGCACTTCGCCGGGGAAGAAACACAGCGGCAGGATTCCGCGATTGGCGGTGCGATCGTAACCACCGACGTTGGTGGCCTGCTGGATGGCTCCGTTCATTTGCGCGAGCGTGATGGCATCGCCGCGACGTTGCGCGGCCAGGGCGAGGAGTTCGATGGGGTCGGTCGCCACGCGGGTGTGGTTGGTGTCCCCGCAATTCGCCGCCCAGCCGGAGGGATAGAGCATCTGAAACTGCACCAGCGCCGCCCGCGGCAAAATCCCCGACGTGAGGTATTCGCTGCCGTAGCCGCTCCGGTCGAGCAGGGTGAGCACCTCGAGCATGTTGTCCGTGACGCCGGTGCCGTAGCCGAAAGCCTCCGGCCAGAGCGCGGTGGCCTGGTCGTATTCAGTCGCGAGCACCGTCGCGAGGCCGGTCTGCCGCGCGCTGGTGGCGTGCAGCACTTGGTTGACGTAATACTCGCGGCCTTTGCCGTCGGCGTAGGTCGCGTCCGGTTGCAAACCGAGCGCGAGATACGTGATGAACATCGATTCGATGACGTTCCAGTTTCCCGCCGGATTGCCGGCCGCGATCTCCCGCTCGGCCACACGTTTGAACTGCGCCTCGATCAGCGTCGTGTCCTTTCCCTGCGCGGCGAGATAGGGATGCAAAAAGTCGTAGGTGATCGACGATGCGCGGATGATCTCGTCGTGAATGACCTCGAAAGTGAACGAGCCGCAAACGGTTGACGCGCCATTCGGCGGCGATTGCTTGAAGGAGAAGCCATGCCAAAACTGCCAGAAGATATCCGCGGCGAACTTCGCGTAAGCTTCATCGCCGGTGAGCCACCAGACGAACGCGGCGTCGCGCGCCTGAGCCATGATGGTCTCGTTCAGGTTCTCGATCGCGGCTCCGGTCAGACCGGGATTGGTCCAGCCCGAGAGGCCGGTCTGCGTGTTCCGCATCCAGATTTTGCCCGTGCCGGCGGGGTCGTCGTTGTAGGGGAGCGTGCTCGATAGACTGTCGAGCGAGTAGATCGTGGACCAATCGCGAGCGCCGCTGAAGCGCGGCGTGGGCACCGGCGCGGAACCCGAACCGCTGCTCCAGCGCTCGGAAGCCACGGTATCCGTGGTGTATTTCGTCACCCAGTTCATCTGCATGCGGGAGAGAATCCACGCCGGATCGGTCCGGTGCCGGTTCACGTAGGTGCCGAGTGCGCTGTAGAGCGTGTGGTAAGCCGTGGCGAACCACAGGACGGTGCGGATGTTTTCGAGAATGCGCGCGCGGTCGCCCGGTTCGGCCATCAAGCGCGGATGCACATCGGCGAGTGCCGCGCCAAACTCGAGCGTGAGCACCGGCTCATTTCCCGCGTTGTTCGCCGTCGCGAGATTGTAGCCGATGGCCGAAGTGGAACTGGCGTCGCCATTCAGTCGGAGGAGAACGTAACTGCCACCCGCATAGCCCGGATTCGCGAGGTAGAACTCGTGCAGGTAGGACGCGAAGTTTGTCGAGGTGATCCGGCCAAGCGCGGTGGTCGGCTCAACAATGTTGTTCTGCACCTTCACGCCCTCTGCGTTGGTGTCCGCCGACAATGCTTGGATGATCGGCGTCGTGCTCCCCTGAAAGCCAATGCCCCAGAGGTCAGCGTTGAACGTCGGCGTGCTCGATTTTGATACGTAGGTAAAACTCACCTTCGCCGAAGTCACCACCTGTCCGCCAGGTGCGGCCGGCACGGCGAAAATATAGACGACATTGCGCAACCCCGGATTGCTCGCCGCATTGCTCGCCCCCGCCCGCGTAGTCGTCGCCGTCGTGCTGCCGAGGACCGGCCGCGGAGCCAACTCATAGTCCGCCGTGTGACCGGTGACCGACGTCTGCGCGACGGCCGAAACCGTGAGCGCTCCCGCGAGCGCGAGCGTGCGAAAGAATAGGCCCGCCCTCATTTCACGAGCGGGTGTGCGGCGATGCCATACATGGCTTTCGCGCCGGTCGGTCCTTCGCGGGGCGCGCCAAGTTGCACCGCGCGCGGCTCGGGCAGATCGAGTTTCCAAATCGAGAAAACGCGCTCGATGCTTGCTCCGGGACCGGTTGCGGTGGTGAAGGCGCGCGTGGCTGACGGGCCTTCGTCGAGGCCGATCTTCGCGCCGGTGTCGGTGAAGCCTCCTGCCGTGACCCACGCCGCCGGCGGCTTTTCATCGAGGAAAAGGTAGAGCGTCGCAGGGCGCGCGAGTTCAACGGTGAGCTGGAGATCGGTCTCGCGCTTGTCGTCATTGAAAGTGCGGATGAAGTCGGCACCGCGCAGGAATCCGGGTAGGCCGCCGGTTTCCAGCCCGTTCCACTCGTGGGTGCGATCGACGTAGGCGCGCGTGTCTTCGCGCAAGCCGCCGGGGACGACCTGGTAGAATTTCGGCGCGTCCTGCGCGCGGCGGTTGTCGCGCACCGCACGGAAGAGTCCGCCACCACCTGCCGACCATTGCTCCGGCGCGGAACCGGCCGCGATGCTGACGATCGCGCGCCTGTTGCCGGCGGCTTCGATGCGCATCGCCTCGCCTTGCGCCAGCCGCTGCGGGGCGTGGGCCGGTGACTTGCGATCATGCAATTCGACCGCCCCATCGAAGACCACCACGTCGGTGCGATCCGCATCCGCATCCACGCCGAAACGTGTGCCGAGATCGACGACCCTCGTGCGCGCAGTCTCGACGGTGAACCCGTGGGCTGCATCGGCATCGACTGTGATCCGGCCCGCGAGCACGCGTAGATGCATTGCGCTGAGGAACTCCACGATCGCCGGTGCCTCGACTCCGACGATCGCGCCGGAGTCGAGCCGGACTCGGATCAGCCCTGCTTGCAGTTCGAGCCGGCGAAACGACCGCACCTCGCCCGCACGAGCCGCGGCTGGTTCCCCGGCGATGCGGGCATCAGCCGCATGCACGATCTCCACCGCGACATCGGCGCGCGTTTTCTCCGCGTCTTGCCGGAACAGTACGACGCCGATGGCGCAGAGGATGGCGAGAGCCGCGGCGAGCGCGAGCCAGCCAGTGCGGGAAGCGCGGGTGCGTGCGACAGGAAATGGAATCACGCGCCCCGTTGAAACGATTTCCGCATCGCGGGCCCTGTCCACCTTGCCGGCGCGCCATTGCAAGAGCGCGTGGACCTTCATCTGCGCGACGTATTGCCGGCGGAAAGCGGCGTCTTCACCCATCAGCCTCGCGCATTCCGCACGCTGCTCCGCGCTCGCCGACTCGGCGACGATTGCTTCGATGAGTTGCTCGGAGTCGTTCATGCGAGCCCCTCCTCGGTGGAAAGCGATTCGTTCAAACAATCGGCGAGCAGTTTCCTCGCGCGATAAAGCAGCGCGGCGATCGCGTTGGGCGGCTTGCTCTCCGCATCGGCGATCGCACTTACCGACTCGCCGTCCGCGTAACGTCGCTCGACCAGCGCGCGCTGTTTTTCCGGCAGCTTGCCGATGCAATCCTCCAGCGCCCGCAACTCGCGCTCCGCCGTCCCCGCCACCTGAAACTCGGCGGCGAGCTGCTCAAACGCCGCATCGTCGAAGACCAGCCGATCGCGACTCTGACGCTTGCGCCACGCGAGCGCCTGCCAATGCGCGAACCGAAACGCCCACGGCTCGAAGGGCCGCGCCGGGTCGTAGTCCGCCGCCTTTTTCCAGAGCACGACATTGGTCTCCTGGAGCACATCGCGGGCATCCTCGCCGCGCGCGAGTAGCGTGCAGAGATAAGCATAGAGCCGGCTCTGCATGCCTGTCAGCAGGGCGACAAAGCGCGCGCTTTGCTCGGGATCGGTGAAGTTCACTGCGGACAATTAGCGGCGCAGCACGGAAAGTGACGAAAAATCTTTGGCCAGTCGGCCTCAACCGGATCACCGGGATCGTCGGAAATGGGATGTTGCATCCACAAGACAGGGTGAATCGCGAAGCGGAAGAAGGGATCCATCGCGACTCATTCTCACTGGGCTTCGCGCATGAACCAGAAATCGGTCCTCTCGGGGAGTCCCTGGCAAAGGGTGCTGAAAGGGTCGCTGTCACCTTGTGAAACCAGAGCTGGGCTGTTGGCGGTTGGACAAGCGGTGGCCAGAGCTGCCAGGGTTTGGGCGCAATCGTATCGGGTGACGGGAAGACGGAGACGGACAAAGGCACCTGACGTGCCAAAGGCATTCCGGATCGCCTCGGCCTCGGTCAGCGGATCGGCAGGTTCATTTGGAGACAGGTTGCGAAAGTCGATCTCAAGCCGGCTCCGGGCGTGGTCAAACTGGTCCGCAACTTCTCGCCTTCCGGTCAACTCGCGGATCCGGGTCACCAGATTCGTAAGGAGCGGAACCAGGAGGCCCAATGTGGAAGACATCGATCCGGCTTCGAAATGCACCGCGGCGACCAGCGGAAAGTATCCGCGGCCACGGCCGTCTTCGGATTCCACCACGCGGAGGAGGATTGCTTCTTTGCCGCGGAACCAGAGCAGCAGATGGCGGTAGGGAGACACGTCAGCGTTCGTCGATTGCTGGCGGGCGGCATTGGCGGCGATGCCTTCCAGGTAGAGCAGCTTTTTGCAGGTGCGCAGCGAGGGAGTCGAGAGGCCGAAGTCGTCCATGTGGTCGTCCCATGCCGGATGCTTGCCGAAAAGCGCGAGCACCGGGCCGGAACTCCTCCGCTGGAAGTCGCGCAGGAACTCCTTTTGGAAGAAGGGATCCATCGGTTTACTCGAATCCCGACGGGCGCGCGCCTGCCGGTAGGACGTTCGGGAAGATAAAGAAGAGGGTCATCGTGTTGCCACCCTCGCTGAGTAGCACGGCTTTCCGTTGGGCGGAGGGCAGGTTCTCCGTGCGGCCGAAGATGAAGTTAAGCGTGCCCCAGTCGCCGCCGATCGCTTGGACGACCGGTCCCATACCCTCCGCTTGTTCCCATTCGATCGCGACGCGGATCGGGCCGGCTAGCGAAAGGTCGGGGATGTCGGCCGCCTTGCCTTCCACCTGCACTTCGCTTTCATTGATCCGCACGGCACGAATGCCTTGGGCCACGACTTCTTGCACCTTCTCGGAGAATGGCGGCATGAGTTTGAACTTCCGCTTCTGCAAGACTTCGGCGGGCAGTTTGATCGCGTCCACTTTCACCTTCACGTTCACGACTCCGTTGCCTTCATCGGCGATGGCGTTCTTGAACTGGAGCAGCAGGTTGAAGCGGGAGCGGCGGGTGGTTGCGGCCGCGCCCGGCTTGTTCCGCAGCGGCTCCAGAGCTTGCTTGAGCCGATAGTGGCGGCAATCGCTCGCGAGCTGGTCGCAGGCCGCGAAGTCGTCGGCGAGAGCGGTGATCACGGCGGCAGCCCGTCCGAATTCGCCCTGCGGCTTCAAGGCCGGCGTGCGGTTGCCGAAGGGCTGGCGGAAAATCAGCGGCTGCTGGGCCGTGAGCATTTCGGTGAAGGGGCCCGCGAGGTGCCTCGCATAGAGCAGTTCGCGCGTTCCGCGGTCCAGGAATTCGGTGATCTTTTTCCCATGTTCACTCAGGTCGACCAGTCGCTTCTGAAGACGCTGCATGGCTTCGGCGCGACGCCTTTTGACGGCGGGGTCCGCGGCGGGGTCATCCTCTTCTTTCGGCAGCTCGGGAGCCTCCGGATAGACGGCGATCAGCTTGGCACGTTCCTCCAGCCTCTTTGAAAGCGACTCATGCGTGGCACGGAGCTGCCCCGGTTCCAGTTTTTGCAAGCCCCGCGCGAGCTCGTGCTCGGGATCGATCAGAGGGAAATGTTCGAGCAGGGCATCAAGGCGCTTCTTGTAGAGAGGCGTGCCATCGACGGCGGGGTCGAGGTAGGCTGCCCAAAGGAAAGCTGCGGGCGACTCGGGCTCGAAGTTGCGCTTGGAGTCCTCGATCGCCACCCATGCGTCGTCGGGATTTCCCGCGGTGTCGAGTTGGCCGCTGATGCCGCTGGCAAGGAGCGACGGCAGGTCGGGAAGAAGCTTGCGCAGCCGGGCATCGTGAGCGGCATAAGTGGCGCGCCGCATCGTATTGGCGGAGGGGTCGGCCAGTTCGTCGAGCAGCTTGGACACCTCGACGAGCTTGCCGAGCTTGAGTTCGATCTCGGCGAAGTCCTCGCCGATGCCCTGCAGGCGCTCCCAGATCTCGCTTTCGTAAATGGCGAAGTCGTCGGCCAGCTTCTCGCGCTTTTGGACGACTTCCAGCGTGACCGACTGTCTTTGATCGATGCTTTTCTTGTGTTGCGTGAAAAGCCGGATGCCCCGGTCAATGGCGTGATAAGGCGGGCCCTCGGCCATCCAGCGCATGCGGTCGAGGTCGCTTGAGTCGACTTCCGACCACGCCTCGGCGATCAGGCGGTTGAGTTCATTTTCGATTTCGGCGGGCGGCTTGCCATTGGCCGGTGCGAAGGTCTTGTCCGCGGCGATCCGGTAGAGCGGACCGAAGAGGCGGGCCACGTCGGCGGGATCGGAAATCGGGCGCGCTTTCTCAAGATAGGCCTCGATCTCGACGAGCGATATCGCAGCCGCGACCTCGTCGTCGCTGGCGAGCGCGCGTTTCGAATCGCGCAACGTTTCCCGCGCCGCCTGGAGCAGCGGCCGGATGATGCTGCCCTCGACGATGACGATGCGCGCGCGTTCGCGGTCGTGCTTGAGCTGGCGATAGGCCGGCAGCGGCGCGAAATAGCTGCCCCACCCGAGGCCTTTGTCCACTTCCTCGGCGAGCTTCTGCTGATACGCGAAGCGGGTGAACTCGGAATCCATCACCGGATCCTCGCCGGCGAAGCGCCACTTCCCGTCGGGTCCGTCGCGTTCGAACATCGGAAGGAACGTGCCGTTCTCCCATGTCTGGTTGGCGAGTTTCCAGAGGTTGCGCTCGGCGGCGAGGCGCTTGTCGAGGCGCTGGCTGGCGAACCAACCTGTTAGAAGGAGGAGCAGCAGCGCGGCGGAGGTGATCAGGTAGAACCGCGTCAGCCGGTTGCGCAGCCCGGCAGCGATGTTGGTCAGACGGGTGACGAGGCCGTTTTCGCGGAACAGCTTTTCGAGGAAGAAGTCCCGCAGGAACATCGACTTTTCCATCTGGTAGCCCCGGACTTCCGGCAGTCGGGACAGCGGCAGGTTCAAGGCGGAGGCGAGTTCCTTGTCGAGCACCGCACCTTGGCGCAGCGAGCTGGTGAAGTAGATCCCGCGGAAAAACGGCGGTCGCTGGTTCTTCCAGCGGTCGGAGTGAAAGAGGATTTCGAGATACTTGCCGAGCGGATCGAAAAGCCGGCGGAACTCGCCGGGGAAGGCATAGACCGCATCGAGGAAATCCAGACGCCGGATGTCCGGCCCGGTCGGCCAATCGGCGGCCAGCAGCTTGTCGCGGACCCGTTGGAGGCGTTCCGCCAACGGCTCTAACAATTTGCCGGTGCGCGACGGCTCAAAGGGCTGGTCGAGCGGTTCCGGATTCGACCAGCCGAGCATTTGCGGCTCGAAAGATTCGTTGCCCGGCGCGTCGAAGAACTCGCGGAAGCCGGTGACCAGGTCGCACTTGGTGACCATCACGTAAACCGGATAGCGCAGGTCGAGCGACTCCTGCAGCACGGCGAACTGCTCGACGATCCGCCCGGCCTTTTCCGCGAGAAATCTGGCGTCGTCCGTGAGCAGGCTGTCGGCGGGGATGGCGAGAACCAGGCCGGTGACCGGGTAGTCGGGCCGGTACTGCTTGAGCATCTTGAGGAACTCCTCGAACTGCGCCTTGTTGGACTGTTCGAGCAGCAGTGCCCCGGCGGTGTCGAGAATGATGGCGTCGTTGGTGAACCACCAGTCCATGTTGTAGGTGCCGCCGACACCCTGGAGCAAATCGTTAATCCCCTGCGGAAAGCGGATCGAGCTGTGTCGGATGGCTTCGGTCTTGCCGGCACCCGGTTCGCCGACCATGACGTAGAGCGGGAAACGGGTGAGGTTCTTGCCGCTGTCGGTCAATGTTTTCAGGCCGGCTTGGAATTTCCCCCGCAATTCCTCGCGGCGGGCGAGCTCCGCGGGATCGGTGGAAGGGCCGGCGGCGTCCTGTGAGGCGCTGAGTTGTTTTTCGAAGCGGGATGCTTTCCGCAGCGAAAACCAGCGGAAGATCAGATAGATCACCAGCCCGATGATGATCAGCCCGGCGACGGCGAGCGCGAAGATCAGCACGCCCCAGATTCCGAACTGGAGGTAGGCCATCGCGCCGACCGATAACAGCGTGAGTGCGCATACGATCAGCAGAAGAAGCCCGGGAAGGCTCATGCCGGATACGGCGGATGGGCGGCGGTACTTCATGGTCCGGTTTCCTTGGATCGGTCTTCGGGGGCCTTGCCCTCCTCGGTGCGGGTCCACGGCGAGAAGTCCTGAGATGAGCCGATGATTTGCCGGAGTTCGTCCGGCAGGCTGCGGTTGAAACGGTGATAGGCCCAGGCGTAGAGGCCGGTTCCGGCGAGGATCGCGCACAGGACGGCGGCGATGGTGGCGAGCTTTCGCTCGCGCGGCGGGCGGACCAGGTCGCGCTCGTCGAGCCCCTGATAGGCCGGAGGGCTGAGCCTCTCCACCTGGTCGAGGTCGGTGAACTGGCGGACCTTCGGATGAAGTTCGTCTAACAATTCCCGGATCCGGGCCGGCGATTCGATTCCTTGGAAGCCAAGCCCGAGACAGGTGTAATAGACCATCAAGCGCTCCGCCGCGGCGGGCGAAGGCGGTTCGCGCAGGGCCTCCTTCAAGCTGTCGAAAAACGCCTGGTCACCGTGTCGGCTGGCTTCGTATCCGAGGCGGTTGTCGTGCCACTCTTCCGACTGGGGCGATTGCAGGACATGGCGAGCCATCATGCCGTCGATGAAGTGCTTCACCGGCGTGTGCAGGTTCTGGACATGCCCGGCGAGCGAGGGATCGCGCCGCGCGGTGTCGGTGATGTCGGAAAGGATCGTGATCGCCCGGCGGCGCAGTTCCAGGGGTTCGAGCCGCGCGCGATTCCGCGCGAGCCGGCTGGACTCGCAGATGAATTCGAACACCGGTTGATAGAGCTGGTGCGCGGTCACGACCTGGGGGTGGGTATCGGAATGATGAATGAAATCCTGAAATCGGAAGTGCCGGATCCGGAGAACTGGATGCAGGCCTGGTTGTCGTTGGTCAGGCGCTCCCACAGCTCGCGGCTTTCCTCGGCCAGCACGCGGAAGTAGTAGAGGCCCGGATCGCGCGGGAGGCCGAAGGGGAGGCTCCTGACTTCCTTCATTTTCACGCCGCGAACCGCCACCTTGTCCCGCGCGACTTCGCCGGGGAGAAGTTGGAATTGGGAGGAATCCTCGACCAGCCGGACGAGGTCGGATGCCGGCCAATCCGAGCGGACGGCAAGGAAGAAGCTGGCCGCCTCATGGAACAGGTCGGCGCTGACCGGAGCGAGAAAACGGCGCTCTTCTTTTACGAAGTCGACGCTGCGGTAGCGCTGCTTCGGCCCGGTCAGGTATTTCCGAATCCGGGTCGTCAGTTCTGCGAAAGCGGGATAACAATTCGTGTGGTCATAGGCGGCTGAAGTGAAGTCTTCCTGCTCCGGTTCCAGCGCGGCAAACTCTCCTAACAGTTCGCGCAGGTGGAGGTAGAGATCGAAGGGTGCAATCCCACCGGCCTCGACCAGTGCAGGCAAGGTGGATTCGAAGCGCGCGAGGATCCGCAGCCTGAACAGATAGCGGAGGGACTCCGGTCCGAACGACTCGCCGAAGGGCGGGTTGTCGGTCAGCAGGGCGGAAAACTCGCGTCGCACCGC
This sequence comes from Akkermansia sp., assembly GCA_043729195.1. Taxonomy (GTDB): domain Bacteria; phylum Verrucomicrobiota; class Verrucomicrobiia; order Verrucomicrobiales; family Akkermansiaceae; genus Haloferula. The sequence goes on from JAYTLR010000039.1 coordinate 62,994, forward strand.
GGTGATCCGGCTGCCGAGGTCGCGCATCAGTTCACGGATGCCCGGCATCCCGGCGAGAGTGATCCCGCCGGGAATGAAGGCGGCATCGCGCCGGGGCATGTCCGGCAAACTCTGTCGCTCGGTGCGGACGACGCGCAGCACCGGCAATAGCTCGAAGTCGTGACGGCGCAGGTCGGAATCCTCCAGGAGCAGGCGACCGTTGAGCCGCCGCATTTCGACGACCTGAGGGTGCTGGCCGGTGTTCTCGTCGTTGGTATCCTCGCGCGTCACGACGAAGCGGGCGGGCACGCCGCCGGTGGCGGTGTCTTCGGCGACGTTCGCGCGTTCTTCCATCCACAAGGGGACGGCCAAATGGACCAGCAGGGAGGTTGCGCCCGCGGAAAATGCCTCCTTGATGTTGAGCACCGGCAGATCCGCATCTTCCGGGAAGCGCAGCAGGGTGCCTCCGGGCAGAATGGCGTGCAGCTTGCGGAAGCGGACCTGGAAGTTCTCGAGATCGTCCTCCGCCAGGTCCATCTCGATCACGCCGTAAGGATGGCTGCCGCCGGTCCGCGCGAATTGCTGGATGCGTTGGTGGATGCCCCGTTGGAATTGCTGGAGGTGATGCGGTTGGAGGAATAGTCCCTCGCGCCAATGGATTTGGTCGGACATGTCGTTAAGTCGAAGTGTTCCGCGGTGAGTCGATCATGGATTCGGCGGACTCGGCGAGGTGGCGAAAAAAGCTCTCCACCAGCCGTTGCGGGGTGAAATCGGCGCAGCGGTATTCGTATTCGCGCCAGAAGCGCTGCTCCGGCGAGCCGCCCAGCGGGCCGCGCTCGGCGTGGCGGACATCCGCGGCGATGCGTTCGGGCGCGAACTGGTCGAGCCAGCTTCCGGCGAGCCGGTCGAGCGCCGCCGGAATGGCGGAAAGCATCGCGACGAGCTGTTGGCCGCTCAGAGTGACCGACCGGCTGTAGCCCGCGAAGGAGGTGCCCGGCTTGCCCTCTAACAAGCGCGCCGTTTCGGCAAGGAAGCTGCCGGTGAAGGGATCGTGCACCGGGGATTTCGGCGCGGCGGCGGACCAGACTTTCCAGAACACGCTTTCGATACCGGCAAAGCTGTCGATCAGCAGCGCGGCGGTTTTCACCAGGTTCAGCAGTTCGAGCGCGCCGGGCGACCCGATCTCGAGTTTGCCCGATTTCAACACCGTGACCGCGAGCTGCAAATGCGGAAGCTGCTCGGCCTCGCAGCGGAGCAAACCGTGCAGGTTGAGGCCGGGCAGTGGAGGCGGACCGGCGGGCGGGGTGGAGTCGCCACACATCCCGCGGAGATCCGCGAGGAACGATTCGCGGCTTGCGCCTTCGAGCGTTTCCAGCAACTTCCTTGCTTGCTCCAAAACCGCCTCCGGCGAAGGAACTCCGGATGGGGCCGCCTCTTCCGCGGGGAACCGGGCGGCAAGTTCCGCGAGCCGGCCGAGCCGCTCGCTTTCCGGCCAGTCGTTCGCGAGGTTGCGTATCTCCTGGTGCAGGTAATCGCGGCGTTTGGCGTCGGGCAAGTGGGCGCTGCTCGACTGGAGCAGACGCAGCCGTTCGGCACTCGCGGCGGGCCAATGACCGTGGATTTCCGGTGTCATGGTTCTTTTACTCGACGACTGAATGATGGCCTCCCATGCTCCGCGGTGGCAATATCTTAAGTCTCCGCCCGCACAGAAACCTTCGCCAACCGCAACCCGTGAGGCATCTTTGGAACCGCCTGTGGACCGCACTCTGGCTGACGCTGCTGACCGGCAGCGCCGGGGCCCAGGAGTCCGACCAGGGTAACGACGAATTCCTGCGCAAGGACATCGAGATCCTGGTGGACGTTTCCGGATCGATGCATGACCAAACCGCCTGGGAAGCCATCGACGCGGTCGTGGACCTGATCCGCGGGCAGTTCAAGCGGGACTCGTCCGGCCGGAAGGCGATGCACGGCCACTGGCTGCCTTTCGAAGGCAACGATCCGGAAATGCTATCCTACCTGCGGGTCGAGAACGCCGATCGCGAATATCACTTTCTCGAGGTCGACTACTTCCGCCGCCTGCTTACCGGCGAGGGCGATGCTGCGCCGCTGGCCGGCGACTTCGATCAGGTCAGCATCACCTTTTTCGGCGACCGCAGCCGGACGCTCGATCCCGCGAGCCGCTACACCTATCGCATGGGCGACCTCCACCGGATGGCGGAGTTGACCCGGGCCCAGGAATTCCGCGACGAGCACACCAATTTGCGGCTTGCGATGGCCCAGGCGCGGAGTCGCAAGGGCAGCCAGGCCGGCTATTATCTTTTCATCATCTCCGACGGTCACGACGATCCGGAGGCGTCGGATGACGACCAGGCGCTGTTAGGAAACTGGGGACCCGACAAGTTCTCCCACGACGACCACGGGATCGCGGTGCTGGCCCACCAGCCGCCCGGCAAGATCGGGCGGAAAACCAAGCCCTATATCTGCATGGTGGCCGCGGGTTTCGATCCGGTGGTGATATCGCGGCAAGTCGTGACCAAGGAAGCGGAGCTGCCGAAGATCAACGGGGCGATTTCCTTGTTGGGCGGGCTGGCATCGGAGACGCCGAAGGTTTTCCGCAACCAGGCACCGTTCCTCGCCTGGCAGATCGAGCGCGATCCGGCCGCGGGGGACAAGCCGTCCGACTACAAGTTCCGGGTGTCGCTCGAAGACCGGGACGCGCCGGAGCTGATGGTCTATGCGATGAACTCCGGAAACTGGCAGGGCGTTTCGCGCCTGTCGCTCGACGAGAAGAGCCTTTTCAACGACCCGCAGGGAAGGATGCTGCGGGCGCGGGACCTGCCGGCGGGTAACTGGATTTTCACCGTTGAGGAACTAGATGGTCGCCTGAAGCCTGCCAGCGGCACGATCATCGTGGAACGCGAGCGGAACGCGGTGCTGCCGATCGCACTTTTGGCCGGCGCGACGTCGCTGCTGCTGTTCGGCTATTCCTGGTGGGCGGTGAGGCAGCGGCGGCCGGTGGGAAAGGGATGACATGGGCATGACTTCCCCGGAAATGAACGTGGTTCCGCTCGGTCCCCATGACAGCGGGGTCATGCGGGCGGTTGTTTTTGCGGCCGGCGGCGTGGGCGAGCCTTTTCTTTTGCTGCGGCGGCATGCCGAGGCCTCGGTGTACCTGGGAGCACTGCAAGATGCCGCGGGGGATGTCCACGAGCTGTTAGAGGTCTGGGTGCAGCGGATCGGCGGCTTTGCCGCGGCCTATCCGGCGCGAGCATGGACGAATTCCGCGCTGGACCAACGGTGGATGGAACTGCGGGGAGAACTTGCCGTGGCGGACGACACTTCGATGAGCCTTGGTTTCGAGGAAGTGCCGGGAACGCCATGGAGCTTGGAGGATCCGGCCGGTTCCGGGGAGTGGAAAGTCTGCCAAGACGACACGGCATTGAAAGCGAGCGGGCTGCCCCTTTATGGAGACACGCTTCATCGCTACATCCGCAATCAGGACACCGGCGAGTGGATCGCTGTCACGTCTGACGCCCCGCTCAACGGAATTGCCAGGCAATGGAGCGAGGTCTTCCCTGGAAGCCGCTGCTTCAATCCCGAGGGCGGCCGGATCTTCTGCCGCGCTGCCGGGGTGATCGCGTGGCGCGAGTTTGCAGGCTGCCTCCGGGGAGCGCGGTGGCAGCCGGATCTGGACAAAGAATGGCTGGCAACCCTGCCGCCGGTCTATCGGGACCTTGCCGACGAACGCCCGGGGGAGTCGCTGTGGCGACATTTCCTCCTACCCAAGATGGGCGAAGGGGCGCTGGCCGCCGAGGCGCTCTATCTGCGGCTCGCGCTGCTTCACGGTGCCATCGAGACGGTGGCTGCCGCGACTTCGCGCCGCGGCACTTCTTTCCTCAATCTGGACGACGGCCATTTCGGCATCCGCCTGTCGGACGCGGGAAGCGGCCTCCCTTCGCTATGGACCGCCCGCGTGGTCCTCCAGCGTGGCGGCGGTGCCGTGGCGTCGGAACCGGGGGGCCGCTTTTACGTGGCGGATGAGACCAGCGCGCCCGGTCCCTTCCGGCTGCCGGGTCCGGTCCGGACGATCCGTTGCAGCGGCTCCCTGCGGATCCGCAAGGTCGGCGAAGCAGTGAGCGGACAGGCAGCGGTGGAAGCGACTTTGCAGACCGACCAACAGCTCCCGGGCACGGCCGGATTCCGGCTGGAGATCCACTTTGAATCGGCATCGGGGGTCGTCGCGCTGGCGGGAGAGATCGCGGCGGGTGCCTCGCCTTGCGAGTGGGTGTTTGCGGGAAAGATCCCGGCCAACCGCTGCGCGATGCTCGTCGAGGGGGCGACTCATCCGAAGGTCGACGTCCTGCTGCATCCGAAGCGCGGAGCCGCCTGCGACCTGTACTCGCTCGGGGTTCTCGGTTTGCAGATCTTCCTCGAGACCGCCGAACGTCCGTTGGCAGCGTTGTTGGACGATGCCTTGTTGCTGCGGGACCGCCTTCCCCCGGGAACCTCTGCAGCATCGATGCCGGCCGCGGTCGGCGGGTTATTGGGAGATTTCGTCGGGCTGAAGATGCCGGAACAAGAGCAGCCGGACGCAATGTGGCACCAGACCCTCGCCTGCATCGTCCGGATGCTCGGCGGCAAGGGTGAGGCCTCCTTTTTCAATAGCCCCGCCGACGGCCTGGAGGACGCTCCCGAATGGATGCATCGCGCTCCGCTGGCAGAGGTCGCGCGGTTGCTGCAACGTGCCCGCGCCCGGGTTTTCGGCGAGCAGGAGCGGAACCGCGAGGTGCGCGAGGAGATCCTGCGGCTGATCGCGGAACTGAAGGCGGGGTGAAATGGCATCGACGGATCCCGCCCGGAGCTTCAGCATCCGGACCAGAAAAGCATCATGGAATTCACGACAGAAGATAACGGGGGCGTGGCCATCGCGCGTTTGAAGGGGGTGCTCGATTCCGCCGGGGTGGTGCGGATGCAGGAGGGTGTCGAGAACCTCCTCTTGGGCCGGGAGCGGAAGGTGGTACTGGATTTCAGCGAAATCGACGCGCTGGATCCGATGGGGCTCGCCGAGCTGTTGCGGCTTTCGCGGTGGGTGAAGGAAGGGGGGGCGCGCCTGCGGGTCGCCCACGCAGCACCGCATGTCGAGGAGGCGTTTCGCGATAACATGATCTCGGACGTGGAGTTTTTCCGGGACGTGAACACGGCGTCCAGATTCACCGTCGATGCCCCTCCGCCCCAGCGGCTGGTGGAGCCGGCTCCGGCTCCGACCCCCAAGCCGGTGCGCCCGAAAAAAAGTATCCTCGCCCGCTACTGGTGGCTGTTTGCAGGTGTCGGGCTGCTCGTGCTGCTGGGTGGGGCTGCAATCCTGGTGGCGGGTAAGTTCGGCGACAAGAAAGTCGAGTTCCTCGCCGGAGACGGACAGCCGTGGACGGTGGAAATGAGGGAGAGCCTGAAGCCGGGGGAGGAGAAGATTCTGCGCTTCCAAGTTCGGAACGCGGATCAGGTCCTGTCGATCCGCAACGAGGATTGGATCGAAATGCGGGATGAGCCCGGCCCCGGTGAAAACGTGAGAACCGTGATTTTCCGCCTTTCCCCCGACAAGGATTTCTCCTCCACCGACACCTACTTTTATGTCACCTCGGGCGATGGCAAACCGCGCTTGCGCTCGCCGACGATCTACCTGATTTCCGACGTGAAAGCGATGTTGCCGAAGTTCGACTTGAGCAAGCGGGAGTTTGAGGAAGGCACGGGGGAAGAGGGAGGGCGGGTCATGCTCTCGCCGGGCGACGAGGGCGAACAGTACGGTCCTGACGGCATCTTCGCGACCGGCGGGGCAAAACTGAGCTACACCGCCTCAGGCCACGAGACCTACGGCCTGAAATTCGATGCCGTGACCGGCCGGTTTTCCGGCGAGGCGCAGCGCCCGACGCCTAACGAAGAATACGTGCCGATCACGATCGTGGCGCGCAATGACGTCGGCGAGAAGAGCATCACCGCGATGTTGCAGATCCGTAAAAAGAAGGAGATCGAAACCCCGGCGCAAGCCGCCAATGTTTTCGGCGAGGAGATCAAGAAGCGCTTCGAGTTGCTCGATCTCAGATCCCTTGACACCCCGAATATCAGGATGTTGATGGACTACAAGGATGTGATCCTGAAGCAAGGGGAGGGAGACATTCACAAGGCCGGCCCTGTATTCTTTCCCAAGGGCGTCATGAAGCTGCCGGTTGAAGCCCAGCGCCGGCTCGACGTCGATTTCGAGGCGAACGGCTTTCGTGAACTGGCGGCGGACCCGAAGACCTTCTTCTTCGTCCTCGGCTTTGCCGACAAGGGGAAGAACACCGCGGATGCCATCAACAAGCGGCTTATCAAGGACCGCGCGGAGAAGCTGAAGGACTACCTGGTCCAGCACCTCGCCGCCCGACACAAACTGAGCGCGGCGGAGATCGCCGAACGGGTGAAGGTGATCCCGATGCTGCCGGTCCCGGACGACGTCGAAACCGGGGAGCCGGTGATATTCCAATCCCGCGAACACAGCCGGGCCGGGGAGATCTGGCTGGTGAAGGACCCTCGCTAGCACGCCCATGGCCGCCGCCGACTGGCCCGAGATCCGATGCATCGAGGGCGCCAGCCTGCGGGTGCGGTTGCCGCCGGGAAAGGCGGTGCGTGTCGGTCCGTCCTACACGGCCGAGTTGTGCCTGCCGGCCGCGCCAGCCGGAGGGACGATCCTGTGGACAGGCGAAGAGGTGATCCTCGAAGCGGAAGGCGATGCGTTCGAAGTCGGTGGCGCGAAAGTCACCGGGCGCGTCCGACTTGCGGACGGCTCGAAGATTCGGCTCGGCTCGTATTTGCTGGTGCTGAGCTGGCATTCGCCCGACGCCCCGGCGTCCGCCGCGGCTTTGCAAGCGCCCCCGCGCACGGATCGTCCTCGGGTTTTTTCAGGGGATACGGAAGTCGAGCGGATCGAACTGCGGCAGGGGGCGTCGATCGGAAGCGATTCCACTTGCGATTACCACATCCGCAGTGGCGATGCCGGCGGTGCCCGCCGTGCTTACTGCGTGACGGTCGCCGCGACGCCGCAGGGATTCCAGGTCGAGGCGAGCGGCTTCGAGGAACGCGGCGTGTTGCTCAACGGCCAGCTCTTCAGCCGCCGCGACCTGGTGCTAGGCGACTACCTTCAAGTCGGCCCGCTGTGCTTCCGCTACGATGGCGATGGCGGGCTGGATCCCTGCGCGAATTCGTTCGGGGCTTCGCTCGCGGGGCGTGAGATCGCGCTGAGTTTCGACGGCGGGACGAAGTGGATTCTCGACGGTGCCTCGATCCACGTGCCGGCCGGACATTTCGTCGGCATCCTGGGGCCGAGCGGCTCGGGGAAAACCACGCTCCTCCGCTGCGTGAGCGATTTGCTCCAGCCGGGCCGCGGCGAAGTCTTGCTTGACGGCAGGCCGATTCCCTCGTCGCCCGCCGAGCGCCGGTCATTGATCGGTTTTGTCCCGCAGGACGATATCGTCCACGGCGACCTCACGATCCGCCAGGCGCTGTTTTTCGGTGCCAAGTTGAGGCTGCCCGACCCGACGCCGGACCACGAGATCGTGAAACTCATCGAGCGCGTGGTCGGCCGCATTTTCTTCCAGTTCCGCGACCGGGATTTCGAAAGCAAGGATCCCGCCCGGCTTGCGGCCATGTCGGAGCGGATTGCCAGCATGCTGGCGAAGCGGGTCGGCGATTTGTCCGGCGGCCAGCGCAAGCGCGTCAGCGTGGCGGTCGAGCTGATGAGCCGGCCGCGGATTCTATTCCTCGACGAACCGACTTCGGGCCTTGATCCCGCCTCGGAGCAGGAGCTGATGACCATGCTGCGCGACGTGACAAATTCCGGATGCAGCGTTGTTTGCACCACCCACGTGCTCGAGAACGTCTGGCGGATGCACAGTTTCGCCGTGGTGTTTGGCGGCAAGGTCGTATTCCAGGGTGACAGCGCCGCGGCCCGCGCGCACTTCGGCGTGCAGGACTTGTCGACGATCTATCAACTCCTCGACCAGTCGTCCGGCCGTTGGACGGCGGTTCCCGCGGTGCCCGCCGGCGAGATTGCGCCTTCACCGGTCGGCCGGCCCGCCGCCGCAAAAAGCCCGTGGCGGCAGGCGGTGCTGCTCGCCCGCCGGCAGTACGAGCTGCTGAAGCGCGATCGCGCGAGCATCGCGCTGTTAGTCGGCCAACCGCTGCTGATCGGGCTGGCGCTGAGCCTGGTGTCGGTCGACGAAAGTTCGATTCCTTACAAGCTGTTCTTCGGCATGGTGGTGGCCTTCTGGTTCGGTTGCAGCAATGCCGCGCCGCAGATTGTCCGGGAGAAGGCCATCCTCGACCGGGAGCGGGGCATCGGTCTCGGGCTGGTGCCCTATCTCGGATCGAAGTTCGCGTTTTTCGCCGTGCTCACGCTGCTGCAGGTCGTGGGACTGTGGATCATCCTGTCGGTCCCGTGGTATCCGGAAACCGGAACCTATCCGTCGGGCGAGAGCCTCGCCGCAGGACTGACCGGCGGGATGTGGCAGGCGTTGGGGGTCGGCGGGATCGTCCTGTGTGCCACCGCCTGGGGCCTGGCGGTTTCAGCGTGGGCGCGGCGCGCGGCGCAGGCGTCATTCGTGGTGCCGCTGCTGGTTATCCCGCAGATCCTTTTCTCCGGCTTCGTGTTCTCGCTCGACAAATGGCAGGCGGACGATGACGACGGGTTCCGGCCTCAATCCGGCAAGTTCGTGGTCCGTCAGGCGGCACGGCTGATCCCCGGTTATTCCGGCCAGCGTCTGATGGAAACGAGCCTCGCCTGGGGTGAAGACGAGGACGCCCGCAGTCACCGCGCCCGCGAGAGCGCCTTCGAAAATCTCAAGGTGCTGGTCGACGAGCAACGCTGGGACGAGTTCGTGAATGGCGCGGATCGGGGCGTGACCTGGCGCGCGGCCGGTCCGCCCGCCTGGGCGCTGGGGTCGCTGCTGCTGTGGACGGTGCTCAGCCTTTTCTTCGCCGCGTTCGGGCTGAAGAAGGACCGGGGGTGAACGGTTCATCACGGATGCCAGTTCGGCGACGGTGGTCACCCGGTAAAGAAGACGGCGCCGGACCTTCGACTTGTTTGCGGTCATGACTGAAGCCGGGCATTCACGACCCGCCGTGCCTTGATTTCGCCGGTCACTCCACGGAATTCTCAGCCGCGATCCAGCGGGACCATCTCCGGACGGCGGGGGCGATCTGAAATTCCATGCTCCGGAAGCTCGCCTCCGGCCGGGCCGGGGTGTTAGGAATCCATCCGTGCTTCAGCGTGGTGATGTATTGCTTGGCGGTCGCTACCGGATCGACGACCCGGCCGGAGAGAAGAAGGCGTGCGTCGTTTTCAAGGCGAAGCGGGTGTCCGATGGCGCGCCGGTGGCTCTCCGGATGCTCGCGCCCTTCCTGCTGCGGCAGCCGCACATCGTCGCCCGCCTGAAATCGCGGGCAGAGTTTGCGATGGGGATGGATCACCCCAACCTGACGCGGGTTCATGAAGTGAACGATGAAGGCGGGAGTTTTGTGATCGCCGAAAGCTGGCACGAGGCGCTGCCCTTGTTGCGGGTGGTCCGGGGGAAAGGGGCGTGCAGTCCTTACGAAACGGCATGGATCGCGAGCCAACTTGCCCGCGGGGTGGATCATCTCATTTCAAGCGGCGCGCCCGGTTTCGAGTTCACGCTGTCCGACGTCCATGCGGACATCGGCGACCTGCGGCGGGAGGCGGATTTTTTCTCCACGCCGGTGGACCGTTGGCCGGGGCTGGTGGTGAGGCTCAATCCGCTGGCGCTCGATGGCGACGGATTCTCCGAGCGTGATCTGGCGCTGCCGGTGGATTCCACCCGATCCCTGGTGCGCGGCGTGGCGCGGATCGTTTTTTACCTGGTGACCGGCGGCATGGGCGACCCGCGCACCGAGCCGGTGCTGTCGGAGAAATTCACCGCGGTCCTGCACGGGTGCTTGGAAGGAGAGGTGGATTACAAGACAGCCCGCGAGCTGTTATGGAAGCTCTTCGGGGAATTCGGGCCGGAGTTCACGGCGATCCTGTCCGGTCAGGAAACCGCTCCGGTCGGGCCGCTGCCGGTCTATTCCACGGCAACCCCGGCCCCGCCGAGAATCCAGGGTCTGGTCTCCGCGGTGGCGGTTCGCAAGCAGCGGCGGCCGCTGGTCACCCTGGTGGCGGGAGCGCTGGGAGTCGGACTGCTTGCGGCGACCTATCTAGCGTATCATCATTTCCAAGATCCCTCCGACGTGCCGCCGGTGATCGAGGTCGCCGTGACGGAGGATCCCGCCCCGCCCGTCGTCGAACCGCTGCCGGTTGAGAAGCCGGCACCGGTCGAAGAGCCGATGCCAAAGACCGCCGGCCCGGTCGCTGACGCGAAGCCGGAGGTCCCCGACCCACCCCCCGTGGTGGAATCTGATCCGCCGGCAAAGGAAGGCGACGTGGTGGAATACCGGCTGCAGGAACGGCGTGAAGCCGAGGTCCGCGCGGTCTATTACATCCGGAACGGGAACGAGGTCGAAGGCGGGACGACGCCGCTGACGATCCGAGTGGAGGGAAATTCCTCGGGCCGGGCACGGGTCGGCTTGAAGCGCGAGCGGATCGACGGGACCGGCGTGATGTGGGACGGCTCGGTCTGGGTGGCGGCCTTCGTGGCGAGCCAGAGCCTGGGGCAACCGGTGACCGATCATGAATTCGAAGTGATTTCAGCCGGGATCATCGACGGACCCTCGGCCGGCATGTTGATCACCGCCACGATGACGGCGCTGATGTCCCGGCAGGATGTCCTTCCGAACACCACCATGACGGGCACGGTCAATCCCGACGGAACCTGCGGGCCGGTCAGCGGGATCATCGAGAAGCTGGAAGGTGCCGCGAAGTCGGGGATCAAGCGCTTCGGGTATCCGGCCGGCAAGCGGCTGGTCCAGGACCAGCACGGCCGGGAATTGCTCGACGTGGAACAGCGGGCCAAGGAGCTGGGAATCGAGGAGGCGGTGGAGATCGCGACCTTGGCGGATGCCTATCGTTTCCTCACCGGGAAAGTTCATCCGGCGAGCGAGCAGCGGGCCAGCGGGCCGCGGTCGTTGCCGCGGATCGATACCGCCCTGCTGCGGCGGCTGAGGAGCTCGCGGGAGGGGATCGCCGCGGAGACGCTGGCGGCAGACCGGGAATTGCTGGAGGCGACGCGAGTCGGTTTCGGCGAAGCGAGCGAGGAATTCAAACAATTCACCGCGAAGTCAGAGGCGCGGGCCGCGGTGCTGCGCGAATCGGCGGCCGGGGAGGAGAAAGGCGTCTTCGCCGTCGGCTTCTACCGGGCCATCGGAGCGCTGGCCGGGTCCGCCGTCGATACGATGTCCTTCGGCATGACCCAGGCAAGCAAGCGGGACGGCTTCGCCGGGGCCTGTGCCTATCTCCGCGGCCAGTCGGACAAACTGGGCGGTCCCGGCGCGGATCTGGGCGAAAAGGTGGCCGGCTATTTGAAAAGCGCCGATCTCAGCGGCCGGATCGATGCGCTGAATCTCGCGGCGATGCTTCAGGAAGTGGAAATCCACCGGACGAACGGTGAACACCAGTTGGCACGGGCCGCGGCCATGCTCATGGATCCGCAGGGCAAGCCGAAGACCTTGAACTCGTGGGAAGAGTTCCTGGTCAACATGTCGATCAACCAGGCAATGACCTCGATCGCGCTGGCCAAGTGCCGGCTTTCGACCGCCGGCAGTTGGCAGGAAATCTCTCCTGCCGCCCCGGGGGTGACGGCGAAGATGGATCCAGGGTTTTTCGACCAGCAGGGGAGGAGTTACGCGCTGGCCGCGGAGTCGTCGCTGGTGCTGCTGAACTCGGTGGCGCGGGACGGCTGGAAGGGCATCTGCCGCGAAAAGTTCGAGGGCCGCTCTCTGGAGGAATTCCCCTCGCTGCTGTGGGAGATCGAGCCCTTCTACGATCGCGCCGAAGTGGCGGTCGGCCTGACCTTGCGGCGGCAGATGGGCCTCGGCAACGCGGGCACCGCCGGGCAAGCCCCCAAGCCCGGGGCGGCGGAGGAGGGCAGCTCTCTGGTCAACCTGTTGGGCAGCGGGACTTTCGCCTATCTGGAGGTGTCGAAGATGATGCTGCGCTGGTACAATTTCCCGGATGTCGAGTGGTCGGCCGTGGCGGAGTCGAAGCACTCGGCCGCCTTCGGCGAATTCCTCGACGCGGCCCGCGACAACGCGCTCGCAAAGGCGCTTCAGGCGGAAAAAATCTGTGGCCGGGTTCCGGAGTCGATCCTGCTCAACCTCCACCTGGGCGACGAGCTGCGGCACGGTGGCGGTGCGGACAAGCTCTCGAGTTTCGTCTCTTTCTGGAAGAGCTCGCTCTACAGCGACCTGTTGATTTCCGCGTACAAGCATTCGCTTCGTGAAGACTGAGGATTGGCTTGAAGCCTCCGCCGCGATGTCGAGGATGCAGGAACCATCATGAGAAAGAACGTCGTCGGAATGGTTTCGGGAATGCTGGTCGCCAGCACCCTTTTAAGCGCATGCGGGCCGAACGGGATGAACACGGGAGCGAGCACCGGAATTGGCGCGGCACTCGGAGCCGGCCTCGGCTATGCAATCGATGACAACAACCGCGGGCGCGGCGCGGTCATCGGCGGGCTGCTGGGTGCCGGCGCGGGGTATCTCTTCGCGAGGAGCTACAACGCTTCCCACCAGCAGCGGATGCAGGCGGAGCAGGTGGGCAAGACCTATGCGAGCAAGCCGTCCAACGCGGCCAAAATGCAGAAGTCGAAGACCCGCTACGTGGCGGTCCCCGTGAAATCCGAAAAGAAGTCGGGCGGGAAGGACGTGGTCCTTTACGACACCGAGACCAAAACCACCGAGACCAAAGCCTACGAGCCGGAGTCGGGCGCGAATTTCGAATCCGGCCAAGTGGTCAAGGTCGGTGGCAAGGAGGCCGTGGTTTCGAATTCCTTCCAAGGAATCTGAGCCGGGCCGATGTTTTCCGGAGCTGGAATGTCCGGAAAGGGCATGATAATCGGAGGCTGTGTTCCAAAAAGGAAATCGGGTACTCGGCGGCCGTTACCGGATCGATGATCTGGCCGGGGAGAAGAAATCGTGCATCGTTTTCAAGGCGACGCGCGTTTCCGATGATCATCCGGTGGCCGTGAGAGTGCTCGCGCCCTTCGTGCAACGCCAGCCCCACGTCGTGTCGCGGCTCCGTTCGCGGGCGGAGTTCGCGATGGGGATGGAACACGCGAACCTGACCCAGGTCTACGAGGTCGGCGAAGAAGAGGGATCACTCGCCATTGTCGAAAGCTGGCACGAAGCGATGCCGCTGCTGCGCGTGGTTCGCGGCAAGGGCGCGTGCAGTCCCTATGAAGCGGCATGGATCGCCGCGCAGCTCGCCCGCGGGGTGGATCACCTGATTTCCAGCGGGGCACCCGGCTTCGACTTCACGTTGTCCGACGTCTATGCCGATATCGGCGAGCTGGGACGCGAGACGGAGTTCTTCTCGATGCCGGTTCACCAGTGGCCGGGACTGGCCATCAAGATCAGCCCGCTGGCTCTGGACGGCGACGGGTTTTCCGAGCGGGCGCTGGCGACTCCTACCGACTCCGCGCAGCCGCTGGTCCGCAGCGTGGCGCGGATCATCTTCAACCTGGTGACCGGCGGGATGGGCGATCCGCTGAGTGAGCCGGTGCTGTCGGAAAAGTTCACCGCTTCCCTGCGCGACTGCCTCACCGGGGCGCGGCAAGCCGGCACTTGCCGCGAACTGCTGTGGACCTTGTTTGGCGACTTGGGGCCGGAGATTTCAGCGCTATTGCCGGGCACCGGGAGCGCCCGGGAACCGGCCGACGGGGAGGTCGGTGCCTTGCTCGAAGATCTCGACCGGCAGGGCGAGGAGCTGGAGGCGCTGCTCCGCTACAAATCCTTTGGCAAGCAGATCAAGCGGCAGCTCGCGGTGCTGGAAGAGCAGCGGGCAGGGGTGATCGAGCAGCAGCGGCGGATGCACGACGACGGTGAGCGCTTGCAGGCGCTGGAGGAGCGGCTGCGTGCCGAGCGCGACCAGCTCGCCGGCCAGCGCGAGGAGCTGGGCCGCCGGGGTATCGAACTCGCCGAGAAGGAGCGGATCGCCGATGAAGCGGCGCGTGCTCGGGCGGCCGAGCTGCGGGAACGTGAAGTGGAGCTGGAATCCCTGCACGCCGAGCAGGAGCGGGAACGCGCCCAAGTGCGGGCGGAACTCGAACGGCTGCGGGTCAGTCAGGAAGGACTGGCGCACGAGAAGTCCGCGCTTTCCGAACGCGTCGCGAGATATGAGAGCGAGCAACAGGAACTGGCGGCAAGCCGCGGGTCGCTCGAAGCGGAACGCAAGAAGCTGGATTCCGAGCGCGACGAGATCGAGGGAAGGGTGGGTGAGTTCAAGCGGCTCAAAGAGGAACTCGAACGGAGCGAACAGGACCTGGAGGAGAAACGCCGCGCGCTCGCCGTGCGGCAAACCGAGATCGAGACCAAGGGCGTGGGGCTTTCCTCGGTCGAGCGTGAGTTGAGCGACCGGCTGGCCGAAGAGCAGAAGGAACTCGAAGCGCGGATCGAGGCGGTCCAGGCGAAAAACCGGGCGATCGAAGACCGGGAGGAAGCACTACGGGCGAAAGAAGCATCCCTGATTTCCGCAAACCAAGCCCTCGTCCGCGAAGAGGAATCGCTATCGGGTCGCCTCGGCGAAGTGGACGCGAAACTTGCCATGGAGAAAGGCCGGCTCTCCGACAAGGAGCGTGAGATCCAGTCCCGCGAAGAAACGCTGGCGGCGAAGGAACGCGATTGGCAGGCAAAGCTCGCAGGCCAGCGTTCGATCCAGGAGGAGAAGGAACGCCTGGTTGACGAACTCCGCGGCAAGCTGGCGGGCGTCAGTGGCGAACTTCAGGCCGTGACTGCGGAAAAGCAGCGGTTGGAAACCGAGCGGTCAAGGATCGCGGCCTCGCAGGAGGCCCTCGGCGAGCGCTCGGTCTCGATCGACCGGGAGCGCGTCGACTTGAAGGTATTGGAGGAGAAGCTCAGACGGGAATTGCACGAGGAGGGCGAAGGTCGCAGCCGGGAAAACAAGGCGTTGGAACGGCGGATCTTGATCTACCGCAGGTTCGTTCGTTTCGGCGTCCCGCTGGCAGCCGCGGCGATCATCGGCCTCGCGGCGCTGTTGCTCGCGAAGCCGAAATTTCCGGAAAGCGCGAGCGCCGTCCAGGGCCTTCCCGAGTGGAAGCAGGAGTGGCTGCGCAAGGACCTGGCGGAGGACATCGGCCGCCAGGTGGCCGCGGGCGAGTGGCGGCCGGCGCTCGGCTCGCTGCATTACTACAGCCTCGGCTTCAGCCGGCGTCCCGACGCGGTGATGGACGCGGCGAATCGAACCTGCTCGGCACTGGCGGAAGAGTTCGACGCCGCACCGGATGCCTTCAAGGCGACCATCACCGACACGTCGGGACACGATGTGCCAGTCGCGCCGGCCCTCCTGGAACTCGCCAGGTGGGGCATCCCCGATGCCGGGCGGATCTATCATCATCTCCAGGCCAGGGAGGCGCTGCGCCAGGCGCGGGTTGAGCGCTCGCTGCGGGCGCGGGCGGACGCGTTGCGATCCATTGTCGCGCTGCTCCGATACTATCCCGCCGACAAGGTGGCTTGGAAGTCCGCGGTCGCGCCCGTGTTGACACCGCTGATCGCCAGTTCCATCGACGAAGCCGTCAAATTGCTCGATCCGGAGAAATTCGGCGGCGAGCTTTCGGAAGGATTCCGCGAGGTGTTTTCCGAAGAGAAGGTGCTCCAGGATCTGAAGGAGTTGGATGATGCCGGGGTGCAGGAAGCGGGTGCCTTGCTCGTGGCCGCTCAAGCACTGGGAGTTCTGGTGGTGTCGGATACGCCGGATCCGGCCAGGTTGGCGGGGTTCATCGCGGATTGCTTCGCCGACCCGGCGGCCTCGGATTGGCCGGCGGCGATCCGGGAGAGCCTGGCCTCGGTGTTGGTCGCTCACGTCCGCCGCTTCCGAATGAAACTCAAGGAAGGTTCCGGCAGTTTCGTGGACGTCCTCGAATCGAGGAAACCGAAGCCGGAGGAGGTGACCGGCCTTGCCGCCAATCTTTGGCGGCACTTCGAGGAAGACTATCCGCAGGATTTGTTCGTGAAGCAGCAGCGGCGCGATTTCTACATGTTTATCGGTGACGCGCTGACAAACCATGGGGCGAAAGGGTCTGATGTCGTGAACATGCATCCGGCCTACCAGCGCGCGGCAAACCTGGGGGATGAGGAGGGGATCTATTGGTCGGGCCGCGGGCACGTGGGGGCCTCGCTTGAAGACCGTCAGGACGGGGACACGACGACCAAGGTGATCGCCAACCGGGAAGCCTATGACAAGGGTTACAAGCTTTTGATCGAGGCGGCGAAAAGCAGCCGAGGCGAAATCAAGCAGGAGGCCCTTTGGGTACTGGCGGAAACCAGCCTCGAACTTCATGATCTGCCGGAATCGTTGAAATGGGGACGCCAGGCATTCGAGACCGGGAAGAACGTGAGATCCGCCCTGATTTATCTCGAGACACTGCTTGAAAGTTACCGCAAGGAACCGGACACCGCGCTTGCCGGCGAACTGACCGGAGCGTCGCTTGAGTCCGCTCGCGTTGCCCGCGGCATGGCGTCAAGTCCGGGTGCCGGGGATTTGCTGGACTTCGTTTTCCGCGCCCTTGCACGGATGCAGGCAAACGGTGTGGTCCACGGTGCGGAGGTTCTGGAAGAAGTGACCCGCCAGTTCGACATTGCCTCCGGAAAAGACGACTTCGCGGGCCTGCGTTACTACCACCGCTCCCGATGGAAGTATTCGGGCTACCCGCCGTTTGAAGCCCTGTCGAAGGAGGAGGCTCTCCGCCAATACTTCGAGGACAACTGGGAAAGCGCCCAGGCCCACTACCAGCCCGCCAAACTACAGGCTCAAGCCGACGGACTCGAGTGGGGTAATGCCAAGGAGGACTTTGTGAAGAAGGGAATCTTCATTTTCCGCGCCCGCGAGGATCCGTGAAGCGGATTTTGAATTCAACGCGCCACCAGTTCCACCCGCCGGTTTTTCGCGCGGCCTTCTTCGCTGGCGTTGCTGTCGACCGGTGCCATGAATGACGCGCCCAAGGGTGTCATGCGTTCCGCGGTGATGCCGTGGAAGCTGGCCAGTTCCGCGACAACAGAGGCCGCGCGGCGCTTCGAAAGATCTTCGTTGAACTCAAAGGTGCCCACGTTGTCGGTGTGACCGACCACGAGGACCTTCCGACTTGGCCGGCATGACATGCTCCCATGAGCGGGCCGCAATGAACACCGCGGCGAAGCGACCGTCTTTCCCCATGCAAAAGTAGCGGCGTTCCTTGGTCCCGACCGTCAGCAGTTGATGGTCGAGCGCCGGAACTCGGTAATGCTGGCGGGGCGGACCGTTGCGGATCTCCCGGTCGCCGCCCGACCAGATGGCCTCAAAGCCGGCGTCCTTGAAGGCTTGTTCGTAATTGCGCGCGATCTCCAGCGTGCTGCGTTTGTCCGCCCCGGAATTCGGTAGCAGGTAAGTGGTGCGGTGCAATCCGCCCTCGACCTTGCGGACCTCCTTGGAGTCGGTGGAGACCGGGCTGCTGAGGCCGCCGGTCTGGAGGCCGAATTCCGCGAATTTCTGCCGGGACTGCAGCAGGATGACGCTGCCTTCGTAGCGGGCGATTCCGGGCGCGTCCCGGGTATCCGGCGCGTCTTGGGTCGGGGTCGACTTCTCCGCGGATGCGGGGCTCACGACGAGCAGCGCTCCCGCCAAAGCGATCAGAACCTGGAGGTGTGTTTTCATGGGATTCCGGCGAACGGGGTCATCAAGGTCCGCCGGGAAGACGAAGCGGCGGGACATCCGAAAGAACGGCAACCTCCGGTTCATCACGGGCAGCGATCTTGGCGAGATCCACGATGCTCCGGTCGATCTGATAGACCTTCGATTCCCGGATCCGGTTGTTGGCGTCGATCAGCACCACGGAGCGGCTTTTCGCGCCCTTGGGATCGCTCACCGGAACCACGTAAACCGTGCGCTTCTCCCGTTCGATCTCGGTGTCGATAAGCACCAGTTCTCGCTTCAGCGTCGCTTCCTCTTTCCGGGTTTCCGTCTCTTGCTCGCGGGCGACGGATTCGAGCTGGCGCGCCATTTCCGGTGCAGGCAGCGGCGATTTCCGGATGCGCTCGACCCGGGCCTGATGCTTCGTGTTGCTGCTGGCCTTGGCCGTTTCGTGGCGTTGGGTCGCGGCCGCCTTTTTCTGTTCCAGCACCCGAAGCCGCTCGAAGCGGTAGCCGCCGATTTGTTTCGTCACCAGGGATTGCAGGATCTGCTCCTCGCTGCGGTTGAGCTGTCGCTGGCTACGGATGTATCTTCCCAGCTTGCCGAGCGCAGCGGCGTCCACTTCTCCGTCGCTCACCACGACGAATTTCTCGACGTCGCTGCCGTCCGCGCGGCCCATGTTCTTCGTGGGATCATACCCTTGCGGGGTGCATGAGGGTAACAGGAACGCCAGCGGCAGGTAGCCGACGACAGCACGCCGCAGTGCGGATGAAGATTTCTTCATGAGTTCTTGGAGCATGACGGTTCGCCATGACCGCGCAAGGTCATTCTTGGAGGCCGAGCGGCACCTTTTCTTCCGGGTTTCCAGCTCTTGTTCCGAGCTGCGGATTCGAACTGCCGGGACTTTTCGGGTGACGCGGCCTGCGATTGCTGGATTTTCCGCCTTTGGTCCTGATGCGGGACTCGCGTTGTGTCCGCTGGCCCTGATGACCATTCGCGCGGCCCAGGTTCTCCCAGTTTTTGCTAGGCGCGTCCGGGAGCAATTGCTAGCAGATCGGATGAACCTGAAAGGATGCGGTTTTCGTCGGCGGATTTCGTTGCCGCCGCGGGATCATGCGTTTCCGGCCGCTGTTTCCGACCCACTGCGTGATGATCGATGTGATACAACTGCTAGCCCCTGTTCCGGGCGAGTTTCCTTGCGGGATCGATCTCGAGGACGACGGGATTTCTTCCGCCGATCCGGTCGCCCTCTCCCAGCAGGGTGCCTTGTTCAATCTCGACGCACTCTATTCCGAGGCCCGCCGGGCGGACGCCGAGGATGCGGCTTGGATGATCGTCCTCAATCAGGCGGCCGAATTTCTTCGTATCAACAAACATCTGCGCGTGGCGGTCTATCTCTGTGATGCGGCCATGCGGAAGCAGGGCCTGGAGGGACTGGCAGCGGCGCTTGGACTGGTCCGCAAGATCTGCGAGACCTACTGGGACTCCTTTCATCCGCTTCCCTCGACGCCCGGCGGCAAACAGGCTCGCGTCAACATTCTCAGTGGATTGGGCGGCAACAGTTTCCTGGCAGGACTGCGCAACATGCCATTCGTGGAAAGGATTCCTGATGCCACTCTGAAAGCTTACGAGACGGCGGTTGGAACAAGTTCGAACGATGACGCGACCGCCCGCAGCTTTGCCCGCGCGGTGCTTGGCAACCAGGGGAAGGAGTCGCTCGACTCGGCTCTGGCTCTGGCGACCGAGGCGGCCGAACACGTCCATTGGATCGCGAGCAGGATTGACGCGGAATATTCGCCGGACGATGACGTGGACTGCGGGGAGTTCCTTTCCGGCGTCGAAGGAAAGCTGGTGCAGAAGATCGAGTCGATCCGCCGGATCCTGCTTCACGCGACGGGTTCCCCGGTGGGCGAGGCTGCGTCTGGCCAAGCTGCGGGCACGGCTGCCCAGCCGCCGGCCGATGCGGCCCCCGATTCGGCCCGGTTTTCGAAGGAACGCATCCGTCCGATGCTTGACCAGATCATCGACTACTACCGCGACAATGAACCATCGAGCCCGGTCCCGCTGCTGCTCCTCCGCGCGAAACGTCTGATGGACCTCAGCTTCATCGATCTCGTCAACGACACCGTTGGCGACGACGGAGTGCGAAAGGCACAACAAATCCTTGGAGTCGGCAAGGAAGCCGGATAAGGAGTAGCCAACTCTTCATTTCCATCAGCGATTTTCCGAACTCCCAACGCACGCCATCATCATGAGCAGTCAAGCCTACATTACCCGCAACCGCGCTCCCCGTGTCCACATCACCTATGAGGTCTACACCGGGGACGCGATGAAGAAGGTCGAGTTGCCGTTCATTGCGATGGTCTGGTCGGACCTGTCCGGCAAGTCTGCCTCCGAACTCGCGCCGGTGGCCGACCGCAAGTCGATCGACATCCATGCCGACAATTTCGACCAGGTGCTCAAGTCGCAGAAGCCTCGTGTGAGCTTTCTGGTGGACAACCATCTCACGGGCGAGGGGAAGCTGCCGGTCGATATCACCTTCGAGAAGCTCAGCGATTTCGAACCTGGTGCGGTCGCCCGCAAGGTGGACGCGCTGCGGCAATTGCTCGAGGTTCGCCAGACGCTCGACAACCTGCTCGGGGTGATCGGCGGCAAGCCGAAGGCCGAGGAGCTGTTCGAAAAGATCCGCAAGTCGCCGGAGCTGCTCGGTTCGCTGGTCGAGGAAGCGAAACGGGCCGGCAAGCCCGCCGACAAGCCCGCCGACGGCTGATCCACCGAAAAACCACTCACGTCTAACATCCCATGAGCGAAACTTCCAAGCAGGCCGCCACGGCGGAAGGGGAATACCTCGAATCGGTGAGCGCGCTGGACGCGGCCATCGAGGCCCTATCCCTTCCCACCAAGGGAGCGGAGAGCACCACCAAGACGGCGGCGCGCTCGCTGGCCGAGTGGATACTCAAGGATGTGGTCGTCTATGACGGCAGCATCCTGAGCTACATCGAAGGCGTCATCGCGGAGATTGACCGCCTGCTTTCCACCCAGCTCAACGCGATCATGCACCAGGCCGATTTCCTGAAAATGGAAGGCTCCTGGCGCGGACTGGAGCATCTCGTTTTCAATACCGAAACCGACGACAACCTGCGGATCGAAATTTACAACATCAGCAAGAGCGAGGTCCGGCAGGTGCTCAAGGAATACAAGGGCGACAAATGGGACCGCAGCCCGCTGTTCCGCAAGGTCTACGAGGAGGAGTTTGGCATGCCGGGGGGCAAGCCGTATGGCGTGATGATCGGCGACTACGACTTCGATCACTCGCCGGTCGATGTCGATATCCTGCGCGGGGTCGGCCAGATCGCCGCCGCGGCTCACTGCCCCTTCATCACCGCGGCCTCGCCGACCCTGCTCGGTTTGAAGAGCTGGCAGGATCTCTCCAAGCCGCCGAAAATCGACAAGGTGCTCTCCAAGACCAATCCCGAGTATGCCGCCTGGCGCTCGCTTCGTTCTTCGGAGGACTCGCGCTACCTCGGTCTCACCTTGCCGCGCTTCCTGGCCCGGGCACCGTATGACCCGCAGAAGAATCCGATCGACGACTTCCAGTTCACCGAAGAACTCGGTGCGGCCGATCACGACGGCTACGTTTGGTCGAATGCGGCGTATGCTTTCGGGGCCAACGTCACCCGCGCCTTCAAGCTCTACGGCTGGTGCACCTACATCCGCGGCCATGACAGCGGCGGCAAGGTGGAGAAACTGCCGGTCCATACCTTCCCCTGCGACGACGGCTCGATCGACTACAAGTGCCCGACCGAGATCGCCATCACCGACCGCCGTGAGCACGAGCTGGCAAAGGTCGGCCTGATGCCGCTGTCCCACTACAAGAACGAAGACTTCGCGGTCTTCATGGGAGCGCAGTCCTTGCAGGATCCGCAGAAATACTACGAGGACGACGCGACCGCAAATGCCGCGCTGTCCGCCCGCCTGACCTACCTTTTCGCCTGCTGTCGTTTCGCCCACTATCTCAAGGTGATGGTCCGCGACAAGGTCGGTGCCTTCATGGAGCGCAAGGAGCTGGAGGACTGGCTCAACAAGTGGATCAATAACTACCAGTGCGACTCCAGCTCGTCGTGGGATCTCAAAGCGAAGAAACCGCTCGCCGCCGCCAAGGTCACCGTGGTGGCGAACGAGGCGGACCCCGGCTACTACAGCGCCGACTTCTTCCTCCGCCCGCACATCCAGCTCGAGGGCGTCACCGCGGCCCTTCACCTCGTCTCCCGCCTGCCGGTTCTCGGCGGAAAATGACCGTCTTTTTTCCTATCCCCCTCCGTCCGAAAATTCCGGCACCCAAGGTGCCTCCAACATTAACCGCTAAATCCAACGTGCCATGGCTGATTACTATCTACAGCTCAAGATCGACGGTGCCGACATCAAAGGAGAATCCGGCGACGAAAACCACTCCGAGTGGATCGAGATCAACTCGATCTCCTTCGGCATTTCCCAGCCCGCTTCCTCGGCGGCAAGCCAAGGAGGCTCCAAGCCGGAAGGCCGGAGCGTCCATAGCGACATCGTTTTCACCAAAATGTACGATGCCAGTTCGCCCAAGCTCTCGCTTGCCTGCTCGGGCGGCAAGCGGGTCGATGAAGCGGTCTTCGAACTCTGCCGCGCCGCCGGGGAGAAGGTCTGTTATCTGAAAGTCACCATCAAGAACGGCTTCATTTCCAGTTGGTCGGTGGGTGGCGGTGGCGACATTCCGAGCGAGTCGGTGTCGATCGCCTACACCGAGATCGAGTGGGAGTACAAGCAATTGAACCCTGACGACTTCTCGGAGAAGACCACGATCGGCCACAAGTGGAACCTCAAGACCAACGTCGGTGAGTAACCGCTCCACCGATGCCTGAATCCACTTGGGAAGAAGCGCTCCGGGGAGGAGACCTCGCCGGGGCGCTGGCATTGGCGAAGGAGAACATCCGAGCCAATCCCAACGACGCGGACCTGCGCTTGCTCCTCGTCCACCTCAACATCCTCGCGGGTGACTGGGAGTCGGCCGAGAAGCAGTTGAAGGTTTATGGTGGTTTCGCCACCAGCCAGGAAGACAAGCTGCTGGTCATGACCGTGAGTTCGCTCATCGAGTCGGAAGGCCAGCGCCTGGCCGTGCTGGCCGGCGAGCGGGAGCCGCTGATTTTCGGCGATCCTTTGCCCTGGGTAGGTGACCTGATCCAAATGCACCGCCACCTGCGGGCGGGCGAACATGAGGCGGCGGTCCGCTGCCGCGACCAGGTTGCGGAAGCCGCCGGTCCGGTGCCGGGTAACATCGGCGGAAAGCACTTCGAATGGCTGGGCGATACCGACTGGCGCTTCTGCTCGATCTTCGAGGCGGTGATCGGCGGCTCCTACTACTGGCTGCCGCTGCAACGCGTCCTCCACATCACGCTCGCCGAACCCAAAGGCCTGCGCGACCTGATATGGCAGCCCGTCAATTTCCGCTTCATCAACGGGGGCGAAAGCCCGGGCTTCATCCCCGTCCGCTATCCAGGCTCCGAGAAAAGCGATAACACCGACATCGTCCTCTCCCGCGGCACCGTGTGGGAGGAAATCGCGCCCGACATCGTCGTCGCGCGCGGCCAGCGGGTCTTCACCGACGGCGAGAACGACTACTCGATCCTCGACGTCCGCCGGATCGAGTTCGAGCCGCCCGAAGTGGAGCCGCCGGCTTGAACGGAGCATGAAGCGCACCCACCAAAGTCAGGAGGGCGGGGTGTTTCCCTGCCTCTTCGACCGGATCATCCGCTCGCTCGGCCGGGGCGGTTCGCCGGACAGCCGCAGCATCGATTCTCGTGCTTATCGCGATGCGGTCCGCCGTGATTTGGAATGGCTGCTCAATTCCAAGCGGCGGCGCACCCGGCAGGAACTCGACCGCACGGTGATGAGTGCCGGGGAACGGGCGGGCATCGAGGATTCCGCCAGCGTTTACGACCACGAGGAACTGCCGACCTCGGTCTTGAACTACGGCATCCGCGATTTCAACGGGGTGACGGTGAGCCAGGACGACGCCCGGGTGATGGACGGCATCCGCTCCGAAATCCGCGATGCCATCCGCCAGTTCGAGCCGCGGATCGTTGCCGAAAGCCTGCGGATCGAACCTGTGGTGGACGCGAAGAATCCCGCGCTGATCGCCTTCACCATCGAGGCCGAATTGTGGGCACTGCCGGAGTGGGAGTCGTTGCGCATCGACATCGACCTGAACACCGGCAGCTGCCGTGTGAAGGAAGGAGGCGGGGTTTGAACGCGCGCTTCCTCGAGCTTTACGATGTCGAACTCCAGCATCTCCGGCGGCTGGCCGGGGAGTTCGCGCGTTACCGGCCGCAGACCGGCAAGCAGCTCGGGCTGGATGTCGAGGGCCGGCAGATCTGCCAGGATCCGTTTGTCGAGCGCCTGCTGGAAGGATTCTCGTTTCTCGCCGCGCGGGTCCATTACCAGCTTGATTCCGAGTTCCCGCGGTTCACCCAAGGGCTCCTCGAAACGGTTTATCCCGACTACCTCGCGCCCCTGCCTTCGGCGGGCGTTGTCCGCTTTTCGATCGATCCGGCAGCCGTCTTCGACCGCTTTGAAATTCCCGCCGGGAGCGAGGTGGTGACCGAACCCTTCGGCCCCCGTGCGACGCGCTGCCGCTGGCGGACGACGCAGGATCTGACGCTGCTGCCGGTCAGGATCGCGGACGTGCAGTTCCGCTCCGGCCACGGCGATCTTGGCATCGCTCACGAAGCTTCGCTCGGCATCCGGCTGGAAATTTTCAACCCCGCCATGACGTGGCCGGATCTCGGTTGTGATCGTTTCCGTTTCTTCGTGGCGGGAGCGGATCAAGCGCGCCTGAAGCTGCTCGCGCACATCGTTTCCCGCGGCTGTGGCATCTTCGTGGCCGGCACGGTCGCGGGGCGGCGCCAGGTGCGGCGGATCCCGGATGCCGCCGTGAAGCAGCTCGGTTTCAGCGAAAGCGAGCGCCTTTTGCCGATGAGTCCGGCCGGCTTTGAAGGCTACCGCTTGTTGCGGGAGTATTTCCTGCTGCCGGAGAAGTTCCATTTCTTCGAAGTCTCCGGCCTGCAGCAAGCACTCGCCGGGCTCGAAGGCGGTGAGGCCGAGATCATCCTCGCGTTTTCCGAAGACGATCCGTCGCTCCAAGCGGTGGTCGGCAAGAAGTCGCTGGAGCTGTTTGCGACGCCGCTGGTGAACCTGTTCCCGATGTCCCGCCGCTTCGACTTCGATCCCCGGCGGCCGGAGCACCACGTCACCATCGACCGCACCCGTTCGCACGATTACGAGGTTTACTCGATCGATCAGGCGACGGGCTACGGGATGAAGAGCGGCGATGCGACCACCTTCCGGCCCTTCTTCTTCAACCAAGCGGACGGCGATACCGAGCAGGCCTTCTACATGGTTCGGCGCGATGCTTTTCCCCGTGCCAGCACCGGGGCCGTGCTGCCCCATCTGGGCTATCCGGGGTCGGAGGTGTATTTGTCGCTGGTCGATCTCAAGGCCGCGCCGTTCCGCCTCGATATTCGCCAGATCGGCGTCGAAGCCCAGTGCACCAACCGCCACTTGCCGCTGATGATGATCGAGCACGGGTTGCCGGCTTTCAGCTTTCCCGAGAGTGAGATGGTGCAGTCGATCGAGTTTCTCACCGGCCCCACGCCGCCCGGGGCCTCCACGGCGGAAGGGCAGCAGGCGTGGCGGTTGATCAGCCATCTCTCGCTCAACTATCAATCGCTGATCGGTGCCGACGGCGATGCCTCGGCACTGCGGGAGCTGCTCTCGCTCTACGCCGAGAAGAATCGCCGGGAGATCAAGTCGCTGCGTTCGATCCGGGCGGAGCACAAACAGGTGCTCCATCGCTTCGACAAGGGACCGCCGTCGTTTGTCAGGGGCATGGAGATCATCCTCGGCTTCGACCAGAACGTGATGAGCGCGTCGGAGGTGCTGCTCTTCAGCCGCGTGCTGGAGGAGTTTTTCGGGCGCTATGTTTCGATCAATTGCTTCACTCAAACCTCGGTGGTGCTGCTGCCGAATAAAAAGGAACTCGTAAGGTGGCCGAGACGGTTAGGGAAGACCTCCATGATCTGATCGCCTCGCTCGTCGCCGGTCCGCAAGCCTTCTCGTTCTATCAGGCGGTGCGGATCCTGGAGTGCGGGGCGGCCGGCCGTCATCCGCGCATCGGCATGTCGCGGGATCCGGCGGACGATTTCGTACGCTTCGGCCAGCATGTCGAGCTGGTCCACATGGCGACCGACATGCGGAGCGTGACCCGGGCGGGAGATCCGGAAGACCCGGTTTACCGGATCAAGAGCTGCTTCACCGGACTGGCGGGCCCCTTCGGCCCGATGCCTGAATGGTTGACCGAGACGCTGGTCCACCTCGCCCATGGGATTCCCGACGAGACCTTGTTTCCCCCCGGTCCCCAGGGCGGCGGACTTTACGCCACCGCCACCATGAAGGACGAGGGGATGGCGGAGTTCCTCGACCTCTTCCACCACCGGATGTTCAGCTTCCTCTACCGGGCCTGGGCGTCCGGCAACATGGCGGTGGCCTTTGATCGCGCCGGAGCGGTGGAGGGTCGCCCGCAGGAGGGGGACGCCCCGCGCTTCGGACATTTCATCGGCAGTACTTTCGGAATCGGCAGCGACGGGTTGTTCGAGCATCCGGTTCTGCCGTCGTATGCCCGGCTGGCCTACGCCGGCCATCTTTCGTGCCAGACCAAGCACGCGGAAGGCCTCGAATCCATCCTCAGTGCCTTCTTCGGCCTTCCTGTCGCCATTACCCAATTCGTCGGCCACTGGCTCGCCCTCCCGGAGGAATCGCGCTGCCGGCTTGGTGAAAGCCCGTCGTCCGGCACTTTGGGCGAGAGCGTCTTCGTCGGTGCCCGCATGTGGGATCACCAGCTCAAGTTCCGCGTCCGCCTCGGGCCGATGAATCTCGCGCGCCTGAAAAACTTCCTTCCCGGCGGCACCCACCACGCCCAGCTCGGAGCCTGGGTCGATTTCTACACCTCCCGCCGCTGGATCTGCGACTTCCAGATCGTCCTCGCCAAAGAAGAAGTGCCCGCCACGGTCCTGGGCCACGAAGGACAACTCGGCCGGACTTCCTGGTTGAAATCGCGGCCTTTCCTAGCGGATTCGGACGACCTGGTCCTGCGGCACGCCGGGTGATCCCGCCCTGTCAGTCGGTCACGAGCCTTCCGGCGACCTCACGCAGATAATCCGCAGGAACTTCGACGCGGGTGACCCGGTTGTATACCCGGGCCACTGAAGGACCGAGGGTGTTCGGATCCCCTGACAATGCCCGTTGGAAGTTCTGCAATAGGTCCGCCGCAGGCGCGCGACCGTCCATCAGGGTGGCCGCGATGATCGTCGCGTAGCCGATTGTGGACTGGCTGCAAAGCCGGCTGGTGGCACCGCACATCATCAGCGATTGGTCGGTGCGCTCGCGCGTCGTGTCGCTCAGCGCCGCCGCGCGGATCGCGGGATTGGTCCGGCAGACATAGACCATCTGCGCCACATAGGCCAGGCCCTCGTCTTCGGTGCCCCGCAGCGTCCGGCCGTGCCAGTCGTTGATCGCGTGCGTCGCCTCGTGGATGATCAGGCTGTCGCTCGGGCTCGCGCCGACGGTGAAACAGTTCATCGCCCGACTGTAGGCCGCCATCCCCGAAGGGAAGGTCGCCGACTGGACGATCTGGATGTGCCCGTTGCGGATGGCGCTGGCGATCGTCCCGTAGTCCCGGCCGTGGATCCGGCGGCCGAAGAGCGTGAAGTCGGTCCGCGCCGGCGAGGAAGACGCCAGCAAGTTGATGATGTTGGTTCGAAGTCCCATGGATTTTGGAATTCAACGGCAGGCTAACATGGAGTCCCTCGCCGGCGGAGAAGAATTGTTGGGAGTCTTTTTTCCCGGATGGCACAAATGCCGGGAGCCTGAACTTGCCTTCGCCGTGGAATCCCGATTCATTGCGTAGAGTAATGGCTGATCTCCGTCCCAAAGACCTTTTCGGAAAGCTGAATCCGCTGGGCTACCGCACTCTTGATGCCGCCGCGAACTTTTGCCGGATGCGAACGAATCCGTCCGTGGAACTCGCGCATTGGCTCCACCAGATGCTCAACGAGCCGGACTCCGATTTGCAGGCAGCGGTCCGCCATTTCGGAATCGATGATTCGCGGCTGGTCGCGGACCTTACCCAGGCGCTCAGCCATCTGCCGCGCGGCGCGAGTTCGATCACCGGCTTCGGGTTGTCGTTGCGGGAATCCATCGAGCAGGGATGGATCTACGCCTCGCTGCTTTTCAAACAGAACAGCATCCGCGGGGGGCACTTGCTGGCGGGCTGCCTGAAGAATCCCTCGCTGGAGATCGCGCTCAACGGCCTGTCCGGAGAATTCCGGAAATTGAAGGGCGACGAATTGACGGACCACTTCGACGAGATCTTCAAGGACTCCGCCGAGAGCGCCATGGCGCAGGCGGCGCCGGCTATCTCCGACGAAGGGGCTGCCGACACGGCTCCGGTGCCGGGTCGCGTCGAGGCGCTCTCCCGCTTCACCACCGATCTCGTGGAGGAGGCGAAGAAGGGCGAGATCGATCCGATCTTCGGCCGTGACAAGGAGATCCGCCAGATCATCGACATCCTCCTGCGCCGCCGGCAGAACAATCCAATTCTCACCGGCGAGGCCGGCGTCGGGAAGACCGCCGCGGTCGAGGGCTTGGCGTTGAAGATCGCGGCGGGCGACGTGCCACCGGCGTTGCGGGGCGTTCAATTGCGATCTCTGGATCTGGGCCAGTTGAAGGCGGGTGCCAGCATGCGCGGCGAGTTCGAAAAGCGGCTCAAGCAGGTGATTGAGGAGGTCGAGGGCTCGCCGGTGCCGATCATCCTGTTCATCGATGAAGCCCACACGCTGATCGGAGCCGGTGGAGCCGAGGGACAAGGCGATGCCGCGAACCTTCTCAAGCCCGCCCTTGCCCGCGGCAAGCTGCGGACCATCGCGGCGACCACGTGGAAGGAGTACAAGATGTACTTCGAAAAAGACAACGCGCTGGAACGCCGCTTCCAGCCGGTGGTGATCGACGAACCCGATGAAGACCGCGCGCTGATCATGCTGCGGGGCCTTTCGCAAAAGCTCTCCGACCATCACGGCGTCCCGATCCTCGCCGATGCCATGGCCGCTGCGGTGAAATTCTCAAAGCGCTACATTCCCGCCCGCCAGCTTCCCGACAAAGCGGTGAGCCTGATGGACACCGCCGCGGCCCGCGTTTCGCTCAGCCAGCATGCCACGCCCGGCGAGGTGGACGACTGCCGCAAGCACATCGACGCGCTCGTCATTGAGGAAGGCATCCTCAAGTCCGAAAGCGCCGCCGGGATGGACCGGGCCAAGCCGATTACCGCGGTCGGCGACCAGTTGACCACTGCCCGCGAGCGATTGGAGAAACTCGAAGCGAACTGGCAGCAGGAAAAGGTGCTCGTCGAGGCGGTCTGCAAGTTGCGCGAGACCTTGCGGGACACCATTGAAGAGGCAACGCGCGAACCGATCATCACCGAACTCCGCGCCAAGGAAGTGGAGCTCGCGGAGCTCCAGGGTGACAGCCCGCTGATCCACCATTCCGTCACGGAAGCCGCGGTTGCGTCGGTCGTCGCCGATTGGACCGGGATCCCCGTGGGGCGGATGATGAAGGACGAGATCCGCACCATTCTCAACCTCGCGGATCACCTTGAAGAGCGTGTCATCGGCCAACGCCATGCCCTCGAAGCGATCGCCAAGCGCATCGAAATTTCCCGCGCCCAGCTTGAAAACCCCAGCCGCCCGATCGGCGTCTTCATGCTTGCCGGCACCAGCGGCGTCGGCAAAACCGAGACCGCGCTCGCCCTCGCCGAGTCGCTGTACGGCGGGGAGGGGAATCTGATTTCCTTCAGCATGACCGAGTTCACCGAGGGCCACAGCGTCGCGACTCTCAAGGGCGCGCCTCCCGGCTACAAGGGCTTCGGCGAAGGCGGCGTGCTCACGGAAGCCGTGCGCCGCCGCCCCTACAGCGTGGTGTTGCTCGACGAGATCGAAAAGGCGCACCAGAACGTCATCCAGCTCTTCTTCCAGGTCTTCGACAAGGGCCGGCTCGACGACTCCACCGGGCGCTCGGTCGACTTCCGCAACACAATCATCATCATGACCACCAACGCGGGCACGGAGTTGATCACCAACATGTGTGCCGATCCCGAACTCATGCCACTGCCGGAAGCCCTCGCCGAGGCCGTCCGCAAGCCCCTGCTGGAGTTTTCCGATGGCAAGATGGAGTCGCCCAAGTTCACGCCCGCATTCCTCGGTCGCGTCAATGTCGTGCCTTTCTACCCGCTCAGCGACGAGGTCCTGCGCAAGATCGTGGACCTGCAACTCGGCCGCGTGAAGAAGCGCCTGGCCGAGAACCGCGGCATCAGCGTCACCTTCGATACGTCGGTCGGCGATCTCATCGCCAGCCGTTGCACCGAGGTGCAAAGCGGTGCGCGCGTCGTGGAAGGCATCCTCACCCAGACCCTGCTGCCGGAACTCAGCCGCGGGCTGTTGGAAAAGATCGCCGACGGGCTGACGGTCGAAAAGGTCGCCGTCACCACCGCCGACAAGGGCTTCGTGTACGACTTCGAGTAAGAAAGACGAAACCGTGGCGGAAACCCAACAAGATCGCAGGCTCCAGCTCACCACGCCACTCGGCGAGGATGTCCTGTTGATCACCAGTTTCTACGGCGACGAGGAAGTCTCGAAAAGCTTCACCTACAGCCTCGAGCTCGCCAGCACCGACGGCAAGATCGCCTTCGAAGACATCATCGGCCAAAGTGTCACCGTGAAAGTCGAGGCCGAGGTGGTCGGCACCCGGGTCTTCAACGGCTTCGTCAGCGAGTTCGTCCAGCTCGAGGCGGAGAACCAGCTCGCCCGCTACCGCGCCGTGGTCGTGCCATGGCTGTGGTTCCTCACCCGCGTCTCGGACTGCCGGATTTTCCAGGGAAAGACGATCCCGGAGATCCTCGAAGCCGTTTTTCAGTCGCGTAATTTCAGCCAGTACGAACTCCGGCTCACCGGCAGCTACAAGCCGCTGGAGAATTGCGTCCAGTACCGCGAAACCGACTTCAACTTCGTCAGCCGCCTGATGGAGCAGGAGGGCATTTGCTACTACTTTATCCACCAGGACGGCGGGCACACGATGATTCTCGCGGACGCCCCGTCGGCCCACGATCCCTGCCCGGAAGCGGAGTCGGTGAAGTATTACCCATGGGACCGCGGTCACGATTTTGCCGGCATCCGGTCTTGGGTCCGGGAAAGCCGGGTCACCCCCGGCGCCTTTGCCCACAACGACTTCGACTTCAAATCTCCCGGCAAGAAGCTCCTCTCCGACGCCAGCAACCCGAAGCCCCACGACCACGCGGACTACGAGATCTACGATTACCCCGGCGAATACGTGGAGCGCGGTGTCGGCGACAACTACTCGACCGTCCGCATCCAGGAACTCCAGTCCCGCCACCACGTCCTGCGCGGCGAGGCGGACATCGCCGGCCTGCTTGCCGGCCACCAATTCAAGCTCGAGGAAGCATATCGCGATGACGACAACGGCAAGTACCTGTTGACCCGCGTTCAGCACGAGATCCACTCAAACCCCTTTGGCTCGCAAGGTGCCTTGGGGCAGCGCTTTTACCAATGCCGCCTCACCGCGATCCCCGCGGCTGTCGATTTCCGCCCGCTCCGCGAGACGCCGAAACCGCTCATCACCGGTCCGCAGACCGCCATTGTCACCGGTCCCGCGGGCGATGAAATTTATACCGACCAATATGCCCGGGTGAAGGTTCACTTCCATTGGCACCGGCACGACGACAGCGACGAAAAGAGCTCCTGTTGGACCCGCGTCTCGCAGTATTGGGCCGGCAAGCAGTGGGGGGCCATCCACATCCCGCGCATCGGCCAGGAGGTCGTGGTCGAGTTCCTCGATGGCGATCCGGATCGGCCCATCATCACCGGCCGCGTTTACAACGGCGACAACCCGGTGCCCTACGAACTCCCCGCGAACAAGACACAGAGCGGCATCAAGAGCCGCAGCTCTCTTGGAGGCAGCACCGCGAATTTCAACGAGATCCGGATGGAGGACAAAAAGGGCTCCGAGCAGCTCTACATCCACGCCGAGAAGAATCAGGACAACATCGTCGAGAACAACGAGACCACCCACGTCGGAAACAACCGGACCGAGGACGTCGGTCACGATGAAACCATCTCCATCGGCCACGACCGCACCGAGACCGTCGGCAACAACGAGACGATTACTATTGGCGTGAACCGGACGGAGGCGGTCGGCAGCAACGAGGTGATCTCGATCGGCGCGAACCGCACCGAGACCGTCGGCAGCAACGAGACGGTCACCATCGCCTCGAATTTCTCCCACACGGTCGGTGCCAGCGAGACCAAGACGGTCGCCCTGATGCGCACGCATTCCGTCGGCGTGAACGAGATGATCTCCGTCGGAGCCGCGCAGGAAATCACGGTCGGCGGCGTCCAAGCCACGACGGTGGGGGCTTCCCAGTCGAACAGTGTCGGCACCAGTCAGGACAACAACATCGGAGCCAGTCAAACAACGAGTGTCGGGGCCGATCAGTCCACGTCGGTGGGAGCCAATCGTTCAACCTCGGTGGCGAAGGACAACTCCCTGGATGTTGGAAAAAAGATCTCCATCACCGCGGGCGATGAAATTCTCATCCAGACCGGGAAGGCCAGCATCCTCATGAAAAAGGACGGGACCATCCAGATCAAGGGCAAGGACATCACCATCGACGGTTCGGGCAAGATCAACGTGAAGGCGTCCAAGGACATCACGATGAAGGGGCAGAAGATTCTCCAGAATTGAACCGACCCTCCAACCCATGAAGCAAGTTAGCGAACTACAAGCGGATCCATTGGCAGCCACTTTCGAAATGCGGCCCGCCAGGAAGCGCAAACCACCCGTGGGAGGAGAAAAGTCTGAAACCAAGGCTCCCGCCATGCCGGGAGTCACGATCGGATGGTTTGCGGGCTTCGATGATAGTGGGCTGCCGCTCGTCCAGGCTTCTATGGAAGGCGACGCAGCGGCAATCGTTGCCAAGACCGTGTGCACTCTGGCACCGGGCGATTTCGGCCGCCAGGCGGTGTTGAATTTCGAAAACGGCGATCCTCAAAAGCCCGTCATTCTCGGCCTGCTTCAATCCCCAGCACCAGACGCTCCTGTCGAGCCGTCGGTGAGCATCACGCTGGACGGTGAGCAACTCGCGCTGACTGCGAAAAACGAGATCGTCCTCCGTTGTGGCAAATCCAGCATCACGCTAACCCGTGCTGGCAAGGTGCTCATCCGCGGGGCCTACGTGCTCACCCGCTCTTCCGGCGTCAACCGAATCAAGGGCGGCTCGGTGCAAATCAATTGATCGTTCCTTTCTGGTATGGAACTGCTCAACGCCACCAAGATGAAGGCAGCTTATACTATGGGCATGAAGCCCGATGGTCGCGAACTGCTGGTGGTGGTGGTCAAGGGCACGTTCGATTTTCCCGAGGGTAACGGTGAAGTGGCCACCTTGAGCAAGACGCAGCTCGATCTCGTTATGTCGGACACCTTCTCCGGCGAACCGGGTTACTCCGCGACGGTTTATGAGAGTGAATTCTGCCCCTTCAAGCCGCGGTGCGACGTGTTGCTCAATGGTTCCGCCCATGCGCCGGGCGGGAAGCCTGTTCGCAAAGTGCAGGTCGGACTGCGGGTGGGGGAAATGACCAAGAGCTTTGAAGTAGTCGGCAATCGGAAATGGCAGGTCGGATTGCTGGGCGTTTCCGCGAGCGATCCGGAGCCCTTCCTTGAAATGCCCATCTCC
Source organism: Akkermansia sp. (assembly GCA_043729195.1). Taxonomy (GTDB): domain Bacteria; phylum Verrucomicrobiota; class Verrucomicrobiia; order Verrucomicrobiales; family Akkermansiaceae; genus Haloferula. Next base: position 96,671 of record JAYTLR010000039.1, read on the forward strand.
TACGACCGCGCATTCGGCGGCTGCGACCAGTCGCATGAGGATCCTCAGAAGCATGCTGCATTTATGGACAATCCCGTGGGCCGTGGATTTCAAGTCAACCACGCACCTCAAGCGATCCAAGGCAAACCATTGCCCAACACCGAGGAATCTGGACAGCCTGTAACAAAACCAAACGGGAATTACCGTCCAATGTCGTTTGGACCTGTGCTACGCAACTCGACACCGCGGCTTCGCTTCGCCGGCACCTACGATCAGAACTGGATCGACAATGTGTTTCCATTCCTGCCGGGTGATTTCGACGACCGCTACTTTCAGGTCGCTCCCGAAAACCAGCAAATCGAATGTCTTCGCGGTGGCGAGGAGGTGGTCATGCTCAACCTCACGCCGGAAGGCCGAAAAACGTTCAGGCTCCCTGTGATCGAAGTGCCGGTGACGTTCTATCGGAAAAACAATGACGAGACGCCGAGCCAATCAGTGATCGATACGATTCTCTTCGAACCCGGCATGAGGCGATTTTCGATGATCTGGCGCATTGCGTCGCCATTGAAAAGGAACATGTTCGAAGTCGCTCAGGTGGTGGTTGGCACGATGCCGCGGGCTTGGTATCGCGCACGTAAACTCGGCAAAACGTATTACCCTTCACTCAAGGCGCTGGTGGATGAACGCCGCTCCGCGCGGCAGGAATCTTCGGAACTGAAGGAGGTCGGAACATGAAACCGATTGCCATTCTCGCTTCCGGCATGGTCACGGGTGTCGGCTTGGATTCCGTTTCAAGCTGTGCGGCCATCCGCTGCGCGATTGATAATTTCTCCGAGACGCGTTTCATGGACCAAGGCGGCGAATGGATCATCGGCAGCCAGGTGCCCCTCGCACAACCATGGCGCGGCTTGCCCAAGCTCGTCCACATGGTCGTGCCCGCTATCAAGGAATGCCTCGCTCAAGCGCACAATGGGACGCCGGAACAAATTCCATTGCTGCTTTGTTTGGCGGAGAAAGAACGCCCCGGCCGTCTCAAAGGATTGGATGACGAGTTGCTTTTCGAGATTCACACAGCACTAGGCACTAGATTTCACCCACGTTCGGTCGTCATCCCGCGTGGACGTGTCGCTGGGGCTGTAGCCATGGAGGGAGCAAGTCGCCTAATTCACGAAGATCGCGTGCCCTATTGCATCATCGCAGGAGTGGACAGCCTGCTCGTGGCGGGAACGCTGGCTGCCTACGAGCAAGAAAACCGCCTGCTCACCAGCCGAAATTCAAACGGCTTTATCCCTGGCGAAGCCGGAGCGGCCATTCTCGTCGGCCCGGTGCGCCATTCCAACGAACCCGAATTGAGATGCTTGGGAATCGGCACCGGCGAAGAAAAGGCCACGATGCATTCAGAACTCCCTTTGCGAGCGGATGGTTTGGTGCAGGCTTTCAAAGCCGCCTTTGACGATGCGGGCTGTGGATTCGAGCAGGTGGACTATCGCCTTACTGACGCGAACGGTGAGCAGTATTGGTTCAAGGAAGCAGCACTGGGCATGACGAGAGCGATGCGGGTGCGCAAAGAGAATTTCTATCTCTGTCACACCGCTGATTCTATCGGTGAAACCGGCGCGGCTGTCGCTCCTGCCACTCTTGCGCATGCGCTCGCCGCCACGAAAAAAAATTATGCGCATGGTCCAGGCGCACTTTGTCACTTTGGTAGCGATTCAGGGGAACGAGTGGCGCTGATCATACGAAGCGATTGACGGAGGAAAGACTGATGGGTAACGACGTTTTCGCCAACGGAATGGAATTGGCCTGCAAGGCGGGGCAGGGCAAGTCCATCTGCGCTTTTCCGGATGTCTGCTTTACTCCTCCACTTACACCCGCGACTCCTCCAGGAATTCCAATTCCTTACCCAAACACCGGCCTTGCAAGCGATACCAGCGACGGTAGCAAGACCGTCCAAGTCAGTGGTCAGGAAGTCATGCTCAAAGACAAAAGCTCCTTTAAGAAGAGCACGGGTGACGAGGCGGGAAGTGCCCCTAAGAAAGGAGTCGTTACCAGCAAGAATATGGGCAAAGTGTATTTTAACGCTTGGTCAATGGATGTGAAGTTTGAAGGTGAGAATGTGGTTAGAAATCTGGACCTGACGACCCACAATCATGCGTCTTTGGCGGGGAATTCACTGCCTTGGCCCTTCATCGACGAAGTTGCCGCCCCCGGGATAACCAAGGCGTGCGAGAAGGAGAAAGAGAAGGAGGAAGCGGCGTGCCAAGAACCTGCCCAGTCTGGAAATTACAAAAGTGCTGAAGACTGTTGTAACGATCCCAATTGCCAGGTAGCGCGCAACTGCATGCTCGTGCCGTATGAGAAGTCGCCGTCGCCGAATTGCTGTGAAGGAAAGACGGGCCATCACCTCCTGCCAAACTCGATGCTGCAGGTTGAACGAGGAAAAAGCAGCACCAACGTCCCTGGGCTCGCGAAGTCGGGACCTGATGCGTACACCTTGGAAGGTGGCGCATGTGTGTGTGTCAGCGGCAAAAGCAATCACGAAGGGGATCACGGTAAGATTCACGACCTCACGAGGGACAAATTGGAACCGGTCATGGCAGCCGGTAAGCTGACCTACGACACCGCGAAGGCCAAGGTCGTCGAAGCGCACCGGGAGGTGCTAAAAGGCGCAGACGGAATGCCGTGCAATGCAGATTGCCTGGAAAAGCAGATCGATTCATCGTTAACAAAATCGAAAACGGGAGAGATCGAAGTTCGCAGAAAAAACGGCACGAGTTCAAAAAACTACCCCATGCCGGGTGAAAATGAAGTGGCCTAAGATACTAAAATAATTCGTGTATGGAGCGATACAAGGCATTAACGGGATTTGAGTTGTCGGGCTGTGCGGTCCGGCGCCGCAATATGATTTCCTTTTGGGGACAGAATTCGGACAATCCTGATCCTCTTGAGATCAGGCCTACACGAGTTTTTTTTTACTTCCCAGACAAGCCGGAGGAGAAGCGTTGGGCGTTTAGAGAGCCTGCCCAGACCAGAGGTTTTAGAGGCTGTGCGGTGACTATTCCGGAAGAGCGCTGGGTATTTGTTGCAGATGATGGACTCGTCTACACAATTGGCGGCGGGGTGGATGCCTTTGAGGAGCCTATTGCCTCAAGGCCCTTCTTCTTCTTTTCGAACGTCAAGCGTGTCTCTGGGCGAGCCCATGCGGTCGGTCCTTGCAGGAAAGTTTTTGTAAGAGAGTCCCCTGATGAATGGCGGCAACTTGAGGCAGGTCTTTTCCCCCAAGGAGTCCAGACCAACCACGATTATAGTGGATTCTCCGACATCGACGGATTCAGCGAATCCGATCTCTACGCGTGCGGAGGCCGTGGCGATCTCTGGCATTTCGACGGACGCCTGTGGGAACAGGTCGACATTCCCACGAATGACAACCTGTGGCGATTGTGCTGTGCAAGCAACGGTATTGTCTACGTCGTTACGGGTAGTCGGCAAATCCTGATGGGACGGGACCAAAGGTGGACGTTGGTCAGTCAGGACCTGACTGACCAACAGCTAGAGTCGATCGTCGCCTTCCAAGGCAAGGTGATCGTCTCGACCGAGTCCGTCCTCTACGAAATGGTCGGCGATAAGTTGCAGTTTGCATCCCTCGGTGACATGCCTGCGATGCGATCCTGCTCGTTCCTCTCTGCCGAAGACGGAATATTGGTGGTCGCGGGAAGCCGCGACGCATGCTGCTTCGACGGAACGAAGTGGTCAGTCATCATCCCGTCAACACCCTGAAGAAATGCGTGTTGTGATTGAATAGTTTGAAAACGCATCTTGGAACAGGTGCTCTCAAAGCAAGTGGATGATTAAGAAAAAAGCGAACTTTGAGTTCTTTCGCGATTTAGTTTCCGAGTCTAGCACTACCGATGAAGTTCATTCCTGACATTGTCTTTTTGCACGCTGATGAAACCGCGATTCTTTGGAGTCTACGGCGCTCAGCCGCCTCGGGACCGCATTACAGTCTTGCTGATCTTTCCAAGCTGGATGGTCGCGTGGACGCGCATTTGGATGGGTTGAGAATTGCTGGCGATGAAGGCTGGAGATTCAGCGATGAACTACTTTCCGCAAACGAGGAGGGTAAAGTCTTCGCTGCTGGAGTGATTGCGATTGAATCGGCCAGACTTGAGCGGATTTCGAAGGTTCTTTCGGTTGTCGAGCAAGAGCCGAAGACGATGAATGGCTTGGTGTCCGCTCTGGGCTGGATTTCTGCTGGGCAAGCGGCGCGGCAAATTGAAGGTTTGCTTCGGAGTGCCAAGCCGATTCATCAGCAGATCGGAATTGCTTCCGCAGCGATCCACCGCTGCCACCCCGGGACCCAGCTAGTCCGCCTCATATCTTCCGAGAACGCGGACGTCCGCGCGCGGGCGATGAAGGCGGCAGGCGAAATGGGTGCTAGAGAGGTCATGCAAGATATTCTCCTTAGTGTGAATGATGATGACGAGAATTGTGTCTTCGCCGCCGCTTGGTCTGGAACCTTGCTCGGGCTTCCGGCTTGCGCGGCCGTGTTGTTTTCCATCGCGGAATCCCGTTCACCGAATTCGCCCGCTGCAGCGGACCTCGCGTTGCGCCGCATGGATATTCCTTCCGCTATTGCTTGGCATGCCAAGCTTGTGGCGGACCAGGCCCGCATGCGACTTGCCATTCGGTCGGCTGGCGCGATCGGCGATCCATCCCTCATCCTCTGGCTGATTTCGCTCATGGATCAGCTCCCGCTCGCCCGCCTCGCAGGTGAATCCTTCACCACGATCACGGGGGTGGACCTATCCTACCGCGATCTCGAGCGCAAGCCGCCGGAGGACTACAACGCCGGCCCCACCGAAGACCCGGCGGATGACAACGTGGAGATGGACCCCGACGACAATCTCCCCTGGCCCGAGCCCGCGCTCGTCCAGAAATGGTGGGATGCGAACCGCGACCGCTTCCGAAACGGCACGCGCTATCTGCTCGGGAATCCCATCACCGATGACTGGCTGAAGATCGTCCTGCGCGACGGGCGCCAGCGCCAGCGGGCCGCGGCGGCCTTGGAGATCGCGCTGCGCAATCCCGGCCAGCCCTTGTTCAATGTGAAGGCCCCCGGCTTCCGGCAGCAGCAGTTGCTCGGCAAGGGCGAGGTGATCCGTTGACCCGCGGCCTTGCCTTTCGCGGTGGAACCCGGCTAGTTCATCCCATGGGCTATTCGCGAACACCGGGTCCCTTGTCCGAGGCTCCTTCAATTGATTGGGCAAGCCCTGCCGCACCCGTCACCGGCCTCGGCCTGCCCGGTGCGGTGGGGATGAAGGGCGGCGATGCGTGTAGCGGGACTCCCCGCCTGAAAAACTGGCCGCGCGCGATCAGCTGGGACGAGTTCAGGGATCTCGAGGAGCGCCCGGAGGGCGAGGACGAGGACGCGCAGATCGATGCGCAAGCCATCCTCGATCCCAGCGTGAACATCTGCAGCGACTCCGGAAAGCTCCGGCTCGGGATGTTCACCGTGAAGCTGACCGTCTTCAAAGAGAATAGTTGGGTGATACGCACCAAGAAGAGCGATGACGACCTGAAGTCCCACGAGCAGGGCCACTATGATCTTTTGGGGCTGGATACGCGGGTCTTGATGAAGCGCCTCTCAGCGCTACGCGCCGACACTGGGGACGAACTCCAACGGCTGGTCAGCGAGGAGATCGAGGCGTCGCAATCTCGCGCCCAAGCCTTGTCGGACCTCTACGACGCCAAGACCGGCCACGGCTTGAAAGCGACGGAACAGGCGGCTTGGAAAGCCGCCATCCAATTGGCAATCGACACGGGCAAAGACTTCCAGGTGCCGGGATAGATCCTCCGCACCGCGCTTCCTCGCCAATCACTCCCGCAGGCCTCAACGGCGACCGCCGCGACGCAAAGGGATGCGGAGGTCGGACGAGGGCAGGTAGGCGCCCTTGGAGGCATTGTAGAAAATCTGGTACATGAGCTCGGGCGTCGGGTTCTCGTTGTTGCCAAGAACGGCCCGGAACTCGGTCGGGAGATTCCCCGAACCGGTCATCAGCGTGCCCAAGGTTTTGTTGGCGTCCGCCATCGACTTGTCCTTCGACTTCCTTCCGACACCCGCGACCGCTTGCTCCTGCGCAGCGATGATGGCTGAAACCCGGCCACCCCCCGGGAATGCAAGCTTTGGGACCACGAAGCCTGGGCCGAGCAGAGCGGAAGTGCTAGCCAGCCGCGAAAGGTTCACGGTGGCCGGCTCCGGCAAACGCTCTTCGGTAGGGGTGATGGTCACCATCTGCCCCGGCTGCAAGGTGACGCTGTCTCCCATGAATGCCTTGAGTCCTACCTTCACCTTGCCTTCGACGCAGAGCACCTTGAGATACTTGTCCTTCAGGTAACTCACCTGCATCGTTCCGTAGGACGTCGCCTTGTGGCGGTCGGTTTCCAGTCCGAAGCCGCTTCCTTTCGACTTGTTGCTCACCAGCACGATTCCGCTTTTCAAGGTCAACCCGTCGCGGTTCTTGTTGAGGAAAATGTTGGTGTCGGAGCCGGCGCGGATGGTGGCGTTGCCGGCGTCGATCTGGGTCTGGCCGTTGGATCCGGTGGTTACCCCGTCGCCGCCTTGCAGCGTGCTGGCCACCGCCATCCGCTGGACCATGCCATTGCGGACAAAAGAGGTCTTTCCGCGGGCGGCTTCGATCAGGCCTGGTTCGGCGTGGAGCACTTCCGTGGAAGTGGTGGCGAGAACTGCGAGCGTGGAGAGCAGAGAATTCAATTTGAGGTTCATGGTCGCTTGGGAGTTGGGGCCCGGAGGTGAAATCAAAAACTCATCTGGAGAGACAGTCCGACGCCCACCCCGTAAGTGTCGTAATCAAAAGCGTCGAGGTCCGAGACGTTTGAGGTGAACGATGCGTCCGCCGCGAGAGTCAACCAATCACGGAGATGGTATTCCCCCCGAACCATCAGCACGTGATTGTAGTCGGAGCGGTCGATCCCGCCGAAATCCGTGTAGGCGAGGCGGTAGAGCACCATGACCTCGAAGGGGTCGCTCTCCCATTGGTATCCCACGTTGAGGCTGTATTCGTCGAACTCCGTCACATCGGGGCTCGCTTCGAGGCTGAGCCGGGCTTTCATTTCGCCGAACAGCGATTGCCCGGGAGCGAAGCGGTAAACGTGCTGGGCTCCCAATTCAGCGGCATGGTTTGAATAGAGCTTTCCCGCGAAAGTACCGGACTCGAGATACTCGAAGCGGTAGCGGGCGAACAGTTGCAGATCGCGCAGCCCTTGCATCACGTAAATCAGACCGAGATCCGCCGCGGTGTAATCGAAGTCGAGCTGGTTGAGCTTGTCGAAGCGGTAGAAATCCTGCGTGAGCGAGGTGTCGAGAAACAGGTTCTCGGTGATCAGCGGTGTGTATTCGACCGAAAGTCCGGCGCGGTAAACAAAGTCGTCCTCGTCCGACAACACTCCCGCAAGGGTCGGTGCCAGCAGATCGATCGAACGGATATTGTCGTAATAGTGGATATCGGCTCCGATGGAGATTTTCCAAGGTTCTAAGTTCGATTTTCGGTAGGTGATCTCTTCGATTTCCCCGAATTCTGAATCGTCGCCTCCTTGATATTCACCACTGAATGCCGGCAGCGACAGACATGCCGCCATGGCAACGAGTTTCATCGTGTTGCGTGTGCTTTTCATCGCTTCGGAATACCGGATTTCCACTGTCGGATCAGTGTCATCTTGATGCTGCTGAGTCAATGATTTTCCAGACCTGTAACCGATGGGTTGCGAGTGGAACTTACGGCTTCTAGCCCATGGGTCAGGGTTCGGGTTCCGGTCCTCGCACATTCCGGATTTCCTGCGGTTCCGTCATGGCCCTTGGATAATGGCCTTGGTTAGGCCGATCTGGCCGGCCAATGCGAAACGGATATCGTCGGTGCATTCGGCTGAAGTCGAGGTCAGGTCGAAGATCTCATACCAGTTGCCGGCGTCGGCGAGGCGAGGCAGGGCTTGTTCGAGCGGCTCGTTTTCCACGGCCGATGCGGGCTTCTCGTAGCGGATCGGACAAGAGACTGGAGTCAACTCCTTGCCCTTCCTCAGGTAGATGGTCCAATCGTAGCGTTTACCGGGCTGAAGCTTAACCGGCTGCGACTTGAATTTCAGAAGCTTCAGGTCAATCGCGTTGAAGCCTCGGGGTAGAGGAGGAAGAGGGAAACGCATCGGTTCGGCCGAGCCGGAAAGGGAGACCTCCGACAGAACAAACTCCAACTCGCCGCCACGTGTTGGTTGCGATTGGTAGTACCAAAGTCGGGGGCGCTCTTTTTCTGTCAGACCAACTTCGCTTGGTCCCAGGGCGACTATGCGGACGGCGGCTTGTCCACCGTTGCGGGTTGCCGTCATCACATTTTTAGTCGGCTTGCCGGCCTTGCCCTTGTATTTGGCAAGCGCGGCCAGCGGGGTGGCGCTGCGGGGCTTGGCGGGTGCCGGCGGTGCCGGCGGTGCCGGCGCGGCGGGAGATTTTTTCTCGGGAACCGGAACCGGGGTTTGCGCCGTCAGAGGGGCAGCGAACAAGGCGAGAACGAGCAGAGGGGCGAGCGCTTTCATGGGAGGGGGACGCGGTGGATGCGGGATCTTGCAGAAATTCACGGACGCTTCAAGGAAGCATCCACACAGGCTCAGGCGGGAGCTTGGGGTCGAGTTCCTGCGGTCCGTCGCCGAAGGGGACCAGCGGTTCGTCGACCGCGTCGCGGGTCGGTCCGCTGACCAAGACCCGGACCGGTCGCTGGCGGGTGTCGTGGTCACCCTTGCGGAGGCTTTCAAGCCGTGCAGCTTTATTGATCGTGGAGCCGAGGAAACTCAACTGCATCTGGTGCGCGTCGCCGACCGTGCCGCTGAGGATTTCCCCGGTGTAGATGCCGACCCGGACCAGATAGGGAGGAAGTCCGGCAGGCATGCCGCGGTTTAGTTGTTCGACGACGCTGGCGATCAACTTCGCGCAATCGACCGCTTGCGCGGCATGGCCGCTCCCGGCCACCTCCGGGAAGCCGAAAATCCCGAAGATGCCGTCGCCTGCGAACTGCTGGATGAAGCCGCCGCTTTCCTTGACCGCGGGGACGACCGCTTCGAGGTAGCGGTTGAGCCAATTGATCAGTTCGCGGTCGCGTCCTTGTTCCTCGAACTCCCGGGTGATGCCGGAGTAGCCTTTCAAATCCGCGAACAAGGCGGTGCCGATGAACATTTCCGGCGGCGGCGGGCTGCCTCGGAGCAGGGCTTCGTTGTTTTGCCAGATCCGGGCGGCGACTTCCTCGCTGAGGTGCTTTTCGAGGAGCTTGTAGATAGCACCCTTGTCGCGTCGCTCCGCCGCGAACATCACCGAATACCCGCCGCCGACGGCGAGAAGCGACGAGACCAGCGGAGCCCCGACCGGCAGCCAAAAGCCGCGGGACAGGGAGATCGCGGCGGAGCCTAACAGCAGCAGCGCGAGCAGCGGGAAAAGCACGAGGGTGCGCAGCAGCAACGGGCCCGGGGCCTTCCAGCAAAGAAGGATAGAAAAGAGTGCCGAAAGGATCAGGAGGAGGATTTCCGCGAGGTCGCCGCTCCATTTCACTGGCGGCTCGCGGCCTTCCATTTCGCGGAGCAACTGCGCGGTGGCAACGGCGAGCAGCTTGATGCCGCGCAGCGAGGGATGGCCGACCACCGGCTTCTCATCCTGAGCGATGGAGGCGTCGTGGGTACCGAAGAACACCAGCTTGCCGGCGAATGTGCGGCGCAGCGTGTCTTCATTCATCATGGCAAGGGACTCCGCGGCGAGGACCGGGAAGCACCGGTCAAGATCCGGGCCGGGCTTGAGCAGGAACTGGTCGCCACCGCCCGGGAGCTTCGCATAGCCGCCGGAGAAATCACCGACACCCCCGAGTTGCTGCAGCTTCTCCACATGGCTTTCCGCTTCGTCCGGTGCAACGTGGAGCCGGTGGTAGTAGGCGGCCAGGGCGGGCAGCGAGAACCAGCGGCCTTCGTCGATGGAGATCAGGCCGCGGCGGATCATCTTCTCGCCGCGGCCATCGACGGGAAAGCCGGCGATGCCCACGCGCAGCATGCTCTCCTCATCTGCTAGATCGCGCAGGAAAGGCGGGGGAAGAAAGTCCGCGCCGCTTTCGTCGGGAATGCCGCGCGCCATCAGGATGTTCGGGCTGTCAAGCACCAGCCGGCTCAAGCGCAGGGCGCCCGGCGACGCGGGGTCGTCCGGCAGGTGGCGGTCGCGGATCAGGTCGACGGCGATCACCGAAGGTTCCCCGCGGGCGATCGTCTCTAACAAGTCCGCGAGGGCCGTGTCATCAAGGGGCCAGAGGGACGCGTCCTGGATGGTCACCAGCACCACATCGGGATGGCCGGTTTGCCAGGGCCAGAGCGCCTCGGTGAGGGCGTCGTAAAGCGGAAGTTCGACGCGATCGGCGAAGGTTTCCGAGCGCCTGAGGCCAAGCCCGGCGAGGATGGCAAGGACCGCCGTGAGCGCGAGTCCGGCCAGCACCCTCCGGCGGCTCTTTCCCTTCGGCGCGATCATTTCCAATCGCCGATGAGGATGAAGGGGGCCCACAGGTGAGGGTGGGAGAGCGGATCTTTTTCCAACAGATCGAGCTGGGCGCGGCGCAGGGCGGCGGCTTTCGGCATGCCACCGCGGTGCCAGTGCCGGTGAAAGCCGGCCATCAAGGTGGAGGCGGCTTGGTCATTCACATACCACAACGTCGCCGCCACGCTGCGGGCGCCGGACTTCACCGCGGCCCCGGCGAGTCCCAGTGCGGCGCGGTCGTCACCGGCGGCAGTGCGGCAGGCGCTGAGGCAGAGCAGTTCGACCGGGGTGCCGGTGAATTTTCGGGGGCGGATCATTTCTTCCAGCTCATCCATGTGGATTTTCCCGTCGTGGGCGAGCAGGAAGGTTTCTCCGGCATTGCCTTTGAATTCGCCGTGCGAGGCGATGTGGACCAACCCGGCGGTGCCGGTGGAAAGGTCTTCCTTCAAAACCCCGCGGGTGAAAGCGGCATCCATCCGCAGGAGGTTCGGCGTGTAGATCCCGGCCAGCGCTTCGAGCTCGCCCTTCACGGCGGGCAGCGCGGAGAAGCCATCGACCGACTCGCTGATTCCGGCGAGCAGGGCGGAGGTGTTCGCATCGGTGGCGGGTTCCGCAGGCATCAGCGAAAAGCTGGGGGCGACGGACAGGGAGAAACGTTCGATGAGGTATTTGCCGGTCGCCGGATCGCGCAACGCGGCGAGGGGAATGGTCCCGAGCGGTCCGTCGGGGACGAAGATGAGATGACGAATCTCGCTTTCGGTTAGATAAGCCGACATCGGGGCGATCAGGCAGCGGTGGAGGGCTTCGGAATCCGCGGCGAAGGCATAGGTGCCGTGGTCGAATTCGAGCCGGTGGCGGAAGCGGCGGGCAAGGGAGTGCAACTCGTCGGAACCGACCGGCGAGGTCCAGCGGCGGGTGCCGCGGGCGGTGCCTAACAGGATCTCGACCCGGTCCCGCAGTGCGATGACGTAGAGCAGGCCGACGTTCCCGTCCTGCACCTCGCGGAGGTCCTGCTGGCGGCCGAGTGCGGCGTTCACACAGTCATTGCGGTAGAAGTCATCGAGTTCCCATGACTTGAAGGACTCCACCGCCTCACGCGCCTGGTCAAGCCGACCGTCGCTCAGTTCAATCTCGGCGAGCATCAGGTACGGGGTGCCGGCCCACTCGCGGAAGGAGCGGCCGAGGTCGCTGCTGAACTGCGAGCTGGCAAGGTCGGCGCGCATTTCCTCGACCAAGCGGACGGCGCGCGCGACGCGGTCACGCACGGTCTTGCGGTCGCTGCCGTCGGCCATGCCGAGGCGTGCGGCGAGAATCTCAAGCGCGGCTTCATGAGCGGGGATCTCGTGGGGAGAAAGCGCGCGGATCTGGTCGAGGATGAAAGCGGCGTCGCGGTGCTGGCCGCGCTCGAGATAGAGCTCGGTCAGGGCGAGCAGGCAGGAGCGTTCCAACATCCGGTCGTCGCGGCCGCGGGCGGTCTCAAGGGTTCGTTGCAGCAGCTTGAAGCCTTCCTCCTCCAAGCCGTAACGCACCGCGGCTGAACCGGCGGTGACGGCTTCGAACAGGAGCAGGGGCGGGGCGTCGTCGCGACCCGTGGTGGCGGCAGCAGACTCGCGGAAAGAGGACTCGAAGCGGGTCCGGCTGGTGATCAGGCGATCTGCCGCGGGCTGCTCCCAGCCGGAGACTTCGCGAATGAAGCGGAGCTCGTCGCGGTCGCGTTTCCACAGCGCGAAAGCTGCCATCAGGCGGTTCTGGCGGGCGCGCACCACCAGGTCGTCGAGGCCGAGCTTGGTGGCTCGACCGTGGGCTGAGGAATACCACGCGAAGGCCTGCTCCGGCTGCCCGGCATTGCCGCAGGCGATCCCCGAGTCGTTGTGGATTTCGGCGAGCAACGCTTCTTCGCCGATGGCTTGGGCGATGCGGCCGGCGCGGTCGAGCACCGGCAGCGCGTCGGACGATCGGCGGCTTAGGCTCATCACCGAGCCGAGTTCGGAAAGGAACAGCGCCTTGGTCGAATCCCCGGGCACTTGGTCGAGCAGCGGCACGGCGCGGGTCAGCACTTCGGTCGCGGCGCAGAGGTCGCCGGTGAGCTTCAGGCAGCCGGCCGCATTGAGCCGCGCCTTGAGCGAATCGGTCGGGTTGGCGGAGGCTTCGGCGCGTTCGAGATAAAGCCGTGCGGCCTCGGCATACTCGCCGGAGCGGGCGAAGAGGTCGGCATCGTTTCCGGCCAGCGGCAGGACGCTTGTTAGAAGGGCGAGGGCGATGGCATGCGCGGCTTTCATGGCGGTTAGAAGCGGCCCGCGCTCAGGCGGAAATGGATGCCGTGGTCTTGCAGGTTATCTTGCTTCGCGGGGGCATTGTGAAAGGCGTGGCCCCAGAAAAGATCGGCGCGGAACCAGTCTCGGTAGCTGGCGGTGAAGCCGAGGCCGGCGGAAAACAGGTGGTCTTCCCGCAGGCCGTCGTGGTCCCACCCGATGCCGGCATCGACGAAGGGCACGGCGGTGATTTTCCACTGCTCGGAGTCGAGCAGAGGGATGCGGTATTCGATGCCGAGGCTGCCGCCGATGTCGCGGACCAGCTCGTTCTCCCGGTAGCCGCGGACGGTCTGCGATCCGCCGAGGGCGGCTTGTTCGGGCGAGGGCAGCGAGTCGTCCGCCCACTGCCAGGTCGCGCGCACGGCGAGCGTGTGATCGTGCCGGTTCAGCCGCTTCATGTATTGGCCGGAGGCGGTCCAAAGGAAGTAGGAGGAATCCGCCGCGGCGAGCGATTCGGTGGCACCGAGAGCGTCGAGCCCGAGCACCAGCCGCGAGCTGAGAAAGAGGACCGAGCTGGAAGTACGACGGGTCCAGTCGATCCCGCCGCGCAGGGTGGTAAGGTCCAGTTCGCCGTTCACGAAGCCGGGCGAGACCGAGAAGGGGACTCCGAGCAGTTCGGTCTCGGCGTGCTTTTGCACCAGCGTGAGTGAAAGCCAGGCTTCGTCCTCGAGCGTCCGCAGCAGCGGGTGGCGCAGGCCGATGCCGGTCGATTGGCTTTCGCCCTCGATGCCGAGCTCGGCGAAGGGTTCCTCGATCACGGCGTAGCCCTGGCGGTCGGCCGTCAATTCGAGCAGGGTGTCGTGGCGATTGAGGGGAAAGAGGTAGCGGGCTTGCAGGCTGTCGAGGCCCGACCATTCGGTGTCAGAGGCCCCGCCGGCGAAGACGCCATAACGGAAATCGAGCGAGTCGCTCCAGCCGGTGAGGTTGCGCGATTGGAACCACAAGTCGAGTTGCTCCGAGCCGACGGAAGGCGGGAGGTGGTTGTGCAGGTCGAGCCCGTAGGACCACGGCGAGGTCTCCTCGACGGCGAGGTCGAGGTAGCTTTCCCCCGGCGCCGGTCCCGGCCGCAGCTCGGCTTGGATGCGGCTCAAGTTAGGGTTCATCTGAAGGATTTGCAGCCGCTTCTGGAGTGTTGGGAAATGCAGTGCCTCGCGGTCCCCACCTTGGATGCGGGAAGCGAGGTAGCGGTCGCGCAGGCGGCGGTTGCCGGTCGGTTCGACGGCGGTCAGCGAGCCTTCGGTGATGGTGAAGACCAGCCTGCCGTCCTTGCTTTCAGCGTGATCCACCACCGCGCCGGAGTTCACGAAACCCGCCGCGATGTAGTGACGCGTGATGGCATCCCGCGCGGCATCGAGATCCTCGAGGTCGCACGGTTTTTCTAACAGCCAGGGCAGCAGGGTGGCGAGAATGGTGGACTCAAATTCGCGGTTCCCCTCGAAGCGGATCTCGCGGACGTGGCGGAGCGGCAGCTCGATCGCGCGAGCCGGAAACAGGCTGGCGGCCGGCGGCAGCTCGAAGGCAGGGCGCGGCGCATCCAGCGGCATCGGCGCGGCTTCCGGTTCCCAATCCGCCCAAGGGTCCGGCACCTCCCGCAAGGCACCGGGCTCGGGTAGCAGCGGATTGGCCTCGGGCTCCTGTGCGACGGAGATCAAGCAAAGCAGCGGGGCGAGCAAAGAGGCGGGCTTCATCGTGCGGCCTCCTTGGCGAAGTGCTCCAGCGACTCCCGGGCCATCGAGGGCGAGAGGCCGGGAAATGCGGACAGCAAGCGTGCGAGCAGGCCGCTGACGTGAGCGGCGGCGAAGCTGCTGCCCGTGACCCGCGCATGGCCGCCGCCGGGCACGGGGACCTCGATGCCGGAGCCGGCGGCCTTCCACGGCACCGGATGGCCCTCGCACCATTCCAGTTCGTCGGCCCTGAGCTCCCCGGCGGCGACGGCCAGCACCTGGGGGAAAAAAGCGGGCCATTCGGGAGCGGCAGGATCGTCATTCGAGGATGCGGCGACGACGAGATGACCCTGGTGAAAAGCCCGGTCGGTCCAGTCCTTGTAAAGCGGCAGTGTGTAGGCGGTGCCCGGCACGCCGAAGGAGCAATTCAACACCGCCGCACCTTCGCGCATCGCATGGCGAGCGCCGCAGTGGATCACTTCGTGCCGCTGCTGGCGCTGGTCCGGATCGAGCACGGTGACCGCCAGCAATTCCGCGCACGGTGCCAGCCGGTGGATGATGCCGGCGATGGCAGTGCCGTGGCCGACGGGATCGGTGGGCGAGTTCGCTTCGCAAGTAGCAATGCCGGCTTTCCAACTCCCGGTAAGGCTGAGCCGCGAGAAGTCCGGGTGGGAGGCATCAAGCCCGGTGTCGAGGATCGCCACCCTGACGCCGGCTCCGTCGCCGTGGCGAAGAGCCTCGAGGCAAGCCTCCCGTGCCGGCCAGGGTCGACGCGTCACCATCCGCCCTCCTTCAGCTTGTCGCCGAGTTTTCGCGCCAGCGCATTGAGCTTCGCGAGATCGGCGAAGGCGAAGCGCTGCGGGGAGCTGTTGAAGATCACAGCCGACACCACGCCGCCGGAATCGCCGCCGTCGACCGCTGCCGCCATCATCGTGCGGCAGGTCTTGCCGGTGTCGTGGTCCACCGCGGGATCGTGCGCCGGGTGGGAGGACAGATCATCTTCAAGGATCGACTGCCCGGTGAGATAGACTTGTGAAATCAGCCCCGCGCCGAGGGGCTGGCGGGTACCGGCGAGTTCGGGCTCCAGAGGAGTCGCGATGGCCCGGAGATGACCCGCTTCCGCTTTCCACAGGGTCACCCCGTCAGCCCGCGCGGATTCCGCGAAGGCTGTCATGAGCCGTATCCTGTCCGGGGCGTGGGTGGGATGAGCCGGCATTGCTTCCAAGACGCATAGCCGCCCGGAACTTGCACGGTAAAGGAGGAACTGGCCGCGGCAGGTCTCGCGGGCTTGCGACTTTGGCATTGTCGCGGCGGCCGGCGGACTTCTAATTTCTGGAAGTCAGCTTATATCATGAGTTCTCCCCCCCCGACCGGGACCGACGACCGGCTTCTCGCAGAAATGGCATTGGAAGGCGATGCCGCGGCGGTCGGCTCGCTCATGGGCATGCTCAGGTCCCCGGAACTGGCGGCGGCCCTCCGTTCGCGCGGGGCTACCGCCACGGAGGCCGATGATATCCTCGGAGATCTCGCGGGCGACTGTTTCGGCGGCGAGCGCTCGAAGGGGGGGCTCCACCGCCTGCTCGGCCGCTACAACGGTGCCTGTCCGCTTCCCGCTTTCCTCCGGCATGTCGCCCTCAACCGTCTGATCAGCCTCAAGCGCAAGCAAGCGGGCCGCCGGGAAGTCGTCCCGGACGCGGACGATGAACGCGATCCGCTCGACCTTGCCGTTCCGCTCACTGATGGCAATGCCCCGGCCAGTGACGACTCGCTCATTCCCTTGCTGCGAGGTGCCCTCCTCGGTGCCATCGCCCGGGTGGATCCTGAGAAACTCGTGGTCGTGCGACTCATCGAGTCCTATGGCGTCCCCCAGAAGCGGGTCGGGGAGTTGTGGGGTTGGCACGAGTCGAAGATCAGCCGCGCGAAAAGTGACCTGTTAGACGAAATGCGGACCGCCATCATGGAGGAAGTCCGCAAGGTGGACCCATGGCTTCGCCTGGAGTGGGAGGACTTCATCGCCCTGTGCGGGGAGTCGGCGGATTTGTTCGGATCCTGAGCGGTTGGCCTCCGTTTGACGGCCGGCCCGTTCGCATCCGGCGCGAGCCGGGCGGAACGATTTCCAGGAAGTTTCGCAAGTTGGTCCGGGATTGGAGTCCTCACTCCGGAACCGCGGCACAAGGCCCGGTTCCGGACTCCCCAAACCAACCGAAACCACACTGCCATGAGCTTGAGGAAGAATCGGTCCGTGACCTGCACGTGGACAAGGTCGTCCAAGCCTCCCTGACGCCCTTCACGCGGAAAGGAGTTCCCTCGACCGTTGCCGCCGGCCGCGATGCCGAACTGGTGGCTTCGCTGGAACAGCGAGGTTACACCCTGTGCACTTTCGTGAGCGATGGCTCGGCTCCCGCCACCCGGGGTGAAGCGGCGATCCTGCTCCTGTTCTTCGCCGCTACCGGCTACGGCTGCTTCCGCTGGATCAAGCGCCGCCGCGCCAGGTCACTGACGGAACATGCCATGAATGCCTACCGTGGCGGGCTTGCTTCCGGGATTGAGAAAGCGATTCGCGAAAGCCTTGAGAGCGGGATGGCCAAGGCCCGCGCCGCGACGCCGCCGGCGCTGCCCGCGACGACTCCTCCGGTTGCCCGTTAGTCTGCCCACCAGGGTTCCCGTCTCCCCCCGGGCCCCGCATGCCATCCGGCGTGCGGGGCCGAATTCATACCGCGGGATGTCGGAAAAAAGTCTTCGGATCTCCGCAAGTCCGCGGGGAGTCGGCGTCCTCCTTATGCCATGAGAACATTCTTCCACACTGACGTCACCCCCTCCGCCAAGCTGCCAATTGCTTTTGCCGCCAGCGCCTTGCTCTGCCAAGTTCGCCGTGCGATCGAGACCGTCCAACCCTGGTTGCTCACCCATCCCAAGATCCTGTTGACCGTGGCGACCATCGGGATCGTGGGATTCTGGACACAATTGTTGTTTCCCGGCGCGGAACGGGAAATGCCCGGCGTCAATTGCGGGCCGGGTGCCGCCGCGATGCCCTCCGCCGTCGAGGAAGCCGCGCGGCTCGCGTTCGAATCTCGCTTCGTGCGGGATGGTGACAGCCACTACAGCGTCGTGGTTTCGTATGTGCCTTCGATGGCAGCGGCCTTTTCGGAGATGGGTCTGGAGGCGGGAGGTGATTCCGCGACCGCTCCGGGTGCGCTGGTTGCTTGCATGGAACTTGTCGAGATCCGCGGCCTGCGGACCGAGGTGGAGCCAGCGGTCTTGACCGATGCCGACCGTCTCAATGATGTCCGTTGGAAGGGACGGGTCACCGTGCGTGGAGCCGTGGAACGCCGCCGCCAGCTCGACCTGACTCACTGCCTCGCTGCCGAGCCCGGGAGTGGTGACTTGATCCCGATCCCGTGGACCGGGCGGGATCTCAAGATCGAGTTGCCGGTCGCGAGCCGGAAGCCGGGGCTGATGGAAGCGGCCGCGATGGCGATGGGCAATATCCTGCCGATGCTCGGGTCGGACTCCGGGAGCGCTCTTGCGGAATCGCTGAAAGGCAGCCCGTGGCGTGACTGGGTCGACTGCGGGACCGCGTCCTATCAGATCAGCGATGTCGTGCTTCGCGGCAGGGAGGCGACCTCTGTCACGCTGGAATCCGTGGAGGACGCCGTCAAAGCGGACGATAAACTGGGACTGGTCGTCGCTGACAAGGCGGCGACCGTCCAGCTCGCGATGAACGGCGCGGAGGAACTCCGCGTGTTCCTCACCCGGCCCGACTTGTCCGCGTTGAAGGATGCGGATTGCATCGAGAAAGCCGGTTGGTTTTCGAAGCGGCAGCCGGTGACGCTCAAAAGACCCTGAGCACCGCGGACTGCCGCCTGGCCCGCAGAGGGCCCGACGGCTTTATTTCACGTGCTTCGCAAGTCCGCGGGGGAGGCGCGTTCCGGTAGGGTGAATGCCCTGCATTTTCTCCTTTCGCCGGGACTCGACCGCTTCGCCGGCGAATTCCTCGCTCCTGCGCCTGCGCAGACCAGGGAGGAGTTGGACCCGCAGGATCGGGCGCGGATCGAGGCGTTCTTCCGCGGTGAATTCGGGGACGTGGAGAGACAGGAACTGCTGCCTTTGCTCGGTGCGAATGTAGCCGCCCTGGAGTTCCTCGCCGCGCTTCTTGCTCCGGACAAGTCTTGCAGTGAGGAGGAATAAGCGCGGGTTTCGTGCCGGTGTTTTACCTCGTCATCGCGGGACCGTTTTCCTATTTCCTGCAAGTCCGCCAACGTCCCGCGTCATTCTCGTGCCATGACTGATCCCACCACCGCCGATCCGGCCCTCGGAGCGATCCAGCGATTTCTCGCTTCCTTCGATCTCACCGCCGCGGCCCATGCCCGGGAGGAACTCGATGCCGGCGAGGAAGCCGCCATTTCCGCGTTTGCCCGCGGCGAGATGGATGGCGGCGGGCGGCAGGCGCTGGTCGAACTCTTGTCCCGGAATACCACCGCGCTGGAGTTCCTGGCATCCCTGCTCAAGCGCTGAACAACCGGCAATACGGCCGGCCTCGCTTCCCTCAGCCCGCGCACGGCGGATACGGTCCAGCAGGGCTACTTGAAGTCCGATCCCCGCCAGTTCGCCCGGGTGTCCTTGCTCCGGCAGTGAGGGCGGGGCGGAATTGATGTCCCTCGTTGCCGCCCAATCTTTTCCATCGTCACCGCGGGGAAATCTCCCTAGTTTTTGCAAGTCCGCACCTCCCCTGCGTTCTCCCCCCGTCATGAACCAACCCACGACTGCCGCGTTAACGCTCGGAATCCTGCTTCGCTTCCTAGGTTCTTTCCGACGCCCGGCCACCACGAAGCCCCGCGGGTTGCTCCGATTCCTTGCCTTCGCCGCACTAACCCTCGGCTTACCGGCCGCCGGGCAATACGAGGGGCGGGCCGATGTGCCTGCGGTTCGCGATGCTTCGCCGGCCGCCCAGCATAAGATCCGGATTAAATTTCACGTGGTGAAGACCGAGCGTTTCACCGATGCGGGGAGCGAGCAATTCATCCCGGAGCCGAAACGCGAGGCCGCCGTCCAGACCTTGGTCAATGAGCTCAACAATCTCTACCAGCGGGCCGGAATTTCATTCGAGAAAGTGCCCACCGTTTACTTCGCCGCTGAGTCCGCCTTGCTTGGCATCGACAGCTCCGATGAAAAGCGCCGCCTGATGGATTTCGCGGTATCGGAGAACGACGCGTTGTTTCATCTCAATCTGATCGTCGCCCCGATCCGCAATCTGGGACTTGACGGGCATGCCACGTTTCCCTGGAGCCGCCGAGCCCTCAGGCAGGGCTCCGGGATCCTGCTCAGCGACGAGTTCGTATTCCCCTTCAAGACCGACGCCGGCACTCCGGGCCTGCTCGAACCGCAGATCGCGGCTCATGAAGTCGGCCATGCGCTCGGACTGTGGCATGTCGAGCGGGGTGTGGACGGCCACGAAATTGAGGGTCTCACCCCGAGCCTCAAGCAGAGCCTGCAACAGTCGGCCGCTCTCGCGAGTGGTCCCGATGCCGACTCGCGCGGCGACTTCTGCCACGACACGCCTCCGATCCCGAATGCAAACGAACTCGAGCTGAGGTACGCCGTGACCGACCCGCAGTCGGATAAGAACTACGTCGTCGACTATTTCGCCCCTCAGCCGTCGTTCGTCTGGCCCCCGGCGTCGGTGGCGAACCTGATGCGCTCGTCGGGCGACCGTCGCTTCATTTCCGACGACCAGGCCGGCCGCATGCGAGCGTGGATCACCCATCGCCTTCGCTCTTGGCTGGTGGCGGATCAAGGAACGCCAGCGGAAGGGTTGATCGCGGAACCGACCTATAACGAGGCGGGCAATTTCGCCCCCGGCATCCTCCTCGAATGGCAGGCCCCTAGCGCGGCGGCCGGCTTCCATGTGCAAAGATCGGAGTCGGCGGAGTTCACGAGTCCGGTTGTCTTGACGCTCGTCCGGACCAGCCTGGGAGAGGCCTTTACTCATCCCGGCCGGGGCGTTTCCTATCGACGCTATCAAGCCATCGATTTTGGCGTTCAGAACGGCAAGTCCTACTGGTACCGCATCGGAACCAGCGACAACGAGTCCACCCACATCTACTCGCCGCGTCTCGATATCCGCGGTGCCGGAGCGCGCACCCTCAATGCCCGCCCCGGATTGATCCCGGTTGCCAGCCAGGTGTTGTCGATTCCCGGCGGCGTGCTGGTCGAATGGGAAGATCCGGCGGACTTCGAGATCTCCGGCTATGAAGTCCGCCGATGGAAGCGCGGCTTGGAACACATTGAACCAATCGACCCGCCAATTGTTTCCCCCGGCACCTCGCGCTACGCCTCGTATTTCGACGCTGATCCGAAGGCCGATGCGGAAACCTACAGCTACCAGATCCTCAGTTTCTTCCAGGCGAACGGATCGAGGATTTACTCCGGCAACATCGACGACGGCGCGCAGCAGGGTGAGGAGCATCCTTTCAGTGCCACGCCGCGACCCGACCGGCCCGTGCTTTCCTTCACCAAGTCGAAACTGCCAGACAACTCGTTCCGGGGCTCCGTGGCGGTTGCCTTCCGCGGTCGCACGCCGATTCCGATTACACCGGGGGGGTCTCTCATGGCGGTCCTTCAAAAGCAGACGGACACTCTCACCACGTGGACACCTCACGGCACTGCGGTCCCGGTGGCGACAGGACAGCCCTCGCCGCGGCTGTTCACCGTGGGCAGTTTGCCTACCGGAGCGAACTACCACTACCGGGTCGAACTGGTGGAAGCCATCGTCACCCAGGGCAATCAAACTCTCCAGCGCAGCCATGGCTTTTCCGAGCCGATGAGCCTGCGCATTCCCGGGAAGATCACTACGTCGCCTGCTCAAGGAGTTCCGGCCAGCGGCACGGCGGGCGTCTTTCCTTATCCGGTCTTCACCTGGACTCCGGTGCAGGACGCCGCGTCCTATGACCTCATCATCCGCGGTCCGAACTTCAACAACACGACCATTCGCTTGCCGGCCAGTCTGACCAGCTACAGCCTGAATCCGGCCGCCTATCCGGAGCTTGACGCCTTCGCGACCTACTTTTGGCAGGTCCGCGCGCTGAACGACGAGGGTCTCGGGCCGCTCTCGGGCGAGAAGTCTTTCACCACGCAGTTGCGTCCCGTCAATCTGGTCGCGCCTGCCAACGGCCAGCGGATCGACGCCCCGGCCGACGCGCTCACCGTCCGCCCGACGTTCTCCTGGGATGGCATGCCCGGAGAAGTCAGCTATCGCTTGAGCATCCGTAGCGCCCTCGGTGGAAACGAGGTTTACTCGAACGAACGGGACAGCAACTCCCTCACAGTTCCAGAAGCCTCCGCCCTCGATTCCGGAAACTACGTCTGGGATGTGACGTCCTTCCGCCGCGGCCAAGCCTCCACGTCCCAGCCGAATGCGGTCTCGGCGACCCGATCCTTCTCGGTGCGCACCAAGCCGACACAGGCTCCCCAGCAAGTGCTTCCGGAGAATCCCGCCAGCGATGAGCCTTCCCGCCCGGTCTTCGTCTGGGAAAAGCGAAATCAGGCGACGGACTACGTTATCGAGATCATCCGTGCCAATGACACCAACCTCCGCTGGCGTTTTGGTGGAGAAACTCCCGACAACCTCCTGGGCGTTGGCGTTAATCTGGTAGGCGAAGACGTCGTAGGGCTTCCGGCACAGCTGAAGTTCCAATTTCCCAGCACGGTTCCCGGGCTCACCGGTTCGCGGAAGCACTTCTGGAGAATGCGCGCCCGCAACGAGATCGCCGGCGGGCCATGGTCCGCTCCGGAAACCCCGGAAAGCGACCCCGAAAACTGGCAAACCGGCTGGTGGGAATTCACGACCGGCATCGATGCGGGTGTGACCGATACGCCTGCGAATGGCTCGGTCGTGAGCGATCAGACGCCGATCCTCCGGGCGTTGGCGGTGTCCGGTGCCACCAACTTCGACTTCGAAGTGCGCCAAGGAAGCCCGACCAATCCGATTTACCGCAGCGGCACTTCGGTCCTTGATTCACAGTCTTGGACCGCGGAACCGGAGATGGCGGTCGGCCATGTGTATTATTGGCGGGTGAGAGCCACCGGGCCACCGAACGGCGAGACAAAGGGGGCTTGGTCGGCTTACGCTTCCTTCACGCTGCGCACCGCCCCGAATTTTGCGCCGTCCAACCTGATCCCCGCTGAAGGTGATTCCCAAAGGAGCGTCGCTACGACCTTCCAATGGACCGGGGTGGGTCAGGCAACCTCCTATCGGATCCAGGTCAGGCCGCTCGGTGGCGGCGTGATCCGCGATTTGAATGTGACCAGCAGCGCCACGCCATTGAGCTACCAGTTGCCGACCGGATCGACGCTTTCTCCGGGCACGGATTATCAATGGCGCATCGCCGGTGTGAACGAGATCGGCGACGGGATTTGGAGCGTTTGGACCGGATTTCGCACTTCGATGACCGCCCCGGTCTTGATCTCACCTTCCGGTGTGATTTCAGACCAGACCCCGGAGCTTGCATGGAACTCGGTCATCGGGGCCGGTGCATATGAAGTTGAAGTCTATCGCAGCAATCGCACCGTAATTGTGTTCAGTGGCTCGACCACGGGAGCATTGCGGCTCACGACGCCGACGCTCGGAGCGGACACCGCCTTCGAGTGGAGAGTGAGGGCGATTGGCTCGCTGGCTGTCGAGGGACCATGGTCCGTCTGGGGAGCATTTTCGATCCGCACCGCCCCGAATAATCCGCCGACCCCGCTCTCTCCTTCAGACGGCCAGATTGATCGCCTGACCTTGACGAGTTTCACGTGGTCCGGCGCCCCGCAGGCCACCACCTACGAAATTCAAGTTGTCCAGAACAGCAGTGGTGTGGTGCTGACCTACACCGGCCTGACCGGCACGGCATTTACCCTGCCGACGGCCGATCGGCTGGCGGGTGCCAGGGTTCACTTTTGGCGCATCCGCGGCCGGAATGAAGTGGGGGCCGGTCCATGGTCGGCGACCTTGCCCGACTACTCGGATTGGACGGAATTCCGCACGGGGCTGGATGCGACGAGTCCCGACACTCCCGCCAATGCTTCGGTCTTTCAGGATCAGTCCCCGACTCTACAAGCGGTGTCGGTTTCCGGGGCCTCCAACTACGACTTCGAAGTCCGCCAGGGCAGCACCAACAATCCTGTCTTCCGCAGTGGCAGCTCCGCCACGAACGCCCGTGCCTGGACCGTCTCACCGGATCTCCCCGCGGACGCCGTTTATTACTGGCGCACCCGGGCATCCGGCCCGCCCAACGGCGAAACGAAGAGTGTCTGGTCGGGCTACTACTCGTTCACGGTCCGAACGGCGCCGAACAATGCGCCGACCCCGCTCACGCCATCGGCTGGCCAGACCGACCGCCTTACCTTGCCGAATTTCACGTGGTCGGGCGCGCCTCAATCCACCACCTACGAAATCGAGATCGTCCAGAACAGCAGCGGCGTGGTGAAGAGTTTCACCGGCTTGACCGGCACCACATTCACCCTGCCGGTTGCCGACCGGCTTGCAGGGGATCGCCTTCACTCCTGGCGCATCCGCGGACGGAACGAGATCGGGGCCGGCCCTTGGTCGGGGACGGCCGCTGATCGCTCGGATTGGGTCCAATTCCGGACCGGGCTCGACAAGCCGACCAACGTAAGCCCCGGCTTCGGGTCCACCGGTCAGTCGCGCAATCCGCTCCTCCAGTGGCAGGCAGTCTCGGGGGCGGCAAGCTACGACGTCGAGCTGTGGGTCCAGGAGATAGCTGGACCGCGGCTTCTCACGGGGCGCTCCGGAAGTAGCACGACAAACAGTTTCCAGATCGACGGCGGCCAGCTCATCGCGGGTCAACTCTACCACTGGCGGGTGAAAGCCGTCGGCCCTACGACCAATTCAGGTTTCAACGACTTCTGGCACTTCTTCACCCACCCATGAATGCCCATCTCATGAAGGTGATCCTTCACCCCGTGGATTTCGATGCCACTTCGCCCGCAAGTCCGGCGGCGGGGCGCGTCTCTTTGGTGACGACCCACCGATCTACCATGAAATCTGCCCTCCAATTTGCCTGGCGATCCACCCGATGGATGGCGAGCTTTGCGATTTTTTCGGTATCTCTCACAAGTGCGGCCGACCCCTTCCTTGCCAGCCATTCGCAACCGAGGCCCATCCAGACGATATCAGCAGGCAATTCAGGACTGACGGTCACGCTCGTCGACGGAGGCCCGGACGCGCGGTGGCGTCTCAAGGGTGAACTCGCCTGGCGGACCAGCGGACAAACGGTCGCCAATCTTTTGACTGGAACCCATTGGCTGGAGTTCAAGCCTGTCACCGGCCGGAGTGTGCCCGCACCGGGAACCACTGCGGACGTCGGTGCGGGCTCCGTCACGCTGCTTTCTGCAAATTACACCATCATCACCGAGCCCGTCGGTTCGGGATGGGTGCGAGTGGAGGATCGGATCGATGGCCCTGCACCGGAGGGGAACTTCTGGCGGATTGCAGGGGAAACTTCATGGCGTCGCCGTGGCGCGAAAAGCGCGGCGTTGCCGTGCGGCGTGGTGACGGTCGAGTACCGCAGCTTTCCCGGGTTCGTCACTCCGGATGTCGGTCTTGCCCGCATTCTTCCCGATCAAGGCGTGCTGCTCGAACCTACGTACCTCCCCGAAGCGGCCGGGAGCTGGTCCTTCGCGCCGGTTGATCCTGCGGCTCTCAATTCGGCACCCTTCCGCTATGTCGGCATGATCCACAGTTCGCGCGGAACCTTCACTGGTACGGCCGTAGGCCAGTACACCGTGCTGACAACGCTCGAAGCCGTGTATGATCCTGACACCCGCAGCTTCGTCTCCGGTGTGACCTGGTCGCCGGTCCACCATGCCGGGACCCGCACCCCGGCTCCGCGCAAGTCGGCCGGTTTCGTATTGATGGCGGACTACAGGTCGGATGCCCTGCTTGTTGAATCAAAAGGCCTCGTCGCGATTTACTTCACGAAGTCCGCGGCCGATGGCGGATGGAGCGGCTTTCATGAAGAGGGAAATCAGGCTTCCGCCTGGCTCAACGGCGAGCGCCTCGCCCGGGCCATCGGGTATGCCGGTGAAAGCGGTCCTGCGGCAGGTCGCGGCAAACTTTGTCAGACCGGTCTAGTGCCACTTCCAGTCCCGAGCGAGACCGGCGTGGTCCGCACACTGTCGGGCTTTCCCGATGTTCCCGGTTTGCGGGGCGCATCGCTGTTCACGCGGCGTTCCGATGGTCGAGACTATCCCGCCGCGGTCTTCCTCGGTGGTTCGCCTGCAAGATTTCGCGTGATCGATGGGGATGTCGCGACGCTCATCAAAACGGCCGAGGATTCCGCGCTTCTGGACAACGGGGGCACCTTCAGTTTGGGTGAGAAGATCGGTGTCGGTTCCTACGGGTCGGGCTCGGTTGCGAAGGGTCGGGTTAGAACCTACCTCGAAGGAGTTGGCAACGGTCAGTGGACGCTTGCAAATGCTTCATATGACAGCGGTGCTCGCGTGGAAGCCGAGCCGGGAACCCTCAACGTTGGCTTTGTCGCGAAAGATGGGTTTGCCGCCCCCGCAAGTCGTGGCGTGAACGTGGTGAGCAATGTCACCGTCGAGCTGCTGGCCCGTTACAGCCAGACTTTCGCCCATTGGGAGAACTCCGTCTTTTCTCTCGCCGAGAGAAGCGGGGGAAGCACCGGGAGCCTTGATGACTTTGATAGAGATGGCGTGATCAATCTGTTCGAATGGGTTTTCGACCAAGATCCGAAGATTGGCGTTACGAAAGTCTCCAACCAGAAGGAACCCGGCATGCCTCTGGTTGAGATGATGCAATCCGGATCCGGGCTGACGGTGCACTACTTTCGGCTTAAAAGCGCTGTGGAGGCAGGAGTTTCGTTCGACGTCCAATTCAGTTCAGATTTGTCCTCGTCCGTGTGGACTAGCGCAATCTCAGAAGACGTGGAGGACTTTGATTCTAGGTGGGAGCGGGTCAGCGTGTCCGATCCCGCACCGCCCGGCTCTCCCCGGCGTTTCGCCCGGGTCTCCGTCATCGAGCCTTCTACGCCATGAGTCGCATTTTTCTCGCCATCATGTTGTCCTGCCTGCGCTCCGCGGCGAATCCGATCGTTCACGACGGATCCTTCGGAAGTCCGGGTGCGGTCAATCTTTCTGCCGGCCGATATAACATTCTTCCCCAGAACGGGATCACCGTCGGAGGCAATTTGTTTCATAGCTTCTCCGCCTTTTCGGTGCCGACGAACAGCACGGCCTTCTTTTCCACCAATCCCGGCACCAGCAGGATCATCGCGCGGGTCACCGGCGGCGAGGTGTCGCACATCGACGGCACCTTGAGCTCCGGCCGCTCCGGGACGTCGTTGTATCTCGTCAATCCTTCCGGCGTGATCTTCGGTGCCGAATCCTCCATCAATGTGAATGGATCATTTCACGCGGTCGCCGGAGACTACCTCGCCTTGGAAAACGGTGCCATCCTGTGGGCGGATCCTTCGCGCCCGGTTTCTCTCTCCGCTTCTCCGGTTGGAGCCTTTGGTTTCCTCGATACTCCCCAAGCCAGTGGTGAAATCGAGGTGAGCGCCCTGCTGAACTCTCGGGCGGATCTGGTTCTCGTGGGCCGCACGGTGAAACTCGACGGGGCGGAACTCTACGCGACCGGTGACATCCAGCTCGCCGCCGCGGGATACCGGGCCGTTGTGATCCAAGCGGACGCGCTGCCGCCTGCGTTGGAAGCCGCTTCCGGAGCCATCGAAATCCGCCGCTCCGCTCTTTTTTCGGGAAGCGAAGGAAGCCGCCTCAGCTTGCGCGGTGGAGATATGGAAATTCAGTCCTCGACTCTCAACTTCGGCAATGAAACGACTCCCATCCCGGCCGATCTCATTGTCTCGTCATCGGGTGATATCCTTCTCGGGGAGGGCAGCGTGTTCGGTTCCGTGTCCGGCGATACCGCGCCACAAGTCGGCATCCGGGTGACCGCGGCCGGAAAGATTTCGATCACGGATTCCGCGATTCAATCCTTCGCCGCCGCGGGGGCAATGGCTCCCGCGATCGAGGTCATTGGCTCCGATCTCTTCATCCGAGGCGATGGAGGCTACGCCATTCGCGGCATCACTTCCAACACCTTCGGCTCCGGCAGCGGGGCCGCCATCCGGGTCACCATGTCCGGCGGGATCCGGATTGAAAATGCAGGACTCATCGCGTCCCTATCCGCCTCCAGCGGGGCCGCGGGCAGCATCCGGATCGATACTGGCACCCTCGAGATCGAAGGGATGGAATCGAACATGGCGGCTCCGAACGACTTCCTCACCGGAGTGGCTGCGCTCAACTTTGAATCCGGAAGCGGTGGCACCATTGCCGTCAACGCGCAGGATTCGATCACGTTGACACGGGGAGGATTGATCGACTCCAGCTCCTTCGGCAGCGGTGCGGGCGGGATCATCACCGTGACCAGCCCGGAGATTTCAGTGGACCGGGCGGGCAGTGAATTTTTCACCGGTATCGGCAGTGACTCGTCGTTTTCCGGCCATGCCGGATCCATCTCCGTACGGACCGGCAGACTTACCCTTCGCAATGGGGGGCTCATTTCCAGCAGCACTTCCAGCTCTGGTGACGCCGGCAACATCCTCGTGATGGCCGACCAACTCTTGGCCACCGGCACCGGTTCTGCAAGTGACTACGTCTTCAGCGAGAAATCCGGGATTGCCGCCGGTAGCAAGAGTGCCGTGGCACTCCAGCCTCTGGGCAAAGGGGGCACGATTCAGATCGATAGTGACCTCTTCCAGTTGGAGCGGGGAGCCGCCGTCCAGACCCGTGCCGAAGGAACTGCCACCGCAGGGGACATTTTCATTTCCGCAGGGGATGTCGCGCTCTACTCGGCCGCGACGCTGAGCGTGGAGTCGGTTGGGGCCGACGCCGGATCGCTGCGCATGAATCTCCGAGGTTCTTTGGTCGTCCGCGATTCGACCCTCGTCGCTCAGGCCGGAGCCGATGGCGGAAACATCGAAATATCCTCCGGCGGCATACAGCGCTTTTCCGCGTCGCAAGTCAGCGCGAACGCCCAAGGTTTGGGAGGCAACATTTCGTTCGCGGGTGCCCCGCATTTGATTCTCGATCACACCCCGGTTTCAGCCAGTGCGGTGGATCTCGATGGCGGCACCATTGCCGTCACGACGGGTACCTTTTTCGCCAACGAGTCTCCGCTGGATGTATCGTCCAGTCACGGTGCCCCGGGCACCGTGACGATCGAGACCCTGGAGGCTCTCGATGGCAGCGAAGAAGAGCGCGAGTTGGAATTGTTAGATCCCGCGGACGTGCTTCAGCCGGACTGCTCCAAGCGGGCGGCGTCGAATGCCAGCAGCTTCGTGCGCGCAGGCCGGGGCGGCACCCGTCGGCTGCCGGGCGGTGTCCTGCCGTCGTTCCGGATCATCGAGTGAGGAGGTAGGCGGGTTGCCGCATCATGGCCGGATTCCGCGATGAAAGCATGACCCCGCCCGAGTTATCCGTCGCCGGCCGTTGGTAACGGCACTCACGCCACCCTCACCCACACCGCATGGCAGCCGAGGTCGCCGGATCTTGGGGAATGGCGGCGCTGGAACTCCCAGACCGGGCGGGTGAGGTCGAAGCGGGATTCGTCGAAGGGACTGCGGCCGCGTTCGCCGATCAGCAGCGGTTGGTAGTGCTGGGTGCCTTCGCGCTTCCGCCATTCGTAGACGAAACGGGCATCTTCCCAGTCACCAGGGCGGCATTCGGAGAGCGGGAGGCAGCGGGTGGGGTGTTCAAGTGTGTTCACGAGTTCAAGTGAACATATGAAGCCGGTTTTGTCAACCGGGGCTGAAGCGATGCACCGCTCCAAGGTTCCAACTTTCGGGAGAAATTCGGGAGCAGAGATCGAAATCAGATCAAGCGGAGTGGATGGGATCGATGGGTCAAAGACCGACTTTGAAGTGAAACGGATTCTTGCGAGGAGCTCCTTCTACAGAAGCTTCGGGGAGTGGCGATGTCGCGGCCGACGGGCTGCGGGCGAGCCGCCCGCGCCCCTCTTGTCTGGAAATTCACCTTCCGGTGGCAGACACGAAAGAAGACACGGCCCGGGAGGACCGTGTCTTCGGGAAAGGCAAGAAAGCCGCCGGTTCAGGCGACGATGCCGAGCGGCTTGGTCGTCTTCCAGCCGTCGCGGGTGAAGTCGGGGAAGTCCTGCGGCATGCCGTCTTCCTGGTTCGACTTCTCGCTGAGCGGGGCGACCGCTGACCAGTAGCAGCCCTCGTACACGTTCTGGTCGAGCGGCTCGCCCTTGCGGAGGCATTCGACGATGCGGAACAGCATCAGGAAGTCCATCCCGCCGTGGCCGCCCATCTTCTTGGACATTTCGCCCATGCGCTTGAAGAGCGGGTGCTCGTACTTCGCCGCGATGGTCTCGAACTCCTCCGAGCTGGTCCACTCGTGGAAGCTCTTGGTCATGCCCTCGACGGCCATGCCGTTCGGGAAACCCTTGAGGGTGCCCTTGGTGCCCTGGATCAGATTGTGGCGCGAATACGGGCGCGGTGAGGTTTCATCCCACTGGACCATCACCGTGCGGCCGAGGTGGGTTTTGATGATCGAGGTGTTCATGTCGCCGCAGGGGTAGTCGAGGGTCTTGAACTCCGGCTTGGTGAGGTTGGTCGACTTCTTGGCCCACAGCTTGCGGCCTTTGGCGGGTGACGAAAAGGAGGTCAGGCGGCGGAAGTTGTCCTCGCCGCGGGCCAGGCTCATGTACTGGGCGACCGGACCGAGGCCGTGGCAGGGGTAGAGGTTGCCGTTGCGGTTGGCGTAGTGGAGCGTGCGCCATGAGCCGGTGGTGTCGCCGCCGTTCATCTGGCCGCGCAGCTCATGGATATAAGCAGCCTCGCCGTGGAGCAGTTCGCCGATCACGCCCTGGCGGACCATGTTGAGGTACAGGAGTTCCTCGCGGCCGTAGTTGACGTTCTCCATCAGCATGCAATGGCGGCCGGTGGACTCCGAGGTGTTCACGATGTCCCACATCTCCTCGATCGTGAGGGCGATCGGGATCTCGACGAAGGCGTGCGCACCGGCCTTCATCGCGGCAACCGCCTGCGGGCCGTGGAGCTGCCACGGGGTGGCGATGAACACGGCGTCCGGTTTGACCTCGGCGAGCATCTTCTGCCATGCGTTGTCATCGCCGGAGTAAAGCTTCGGTTGGTGGCCTTTTTTGGAGACGTTCGCCTCGGAGCGCTTCACCAGGTCCTCCCGAAGATCGCAGATGCCGACAACTTCGACACCCTCGATGGTGGCGAGTTGCGAAATGTGGCCGGATCCGCGGGCACCGACGCCGATGATCGCGACTTTCACCTTGTCGAGCTTTGGCGCGGCGAAGTCGCCCATGTACTTCGCACCGGTCGCCCGCGCGGGAGCTCCTTGAGCATTTACGATGCCGGAACTGGCGGTGATGGCGGCACCGACCCCGCCGAGGGTCTTGAGGAAACTTCGACGGCTGTTGGCGGAAATAGTCACTTTATCGTTCGGGTTCATCTTTTAGGTGTCGTGGGAATACCGCTATCTAGCGGAAGCTCTTTCGCGTGGCAACCCCGGGAGCCGCCGTGGATTTGCGATTTTGGGCGGGCGGAAATTCGCATCGGCAGGAGACCCGTGACCATGCATCGTGGTGGATGATTTCCGCGCAGCCCGTGCTTCGACTGTCCGCCTTGCTGGCGCTGCCTTGGATACTGGCCTCCTGCCAGACCCTGGCCTTCTACAGCCAGGCGGTCGGAGGGCAGGCGGAAATCTTGCGGAAGAGCAAGCCGATCAATCCGATGCTCGCCGACCCGGCGACCGATCCCGCGTTGCGGCGACAACTCCAATCGGTGCAAGGGATCCGGGCCTTCGCCCGTGATCACCTCACGCTGCCCGGCGACGAAAGTTACGGCCGCTACGCCGATCTCGGCCGCAAGCATGTCACCTGGGTGCTGTTCGCCGCGCCGGAGTTCTCGCTGAAGCCGAGGACCTGGTGGTATCCGACGCTTGGCCGGCTTGACTACCGTGGCTTCTTTCGGGAGGAGCACACCGAGGCGCTGGCGGCGGAACTGCGGGCGGAAGGGCTGGATGTGCAGACCGGCGGGGTCGATGCCTATTCGACGCTCGGCTGGTTCCACGATCCGGTGCTGAACACCTTTGTCCACGCCGCGGACATCGATCTCGCCGAGCTGATTTTTCACGAACTGACTCATCGCAAGTTGTTCCGCGGCGGGGACACCATGTTCAATGAATCGCTGGCCAATGCGGTAGCGGAAGAAGGGGTGCGGCGCTGGCTGAGGCACGAAGGGCGGCATGCCGACTTGAAAACGTACGAGGCGCGGCTGATTCGGCGCGTGGAGTTTTACGATCGCATCGACTTCACGCGGGCGGAGTTGGAGAAGCTCTATGCTTCGGGAGCGGGCGAGGACGAGATGCGAAAAAAAAAGGCGGCCTTGTTTGGCGATCTGCGCGACCGCTTCCGCGAGCTGCGCCGGAAATGGGGCGGACGCGGGTTGGAAGGCTGGCTCACTCGCGATATCAACAACGCGGACCTCGTTTCGCTGGCCACCTATCAGGAGCAGGTCCCGGCGTTCCATCGCTTGTTGGACGAATGCGGCGGCGATCTGGAACTCTTCTTCAAGCGGGCGAAACACCTCAAGCTACCGGAGCAGGACTAAGGGTCGTGTCCCGGAAAAAGCACAGGCGCCAGGTGGGGGGAGTTCCTGGCGCCTGCATCTTCGGGGAGTGGCGGGGATCCGGGGGAGTTCCTCGCTACGGGATGACTCTCGCAGGAAACCGGCCGCGGCGGTATCACGCGATCATGGCTACGGGTTCGCGGAATGCGATGGACCTTGAGGCTTGCGGGCAGGCCCCGAGGCCATCATCGGCGATGCACCCGGATTCAGTCCTTGGAAGAAGCGAATGCGAGGGATGCGGCGTCGATCCTCATCACCACGCATGACGACGTGAAACTATCGCTGACGATTTTCTTCCGGTGGATGCGTCCGAACGTGCAGATCATCTCGCCGTGTAGTTTGGAGCGCAACGTGAGCTCCAGACGGGGCTGCAGGCTTGCGTCGATGGGATGCCGGACTATGGGCAGCGCATGTCGGTATGGATGGCAGCTTATGAAGGATCGCTCGCGGCGGACGCGCTGGCGATGCCGGTGCACTGGTACTACGATCGCGAGGCCCTGAAACGGGATTACGGGACGGTGGATCATTTCATGGCCCCGCGGAATCCGCATCCCGGGAGCATCCTGTGGCGGTCGAGCTACACGGCGCTGAACGAGAAGGGTGACATCCTGAGGGAGCAAGCGGCATACTGGGGGCAGCGCGACGTTCACTATCACCAGTTTCTAACAGCCGGGGAGAACACGCTGAATTTCAAGCTGGCGGCGGAGTTATTCGCGATGGTGCGGGAGAAGGGAGGCTATGATCCCGATGCGTGGCTGGAGTGCTACATTGCGCGGATGCTGGAGCCGGGATGGCATCGGGACACCTATGTGGAAGAGTATCACCGCGCCTTTTTCACCCGCTACGCGGAGGGCAGGCCGCCTCGGAAGTGCGGGATCTCCGACGAGCACATCGGCGGGTTGGCGCAGGTGCCTGCGCTGGTGGCGGCTTTGGAGGGAATGCCGCGCGACGAGTTGCGCCGGATCGTGAAAGAACATGTCGGACTGACCCACGCGCATGCCAACGTGCTGCGGGCGGCGGATACCCTGGTGCGCGTGCTTTGGGCGGTGTCGGAGGGAGAAACGTTGCACGACGCGATGCGGCGGGAGGCAGGGGATTGGTTGTCGGGGACCAAGGCGGAGTCGTGGCGCGAGCAGCCGGATTACCTGGTCGTCGGCCGTCGCTTCAGTCCGGCCTGCTACATCGCGGAGGCGATGCCGGCGGCCTTGTATCTGGCGTGGAAATATCACGATGACTTCGCGGCGGGAACCACTGCCAACGCGATGGTCGGCGGCGACAACTGCCATCGCGGGTCGGTGGTCGGGAGCTTGCTTGGCGCGGCGGCGGGACGGAGCGCCGGCTGAGGCGATCCTCGATTCCGAGCTTGATCGCGGCGTGGGTATCGGGAACGGTCATCTCCGTAACCCCCACCCGGTGGTCGGACTGTCGTTTTTCACCCGCCCTTCGCGGGGGGCATCCAACAGAAATCGACCGCCAACGCGGACTTACTCGCACATCAACCATCGAAAAATCCTTATGAAGATCAGCAATAACAAGTTCTCCAACGAAGAAGTCGTCCTTGATTTCCACGAATACAACACCTGTGAGTTCACCAACTGCAGGTTTGTCGTTCTTGGTTTCGGCCCGTTCTCGTTGAACCAGTGCGAGGTCAAAAATTGTGAATTCACCTTTGCCGGACCGGCCGCCAGCGTGATCCAGACGATGTCCACCATCTACAACATCGGCGATCAGGGGAAAAACCTGATCGAGGGCACCTTCGACCAAATCCGCAAGGCCGGCGGTGGCAACCCGGGCTGATCCGGATCCACGCTGGAAACAATCATTCTGCACCTCCTTCCGGCGGGCCTCATCGAGGCCCGCCGTTTTTGGCTCCGGGGGCCTGGGGCTCCCCGGCTACGGCTATTGCGTGACCTTGAGGCGGGCGAATCCGGCGGCCCCGAGAACCGGGAGGGTGACCTCCACGCGATCCGTGTTGCCTTGGGGCGTGATCGTCACGTTGGTGGTGTTGCCGGCTGGAATGGTCAACTGGGTCCAGCCTGACAGGTTGTCGCCATACTCGACGATCTGGGTGGTGCCGGGCGGGCGCGAGGCGACACTCCGGTTGTAGGCAAAGACCCATGAGCCGGTGGACTTGGTGAGGGTGGGCAGCGGGGCCTGCGAGGAAACGATTGGGGCACCGCCGAGGACGAATTCCAACTGGTTCTCAATGCCATCAAGGTCAGGGTCATCCGTAGGTCCGTCATTGACCCCGGCGGTGAGGCCTTGGGCGGGATTGGTGGCCCACGATTGGTAGGGAGTGAGCGTGCCGATGGCTACATCGGCGAAGGTGAGCGCGGCGACGCCGTTGTAGCCAACCAGGAGGTTCGACTGCTGCCAGGAAACGAGTCCCTTGAGGTAGGTGATGGTGGCGGCGGACGAAGCGCCGGCAACTTGCAGTTTGACCGTGTTGCCGGTCGCGCTGCCGGAAGACACGCTGCCGGAGGTGGCACCCGCGGAGTTCGCAAGGAACAGCATCGTGGGAGCACCCGGACTCCAGGCGACGTTCTGGTCGAACACGAGCGCGATTTCGGTTTTTGCCGGGGTGGTGAAATAGGCCTGCTGGAGGTTGGGCGCAGTCATCGGGCCGGGGGGCACGTAGCCATAGGCATCCTGTTCGACCAAGGGGCCGATGAGGTCCGAGAACTTCTGGTAGCCGGCCGGTTCGTAGTGGCAGCTTGATCCCGGCACGATGCCGTGCGTGCTCATGATCTTCATGTTGGAATAAAGACGCGGCAATGTGCGCTGCACTTCGCGAAGTTGGTCGTTTCGCGACTGGTCGCCGCAGGCGGCGGGCCAGATTTGGAAGAAGTAGTAATTGCGCAGGTTCGGGAAGTCCTGTTTCCAGGCCGCGGAAATGTCCACGAAGTACTGCTGATAGAACTTGTAGTCGTAGTCGGGGTCGATGCCGCCGGAGCCTTGGTTTTGTTCGCCTTGGTGCCAGAACAGGCCGCGGATGCCGTGGGTGAGCTTGGCCCCGACCACACGGTTGTAGAGGTTGGCATAGATCGAGTAGAGGCTGCCCGCGGTGCCGTGGCCGGCGGGATTCGGGCGGTGTTGGTCGATCCGGGTGCCGCCGGCCGCTCCGTTGATGATGCAGACCGGCATGTTGTTGTTTAAAACCAGGCGGTTCGCGAGATACCAGCCCCAGAGGCCGAGTTGGAGATCATTGCCTTTGCTGATGGCATAACCCCAGCCCGAGGTGAGGCCGTAAGTGCGGACCCACTTGTTGGTGGTGGTGGTGTCGTTGGGCGCGGAGTTGTCGGTGGCCAGGGCGTTCGACTGGCCTTCGATGATGAAAGCATCGCCGCAGACGAGGTCGGTCACGGTGGCAAGCGGGGCGGAATCGATGCCGCCGCTGGTGGTGCCGTAGCTTACCTTGTAGGTCACCTTGCCCGCAGCGATCGGCGCGGCGAAGGAGTAGGCGCCGCCGACGAGCGCCTGACGGTGGGTGGCGTAAGGCACATCGGATCCGGTGTCGGTGGTGAAGACCTTCAGATAGACCTCGGTGGCGCCGGCCTGGGTGCCGCGATAGTGGATGGTGCCGAGGCCGGTGCCCGGATCGCGGGCGAAGAACTGCTTGGTGACCGGCTTTTCGTTGGCATCCGGCGTGCGCTGAATCCACGGGTCGCTGGCGGGTTCCTGCACCTGGATGACAACGCTGTTGGAAACGGGAGTGCCGCCGTTGTCGATCGTGAGGCTGACGGTCATCGGGCCGCTGCCTTGTGAGCGGGTGAGGGTCAGCGTGCCATTGGTTGCCTGCTTGCTCACGGCGACGCCGCTGACCGACCATTTGTAATTGAGGGTGCCGAAGCCGGCGGCCTGCATGGCGGCGAGGTTGCTGATGTTGGCGGTGACGGTCATCGTCTGCCGGCCATCCCACTGGGTCGTCGAGGGGACGAGGGTGAACGCGGGGTCCGGCACGGTGTCGAGCACGGTGAGCGGCACATCGATGGTCTGCGTGCCAGCGGCGAACACGGCCTTGAACTGGATGACGGCCGAATCATTCGCGGAGATTCGGCTGGAAGTGTAGTTGAGCGTGAGCTGGTCGGTGGCCAGCACGGTTTCCTGGCCGTTCTTCTTGTAGATCCAGTAAACCTTCCGTGCGCCGCCGGCCTGGGCGGTGAGTGTGGTGCTGGCAGCCTCGTTTATCGTCAGCGAGGTGGGCGAGACGGAGAAATCCGAGCCGGAGGGCACGATGCCGCCCACCAAAGTTTGCAGCGGCTTTTGGTTCTCATATTCGAGTTTAACCCACTCGGCCGATCGGACGACGTTGGAGATGCGCGCCTCGTCCATGTCGCCGACAAAGTTGTAGGTTCCCGACCAACCGCCGATGTCATAGCGGGAGGGGCTTTGAAGCTGCATGGTGCCGCCGTTGTTGGAGGCATCGAGCGCCCCGTTCACATAGAGCCTGGTGCCGGTGCTTTGAAAGGTGTGGACGACATAGGTCCATTCCGACAGGGGAACGCTGGCGGAACCGGTGACGTTGGCACCGCCGAACCAGCAATCCAGATTGATGCGCGGGGGGCTGTTCAACTGGATGACCACCTTCTTTTGCGAGGACTGCTGGAGGCCCCATCCGAGGATATCGGTCCCGGAGGTCGCACTGCGGATCCAGACTCCGGTCGAGAAGGGACCGGAGCCGGTGGGCAGGCCGGTGATGGCGGTGCCACACTGGATGCCCTGGCCGGAAGCAAATGTGCGGCCCCTGCCGATCAGGCCGTTGCTTGCCGTGGAGCTGACGTTGGTAGGGGAAGTCGTGCCGATTTCATCCGTAAGCGTGTCGCCCAAGTGCAGCACGCTGGCGTAGCCGTTGGAGGAATTGAACACGCCGGAGCCGCTGGATGCGGAGGCCACGCCGCTCTTGCCCCAATACATGACGATTTCCTGGGTCGAGTTGCCGGTGATGGTGGGGATTCTGATCCACACGGCGGCTTTTCCGCCTGCCTGATCCCACTGCTCGATCTGATAGGGAAGCGCGGCTCCGGCGGCGGTGGTGAAGCGGATGTCGCGGGCGTCGCTCTGGGCCTGGGCGAAGTTGAAGTTGGCGGAGCTGAGGCGGACGAGCAGCGGGAAGTTGGTGACCGAGCCGGATACATTGGCACCGTTGGCTGTGGTGTCGATGAACAGCGATCCGGAGTAAGTCCATGCGGCGAAGGTCTGCACGGAAACGGTGTAGTCCTTGAACGTCGTGCCGTTTTCCGCAGTGACGCGATAGACGACCGGATTGGTGAAATTCTGAGTGCTGCCCGACGCCGGGTTGATGGTGGCATTGGCGGAGAGAGTGAAGGTCGGTGCCAACGCGGTGACCGGCTGGCTCGGCGGCACGGTCAACACGACGGTGCCGGCGGTTTCGTCGATCGCCGCGAGGCCGAGCGCGCCGAAGTTGCAGGTCAGCATGGTGCGGGCCGTGCTTGCCGGAGTGATGGTCACGGTGGCGACGTAATTATTGACCGTGGCACCATCGGTGACGGTGTAGGTCGCGGGATTTGCGGTCGCAAAGGTCGGCGAGGGCGGTGAGCCGCTGGTCTGATTGCAGGTGCCGGTGGTGAGCGTGAAGGTCGGCGCGAGGGACGCGAGGCCGGAAACGCCCCAAGGGGTGTAGGGGACCGTCAGGGCGATGGTTTTATTGGTCTGGTTGATCACGCCGGAGGAGCCGGGGATGCCGAATGACGTGATGATCGCGTTGGAGGAAAGGGCGAGCATTCCGGTGGACTTGTCAAAGGTCCAGGTTTGGCCGGCGGAGGTCTTGGTATAGAAGTTGCCGACGGGGCCGGTGAAGCCTGTGAGCCCAAAGGTGGCGCCGAAGGACTTGGTGGTGGTGTCAACGAGGGTCCAGATGCCGCTGGTGTTGGAGACGGCGCTGGTGTCGACGGTGAAGGTGCCGTTGAAAGTGGATGAACCTGCTCCGGTGACCTTGTTTGAAGAGGAGTTGGTGACGGCGAAGCTCATGGAACCGGTGTTCGAAAGGACCATGGTTCCGGCGTCCACGGTGGTGTTGCCCGTGTAGGTGTTGTTTCCGCTCAGAGTCAGGGTGCTGCCCGCGACTTCTTTGCGGATCGAACCAGCGCCGGAAATGATGCCCGACATGGTTTGATTCGCCGAAGTGTTGAAGTTGAGCACCGTGCGGTTGGCGAGGGAGACAGCTCCGGGATAGATGCCCGACGGGCCGAGACTGCCCGTGCCAGGAACGGTGAACTTGTTTCCAAAGGCGATCCAGTATCGCTCGCCACCTACGACGAATATGCCGACGGCATTGTTGTTGGGCTGGTTCAAGGTGATGGGTCCGGTGAAAGTGTTCACCGCACTGAGGTTGATGTAGTTTTCCGAATCCGACGACATGCTGTAATGGGCGCTGATGCCGGTCGTGCCCGATGCCCCGTTGGGAATCGGGGTGGAGAAGAGGATGTCCTGGCGGTCGCCGCTTTCACATCGGATGTTGATGGTCTGGTTGCCGGTGGCGGTGCTGCTTATTGGTCCCGAGAAATGCCACTTGGTGTCATTGGCGCTGAAGCGCAGGGTGGTCGTGCCTGCGGAGCCGGCGAAGACGAGCGCGTTGGGGATGTTGTAGCCTGTCGGCGCGGCGCTCTGGCTGCCCCCTTGGTTTTGGAAAAGCGTGGCACCGTTCTGCAAGGTCACCGTGCCCGCGCTGTTCCAGAACGTGGTGAGCGGATTGCCGGTCACGTTTTGAGTGCCGCTGATGGTGGTTTGGGCACCCGCGTGCCGGACCAAACCCGGAAGCATGGCTGCGGTTAGAGCAAGCCAGGTGATCGCTAGAAAGAGAGAGGTGTGGGGCGGTTTGTTCATGTGCGGAAGAGACGGTGTGTTGGCCTACCGAAGAATCGATTACCTATTGGGTGACCTTGAGGCGGACGAAGCCCGAGTTGCCTAGCGCCGGGAGAGCCACCTCCACGTGATCCATTTGCCCTAGCGGGGTAATCGTCACGCTGCCGGCAGTGGTCGCGGGAATGGTCAGCTGCGTCCAACCGGTTAGATTGTTGCCGTATTCGACGATCTGGGTGGTGCCGGGAGGTCGCGAGGCGACGCTGCGGTTGTAGGAAAAGACCCAGGAGCTGGTGGACTTGGTGAGCGCGGGCAGCGGGGTTTGCGAGGAAGTCACCGGTGCGCCCCCGAGGACAAATTCCAACTGGTTCTCAATACCATCGAAGTCGGGATCAGCCGTGGGGTCGTCGTTGATACCGGCAGTGAGTCCCTGAGCGGGATCGAGCGCCCAGGCGCTGTAGGGTGTCGAGCTATCGGCTGGTAGCAATGCCATCATCGCCTTGGCCATGCTCTCGCCGATATTGTAATAGCTCTCGGCATTCCAGTTCCAATGGTAGCCTTCGTCGACTTCTCCGAGCAAAACGCCGTAGTCGAAGGGGATGGTATTCACGGTGGTCACGTTGCCTGCAAGCTCCGGATGCTTGGTTGGATCCGCGACGTTTCCTTGCGCTTCGATCAGTGAGCCGGGACCGGTCGGGGCGTTGGCCATGCCGGTGTTGCCGATGACGACCGGCAGGTTGGGCACGCTGAACTGGGTGCGGAGATCCAGGATCAAGTTGGCCATGTTCGCCTCGTATTCCGCGGTGTAGGCGCCATTGCTGCGGTCATTCCATCCCTGGTGCCAGCCAAAGCCCGCGATCTCATAGCCGCCGCCGGTGTAGGCAGGGTAATAGGTGGATGGATTGGCCAGCACCTGGTTCACCCTGCCGACCATGCCCGTGTAGTAGGGGCCGACGACGCCACCGCGGGCCGCAACGGCGCCGGGCGGGCGGAAATCCACCGCCAGCGACTTGCCGCCGAAGGCATACTTGATGAGCAGCACCTGGTCGCCGAGTTGACTGCCGACTTCCAATCCAAACGCATACTCGGGACCGATGCGTCCGTTTCCGGCGGTCGGGCCTTCGCCGTTGTTGCCGAAGTAAGGATCGAGATTGCCGCGACGGTTCTCGCCGGTGCCGGGATCGCTCCAGTAGGTGACGCCCACGTCGCTGCGGGTGATCCACCCCGGGCTACCGCCGGGGATCGGATTCGCCGGGTTCGGGAGGAAGCCATATTTCGCGGGGTTCCTGTTGAGCATGTTGCGCAGGCTGCCGAGCCCGCCTGCAACACCGGTCACCGTTAGATTGTTAGGGTCGCGACCGGTTTCGACAAGTGCCTTGCCCTGCATGTTGGACTGGCCCGCGAGAATGAAGACCTTCAGTTTGCCATTCCCAGGTGCCGGATTGACGGTCTGGAACAAGGGAGTGGCCGTGGTGCTGGGTGCGTGAGTCGCGCTCCCGAAATAACGTGCGGAAACAGGACGCCATCCTACGGGAAGACTTGCGGTGGTGATTGATGCTTGTCCGGAGCCATTCAAAGCGACGGTTCCCAGTGCGGTGTCACCATCGAAAAATTGCACCGAGCCGGTGCTTACTCCTGCAACGGTGGCGGTGAAGGTGACCGGTCTCCATTTGTTCGATGGATTGGTTCCGCTGGTGAGGGTGGTAGTGGTTGCGGCCCGCGTTTCGACCACGGTCTGAGTCAGCGTTGCGGAGGCACTGGGTGCATTGCCCGCATTTCCGCCATACTGGGCGATGATGGCATGAGTGCCACCGCCAAGGGTGGTGGTGGTCAGGCTCGCTTGGAAGGAACCGTCGAGCGCGCTGGTGCCAATGAGCGTGAGGCCGTCGAAGAACGAGACCGTGCCGGTGGGCGTGCTGCCTGCCACGGTGGCGGTGAAGGTGATCGCCACTCCGCCGTTGGACGGCTCGGTGCCGCTGGTCCGCGCCAAGGTGGTGGTGCTGGGAGGGGAAGCCACGCCGATGGTCAGCGTGCCGGGTCCGCTGAACCGGGTGTCATCCTTGTTCGATGCGATCGAAGCCGAGGAGCCGTAGGTGCCGGCGGGCAAGGGCGAACCGGCATTGTAGCTGAGCGCGGAGATGGGGCGGGTGCCGATGTAGTCGAGGCGCACTTTTGCTCCGCTGGTGATGTCGAGGGTGCCTGCGCCCAAGGCTTCGGGCCGGGCGATGGCGAGCGTGCCGACCTGGACCTTGGTGGCACCGCTGTAGGTGTTGATTCCGGAAAGCGTCCAAGTGCCGGGGCCTGCTTTGGTGAGGCTGGTGGCCCGTTGGCCAGTAGTCCCGGTGAGGCTGTCACCGATACTGCCGCTGATTTCTCCGCTGCCCGGATTCGCACCGGTGGCGGCGGATGCCACATGGGTGAGGGTGAGGGTCTTGCGGTTGTCGACACCGGCGGTGCCGGGGATCGAAAGATCACTGGTGAATTTCAATAATCCGCTCGTGCCGCGGGTGGTCGTGAGCCCGGCAGGAGTGCCGCTTTGGCTGAGAATCGCTCCGCCGGTGGTGCCGGCCAAGCGGATCACACGGTCGGTGGTTTCACCGAAGCCGGAATAGTCCAAGGTGGTGCTGGTGGAGGTGAGGCCCAGGGAGATCGTGCCGCTGGCGGCATCCGTGGGTGCTCCGAGATTGCTGGTGGCGGTGCCGCCGCTGACGCTGTTGAAGGAACCCACCGAGATCGATCCGCCTTGCACGGACACCGTGCCGGTGAACGTGCTGGCACCAGAGAAAACGAGGGGGCCTTGGCCGGTGCCCTTTTTCACCAGATTGCCCGCGCCGCTGATGCTGCCGGCTATCTTCATGTTGCCGGTGGTGCCGAGATCGATGTTCGTGGTGCCGGTGAGGGCGACCGGTCCGTTGAGGTTGGCGGCGAAGCTGTTGCCGTTGGTGACGGTCGCGTTGTTGAACGCGAAGGATGTCGTCAGGTTGTTGTTGCCGTTGAGGCCGAGCGTGGCACCGGAGTTGATCGTCGTTAAACCAGCACCTAGCAGATTGTTGGCCGTGGTGCCCAGTTGCAGCGTGCCGGTGGTGACGATCGTGCCGCCGCCGTAGGTGCCCGTGCCGTTAAGCGTGAGCGTTCCGGTGTTGCTCTTGGTGAGGCTTCCCGCGCCGGAGATCGCACCGGAGAGGGTCACATTGCCATTGCCAGTTCCGCCGACGGTTAGATTGGCGGCGAGGCTCAGAGGCGGGTTGATGGTGACGCCGCTGGAACTGTTCTGATTGATCTGCGGCAGGGTGGCACCGTTGCTGGAGAGTGCGAGAGAGTTGGTGCCATCGACGGTGGCCGTGCCCGCGAAGTTGAGTTGGTTCACGAGGAATCCGCTGCTGAGATTGTGCGTGGCGGTGTAGGAACCAGCGATGAAATTGAGGACGTAGTTCGCTTGGCCGGCGGTCAATGGCCCGTAGTCGATGCCGCTGGATTGCGCCCACTTCGTCGCATCGTTCCAGTTGCCGTTCACCGCACTGCGCCAGGTGAAGCTGGTGGGCGGAACCCACACGGTGATGGCGGACTGCGTGCCGGTGATGGAAGTCGCGGTGTCGGTTGCGGTGATGGACTGCACTCCCACGGTGTTCATGGTCACGCCGTTGGTGAAGGTGCGTACCCCGTTGTCGCCGGCCGTGAAGGTGTAGTTGGCCGGCAAGGATGCGCTGCCATCGCTGCTGCTGAATTGAATGGTGCCGACGTAGTTGGGGACCGTGTTGTTGAAGGCATCCTTGGCCGTGACCGTCACGCTGCCCGCCAGGCCCGCCGCCCGCGGGCTCGGGTAGCCGGAAACCACGAGCGCTGCGGCGGTGGCCGGAGTGATGGTGATGCCGGACTGGGTGCCAGTGATCGAAGGTGTCACGGTGTCGGTGACGGTGATCGATTGCGTGCCGACGGTGTTTAGGGTCACGCCGGTGAAGACGCGCACTCCATTGTCACCACTCACAAAGGTGTAGTTGGCCGGCAGTCCCGCCGATACCGAGGAACTGGCAAACGCGACGGTGCCGACATAGTTGGTGGCGGTCGCTCCGACCGCTGTCTTGGCCGTGACCGTCACGGTGCCCGGAGCACCGGATGCTTGCGGACTGGGAAAGCCGGTCACGGTGAGATACGTCGGCGTGGTGACGGGCAGCACGGTGAAGGCCGCGCTGTCACCTGCTGTTAGAAGATCACCGCTGGTGCGGGTGGCGGTAAGCACCACACCGCTTTCCGCGGTGCCGTAGGTGACGCCGCTGATGGTCACGGAAGTGCTTCCTGCCGGGATGGTGCCGGTGAGGGTGCCGCCCAAGGGGCCGCTGCCGGTATTGAGGCTCAGGCTGACGGCGGTGTTCGCGGATGCCAGCCGGGATGCGCCATTGGCATCCTGCGCCTGCACGACGACGCTGAAGCCAGCCGTGGCGACCGGGCTCGAGCCGCCGTTGACGGTGGTGATCGCCAATTGGGTCGGACTGGTGGGCAGGCCGCTGACGGTGAGAAGGAGCTTCTTGCCAGCGGTGTCCAACGAGACCACGGCGCTGGTGAATCCGGCAGCGTAGGAGCCACCAAGCACCACCGGGGTCGCCGTGACGGTGCCCGTGGGAGTGGCGCTGGAGGTGGCGAGCGTGTAGGTGCCCGATGGCAAATTGGCGGGCAGGTTCAGTCGCACTTCGGTGGCGTTGAAGCTCATCACCCCGGCAATCGTCAGCGGCGTGGTGTTGGCTTGGGTAAGCGGATCGCGGGTGACGGTGAACTCGGCTTTGGCACCGGTGCTGAAGGTGGCCGCGCCGGCGATGCTGCCGGTGCCGCCGAGGGTCGCGCCGGAGTTCACGGTGACCAATCCCGTGCCGGTTTTGGCACCATTGACCAACAAGGTGCCGCCGCTGACGGTCGTCGTGCCG
The DNA here is from genome assembly GCA_043729195.1 of Akkermansia sp. Lineage (GTDB taxonomy): Bacteria > Verrucomicrobiota > Verrucomicrobiia > Verrucomicrobiales > Akkermansiaceae > Haloferula. The sequence goes on from JAYTLR010000039.1 coordinate 140,627, forward strand.
GCGTAGTTGTTGGTGCCGCTGATCGCGAGCGTGCCGAGGCCGGACTTGGTGAGGTTTCCGCCGGAAGCACCGGTGATGTTGCCGCTCAATTTCGCATCGATGGCGGCGGCTCCATTGTCCACCTGCACCGAGCGGGCAGCGGTGCCGAGGTCGAGCGGATTTTGGAAATCCAGCGTGTGGGTCGCGGTCGGGTTGCCGAGAATGAGCAACTGGCCGTTGAGACCGGTATTAGCCGTTGCCCAAGTGATCGAGCCCGAGGCCCCGCCGAGGTTGACCATGCGGTCCGCTCCGTAGGCCGCCCAGCCGCCGGCACCGGTGAAGGTGGCGGCGGTAACTGTGCCCGCAACGGCCAGGGGGCGGGTGAAGTCGCCTGCGCCCAAGCCGATGACGCCGCCGCTGAAGGTGACAGCACTCAAGCCGCCGGTGGTTCCGATGCCGCCTGCAAGTGCGGTCGGATGGGCAAGCACCAGTGCCCCGCCGCTCACCGTGGTCAGCCCGGTGTAGAGATTGGCTCCGGAAAGGGTCCAGGTGCCGGTACCGGATTTGGTGAGCGCGTTCGGAGCGGTCGATTGGCCGAGCGGAAGCGCGCTGGCGATCTCGCCTGTTCCGGCGGTGGAGCCCTGAAGAATGATGGTTTTAACGCCCCGGTTGTCGGTGATCGTGAAAGCGCTGGTGAATTTCAGCAGGCCGGAGCCGGATTGATCGAAGCGGTAGGTCGTGCCATTCGCGCCGCCCAGATTGATCACGCGGTCGGTGGTCTCGCCGGTGCCGGTGTAGGTCAGGCTGCCGCCTACGAAGCTGACGTTGGTCCCGAGTTGGATCGTGCCGTTGGCGACGGAGGTGGGGCGTCCGAGACTGCTGGTGGCAAGCGGTGGGGAGCCGCCGTTGACGCTGTTGAGCGAGGATACCTTGATCGTGCCGTTGCGATCGACGATGGTCGGTCCGCTGTAGGTATTGGCACCGGTGAGTTCCAGCGTGCTGTTTCCCAGGGTGCCGTTGCCGACGTAACGGAAGCCGACCGAGCCGCCGCCCGTGCCGGAAGAGTCGATCAGATTGTCGGTGATGGTGAAATTTCCGCCCGAGGTCCGGGTGTCCACGCCGAAGGTCGAACCGGCCCGCAGACCGTTGTTGTTCACGACTCCGCCCAGTTGGGAGAACATGGTGCCGGCTTGGCCGATGGTGAACTCGCCCGCGCCGCCGACATTGAGGACCAGGGAGCCACCGCTGTTCACGGTGATGTTGTTAGGGATCCACTTGGCCGTATCGTTGCCATAGAGCGACGACTTGACGGTCAGGCCACCGCCATTGACTCCGATGTTGGTGGTTCCGGAGTAGTCGTTGGTGGTGCCGTTGAGCGGGATGAAAGCACCGCCGGTCTTGATCAGGCCACCGGTGCCGGTGATGTTGCCGCTGATCGTGAGGTTGCCTGTCACGTTGATCGTGGAGACGGCGTCCAGAGTCATGGGTCCGCTGAGAGTGCTCGGGAAAGAATTACCCGCGGTGACGGTGCCGCCGTTCAACGTGAGGGCGGCCGCACCGGAGAATGTCGTTCGATTCAAGGCTAGGGTCGTGCCACTGTTGACCGTGGTCGTGCCGGTGCCCAAGGGGTTTGTCAGAAGCTCGCCGAAGCCGACCGTGCCGGCATTGATCGCGGTGCCACCGGAGTAGGTGCCCGCGGTGTTGAGGGTCAAGGTGCCGGCACCGGCCTTGATGACCGCGCCGGTTCCGCTGAGGACGCCGCTTTGAATGGCGGAGCCGGAGGCGATGGTGAGCGTGGTGGGATCGTTGGGAGCGGTCGTGTCGTAGTTCGTGGTATCGGTCTGCCCGTTGGTGTAGGTCCGGGTGACCTGTGCGGAAAGCGGGGGGAGCAGCAGCGCGGCGAGGATGCCGGCGAGCACGAGAGGATGGTTGCGGAAATTCATTCCGGGATAGTTGGCGGTTTTCATGGGTGGGCGGTGACCGATCATCGAAAGTGGCGGAAAGGCGATGTGCGACAGCGGGAAAGGAATCGGGTTCTCAAGGCACCGCAACCGATTCTCTCGCGAACGAGTCTGCCTGGCGCAGCCGTTTGCCTGGGATTGGCCCGGACACGACAAGGCCGGGAGCGAGTCCCGGCCTTGGGGAGCCGATGTTTCTGGGATGATAGGGTGTAGCGATAACGAATGAGACCAATGGGCCGGCTTGTTTGGACCGCCTCAATCATGGCGGCGGCGGCGGAGCAGGGCGAGCAGGCCGAGGCCGCCGAGCAGGGCGGCACCGGGCTCGGGGACGATGGTCATGGTCACGAACCGGGTCTGGCCGGCTGCGACGGCATCGGTGCCGTAGTTGCCACCCGCCGTGGTGTCGTTGTAATCGAACAACCACTCGTTCGCGCCGAAGAAATACGAGGTGTCGTCCACGTAGCCGGTGAAGCCGGAGGTGATGTCTGCACCGGAGTAGCTGATGAGCGTGAGCTTGTTGCCAATTGTCCAGCCGCCGCCGCCCAAGGCAGTGGTAGTGGCGGCGTCGAGACTGAGGGTGACGCCGGTGAGCGAGATCGTACCGCCGACCGCGAACAGATCCGCGCCGGTCGATGTGTTGTCCGCGACCTCGTAGGCGAATGTCGAGGCGGCCGCCATGCTCAGCGATGCGGCGGCGAAGCTTTCGATGCTCGCGCCGGGGGCCACGGTGGCTCCGCCTGCGACGATGACCGCACCGCCGGTTGTGCCGGTGCCGCCGAGGGTTCCGGCGTTGACGTTCACGTTTCCGGTCGCCGTGCTGGAGTTGCCGTTGATGAGCAGCGTGCCGCCGCTGATTGTGGTGGTGCCGCTGTAGGTGTTGTTACCGGTGAGGGCCAAGGTGCCGGCACCGGTCTTGATCAGGTTGCCACCCACGCCGCCGGAGAGGACTCCGCTGAGTTTGCCATCAACTGAAGTCGAGCCGTTGTCCACCTGGACGGTGCGGGCAGCCGTGCCAAGAGCGAGCGGGTTCTGCAAATCCACCATATGGGTGGCGGTGGCGTTGCTGAGAATGAGCGTCTGGCCATTGAAGCCGGTGCTGGCCGTGGCCCACGTGATGGGGGCCAAGGCACCGCCGAGATTGACCGCGCGGTCCGCGCTGTAGGCCGCCCAGCCGCCGGCTCCGGTGAAGGTGGCGGCACCGGCGGTTCCGGCCGCAGCGAGTGACCGTGAGAAATCGCCCGCGCCGAGGCCGATCACCCCGCCATTGAAGGTCAGCGCGCTCGTACCGCCGGTGGCTCCGATGCCGCCGGGAAGCGCGTTGGCATTGGCGAGCACCAAGGCACCAGCGTTCACCGTGGTTACACCCGCGTAAAGGTTGGCGGCCGAGAGCGTCCAGGTGCCGGTGCCGGATTTGGTGAGCGTGGTAGCCAGAGTGGAACTTGTGGCATTGGGAATCACGCCGGCGATCTCGCCCGTTCCTGCGGTAGAGCCTTGCAGCACGATATTTTTTTGTCCCCGGGTATCGGTCATCACCAGATTGCTGATGAACTTC